>JAFGRD010000126.1 GCA_016935315.1 Pirellulales bacterium
CTACGACTTCGGCGAGCTGATGCCGGCCCGCCTCAGCGGCCACGTCTATCACGACGCCGACAACGACGGCGTGCGCGATCCGGGCGAGGCGGGCATCGGCAACGTCGAGGTCACGATTTCCTGCCTGCAAACCCTCGGACAGTGGTCGAAGCCGGCCCCGATCACGGTGGTCACCGACGCCTCGGGCTTCTGGACCTCCGGCCGGTTGATGGCGGGCACCTACCAGGTGACCGAGAAGACGCCGGGCGGCTACTTCGACGGGCTCGACGCGGCCGGAACGGCCGGCGGAACGGCAAACAACCCGGGCGATTTGATCGAGAACATCCATCTGGCCAGCGGCCAGGTCGGCGAGAACTACGACTTCGGCGAGTTGATGCCGGTGAGCATCGCCGGACGCGTCTTCGTCGACATCAACGACAACGGCGGCCTCGACGCCCAGGACGAGCTGCTGCCCGGCGTCACGGTCCACTTGCTCAACCAGAAACAAGAAGTTATCGACACGATCACCACGAACTGGGCGGGAGAGTACCGCTTCGCGAACCTTCGGCCGGGCGTTTATGGCGTGCATGAAGTGCAGCCGGAAGAATACTACGACGGCGACGACTACGTCGGATCGGCCGGCGGTTTGTTGCAGCCGACCGATTCGATCATCGACGTCACGCTGGCGTCGTCCGTGGCCGCCGTCGGGTACGATTTCTCCGAGCTGGCCCCGGGCAGCATCAGCGGCCGCGTGTACGTCGACGCCAACGGAAACGGGATCCTCGACAAGGGCGAGCGACTCTTGCCCGACGTGACGGTTCATCTGCTGGGCAGCCCCGACGACCCCGACGTCACCACGCAGACCGACGCCAACGGGGCCTATTCGTTCGATGGCCTGGCGCCGAAGGTGACCTACGAGCTTTGGGAAGAGCAGCCGGCGGCCTACTTCGACGGTCCCGACCAGGTCGGCTCGGTCGGTGGCTCGCTGCAGCAGCCCGACGCGATCATCGATATCCTCCTGCCGCCCGGAACCGACGCGGTCGATTACGATTTCCGCGAGATCCCGCGTTCGAGCATTTCGGGCTACGTCTATCTCGACGACAACGACAACGGCGTCTTCGAGAGCGACGTGGAAGTGGGTATCCCGGGCGTTCGCGTTACGCTGTTGGACGCCGACGGGAAGCCGACCGATCGGACCACGACGACCGACGCCTCGGGCTACTACCGCTTCAGCCGACTGGCGGCCGGAGTCTGCGGCGTGGCGGAGACGCAACCCGCGCAGTATTACGACGGCCGCGACACGGCCGGCTCGGTCGGCGGTGTGGCCGACAGTGCCAACGACCGCATCACCGGGGCGTCGCTGAAGGCGGGCGTGGACGCCCACAGCTACAACTTCGGCGAGCTCCGCCCGGCGAGCCTCAGCGGCCGCGTGCATGCCGAACTGAACGGCAACGACGTGGCCGATCCCGGCGAGCCGTTGCTCTCCGGCGTGACCATCTATCTGTTGGACGCCTCCGGCCGGCGAATCGCCGAGACCGCCACCGACCAGCAGGGCGAGTACATCTTCGCCAATCTCCGGCCCGGCACCTACGGCGCGGAAGAAATCCAGCCCGACGAGTACCTCGACGGCAACGACCTGCTCGGCTCCGAGGGCGGACGCCTCGACGGCAACGACCGGATGGTCGACGTGACGCTCGGTTCCGGGGTGGACGCCGTGGAATACAACTTCTGCGAGCTGGTGCCGGCGAGCCTTTCGGGTTACGTGTTTCAGGACGGACCGGCGATCGTGGTCCTGCCGTTCGAGGAGGCCCCGGAGCCGTTCGAGGTCCGCAGCGGCCGGCTCGGCCCCGACAGCAAACCCATCGGCGGCGTGGTCATCCGGCTGGGCGACGCCAGCGGCGTGGCGATTGAGGACGCCCGGGGACGGGCGATCACCACCGTGACCGACGCCGGCGGCTACTACGAGTTCACCATGTTGGAGCCGGGACTCTATACGGTTCTGGAGAACCAGCCGGACGGCTATGTCGACAGCATCGACACGCCGGGCAGCAAGGGCGGCATGCCCGTCAACCCGCACGAGGAACTGGCCCCCTTGGCGCTGAGCATGCTCTCGGTCGATGCGTTCAACGACGCCATCGTCCGCATTCCGCTGGATCTGGGCGACGTGGCCGTTTTGTACAATTTCAGCGAGGTAGTCTACGATGACCTGCCTCTGGACATCCCCCCGCCGCCCATCCCCACGCCCCCGCCGGAACCCGCGCCCCTATTGCCCGAGCCGGCGCCGCCCGCGTGGCTGTCTCCGCTGATTGCCGAGGCTGCCCAGCCGCTGCGGTTTGACGTGTCCGGCGGTCCGGCGGCGTACACCTGGCACCTGAGCGTGATCGACGCCGGTTGGCCTCGCGGCGAGCGGGCCGGCAAGAAGACCGTCCAGGACCCCGACGACCCGATCTTCGACCCGGCCGCCTGGACCGGCGAAGACCTGGGCCAGTCGCAATGGACCATCGCCGACTCGCGGGGTGTTGCGGTCCGACGCGTGCGGTTCGGCCACTCGGGCGCCACGCCGGTCGCCGGCGACTTCAACGGCGACGGCATCGACGAAGTCGGCGTGTTCTACAAGGGGCACTGGTTCCTCGATCTCAACGGCAACGGCGTTTGGGACGACGGCGATTTCTGGGCCCGGCTGGGCGATCAGGACGATCAGCCGGTGGTCGGCGATTGGGACGGCGACGGCAAGGACGACATCGGCATCTTCGGCCCGGCATGGGACGGCGACGAAGTGGCCATCTCGGCCGACCCCGGGCTGCCCGACGCCGAGAACCCCACCGTCGGCCGCTACAAGAACGTCCCGCCCGAGCCCCACGAGGCCGCCACTCGGCCGCGGATCATGAAACGCACCTCGCGCGGCGACGTGCGGGCCGACCTGATCGACCACGTCTTCCACTACGGCAACGCGGGCGACAAGGCGGTAGCCGGTGATTTCAACGGCGACGGCGTGACCAACATCGGCATCTTCCACGACGGAACCTGGGTGCTCGACTCCGACGGCAACGGCCGGCTGAACGATTCGGATGAAACGGTGCGGCTGGGCCGGCAGGGCGACGTGCCGGTCGTCGGCGACTTCAACGGCGACGGCACCGACGACCTGGGTGTATACCGCAACGGGACCTGGTACCTCGACATCAACGGCGACCGGCGCCTCGACGCCCACGACAAGGTCTTCGAGTTGGGCGGCCCCCGCGACAAACCGGCCGTCGGCGACTTCAACGGCGACGGCACCGACGAAATCGCGATCTATCGCGACACGGCCCCGTTCGTGCAGCAGCCGGCGTCCGGGCAACCGGCATCCCAGCAGCCGACATCCCAGTAGCCGGCATCCCAGTAGCCGGCATCCCGGCAACCAGCATCCCGGTGGCCGTCTTGCGGCCGTGCAACCGGGATTTCGCGGGGGGCAGATCCCATTTTCTCTCCGCTGCGCTGCGCGAAAATCGGGACAGTGCCCAAGTCGTTCATGTACGAGTCCTTAGTGCTGCGCGATCCGTTTGCGCAGCTCGTCCACCACGGCCGAAAACTCCCGCCGGACGTCGGTCAGACCCTGGGGGGTCTTCTTGCCGGAACCCTGCACGTAGTCCAGCACGATGCGTTCTGCCTGCACAAAGTCCTCGGCCACGTCGGCCACTTCCGCGGCGATTTCGGGCGGGATGCTGGTCACGCCGTTGCGGTCGCCGTGCAGCAGATCGCCCTGCCGCACCGTCAGCGAGCCGACGCGGACCGGCAGCCCGAGGTGCAGGATGTGGCAATAGGCGTGCGCGCAGATGGTCGAGCCGGTAAAGACGGGATAGCCCAGCGCGAGGACCTGTTCGAGGTCGCGCCCGCCGCCGCTGGTGATCAGCCCCGTCGAGCCGAAGGCCTGGTAGGTCGAGCACATCACCTCGCCGAAGGTAGCGCCCACCGGTGGGTCATCGAGGTCCTGGAAGACGACCACGGCGGGGCCGGGCAGCTCGGCGAAGGTCTCCACCTGGTCCGAGAGGCTTCCATAGGCCTCGCCTCCGGCGGGCGGCGCCCCGCTGCGGAAAGCGGCCGTGGCCGCGAAGCCTACCATCGGCGGCAACTCCGGAAAGTCCGCCCGAATCCGACCGTCCATGAATCCCGCGTCCCGCGGGCGGACGTCGAACAGCTCGATCGCATTGCAGAGGGTCGGCGTATCGAACCGGGCCAGCTTATCGAGGGTTTCACGCGTGATCGGCATGGCAAGGGTCCTTGCGTTGGAAACGAGCGCGATGGTCATGGCAGCGGTTTGGGATAATACGCCTCGGCCGTGCTCGCGGGCGCATGCGGTGCGGCTCTCGGATTCTCGTCGCTGATCTCATCCAGAGCATGGAACACGTAGCCCGCCAGCACGACTTGCCACGGTCCATCGCCTCCCAGCCCCAGGTCGTCAAGCGTCAGCCCTCCCATTGCCTCCTGTACATTTGCTCGGTCCTTCACTTGCGGATAGGCGTGCTTGATCATAGCGTACTCTACATCCGGGAGGTCGGCTTCGCGAGTGTTCACCAGGTTGATGCCCACGGATCGATAGCATTCCACCACGAAGCCCGCGCAACTGAAGCGACGATACAACCGACGGCCGGTCTCCGGCGCGGTCTGCCAGTCGCAGTGCGGTCTTACGACGTAACGCTTGAAAGGGTTTTCCGGAGGCGGCTCGGTATCGACCTCTGCCAGCCAGTCTTCGATGCCTTCCCGGTCGTCAAGATCGAGTAACACACTTCCTACCAGATGGACGGGACACAATGGCCTCGCGCCTTTCACCTGGCGGGATCTGTCGCCGGCCACCAAGGGCGGACCCATATGCCACACCCTTGCCGGTCTGTTCCATCGCAGTTCGGACTCCTCGGCAAGAATCGCGACGTGGCGTACAAACTGGGCCTCAAAGGGCTTGGCGTACACGCCGACAATCGAATATGGCGACTCGGCCTTCCGATGCCGGTTATCCTTCGGCAGTCTCTCTGCTGGCAACCGACGCCTCCTGGCCCCTTAAGAAGACACGGTAGGCTTAGTCTGTCTTGGCGAGTCGGATCGACTCCAGGGCCCTCTCGACAACGCCGAACGCAGCGCCTGTTGTGGAATCCACGCCGTGTCCTCTCCAGCCATCGAGCAGCTCTTGCAGTTGGCGTCGAACCTGACGAGAGAGCCATCGCCTGCCCAGCGCGTTGACGCGCCCCACGCAGGCTTCCAACTCGGGGCTCCCAAGAACCGCCAGCGCCAAGACGGCATTTCTGGCAATCGAAGAGTTCGTGCCTCCACCAAAAACGTCCGGATCGAGGAATTTCGCGGCATATTCCGCAACACGCCGGGCCAGGGGATCAAGCGTCGCGGCGTCGGCGGGCGGTCCCAACTGAAACACGCGCGCAATGCACTGCAGTGCGACCATGCGGGTGTCCACGACGCCCTTGCGGTCGAGGAACTGCGCCAGATCGTTGGCCTCCTCCGGGGGCATCAAGGAGGTGTACCGCCGCATCGCCGACCAGACCACGTGCTCCGTCCCCGGTTGAGACACGTCTCGAAGCTCAAGGGCCAGTTCGCGCAGTCGGGCACGAATCCTCGCTTGCTGGGCCGAGTCCTTGAAATGCACGTTCTCGGCCGCGTAGACAAGCGCGTTGCGCCAGTTGTCCGTCAGGTCTGTACGATATAGCTCTTCAACGACGAACACGGAGACGTCATCGTCATCCATCGCCATCCACGCGCGCAGTGCAGCCATTCGATCGTCGTATGCGGCCGTCCTGTTGCGCGCGATTGCCCGACACTCCTTTTCCACCGCAGGCGCAGGGACGGCGTCAGTTTCGACTACCGCAGACTCAGCCCCACTGATTGTCTGCGGATCGTCATAGGCCACTTCGCCACGCATCGCCCGGCCTGAACTGTCCCAACCGCGAAATTGAGGACTGTCATTCTCGCCAGTGGTGTTCACTTGTCCATAAACGTGGGTGCGTGGCGGCCCCTCAAGACGCTCCCACATGGACTTCATGTCCTGAAGCTTAATACGGGCATAGCTGTCGAAAGGAAGCCCGCCCGATTCGCAGAGCTTCTGCAGAACTTGCTCAAGCACCACGTACTGACGATATGAGGACCTTTCCGTCATTTCTCATCATCCTCCAACGTGATGGCGACACGGGGGATGGACACGTTCTTCTCCCTCATGAATTGCTGTAGTCGCTCCAGCTTCTTCTTCGCATCGGCTGAAGCCTTGGCCAGTTGCGCCACGTCGTCGCAGGACAGGATGGCCTCGGTCGCAACAGGCAAGCCATCGGCACCGGTGCACACGATTCTCAGCGTTGTGTACGGGATCATGCCTTCCACGACGTCCCTGCCCTTGTCGAACACGGGTCGAAGATCGCAAATCATCTCGATCTTCTTCAGCGGCATGCCCGTGGTCTGCGATAGCTGTTCCGCCTTGGCCTGCCGCTCATGCCCCGGAAAAGGTCCAGCGATCAAAGGCAATCGTTTGCGTACTTCCTCGAACTCCTCCTCGGAAAGCAACCCCTTCTTCCGATTCTCTTCGTCGGCCAACCACTCCTTGATCGCCAAAAGGAGCCCCTTGACACCCTGTCCCGTGCCCCGCAAACGCTCGTCAATACCTGCAACGAGTCGGGCGAGTCGCCGACAGGACTCTTCACTGTCGACGTGGGCACACAGGAGATCTTCGAGGGCCTTTCGGTCCAAGAATCCAGGGCAGGCGAGCAACTCGTCCCGAATGGATTCAATCAGAGAGAGATCGAGTTCCAGCAGGACCCTTGAATCCCTGATAAGACCATCCGGTACCCTGTACTCGGGTCCGAAAGGGAAATCGCCCCGTACGTAGATGACCGTCTCACGCATTTGTCACCGCCGACGTAAATTTGGAGGGTTTCACCTTAGCATTTAACTCTATGCTGCACAATAGCTTATGTCAACGCCCTCGGGCGCCGGAATTACGTCCCCACTGCGGGGGGGTGGGGGCGACGGCCGGGCTCGCTCCTGATAGTAGTCAACGTTGCGGCGAGCCGCCAGTGGGATGCCCAATGAACTGGGCGATTCGAGACGATGCCCTCCGCACCAAAATGAATGACTGAGTGGACTGTTGCCGGCCAACAGAGCCCTCCGACGCATCCACAATACTCGGCGATTTCAGCGTGTTCGGCTACAAGAGAACCCTGAAAGCGCACCACGGAACGCTCGTTACGGCCCGGCGGGTTCGGCCTGGGAGAGACTCTGCTGCATGAACTGCCGGTACTGTGCGTCGAGCTGTGCGTAGGGGGTGCCGGTGAGTGTGGCCAGCGTGCCGGGGTCGTCGCGGCCGGTGTAGACGGTGGTCAGATAGGCGACCAGGGCGTCGCGGTAACGGCCCGAGTCGTAGTGGACCAGAAAGCTCGTGAGGCCGGCCGCCTGGCTGTAGAGCGTGGCGATTCGCGGGTCCTTCTGGATCTTCTCCATGCCGTAAGTCACCAGCTCGCCGAGCGGCACGTAGAAATCGTCCTTCAACAGCCGGTAGCGGGCGGCGTAGATCCGCTGGTCGTCGAAGCCGCCCAAGACGTAGTAGTCTCCTTCGCGGCGGAGCGACTCCATGTACATGGCGATGCCTTCGACGATCCAGAAGTTGGCCCGATAGCCCACGCCGCGGGCCACGGGCCGCGATTGGTGGAATAGCTGGTGGGTGGCCTCGTGGTAGAGCGTGCGGTCGTCGGCGTTCTTGTCGGCGAAGAAATACGCCCGGCGCATCGACTCGATGTAAACGCCGATCGAAATCTCGATGTTTCCCATGGCCGGCCGCAGCGAACGGTTGTAGTCGTCGCGGTCGCGAAAGTAGACGACCTGGAATGTGGGCATCCGGTTTTGGCGGCTGTGGGCCTGCCCGTCGAACAGGGCGACCACCTGGGCCTCAGAGGCGTAGTAGCGGATGAAGAGCTGCCGCCAAATGCGATAGAGGCACTCGAGCTTCTCGGAAAGGGCCACGCCCGCCTCGAGGCTGTGGTTGGTGACGATCTCGTAGTGCTCGCTTTCGACCAGCCAGCCCGACTCGATGTCCTGGTGCAGCCGGGCGTCCTCTTCGGCGGTAATCCACTTGCGGCCCGTGGAGCGCCGGCCCTGCTCGTATCGCCCGACGTGGGTCCGGGGCAGCCAGCCGAACTTCTCGTGCCAGACCTGCCCGGCGCGAAGCCGCCGGACCTCGTAGGCGGTGTGCCACTGGCCGCGATACTCCTGGTAGCCCAACACGCGGCGGACCGCTTCGTGGTCCGGGTTGATGCGGATCGCCGCCAGCACCAGGTCGTAGGCCAGCGAGGGACGGCGGCGGTGGATGGCCGTTCGGGCGAGGTCGTACAGGGCGTTGGACCGGTCGCGCCGCAGGCGCGTGAGCCGGGCGTCCCACTCGACCAGCGAGGCCGAGGCGTCGGCCGGCAGGGGCTCCCGGCCGACCGTCTCCTTCAACACGGGCAAATAGAGCTTATAGGGGTCGCGCGGCCCGAGCAACCGGCGGGTCTGCTCGGCCTGCGCACTAAGCCCCTCCTCGCGACACCACTGGGCCAACTGTTCCACCTCGGCCGCCGTGCGCGACTGAAGCTGTGTGGCCGCCTCGTAGAGCTCGTCGGCTCGGGCCGGCGGCGTGGTCGCCAGCAACGCGACGGCCCACACCACGACGGGCAACAGCAGCGGCTTTTGGTGGCTCGTGTGGCGGCGGGCAAGCGTCATGCAGACTCCCGATTGGGCGAATGTGTCGGCCGCGAGGCCTCTTCCACCTGTAATATGTAATACGCAAGCCGCATGGTGGCCGGCATGTTACTTCCATTCTAGCACGGCAGCCCGAGGGCCCACAATTCGGTGCGCCGGAGCGTTTTTCCGGGCATTCCCCTTGCGGGCAGCCGATCGGTCGCCTAGAATCGCCGGATGGTGCGATGCTGTTTGCCGACCCTGCAAGCGAGGGACTGATGGCCAGGAAGGTGATTCTCGACGTCGACCCGGGTATCGACGACGCCATCGCGCTGTGTCTGGCGCTGTTCGACCCGCGTCTGGAAGTGGTCGCCATCACCGCGGTGGGCGGCAACTGTTCGCCGGCAAACGCGACCCGGAACGTGCAGGCGATCATCGAACAGCTCGATCCGCCGCGATGGCCCCGATTGGGAGCGGCGTCTCCTCCAGACGCGGGGCTTCCGGTCAACGGGCGGCACTTGCACGGCGTGGACGGGCTTGCGGGCGTTGAGTTCGAAGTGGCCGAGCTGCACCATCTCCACCCGTCGGAAAAGGTCATCTGCGACCAGGTGCGGGGCGCCCCGGAGGCCTCGATTACGATTGTCGCCCTGGGGCCGCTGACGAACATTGCCAGGGCGTTCCAGCGCGATCCGGAGTTGCCGTCGCTGGTGGGCGAGATCGTGATGATGGGCGGGACGGTGGCCGGGCCGGGCAACATCACGCCGGCCGCCGAATTCAACATGTATTGCGACCCCGGCTCGGCACAGGCCGTTTTCCGCTCCCGCTCGACCAAGACGCTGATTCCGCTGGACGTGACCAATCGGCTGGTGCTGAGCTTCGATCTGCTGAACCGACTGCCCGACGAAGCGACCCGAGTGGGCCGCTTCCTGCGGACGATCCTGCCGCCGGCTTTTCGGGGCTATCGGCAGCGGTTCGGCCTGGAAGGGATCCACGTTCACGACTCCGTAGCCTTGACCGCCGTGACCGAGCCCGAGCTGTTCAGCACGGAAGAGATGGCGGGCGACGTGGAGACCATGGGCGAGTTGACCACGGGCATGACCATTTTCGATCGCCGCCGGGTGCCTTCGTGGCGCAACAACATGGAAGTGGCCACGGAGATGCAGGTTGGCGCGGTGACCGAAGCGATCATTCGGGGCATGAACGATGCGGCGCGGCGGCCGAAGCTCCCCTGACGGGCCGGTCTCGGGGACTTCACGATTCGGATATGGCCCCCACGTACGTCGGCCTATTCTGCGTTCAGGAGAGTTCGCGTGGCAGATTCCCCGCCTCGCAGGTCTTTCGGCGCTAGACGGCTCGGCCCGGCGGGGGTATACTTACTCGGCTTGCCGTGAGGCCTTTGGCCCACGCGGTGGGCTATCGCGGGCTTGCCGGCCGGCTTCGTGGCCGCCGGTGACCGGCCCGGTTCCTTTCAGCCCATGGGAGGTTGTATGCGTTGTATAAGGGACGACATTTACTGATCGACTGCCGAAATGTTCCGCGCGAGGTCTGCCTGGACGACCGCCGGATGCTGGACGTCATGGCGCGTGCGGCCTCCAAGGCCGGCGCCAACGTCATCTCTCAGGTTCGCTATCATTTCGGCCACAATTCCCCGCCCGGTTTCACGGCGGTTGTTGTCTTGGACGAGAGTCACGCCTCGGCCCATTGTTATGCAGACAGCGGGCAGATTGCCATGGACGTGTTCACCTGTGGCAACACCGACCCGCGTGAAGTGCTTGCGTACATTCGCGAACAGATCGATCTGGGCGACGTGTCCGTGAGGGAAGAACTCCGTTTTCTTCCAGACGTTCCGCCGCTCGGTCGGCACCCGTGCCGCAGCCTTCCTGTCAGTGGCACCAGTCAAATCGATGAACAAAAGATCGCTTCATGACGGACGCAGCGACGGTCTGCAGCCGCTTGAGAGCCTGGATCTGCGACGCGTAGAATCGTTTTCCCAGTTGGTGCGGGCGATGGCGAAAACCGCCTTCTCCGGCCGACAGTTGGGAGAAGCGCTGGAGATCTTGGTGGAGATGGTGCGCGACGAGGATTGCCGCGTCGTGCTGACCGTCTCCGGGGCGATGACCGTCGCCAAGCAAGGCCAACTGGTTTGCGATTTGATCGAGCGCCGCGTCGTCCACGCCGTCGTGGCGACCGGCGCCCTGATCGCTCACGGCCTGACCGAATCGATCGGCCTGACCCATTACCGCCACGACCCGTCGCTTCGAGACGAGGCCCTCTTCCAGCGCGGCTACAACCGCATCTACGACACGCTGGAAATGGAGGCGAACCTCAACGGCGTCGAGCAGTTGGTCCGCTCGGTGCTGGCCGCCGAAACGCCCGACGGGGACGTTTGGTCCTCCAGCCGGCTTTGCCGCGCCCTGGGCCGGCGGCTTTCCGAGTCGGCCGAGGGGCCGGGCATTTTGCGCAGCGCCTACGAAGCGAACGTGCCCGTCTTCATCCCCGCCTTCACCGACAGCGAAATGGGCCTCGACGTTTCCACCTGGGCCATGGCCGAGGCCCTGCGGCGCGAGGGCCGCTCCGCCGAGGACCTCACCCCGGAGGAAGTCTTCCAGGCGGCGGCGCCGTTCAACCCGTTCCTTGATCTGCAGCAGTACGCCCGCTGGATCGGCCAGGCGAAGCGTCTGGGAATCCTGACCATCGGCGGCGGCGTGCCGCGGAATTGGGCCCAGCAGGTCGGCCCCTACTTCGACATCACCAACGCGCGGCTGGGCACACGGCTGCCGGCCCCCAGGTTCCTTCGCGGCGTGCGGATCTGTCCCGAGCCGGTCCATTGGGGCGGCTTGTCGGGCTGCACGTATTCCGAAGGCGTCAGTTGGGGTAAGTTTACCCCGCCGGCCGAAGGCGGACGCTACGCCGAGGTCTATGCCGACGCAACCGTCGTCTGGCCCCTGTTGACCAAGGCTCTCTTCGAAGAACTCGACAAGGCGGGCCGTGCATGAGCTGGGCTGCGTTTCTCGACCTGCCGCCGGCGCTCCCTCGGCAAGCCGATGTGCTGTTGCTCCCGCTCCCCTACGAGGGCACCGTCTCCTATGGTCGGGGAACGGCCCGCGGGCCCGAGGCCATTTGGCGGGCGTCGGCCGAAGTCGAGCTCTGGGACGAACAGGCCGAGTTCGATCTGGCCGCGCTGCGATTTCACACGGCGGCGGCCGTGGCCGCCGAAGAAGACGAAACGCCCGCCGACTATCTTTCCCGGGTCGAACGGGCGGCCGCCGCGCTGCACGGCCACGGCGGCCTGGTCGTCGGCGTCGGCGGCGAGCACGCCCTGACGCCGCCGCTGGTCCAAGCGGCCGCCGGGGGCACCGACGATCTCTCGGGCGTCACGGTCGTCCAACTCGACGCCCATTTCGATCTCCGCGACACGTACCTGGGGTCTCCACACTCCCATGCCTGTGCCATCCGCCGGCTCGTCGAGCGCTCGGCCCGCGTGCTGGCCGTCGGCGTGCGGTCGGCCGCGCGGGAAGAAGCCGATTTCGCCCGGCAGACCGATCGTGTGCTGTCCTTTCCCGCCCGGCAATTGGGCGACCCCGCCTTGGAGCACGAGCTGTTGACGGCGCTGCGCGGCCTTTCGGGCGACGTGTATCTGACGATCGACATCGATGTGCTCGAGGTGGGGCTGTGTCCGGGCACGGGCACGCCGCAGCCCGGCGGGCTGAGCTGGTGGCAGACGACGCGATACCTGCAAGCGTTGCTCGTCGAAAACCCGAAGTGTCGGCTGATCGGGCTGGATCTGGTCGAGACGGTCCCTCAGCCGCAGACCCAGGTCAACGAATTCACCGCCGCCCTGCTGCTGACCAAGGCAATCAGCTTCCACGCGGCGGCGACTGCCCGCGGCCGGCGCCCGGAATCGTGATCGCCTTCTTGTCTCGACTACCAGCGTGAACGGAAGGCAGTGCAGACATCAATCATCCGGCTTCACGAATTCGGCCACGACGGGCGCGTGATCGGACTCGGGGAACTGGGTGTCCCTGGCAAACGCGATGGACTCATCGTGGAGAAGCTCATTGTGGATTTCAGAGCCGCGGTAGGATGAAAGCAGCGAACGTGAGACCAGCAGGTGATCCAGCATTTGACCTTTGCCGTGATGGTAAAGCGAGAACCTGGAGGGCTCGGGAATCGTGTGTTCACACGGTACCAACACCCGAGTCGCGAGGGCACCGTTGGCGGTCTCCTCGACGTCACCGCGGATTGCCTTCACGGGAACGGCATCGAGGTCGGCATTGAAGTCGCCACACACGGCAATCTGTGCGTCTTCGGCTTCGTCAAAGACGCTGTCGATCAGGACGCGGGCCTCAAGAGCCTGCCCCACTCGCTTCAGCGACGAAAGAAAGTATCCTTCTGCCCAGCCGGGAACCGACTTCCAGGCGTAGTTGTCGCTCTGCTGGCCTCCCTGACCGGGAATCTTGCTTGGGATCTTCGATTTCAGATGGAGGTTGATCACGTGCAGCACGCTGCCGTCGGGCAGGGTGGTTTTCACGTAGAGGATGGGCCTTTCCCAGGTGACCTCATCCGCTGCGGCCTCCTCGGGGTCTGCCGTCACTTTCTTATAGGCCGGTGCCGAAACGTACTCGTGTTTGATCTGTTTGCGATCCACGATGGGAAACCGGCTGAGAATGACCAGGTTTCTCTTGTCATAGACCTGCGGGTGGTTCAGCGTCTGCGTCGATTCCTGATAATACCCGGCGATCTGTGTCCCCGTCAGTAGTTGTTCCAGCGCAAGTAGCCGACGAGGCTGTCCGGGTTGTTCTTGCCCGTGCACTTCCTGAAGGCACAAGACGTCAGGTCGGAGTCTCTCCAACTGTGGCCGCATGACGGCAATTCGTTCCGCAAGCGGCGGCACAGAGGGATCGTCAAGGTTCTCGACATTGAACGTGGCAATGCGAAATGTCGTCGACATGGATTCGACCTCCTGGGCTGACTGAAGGGGTCGAGAGTCGTAGATTGGATGGTGTTATTCGCGACCGGCCGGGCGGCGAGGAGCGTCGATCGCAGCCCCAATCGCTTGGCCGTGCGCTCTTGCCACGACGCCTGGGCGCCGCGGACGCGATGCCAGAGCACGAGATGCCAGAGCACGAGATGCCAGAGCACGAGATGCCAACCCGCAATCGTCGTGGCACGACCGGAGATTACCCTCTGTCTCCCGTCCCGTCAAGAACGAAGACTCCCGCCCCCTTTTGTGTCCTCGCCCCGCCGCTATCAATGCCAGCAGCCGCAGGCGACGTTCAGCCTTCTGCAAGAGAAATGGTACCCCGCCTCTTCGGTCATGGACCCCTGCGACCGGTGTGCTACAATGACCGCCATCGGATGGAGACGTTATTGGGCGGCAACCTGCCCAAGGATCAATTGGAGGCTGCTCGATCAGCAGCAATCATCTGAATCAAACCATCGACCGAAAGGAGAAGGAACATGGAAAAGAAGAAACTCACCACCAACGCCGGAGCGCCAGTCGCTGACAACCAGAATGTGATGACCGCGGGGCCCCGCGGTCCGCAGTTGCTTCAAGACGTATGGTTCTTGGAGAAGCTCGCTCACTTCGATCGCGAGGTGATCCCCGAACGCCGCATGCACGCCAAGGGTTCCGGCGCATTCGGTACCTTCACGGTTACCCATGACATCACCCATTATACAAAGGCGAAGATCTTCTCTGCGGTTGGCAAGCAGACCGAGCTATTCGTCCGCTTCTCCACGGTAGCAGGCGAACGCGGGGCGGCCGATGCCGAGAGAGATATCCGGGGCTTTGCGATCAAGTTCTACACCGAAGAGGGCAACTGGGATTTGGTGGGCAACAACACTCCGGTCTTTTTTCTGCGCGACCCACTCAAGTTTCCCGACCTGAATCATGCCGTTAAGCGGGATCCCAAGACGAACGTGCGCAGCGCCAAGAACAATTGGGACTTCTGGACTAATCTCCCAGAAGCATTGCACCAGGTTACCATTACCATGAGCGACCGAGGCATCCCGCTTTCTTATCGCCACATGAACGGCTACGGCAGTCACACCTATAGCCTGTTGAATGCCGATAACGAGCGATTCTGGGTCAAATTCCACCTGAAGACCCAGCAGGGGATCAAGTGCCTGACCGACCAGGAAGCCGAGGCGATCATCGGCAAGTGCCGCGAGAGCCACCAGCGCGATCTGTTCGAGAGCATTGAAAAGGGTGAGTTTCCGAAATGGGACATGAAGATCCAAGTGGTGCCCGAGGCCGAAGCCGCCAACTTCCCCTTCAACCCATTTGACCTGACCAAGGTATGGCCGCACAAGGACTATCCGCTGATGGATGTCGGCGTGTTTGAACTCAACAAGAACCCCGAGAACTATTTTGCTGAAGTCGAGCAGGCGGCCTTTAACCCCGCCAATATTGTGCCAGGTATTGGTTTCTCTCCCGACAAGATGTTGCAGGGACGGCTCTTCTCCTACGGCGACGCGCAGCGATACCGGCTCGGTGTCAATCACCACATGATTCCGGTGAACCGCGCTCGGTGCCCGATGAACACATTTCACCGCGATGGGCAGATGCGGGTGGACGATAACGCCGGCGCCACTCTCGGCTACGAACCCAACAGCGACGGCCAGTGGCAGGAACAGCCCGAGTTCTGCGAGCCGCCGCTTCCGCTTGACGGCGCAGCCAACCACTGGAACCACCGCGACGATGACGACGATTACTATTCTCAGCCACGCGATCTGTTTCGTTTGATGAGTCCTGCGCAGCAGCAGGTGCTCTTCGAGAACACTGCTCGCGCCATGGGCGATGCGCCCAGGGAGATCAAGCGCCGACACATTAGCAACTGTCGGAAGGCGGACCCCGCCTACGGCCAGGGTGTCGCCAAGGCGCTCGGAATTCCGATGAACGAGGTATCCGAATAGAAGACGGAAGGGGGCGGGAGTCTTGAATTGGATCGGATGGTGTTGTTCGCGGCCGGTGGATGGGCGCGTCACAGATGATAGACAGTCGCTTTTCCGTTTTGTTTAATCTCGGCACAAGTTCCCGGGGCAACACCCTTGACAAACCCATCGATGGTTTTCCACCGCTTCAAGAGCCACACAGCTTGATCCCAGAATTGCATCCGCTGAAAAAAGGGGCCAAAATAGAGGGCCGTGTTTCCAGCCTCCTTTAAGGCCCTGGCTTCATGTTCCCTACTCATCTGGCTAGTGTCGGTAGAAATGAATACCACATTACGACCGCCCAACTCTTCAAAGAGCCGAATATCCGTGGTGTCTGCTGGATACTCATCACGCAAAGCAACAGCTTTGACGCCCAAAGCGTCGAGCATCCTCGCGAGCCTATACGAGATAGGGTTGTCGAAAAAGTACTTCACGCCGTGAGTGAGCTCTCGAACCTAATTGCTGCCACTACCGCTCTGCGCGGCACATCAAACCACTTCGCCACGTCCGGTGGGTCCTGGCCAATCTTGACGGCTTCATAGAGAGTTTTTGTGGGGATACCCGTCTCGGAATCGATGGGTTTTCCGAAGTGCCGCTCAGGGTCCAGGACAACTCGCCCCCTGGTGCCGAGAGGCCAGTATCGAAGGGCTTCATTAGCGTCGCGATACTCCAGCCGCCGAAAAAACGGGCGCATAATCTGGCGGAAGACGTACTGCCCTCTTCTCAAATCTTCAACAACCTCTTCGTCTTCTTCGTCCTTAATCAATGTCGCGAAGATTGTTCGTCCGTCTGTGTCAAATCGGCGAACCGCAAACGGGTAATCGGTGCCAAATCTCCGAGACGCGGCGATGGCGGCCTTGCGAATAGTCTGCAAAGTCACCCCCTCTGACCGAAATATGCTGATGAAGTGTAGCTCCATCAACTCCAGAAACGTGATTGTACGTTCTTCGGACCCAAGCGATCGGCGAATCAACTGTTCCTCAGGGTTGACCCATCTGCGCACTCGATCAATAGGCTCCCTCACAATGCGAGCAGCATCAGGGATCGAATAGAGCCCTGATCCCAGCCGAGAGTGCGGTGGAGTCTCTGTGGGCATGATACCGAACCTTCAAGCTTCGGGGGGTGTCACCTCAGTGAAGGCAACACCAGCAACGGTAAGACTTCTATTCTCATTCTAGGCAAGCAATACTTCTCCCGCAAGAAAGACTTCGGCATCGAGCCGCTCATACGGTGAATGAAACCGCAGTGAGCGCTCCGCGCCTTGACGGCGCAGCAGCCTCATGCCCTGCCGCAGGGGCAGGTGTGATCACGGACGGGGCTGCAATCCCCCCCTCCGCTAGGCTGCTTCTGCCCGCGTCCTGCAGATCTCAGTAGCACCATCCGAACCCAAGCAGATAGGTTAACTAAAGGGGGCGGGAGTCTTAAGGTGGATCGAATGTTGTTGTTCGCGGCCGACCGGCGCGTCGATCGCAGCCCCAATCGCTTGGCCGTGCGCTCTTGCCCCGACACCTGGGCGCCGCGGACGCGATGCCAGTGATGGGGCATCACGCACCATGCCAACCCGCAATCGTCGTGGCACGACCGGAGATTACCCTCTGTCTTCCGCCCCGTCAAGCACAGAAGACTCCCGCTCCCTTGTTAGCCGCCCTTCTGATAGACACGGACGTAGTCGATCAGCATCTCTTGGGGGAAGATGGCGTCGTCGATTCCCCGCTGCCCTCCCCAGCTTCCGCCGATGGCGATGTTGAGAATCAGGTAGTGCGGCGAGTCGAACGGCCATGCGTCCGTGCCGGTGCCTTCGTTCTCATAGGTGAAGTACTTCTGGTCGTCGACGAAGAAGTCGATCCGGTCCTTGTCCCACTCCATCGCATAGACGTGGAACGTGTCGTACGGCTTCTCGATCGTGATCTTGGCGCCCTTGCCGTTGCCCTTGACGTGGTTGTACTTCGCCGTGTGGACGTTGGCGTGGATCACGTCCGGGGCGAAGCCGACGTTTTCCATGATGTCGAGCTCGCCGCAGGCGGGCCAGCCGGCCCGGCGCTGTCCGGGACCGCGCTCCCCCGTGCCCAACATCCAGATGGCCGGCCACATGCCGCGACCGGTGGGCAGCTTCGCCCGGACTTCGATCCGCCCGTACCGCCAGGTGACCTTGCCCCGAGACGTTACACTCGCCGACGTGTACTCGGCGAATTCTCGCTGGCGTCTCCTGCCGGACTGCGCGGCGTCGGCGCGGAAACGGGGATTCGCGTACCGCTCCTTGTTGGCGCGAATGATCAGCATGCCGTCCTTGACCTCGCTGTTCTCCCGGCGGGCAGCGACGTAGTATTGAGCTTCGTTGTTCCGCACGAAGCCTTCTTCGTAGCCCCACTTCTCCGGATCGGGCAGTCCCGCGTAGTCGAACTCGTCGGACCAGGCCAGTTGCCACGACTGCGCGCCCGCAGGCGAAGCGATCGACACCAACAGCACGACGAAGACAGCAGTTCTCATCTCATGCTCCTTGGCTGGAAGTCAGGATCCCTCGGCTGTAATCCGCCCCCATTCTAACCCGCGGCCGTGCCGTTGAAAAGCACGCTTTCGATCGGTCCACCAGCCTCAGGGCGCATCGCCGTCTTCCGGCTGGAGGGCGAACCAGGCCTTGTTCAAGTAGCTGCAGGTGCAGCCCGCCGTGGCGTCGGGCACCAGCACGAGCCCTCCGGCGGCAATGGCGTTGATCCAGCAGCCGGGACGGGCCCCGCCATAATTCTCCGTGCGTCTGGCCCCGGAGAGGTCGTAGTAACCGAGCGTGGCCGAGCGGAACAGCAGCATGTGCGCGCCGCTGGCGAGAATGCCGCAGCCATAGGAACGCTGGAACGCAAACGGCACGGCTTTTCCGGTCAGCAGGTCCCATGCGCCGCCTTGGGCGTAGATCGTGCGATCGTTGATGATCGGTCGCGACTGGTAGTCGGCGCGAATGTCCCAAAGCCTCCGGCCGTCGACCGTCGAAAACGCCGCCATGCGACCCCCCAGCTCCGAATCGAGCCGGAATCGTGTCGGCTGGTAGCTCATCAGCAGCACGTTGTGTCGCGCGCCGGCGGCCAACGTCGTGCCGTAGATCTCCTCGTCCTGCCGCCAGAGCTCCTCGCCCGTGGCGGCGTCGAGCGCCACGAGGAGCCCCAGGGGGTGGTCTTTCGTTCGGGGCTTCTTTTCGCGGTCGAACAGGGCCTCCGGCCGGTCGATCAGAAACACCCTGGAGTCGGCCAGGGCAATGGCGTTATGCCGGAGGGAGTGTTTTGCCTCGTACTGCCATATCGATCGGCCGGTCTCGGCGTCCAGGGCAAACAGTCGCTGCGATTCGGTCAACAACCGTTGCATGTCCCCGCCGCGGTTGATGTAGCGGTAGGTGACTACGTGCCGGGGGTCGGCCACCGAGCCGTAGAGAATTCCCTCGTCACAGGCGACATAGCCCCAGGTGCCCGGCTTGCCGTCGGGCTGTCGGGGCACGGGGAACTCCGCCAGGGGCTTGCCGGTGGCGGCGTCGAGGCGAACACAGCGGCCTTCGTGGCGGACGTACACACTGCCGTCGGCGAAGCAGGCGTTGCTCCCGGTCCCCGCCGTGCCCATCAGTTCGTCGCCGTCGTAAGGTTTTAGAAGGCCTTCGATCTCGTACTTCCACAGCACGTGGCCGTTGTAGGCGTCGACCGCCACGACCCCGTCCAGCCCGACTTGAAACAGACGGCCTTCGGCAAACAGGGGCCCCGGAGCGCGACCGTGACGGCTGGGCATGGCGAAATCGACGTCGCCAAACCAGAGCATGCTCAAACTCCCCTTCACCAGCCGGTCGTCGCTGCAAACCGTGTTGGCCGGGTCGCCGTACTGGTGCGTCCAACGCCCCGCGCCCGCAAGCGGGCCGCGACGCGATGGGGTCATCGAGCCCGGTCTGCCCACGCAGATCGTTCCCCCGCAGGGCCGCTGCAGACGCCTGGCCTCCGCCTCCCGGAGAGACTCGGGGCCTTCGCCCACCGACCGACCGGAGACGACCAGGTTGGCGAAATAGTCGGGATATCCGGAGGCCGACAAGTCGCGATGGTGAACCGTCACCCGAGTGCCGTACAATCCGGCGGCGTCCAGCTTCTTCCGGGCCAGCGCCACCCGGTCGGGATCGTCGTCCACGGCACAGATCAACAGCCCGGTGTGCCGGGCCAGGTGATAGGCCAGCGCGCCGTCGCCACAGCCGAGATCGACGCAGTATCCTTCCCGAACGCCGCTTCGCGCGATGATCTCCTCGGCCGCCTTCGCTGCCGGCGTACCCTCGCCGTAGGGCGATGCGACGGCCCGATCCCCAGCCCGCTCCACCGGCGCTTGCTCCCGTGCCTGCTCCTGCGTCTGCTGATCCCGCGCCGGTTCGCCGGCGGCGAAGCCGTGGATCGTGCCCCGGTCGGTGCTGACGAAAAGCCCCTGGCCGGTCGCCGCCAGACCGTAGACGCTTCCCTCCACGTCGGCAGAGCAGATGACATTGCCCGTTTCCAGGTCGAGCATGCTGACCTTCCCGGCGCTGCCGGCCACGACGTGTTCGCCCGCGACAATCAGTGCGGAGCACGCCGCCCCCAGCGACGTGGCCCAGCGCTGCTTCGGCTCGATCGTCGCCGTGGGCTCTCCGCGGCGGTCGGGTTTCGTCGCAGGCGTCAGCGTCAAGGCGGTCACGCCGTCGCCGGCGGCGAGCGCCAGTCCGCCGGGCGTCGCGGCCAACGGGCCGTGGCCGACGTTGCAGAGGTTGGCTCCGCCGGCCAGATCGTAGGCGGTTCCGCCGTTGAAGAACATCGTGCCGGAGGCCATGGTCGGCGACTGGCCGCTTCTTCCGAATCGCTGCAGGTGGAAGTACTGGAATCGGCCGCTCTGGCGGTCGAACACAGCGGGCACGGCTCGTCCGGTCGGTACCAGCAGTCGGTCGGCCGTCGCGACGAGATAGCCTTGTGCGGAAACACCGCTTTCGGCAACGGCCCCGCCGTGGGGCTGCGCCATGGTGATTCCGCCGGAATCGCTGTTTGTCCAGACGACCTTCCCGCTGGCGGCGTCGAGTGCGTACAGGTAGATTCCGTCCGAGGGCCAGATTCCGGCGGCGAAATAGACCAGATCGCCCACGACCACCGGGCCGCCGCGAGCGGGCCATTTCGAGATCATCCGGCCGTTGCCCAGGACCGAGCGGTCGTCGGGCCCGCCGCGCCGCTTCCATAACAGCCTGCCGCCGTCGGCCGACAGCGCGTAGAGATGCCCGTCGTCGCTGGCCACGAAGAGCCGATCCTTCCATGCGGCCGGCGCGAACCGGACCGGGGCGTCGGTCGTGAAAGTCCACTTCCGGCGACCGCTTGCCGCGTCCAGCGCGTAAACCTTGTCGTCCGCCGAGTTGCCGAAGAACACCGTGCCGCCGGCAACCGCCACCTGGAACGCGCGATCCTCGAGCATTCGCTGGCTCCGCGGCCAGGCGGGCTGCGGGGCATCCCGCAAGCAGAAGGACCACCGCAGCGACAACCCCGCCGGCAGCGTCTCCGCAGTGTATCCCGTCCGGCCCGCGTCGCCACGATACATGGGCCAGTCGGCCGCAACGAGGGTCGAGGCCAGCCAGAACGCCGCCGACAGCACGAAGAGCATTCGACGCATCCGACAAACCCTCCTCAATTCCTGTCGATTCGTCCGGCCGGCGGCTGTCGTCGGTAGTGGATCATACAGCCATTGTAGCAGACTCAGCCCGAGTGCGAGAGAACCTTGGGGATTTCCGGCTCGCCGGTGTACTTGACGCCGCCGGGCTACTTCCGATAAGTTGACTGCAGAGCGTTGCTGCCTGCGGGAGCTTCGTCCGGTCGCCAAACCACCACCGTACTGCCGGGGGCAAGCGAAATGGTCGGCGCCATCACGACGTGGGACGTTCTGCTCCATCCCGTCGCCACCGTGCAGTGTTTCGGCTGGCGGATCTTTTTCCGAGCCGTCTTTCCCTTGCAGCGGACGACCTTCCTCTCCCTGTTGCAGAACGCCGATTTCTTCGTGGCCGCCGCCGCGAAATCGCCGGTAATCCTGGGGCGATGTATCGGGTTGGAGCTGCGGGCGAAGCGAATCTACGCCGCCTTCGCCAAGGCTCTCGCCGACGATCCCGTCGAGACGGGGTCGGCAAGTCGGTTCTTCCATACGCTGGCCGAGCAGGAGCAAGAGCACGCCGATCTGCTGGCGGTATGCCGGGCCGTGGCGATTCGTGGAGGCTGGAAGGCCGACTACCTCAGTCCCTGGCAAGACTGCGTTGACCGCCTGGAACAGCAGATGGAGCAGGCAGAGGCCTCCGTTGCTTCGATCGGCAGCGTCGAGGATGCTCTGCGGCTGGTGATCCGGATCGAATCCTCGGAAATCAACCAGACCTTCCAGGCCGTCCTGGCAGCCGCCGACTCGCCCCTGGTAAAAAGGCTTGGGGCATTTCGCGGCGCCATGGAAACGCACACGGCGTACATCTGCCGGCGGATTCCGGAGCTGGCCCCCCATCTTACGTTGGCTTGCCGAGAGCTGCGTTTGGCGTCCCGTTTTTCGACTCGCTATTGACACTGGCACACTCAACGCGCGAGGGCGACCAACGGGAGCCCGACCTGTCCGGCCTCCCGTTGGCCTGAATCATTCGCAATGCAAACATCAACAAATGGCCTTGCGTGATTCCGGGGAGAATCCGGTGTCTTGGAGCCGCCTCCCGAAGGGTGGCGGCCGAGTCGCTGGTTCTCGGAATCGGGTGAGTCCGTTTGGAGGTCGCCGGTTGACCGCAGGAAGGCTGACGTGTACGCACGCTGCACGCCTCGGTAGTTGTAGTCCGGACGGCCTCCAGATAGAATCGGCAGTACCGTCAGCTTGGATCGGCTCTCGGCGGATTCCCGGAATCACGGCAGCAACACAGGAGAAAACCACGGATGTGTATGCATTGCACTCGTCGGCAGTTTCTCGGAACAAGTGCAGCGGGTGGCATCGCGCTGGCGGCCGGTCACCTGGCGGCCGAAGGCGACGCGTCGAGTCCCCCGCCCGCCCGCCACGCCAAGGTCCCGATCTGCGTCATCATCGCCGGCAAGTCGCTGGGCAACAGTTGGGGCCTCGCCGAGTCGGATCTCGCGCCGGTGATGAAGCGCCTGGCCCAGGCCGAAAAGAACCTGGGCAACGTGCAGTTCGTCATCGGCCAGGCGAACACGGCCGAACAAACGGCCCGGTTGCTCGATAGGGCCGGTCCGGAGGCCCCGGTGCTGGCGATCCCCGCCGACATCTTCGGACTGAGCAACTTCAATCGCGACGACGCGGTGATGCCCACCGTGTTCCAACAAGGACGACCGGCGGCCGTTTTTCACTTGCCGATCATCGGTGGGCACGACTGGTGTCTGGTCAATCCGTGGCGCGAGCAAGGACACCGAATCACGCTGCTGGGAAGCAGCAACTGCGACGAGCTGGAGCGCGCCGCGTCGCTGCTGCGGGTCATCCCGCTGCTGCGGCGAAGCCGGGTGCTCGTCTCTGCGCCGTTGAAGGGCACGCCCGAGGCCCAAACGCCCGAGCAAGTGAAACAGCGGCTGGGAGTGGAGATGGTGGCCATCGCCGACGGGCGTTACGACCAGGCCATGGCCGACGTGGACGAATCCGCCGCCAAAGCGGAGGCCCAGCGGTGGCTCGACGAGGCCGAGGGGATCGTCGAGCCCAACCGGGAGGACGTGCTGAAGGCCGCCCGCGCCAGCCTGACCCTGGAGCGGCTGATTGCCGAAAACCGGGCCGACGGCCTCTGTGTGGGTACCTGCATGGGCTGGCTGTCGCGAGGCTTTCCGTGCCTGGGGTTTTCACGCCTGAACGACCGGGGAATCCCCGCGGCCTGCGACGGCGACATGGACTGCCTGTTGACCATGCTGATCTTCCAGCACGCGCTGAACCAGGCGGGCTTCCTGGGTAATGCCGGGGGCGTCGACACGTCGAAAAACGCCTTCCATCTCTCCCATTGTTCGGCCCCGTTGAAACTGGAGGGCCCCGACGGCCCGAAGGCGCCCTACCTGCTCCGCCGGCACGCCGAGGTCCGCGGCGGCGCGGTGACCGAGGTCCACTACCGCATTGGGCAGAAAATCACCTTCACCAAACTGGTCCACCTCGACACCCTGCTGATGTTCACCGGCAAGATCATCGAGGTCCCCAAGGTCCCCAAGGGCGAAGAACGAGGCTGCCGCACGGAGCTCGTGGCCGAGGTGGACGACGCCGACAGGCTGCTGGCCCATTGGGGCGGCGGCGCGCTGGGGGCCAGCGCCATGGATTACTATGCCTCGCTGCACCGCGTGGCCTACTACGGCGACCACACCCGCAACATCCGCCACCTGGCCCACCTGATGGGGTTGAAGGTTGTGGAAGAAGGCTGAAGATTCACAAGAGAAGGAGGTCAAGAGCATGACACTTCAGAACTGGCTCATCTCGGCGGCGTGCATCGTCGCGATGGGTTTGGGGCGATCGAACGCCTTGTCGCGGGAGATCCACGTCGCGAAAACCGGCAGCGACGCCGGGTCCGGCGGCCAGGCGGATCCCTGCCTTACGATCAACGAAGCTGCCGCCGTTGCCCAGCCCGGCGACGTCGTGACCGTTCACGCCGGAACGTATCGCGAGTGGGTCAAGCCGCCCCGAGGCGGCAGCGGCGAGAACCAACGGATCACCTACCGCGCGGCGCCGGGAGAAACCGTGGTCGTCAAGGGCTCCGAGCGCATCACGTCCTGGACGCGCCAACACGGCGGCGTCTGGAAGGCCGAGCTGCCGAACTCGCTCTTCGGCGACTACAATCCCTACGCCTTGCAGGTCTCCGGCGGCTGGCTCAACTACGGCCAGTGGCATCATCGCGGAGACGTCTATCTCAACGGCGAGGCCTTTTACGAGCAGCAGACCGCCGCGGAGGTAGACGCCGCAGAGCAGAGCTGGCACGGCCGCGTGGACGGCGAGGTGACGACGATCCTCGCGAACTTCGGCAAGGCCGATCCCAACGCGGAAATGGCCGAGATCAACGTTCGCGAGAGTCTCTTCATGCCGGAAGTCACCGGACTGAAGTACATCACCGTCGCCGGTCTCCATTTCGCCCACGCCGCCGCCAACTGGGCGCCGCCCGTGCTGGAGTTGCAGACCGGCGCCGTCGGCCCGCGGATGGGGAAGCACTGGATCATCGAAAACTGCCTGATCACCAACGCCCGCTGCGTGGGCGTCATTCTGGGACATGCGCCGGGCGTGGACTATAGCGACATCGACGCCTACGGCGACCACATTGTCCGCAACAACGTCATCCGCCGCTGTGGACAGGCGGGCATCGCCGGTCAGAAGGGAGCCACCCGCTCGCTGATCGCGGGCAATTGCATCGAAGAGACCAACTACCGCAAGGAGTTCGGCGGCTGGGAGACGGCGGCGATCAAGTTCCACAACAGCGTCGACACCGTCATCAGCGGCAACCTGATCCGCGGCGTGTTCCGGCAACAGCAGGGTGCCTTCGGTATCTGGATCGACTTCGGCAACCAGGGCATCCGGATCACCCGCAACGTGATCTACAACACCGAAGCCGCCACGGTCTTCCTCGAGATGAACCACGGCCCCACGGTCGTCGACCACAACGTGCTCATCGGCGAGGCCGTCAGCAGCAATTCGGAGGCGACCGTCTTCGCACACAATCTGCTTGTCGATTGCCCCTACCAGTACCATCCGGACGTCAACCGCCGCTCGCAGTACTTCGAGCCGCACACCACGAAAACGGCCGGACGCAAAACGGGCACCGCCCAGGACGACAAGTGGTTCGGCAATGTTTTCGTGCGGCGAGGGCTCGACGACGTCAAGGTGGCGCCGGGCTACCAGTCGGACTACAACGTCTTCCTCGAAGGAGCCCGGAAGAGCTCCTTCGGCGATGACCACAGCCTGGTGTCCGCCGAGGTCACGCGGCTTGCCGTCGAAGATCATCCCCGCGGAGCCACGATCACGTTCTCCGTCGGCGACGCCCCGCCGCGGATCGACGCGCCGCTGGTCAATGCCGAGCTGGTCGGCGTGTTTCCGACCGTCGGGCAGACGATCGAAGACCGCGGCGGCAATCCGATCACCCTCGACACCGACATCAACGGCACGAGGTTCTCGCGTCCCGTTCCCGGTCCCCTGGCCAACCTTCGGCCGGGGAAAAACGTGATTACCTGGTCCCTGGAGAAACCGTAGCGCGAGACCTTGTCGCCCGAGGACCGCTATGTCAACCCAGAGATGTTTCTGAGGAACCTTACGAAGGAGGTGACCCGATGAAGAAGCTGCTTTCCGGATGCGTTGCCGCGGCAGTCGCGCTGGCCACGGTTGCGTTGTTGCTGCCGAACGTTGCCCGCTGTGCGAAGGATTCGCCCGAAGGGGATTCCCCGAAACCGACGCTGGTGGTCAACCTGACCAGCGGCCAAGACGACCTGCACGCCGTGGTGATGGCGTTCCACTTTGCCGAGCATGGTCTGGACGATGGGCGGGAAGTGGTGGTGTTTTTCAACGTCGCCTCGCCGCCGCTTGCCTGCAAGAACCTCGATGCGTCGGTCAAGTTCCGGGAGATGCCGCCGGTGCGCGCGATGGTCGCCCACTTGCTCAACAGAGGCGCGAAGATCGTGGTCTGCCCGCTGTGTGCCAAGATTACGGGAGTGACGGCCGAAGAGCTGGCCCCGGGCATCGCGATGATCAAGGATCGCCGGCAGATCTTCGGTCACCTGCACGGCGAAGCCGTCGTCTTCAGCTATTAGCACTCGGTCCAGCCGGCCAGCGCGGTCTGGAAGCTCTTCGCCTGCCAGGGCTCCTTGGAGAGAAACACCGGCGCCCGGGCCGGCGGCCGATCGAGCAAGGCGGCAAGGCAATTCAGGTAATCGAAATACAGGCTCGAGCCGGAGAACAGGTCGGTCGAGGCCCTGCGTACCATACCAGCTTCCGCTCCAGGCCGCCACGGTCGGGCGACGGTTCGGGCTTTCCCGCGGGGGGCCATTGTCCTAAAATGCCCCCAGATCATGGCAGGCGCCGCAACGGCAACCACTACGTCGGACCGGCTCTTCGAGCTGGCCGAACGGCTGGAACGTCACGAAGGCTTCGCCGAAGTGGTCGAGAGTCTCGCTGCGGGACACGCGGCCACGCTCGACGGAGTCTGGGGCTCTTCGTGCGCGCTGGTGGCGGCCGTGCTGGCCGCGCGGGCGCCGGGACCGGTGGTGGTCGTTTGTCCGCAGGTCGATCAGGCCGACGAGCTGGTCGACGACCTGGCGCTGTTTTCGGCCATCACGCCCGAGCGGTTCCCCGCCTGGGAATCGTTGCCCGACGAACGGGTGATCCACGACGAGGTCTTCGGGGACCGGGTGCGGCTGCTGAAGCTGTTGCAGGGCGCCGACCCGCCGAAGCTGGTGGCCACCAGCATCCAGAGCCTCTTGCAGCCGGTGCCCGACCGGCAGTCGCTGGCCCGGCAGACCCGGTCGCTGCGCGTCGGCGACGAGGTGGCGATCGACGCCCTGGCGAAGTGGCTGGTCGGCAACGGGTTCCACAACACGTCGGCGGTGGAGCTACCCGGCGAGTTTTCCGTGCGGGGCGGGATCGTCGATATCTTCGCGCCCGACTGGTACGACCCGGTGCGGGTGGAGTTTTTCGGCGACCAGATCGAATCGCTGCGGCGGTTCGAGGTCTCCAGCCAGCGAAGCCTGGCCACGCTGGACTCGGTCGACGTGACGATCCTCGAGCCGAAGCGCGAGGATCGGGCCCATCTGGCCGATTTCCTGCCGCCGCAAAGCTGGTTCCTGCTGATCGAGCCGGGCGAGATCGAGCAGCAGGGGCGCCACTATCTGCAGCGGCTGGAGCGGCCGCAGGATTTCCATGGCGTCAGCGACACCCTGCGACAGGTCCTGAAGTTTCCCTCGGTCACGGCGTCGGCCGTGGCGGCCGGCTCGCTGGAGACCACCTGCCGGCTGAAGATCGAATCGGTCGAGCGGTTCAGCGGCGACGTGGGCCGGGTGCGCGACGAGCTGGACGACGCCGGCGCCGGGCAGGACGTGTTCGTGGTCTGTCAGACCGAAGCCGAAGCCCAACGGCTGGCCGAGGTCTTCGGCAATACGCAACTGGCCCGCCAGGGCAAGCTCCACTATCCCATCGGCTCGCTGCAGAACGGCTTCCGGCTGGTGCCCGACCGGATCGTGCTGCTCAGCAGCGGCGAGCTGTTCCGCCGCACGGAGCTGCGGCGGACCGCGCGGCGGCGGCTGGGGCGGGTGATCGACAGCTTCATGGAGCTGCGCGAGGGCGACCTGGTGGTCCATGTGGCCCACGGGATCGCCCGATACCGCGGGCTGAAGCTGCTGGAAAAGGAGCGGCAGGTCGAGGAGCACCTGGTGCTGGAGTTCCACGGCCGCACCCGGCTCTACGTGCCCAGCTCGAAGATCGGGCTGGTGCAGAAATACGTCGGCGGGTCGAAGAGCCGGCCCACGCTGGCGCGGCTGGGCGGGCGGACCTGGGTTCGCCAGAAGGAGAAGGTCCGCGACGCCGTGACCGACCTGGCGGCCGATATGCTGGAATTGCAGGCCGCCCGGGCGTCGCGGCCGGGAATCAGCTTCGCCCGGGACACCGAGTGGCAGCGGGAGTTCGACGCCTCGTTCCCCTATCAGGAAACGGCGGACCAACTGGTGACCATCGAGGCGATCAAGGGCGACATGGCCCGGCCGCAGCCGATGGACCGGCTGATGTGCGGCGACGTGGGCTACGGCAAAACGGAAGTGGCGATGCGGGCGGCGTTTAAGGCGGTCGACGCGGGCTACCAGGTGGCCGTGCTGGTGCCAACCACGATCCTGGCCGAGCAGCACCACCGCACGTTCGCCGAGCGGATGGCCGAATTCCCGTTCGAGATCGCCGCCCTCTCGCGTTTTTCGACGCGCCGGCAGCAATCGGGCATCGTCGAGCGGCTGGCCGAGGGGGCGATCGACATCGTGGTCGGCACCCACCGGCTGGCCCAGCCCGACGTGCGATTCCACAACCTCGGGCTGGTGATCATCGACGAAGAGCAGCGATTCGGCGTGGAGGTCAAAGAGCGGCTGAAGGCCTACCGGACCACGGTCGACGTGCTGACGATGACGGCCACGCCGATCCCGCGGACCCTGCACATGGGGCTGCTGGGGCTGCGCGACATCTCGAATCTGGAGACCCCGCCCGAGGATCGCCTGGCCGTGGAAACCCGCGTCACCCGGTTCCATCCCGAGGTGATCCGCCACGCGGTCATGCGGGAGCTGAACCGGGGCGGGCAGGTCTTCTTCGTCCATAACCGCGTGCAGGACATCGAGATCGTGGCCACGCGGCTGCGCCAAATCGTGCCCGAGGCCGAACTGGCCATCGCCCACGGCCAGATGCCCGAGGGCCAGCTCGAACAGGTGATGATCGATTTCGTCAACCAGCGCCACGACCTGCTGTTGGCCACGACGATCGTGGAGAGCGGGCTGGACATACCCAACGCGAACACGATTTTCATCGACGAGGCCGACCGCTACGGGCTGGCCGACTTGCACCAGCTTCGCGGCCGCGTGGGGCGCTACAAGCATCGGGCCTACTGCTACCTGCTGATCGATCCGAACAAGAACCTCGCGCCGTCGGCCGCCAAGCGGCTGCGGGCGATCGAGGAGTTCAGCGACATGGGGGCCGGCTTCGCCATCGCCATGCGCGATCTGGAGATTCGCGGGGCGGGCAACATCCTGGGGACCGAGCAGAGCGGCCACATCGCCGTGGTCGGCTACGAACTGTACTGCGCGCTGCTGGAACAGGCAGTCGGCCAGCTCAAGCGGCTGCCGCCGAAGGCGTCGGTCGAGGTCGACGTCGACCTGCCCGTCGAGGCGTACATCCCGCGGGTCTATGTGCCCGACATGCGGCTGAAAATCGACCTCTACCGCCGGCTCGCCCGGGTGTCGAACCGGGCGGAGTTGGACGACTTCCGCGTGGAGCTGATCGATCGGTTCGGGGCCCCGCCGGAGCCGGTCGAACGCCTGATGCGGCTGTCGGAAGTGCGGATCGCCGCCCACCACTGGCAGATCGACGCGATCCGCATGGAGCAGCCGTACGTGGTTTTCAGCTACACGTCGGGTGGGAAAATCCGCCGCTTGGCCTCCCGGCCGGGGAGCCGGCTGCGGGTGGTGGACAACCGCAGCGCGTATCTCCCGCTTGGGCAAGAGGTTGCGTCGACCGACGCGATTCTCGAAGCCGTCAAATCGCTGTTGCAGCCGGAGTAAGCCTGCGCTATAATCCGCCGCCCGGTACCATCAGGCTTTTCCCGCCCCTTTGTCGGAAGCAGAGGGGCCCCATCGACTCCTCGCCGGAACTCCTCTCGTGCAGCACAAATTACTTCCGGTCGTCTTCTGGATCCCGGTTGCCCTGGCCGTGGGCTTATGGGTTGTGATCCCTTGCGCGGCCCAGGACGCCCCGCCTTGGACCGGCTCGGGAGCCACGCCGCCGTATGGCACCGGGGCGCCTTTACCCTATGGGGCCAACGGCTACGGCGTGGTGCCCCGCGCGCCGACGGAGCCAGGTGTCGCGTCGCGTCCGGCCTCATGGCCGGCCACACCGGCGCCGGCGCACCAATGGAGTGGGCCGCGGTATCCGGCGAACCCGCCCTATCCGATGTATCCAACGCAGCCACCTTACCTGGCCGAGCGCCAGCGCACTGCGTACACGCCCCCATCACCGCCTCCCGATGACCGGCCCTATCGAGGCCCGCCCACCCAAAGC
>JAFGRD010000012.1 GCA_016935315.1 Pirellulales bacterium
ATTCGCAGGGTCAGGACGAGCGAGGACGCTCATCCTACCAGGAACCCTGACCTTCGCGGCGTAGGTTGGACGTCCTCGTCCGACCCTTCTTGGACGAAGTCAAGGCCCTCGCAGTGCGGCTTCATGCGACGAAGATCGAATTCCATTCGCAGATCTGGACGAGCGAGGACGCTCATCCTACGAGGCATCACCGTATCGTTATGGCACAATGGAAAGTGCCGGCGGCGTGGACTTTTCCGCCTCACCATGGATTCAGGGTATCCGGCCGCCCGGGCCGCGTCAAGTGTGTCGCCGTGCCTTGGCCTTTGGGCAAGAAGGAGTCGGCCGAGAAGGTGGGCGGCATGGCGGACGAAAATTCGGTCGGGGTAAAGGGCGGGGGGAGCGGAGGTTAGAGATTGGATGCAAGAAAGTGTTAAGTTGTTGTTGGACAAACATCAATCTTATGGGGTAAGGTAAGGGTGCCGCGCCGGGAGCGCGGCGGACCCACTGCCGGAGGGCGGTGGTCAGCGAACCGGGCCGGTCGCGCCGGCTGGAGTCGACAACCGCATGAGGCGAGCATTTTGATCGACGCCGTCGGCGCGGGCGCTGGGCCGTACAGCGGGCGGACGTCGGAAAGGAGGAATCCCATGAGTGAACGCGTCTGTGCCAATTGCGCGTGCGCGGTCCGGCCGGTCGGGCATTGGTTCCGCGTGATTCTGCGGCGATGGCCGGGTCTGTTGGCCTGCATCTCTCATCCCGATGCCCCGGGGCAGTTGAAAGAGGTCTACGCCCACCAGACGTGCCGGCATTTTCGGCGGAAGTACCGGCCGCCGGTGCGGCTGAAGCCGCCGGAACCGCCGAGCGACGACGTGCGCTATATCACGCTGACCAAGGGCCGGTTTGCCCTCGTCGACAAGGCCGATTACGAATGGCTCAGTCGGTATACATGGCAAGCGGCTTACAACGGGACGAAGTTCTACGCGACGACCAAGAAGAGCCGGGGCGGCAATATCTGGATGCACCGGCTGATTATGAATGCGCCGAAAGGGATGGTGGTCGACCACATCAACGGCAACGGTCTCGACAACCGGCGCTGCAACCTCCGGATTTGCACGCGGCAACAGAATGCGTATAACAGCCGACACGTGCGTGGTACGTCACAGTATAAGGGGGTCCATTTCGAAAGGGCGACCGGGCGGTGGCGGGCGACGATTACCTGCCGGGGGCAATACTACAACCTGGGGTCGTACGACAGCGAAATCGAGGCGGCGCGGGCCTACGACCGCAAGGCGATCGAACTGTTCGGGGAGTTCGCCTATCTGAACTTCCCCCAGGAGCACGGCCGCCGGCGTCGCGAGGCCGCGACGGCCTGAGCATCGTGGACATTGCGGGGCATTGTCTGTCGACGCCGGTTCCACGGGCCGCCCCGATTCATCGGAAATCAGCGATTTGCTGAGAAATCCGGCGGATATCGTCCGTCAGGTCCGTCTATAGAAGTAGGACCGCCGGACTGACGCGCCGGATGATGTCGCAGCGGGGACTGGGAAATGAGCGACGGGGCCGTGTTTGGGAGGAACGACGATGGCTGGGACGATAGGATTGGTGTTGCTGACGATGATCGCGGCGGCGGGGGGCGAGGTCAATCCCGAGCGGTACGTTCAGATCGAGCGGCTGTCCAATCGCGTGGTACTGGGTTACTGGCTGGGCACCGGCCGCTGCAATCTGGTGGCGATCCGAGGCGAGAAGGGCCTGGCGATTATCGACACGGAGATGTCGCCCCGCATCATGGCGCCGATCAAGGCGCGTATCGAACGGACGTTCGGCCGGGACGACTGGTTGTACGTGATCAACACGCACGGCCACATGCACCACGCCGGCGGCAACGTGCTGTTCCCAGACGCGACGGTGGTCGGGCATGAGAATCTGGCCGAGGACACGCAATGGCTGATCGACAAGCAGACCGACCCCGAGCGGAAACGGCGCGACCTCGAACGGGCGGCATTGACGCTGCGTGACCTGCGCGAGGCCTTGCGTCAGGTCGCCGGTCAGCGGACCTACACCCGGCGGATTCACGGCGAGATCAAGTTCTGGAACCTGTACATCGAGGACATGAAAGAGGGCTACGAGATCGTCCGGCCGACGCTGACCTTCGCCGACACGCACACGCTCGACCTGGGCGACGTCCACCTGGAGTTGGTCTTCTTCGGCAAGGGCCACAGCCTGTGCGACACGCTGGTGTACGTGCCCGAAGAGAAGCTGCTGGTCACCGGGGCCATCGTCTATCAGCGGGCGCATCTGCCCGAGGTCGGCGAGCGGACGGAGTGGGCGGACGTGCAGCGTTTCATGACGGTGCTCGACCGGTTCCTGGCCCCCCAGGTTCAGATCGACCGGGTGATCTCCTCGCACAGTCCGCCTTTGCTCAAGAGCGATTTGAGACCGGTACGCGACTACTATCAACGGATGGTGGCCGGGCTCAGTGCGGCCCGGCGGGAGGGGCTGACGCTGGAGCAGGCGACCGACCGGCTGGCTCAAAGGGTCGCGTTTCGGGATTTCATGGAGCCGCCGCCCGGCCATTGGGCCTACGGCATGCACGAACGGAACATCCGCAACCTCTGGCGCATCCTGAGCGAGCCGTCGCCGGGGCAGTCCTATCGCCCCTAGATAACCGCATTCGAGGGCGACCCTATCATTCCCGCCCGGCGCGGCAATGACATGACCAGAGGGGCCGGACGCGGCTTGTTTTGGGGGCTGGGATGTGTTAGAATGGGGTTAACGCATGGCTCCTCGCGTGAGGAGGGGGTGCCTGGACGACCAGAGCGGGATGCCAAACCCGTCGGAAGGAGTGCATCGCAAGTATGGGTGATTGCGTAACGATACGTCGGCTGCTCTTCGTACTTTTCTTTTTCATTGGGCTTGCGGCGGCGCCGGTCGGGGCGGGCGACTTGATCGTCAGCGAATTCGTCGCGTTGAACGACGGGAGCTTGCGGGACGAGATCGGCGACTATCCCGACTGGATCGAGATACAGAACACCGGCGGCGCAGCGGTCAATCTGGCCGGCTGGTCGCTGACCGACGACCTGGATGACCTGTCGAAGTGGCGGTTTCCCGATATGTCCCTGGCGCCGGGGGCGTTCGTGGTTGTTTTCGCGTCGGGTCGGGATCAGTGCGATCCGGCCGGCGAACTGCACACCAATTTCTCCCTGTCGGCCGGAGGTGAATCGGTCGCGTTGGTCAATCCCGACGGCGTGGTGGTGCACAGCTATCCGGACTATCCGCCGCAGTTTGCGGATATCGCCTATGGCATGAGCGGTTCCGACGCCGGCACGCAGACCGAGACGGTTCTGCTCGCCGAAGGGGCTCCCGCGACGGCGCTGATTCCGACCAATGGCTCGCTGGGGCTCGACTGGACGCTGTCCAACTTCGATGATGCCGGATGGCTCAGCGGTACGACCGGCGTGGGCTACGACTACGACGGCTACGTCGGGCTCGACGTCAGCGCGATGCGCAACGTCAATCAGAGCGTGTACGTGCGGGTCCCGTTTCACGTCGACGATGCGACGGCAGTGGGGCGGCTGATTCTGCGCGTGCGCTACGAGGACGGGTTTGTTGCCTATCTGAACGGCCTGGAGGTGGCGCGGGACAATGCACCGCCGGCCGAGGAACTGACGTGGAATTCCGGCTCGCTCTATGGCTCCACGCGCGACGATTCGATCGCGGTGACCTGGGCGGAGTTCGATATCTCGGCGCACGCCGATGCCCTTATTCAAGGCGACAACGTCCTGGCGATCCACGCTGTCAATGCCGGGGCGAGCAGTTCCGATCTGTTGATCTTGCCCGAGCTGGTGGCGGTCCATTTCGAGCCGCTGGATCTGTCCGACGCGGTCGAAGGCTATCTCCTGACGCCGACCCCTGGGGCGCCGAACCAGACGGCCTTGGCGCAGATCGGTCCGGCCTTGCGGGACGTCACGGAGAACCCGCCGCCGCCGGAACCGGGCGAGGACCTGATCATCACCACGCGGGTCGTCGAAACGCTGGCGCCACTGCTGGGCATCAGTATGGAATGGCGGATTGGCTTCGACGTGCAGAGCCGCGTGGACCTTACCGGTGTCGAGCCGATGGTCGACGACGGGAGCGGGGCCGACGCGGTGGCCGGCGACGGGATTTATACCGCCGTCATTCCCGGTGCGTCCCTGACGGCCGGCAAGATGGTGCGCTGGTCGATCGACGCGGTGGACGCGCTGGGCGAGTTCTCGCGGGCACCGCTGTTTCCGCTGCCCAGCGATTCGCCCGAATACTACGGGACGGTGGTCAAAGACCCCGACCTGAAATCCGACCTGCCGATCGTGCAGTGGTTCGTCGAGAGCGTTGGCGCTTCCGAGACACGGGGCGGCGCGCGGGGTTCGGTGTTCTTCCTCGATCAGTTCTACGACAACGTGAATATCCACATTCGCGGCGGCAGCACGGCCGGCGCGCCGAAGAAGCACTTCAAGATTCGCTTCAATCACGGCTATAAGTTCCAATACCGCGAAGGGACGCCGCGCGTCAACGAGATCAATCTCAACAGCACGTATAGCGACAAGGCCTACCTGCGGCAGAACCTGGCGTTCGA
>JAFGRD010000013.1 GCA_016935315.1 Pirellulales bacterium
AAAAGCAGGATGCGGTCCGCGTCCGTGACGACAAGTGAGCCATCGTCTTGCGGTTCGGTCGTCCCGCCCGTTGCCACAATCCGCGCGTAGCTCTCCAACGCGTGGATGCTGCCGGGGTAGGCTTTGCTGAAACCGTTGCTGTAGGCCAGCCAGGATTTGCCCGCCGTGCACTTGATGTCGGAAACGTGTTCCTTGAAGACTTGGTCGGAGCGTTTGTTGATGTCCGAATCCGCATTGAACTTGGCGCTTGGTTCCCGCGGTTCCAAAGCAAGTCGGCAGTGGATCGCCGATGGCGGTGCAGTGATCAGCAGCACGGCCACGCCCGCCGCACGTGACACGAACATGCGACGTTCGAAGGTTCCGCGGTCATCCGCCCAGTGGACTGTCGTCTCACCGGTCTGAAAATTCACCGAGCGAGCGTAGTCGCGTACCTCACCCTCCGCCCGCGTGCGGATGGTGAGGTCGAAGGCTGGAACGAAATAGTCCGGGTACATGAAGCCGTTCTGCCCAGATAGATCGAACTGGAGCTGGCAGGCCTGTTTGTAGAGTTGCCGGTCGATGAGTCGCCGGATCTCGAACAAGCGGGCCGACTGATCGCGAGGCATCACCGGAGGGCCCATTGGCAGGAACAGACGCTCGTGGGAGAAGATTACCCGCTCGTCGAGTGGACGACTCAGGCTATTGGCTCCGATCGTGCCATTGCCGCATAGGAGACCTTCCTCCCACGTCGTCGCCGGTTGAGAGCTCACGAATCCACGCTCGGGAACCGATAAGGTCTCTGAGGCCCGCAGGGAAGGCACGTGTAGGGAAAGCGCCGTGGCCACGACTATCGGAGCCAGGGAACAGGCTTGTTGTTTCATCATTCCTCAGTTCAGTAATGGTAAAGGCAAGGAAGAAACATCGACAGCACTACGTCATTTTCATCCTAACGCGTCGCCAATGTCAGTTCGAATGGATCAGTCGCTTCGTACCTGATCCAAACAGTCAAATCCGCGTTCTCGAGAGCACACTGGTGGCCAATGCGGAACTTCGGACCTTGGACAAGCTCTTCGCCGTCGATAGCAAGAGACGCGCCGGCAGTGCCCCAGCCAAGGATCACCAGCGCCAGATTGCACACCGGGTTGTTCTGACTGGCGGCGACCGTATCTTCCACAATCGATTCGAACGACCACCAAGCCGCAGGGCCATCGGTCAGAGCGATGCTGGTTGTGGAGATCATGCCCATACAACCGAATCCGAGGAAGAGGGATACCGAGAAACATTGGCTGAGTTTAATAAATAGCCTCGAACGGATCTATGGGTGAGTGTTTAAATTCGACATTTCGACCGCTAACGGGCTGTGCGAGGTCGGCAAACGTTACCCCGAAATGCGCGATCACTTCGTGGGCTGCACAGATGATCCCATTTTAGTCGAGAAACCTGGCCATGGACCGCTGGCTTGAGGCTGACCCCGTCCATCTCGGTGGGAATCGGTAAGCCGGCCAGATCGAGCAGGGTGGGCGCGATGTCGATATTAAGCATTAAGCGCCATCGAGTCGAGTCGCGTCCCGCGCCGCCGGTTGTCCAGGGTTGGGTTCACGATGATGAAGGGAATCCGAATCGATTCCTCGTAGAGCAACCATTTCCCACCCAAGCCATGCTCTCCCCACAGATACCCATGGTCGAACAAGAAAACGACCACCGTGTTCTCGTGAAGGCCGAGTTGCTTGGGCGAACGTAGAATCGCGCCGACGGAATGGTCGAGACTCAATACGCAGCGAAGAAAATTTTTCTCGAAGTTTTCCCGGGTAGCGTCGTCTTTGCGTTCATCGAAGTAGCACCAGCGGTTGAGAGACTTATCCATCACGTGGCCTGGCAAGGTGTTATATGCTGCCGTCGTGTCGGTGGGCCACCGCGGGATAGTAGATGGCACAGGCAACAAACGGGATGGCGAAGAGAAGCAGGTAGTTTAGTGGCTTTGCTCTTTCAGAAAATGCTACGATGGCATTGGGGCACGTTTCGACGCGCCGGTTCTTGAACAGGGCCCAGAATGTTACACCCATCAGTGGCGGGAGAACACAGAGAGCTTTTGGCGCGGCGGGCATTATCGAATACAGGAGCCAGGTTGCGATGATCCCGCCTACGTTCAATCCTTCACGATCAGGCGTAGCCCAAAACACGAATTCGCCATAATACGCGATGATGTAGCCGTTGCAAAACGCCAATGCCACACGTGCACAGCAAGATCTCATTGGCTAGTCTTAGTCACCGAACGTTCAGGGTTTGGATTTCGACGGCCGCGCAGCGGGCGGTGGATGTTGACGACATTAATTAATCTACCTGATTGTCTCATCGGTAGGCCCGTCGCAAATCAAATCATTCTTTATCATGCCACGAACCTGGTGTCACCTCATTCTATAAGCCGCGACGCCCAGGAGCCCAATGAGGACTAGCGCTACTGCAGCCGGTTCAGGGACGGCAACAGCGGACGACAGCGTCGCGCTGCCCAAGCCGAAGTTCGCTTGCCAGTCGGCAAGGTCTGAGGCGCTCAAAGGCTTCGGCGACTCGCCCCGTTGCCACTTGAGGAAGTCCGCGCCGTCGACTGTGCCGTCGTTGTTGTAGTCGCCGGCGAGGTTCGACGTGACTAGCAGATCAACACTTGTCGCATGGTACGACACATTTAGTCCGAGCCCGTTGGCTAACGTCGGCAGCGAGGTGGAGGCGAACGCCCCCGAGACGCCGCCATCCGCGGTCAGGATCGTGAACGCGTCGCCGAGGGTGGGCAAGAAAGCGTTGTCGACGCTGACGAACAGGCCGCCGTCGATAACTGCTTCGCCCGAAATGTCGAGTTGGTCGAATTCCCCGACGCCCTGCCCGAGTAGGTCAACGTGGAACTCACCGTCTGTCGTCTGTTCAAGCACTGCGGCGACGGCCTGGCCCGCATCGGGGCCCGCGATGGTCAGTTGCCCCTCATTGAGGATTTCGACGCCGACGTTGGCCGCATTTGCGAGGCTCAGTTCGCGTGTCAAATAGTTATTAAGCCGCCCGGTTCCGGAAAACGACGCGCCCGGCTCGATGTACGTCGTCGATGCGTTGGGGAGCAAATCGGCTTCCAAGGTCGTCGTGCTGGTCGATTTGAATGTGATGGTCGAAGTCTGAGCATTGATGCCGGACCGCTGGCCTCTCGTTCCGGCCAGTATTTCGACGGCGCCCCCCAACTCCACGGCATGTCCCAGATTCGAATACAGCAGAGCCCCGTCGGTGAGAGAAAGGGTTGACTCGGGCTCCAATGTCAAAGCGAAGCCGTTGACCAACAAGATCCCCTGACGCTCGATGTCGATGTCGCCGCGGAAAGAAACAGGCGAGTTGTCGCGTAGCTCAAGCGTGCTGTACTCCGAAACAACAAGACGGCCGTCGTCGTTTGCCCCGTCCCAATCGTTGGCCGGGTTGTCGAATATCAGCATCCCGTGGTTTCCCGATTCCAAGCGGCCCTTGTTGACCACTTGGGCGGTGACCAGCCCCGTGCCCTTGATCCGGTTGTCGTTGACGACCAGGGCGCCGGTCAGCTCACCGCCCATCAGCAGTGCGCCGAGAGCGACCGCGCCCGTGTTCCAAGGGGTCGTGATGTTGAGGACCGCGTCAACTCCATTAGGAGTGAGCGTGCCGAGCGTACCCACGTTGGAGATCGCCCCGTTGATCGTGAGCATCCCGTCCGTCGCGGCGATCCACGACCCGGTCAGGGGATTGTCGCCAACGATGTCCACGTCGACGATGCCGTGGCCGAAGAGCGCTTTCGAGGAGTCGACGCTGAGGATCCCGGCCCCGGCGATCGAGCCCCCTTCGAGCGTGTTGGCGCTGAGGTAGCCCTGGTCCCCGCCCCCCAGGCGCAACACGCCGCCCGAGGCGATGTCGACTTCGCCGCCGACGCGGAGGATCGCCTCGACTCGCACGTCGCCGGAAACGTCGATGACGCCTTCGGCGTTCACCGGCGAGCCTGCCAGCAAGGTCGCCGTGGGGCCGCTGTTGGCCAGTTCGAGCACGCCCGGGTTAAAACCACCGATGTTGGCGAGCGTCCATGCCTCGGTCGGGTCGGTGAGGTTGATGGTCAGTGAGTCCGAGTCCCCGTTGTTGTCGACGAGTATCCGATCAGGCCGATAAAAATGGGAGTCGCCGAATGGATCCAAGTACTGCGTGTTGACTACAACAGGGGCCCTCATGCTGATATCGTTGCCATACGGGGTGGCGCCCGCCCCCTCGCCGTCCAGGTCGACCGATCCGTTTGGCATGTCGATGAGGGTCGCTTCGGCAAAATAAGCGGTCAGTGCTTCCACGAAAAGACTCCCGTCGCCCGAAATGCGTGCGTCCGGGACGTCATCGCCATTCGCGTCCGTAAAAAAGAATGCGTACGTAGAGAGTACCAAGGTGGCGCCATCGGAGATCACGACGTCGGCGTCGGACCGGAAATCCGCGTTGCTGATGCGTGACTCGCCGTCGCCGCCGACGCGAAGCCGCGCGTCGCCAACGCCGCTGTCGTCGCCGATCTGCACGTAGTACCCGCTGCTGATCCGTGCGGGATTTGCGGCGTCGCCATTCATCGTCAGTGTGTCGTCCATCACCAGGGGAACCCCTGCCGGCGTGTCCACGTGCAACCATCCTCCGTTGATGGTCATTGCGGAATCGACTTGAAAGTCTCCTGTCGAATTAAAGCCATCGACTTCGACATCCAGGCGACCTTCCTGCTCAATAACCCACGCTCCTTGGTCGATCGGAAACAACGACGTTGCGATACGTGTTGTCGACGGGCTAGCCGACGGGGCTTCAACGATGTTTGTCGAACCGGGACGGTATACGCCGTCTCCCCGAATGTCCCCGTCCTGGTAGCGGACGCCGGAGCTGTTAACTCGGAGCGTGGCGCCCGACGCCACGTTCACCTGGTTGACCGTGCCGACGGAGTTGAAGGTCACCGGAGCGCTGATCACCGTGTCGCCGGCGACGTTCATGTTGCCGGCGAGCACCAGCCGGGACGATCCGCTGATCTCGGCCTCGCCGCTGGCGACCGTGTTGGTTGTCAGATCGCCCGCCATCGTCCAGCTGGTCGGTCTGCTGACGAACAGCCTTGCCCCGTCGCCGCCCAGTTCGACCGCGTCGTCCATATCGTCGTCGGAGTCGAAGTTTGAAGCGGTGATATGGAGCGACCTGCCGTCGGAGATCGTGTGCGTCGCGCCGCTGAACGTCCCATCCCAGTCGAATGTACCGACGTCGATCGTGGTGTCGGCCGTGACAGCCGACGTGCTGTCGACGCGGAGCGTGCCGGCGCCGGTGAACGAGCCGGTGGTGTTGAACGTGACCGGCGAATTCGTCTCGAGCGTGCCGCCGCTTGCGATCGTGGCGCTGCCGCCTGCATTCCAGGTTGACGTCGTGTTAAAGAACAGTGTGGCGTTTTCACCGACGGAAACCGGATTGGTAATCGTGACCGCGTCGCCGTCGATTCGGGATGTGCCGGTATTCGCCCCGACCACGACGCTCCCCACTCCGTCGAGCGCCCACGCGCCGTCGGCGGTTGTCACGTCGAGTTCGCCGCCGTTGAGTTCGACGCGGCCTGAGAGCCCCTCATCGGCCCCTGAGCCTAGGTTGAGGTCGAGTAGGCCCGCCGATCCGATTGTTATCACATTCGACGTTTGCCCACTGCCGTCGGCGTTGAAGTTTGCCTGGTTAATGTTAACCGTCACGCCATTCCCCACGGCAAGGCTCGAGGAGCTCGCCGGCAGAGTGAAGTTAGCGCCCGCGCCGATCGTCGCGCTCGCGTTGAAGATGACCAGGCCGCGATTCACGAAATTGCCGCCCGTCATTGTGAAGGGGGTGTCGAATTGCAGTGTGCCATCGCTATCGGCCACTTCAATCAAGCCCCCCGACTGCGTCAGCCCGCCCCCCGCGATATAAGACACATCGGCTCGCACGGCGGGGATGAATAGCGGAAAGGTCTGCTCCGGGATAAATCCGTTGTCGACAATGATTGTCCCGGTGTCAAGCGTCCAGGGATCTCGAATGTCAATTGTGGAATTGTGAAACAGCGATAAATTCGCGCTGAACGCATCGCTAAGCTTGGCATTGATAATGAGCGTCTGGTTGCGGAACACTTCGATCAACGTCGATGTGAGCCCATCCAGGTCGATTAGGGCGTCAGCGTCGTCGGCGACTTCAATTCGCAGTGTACCTGGCGTAGGATTGCCGGGAATCGAGAAACCTGTACCCGTCACGGCGAGTTCACCAGAGACTCGCATTAATACCGTATTCGGGGCGACCGCATCGTTTAGATTAATCACACCGCAGCCGCGCAGGAAGCCGCCTGACTGGATATCCAACAGACCATCGCCCCGCGCGGCCGCTACGGTGACCGTCCCATCATCAACCAGCAGCGTGGCACCCGAATGGACATTGATCTCCTCCGCGAGGAACGTTGCCGAGGTGTCGCCGACAATAAGATCGGTGCCCGATCCCGACAGTTGCGCAATGCCATCGACATCAAGCAGGTGCCCGGCAAGGTTCAGGCTGATGCCCCCAGTAAGGGTGAGAGCCCCAACGGAATTATCTGAACCCAGGTTGACTGAGTTCGGTGTGTTGAAGATCGCCTCGTCATCGGCATCGGGCTCATCAGCGGGGGTCCAGTTCAGGGGCGAACTTCCGTTAACCCAATTCACGTTACCGCCGATCCAGGTGATCTGAGCAGCCTGGATCATTGAAACAAATAGTGCTACCGAAGTTACGGCGGCAACAGTACCCAAGTATCTAGATCTGGCGCGCATCGCCATGAAGCAGCCCTCCGAGAATCTCGCATCCATCATATTCCATCTGCCTCTGTTCAGTTCAATCCTGATGGCATTACAGAAATGGGCGCGTATTTTGGTGAGATAACATGGCTCCTCAAATGTCCATGCAATGACCCAACGGTTTCGGAATTATCCATCGGTTCCGCCAACTCAATTCCCAGGTCACACGCTGCTTGAATTGGTGCTGTGGTCAGTGCTTGCTGAAATGTTGGCTGGTCCATACTCGAATTGCCGGACCGCTGCCGCCACCATAACGTACCCGCCAATGGTAGCAGCGCCAGCAGCAAGATGGCCGTCCCGGGCTCGGGTATTGGTGGGAGGAAATGAAAACTTGCCGTGGTTCCGTTTTGGATCACCAGGTTACCGCCTAGCACCTGAGTGCCATCGGAAAGGATACCAGTGAACTCATAGAGGCTGAACATGCCATCCTGGTAAACCGGATCGACCAGCGTGGCAACCAGATCGGTGCCGTAGATATTAATCACTGCATCATCCAAGGCGACAAGACCTGTGAGTGAATCCAGCATCGGATTGTCGAGAACAGACGCGAACGTGATTTCGAGCGGATCTCCTATGATCAATCCGCCGATATACCCACCAATAAGGTTCACGGTTGCGTTTTGCGAGGCGACGACCAGTTTGCCGTTGATCCTGCCTCCGGTCATGCGGAATGAGGAATAATTACGGATGTATACATCTCCGCTAATGTTGCCGCCGGACATGCGTACCTTGCTGTCACCAGTGGCAATCAGGTCGGTATGGATGCAGCCACGGTTGAACCTGACATCGCTGGATAGCAGGGTGAATTGCAGGTCCACGTCACCGCTGTTGAACTGGATGAATGTTTTCTCGGCCGTCAAGCCACCATGGAGCCTACTCTCCTCGATCGACAGCTTGCTATGATCCATGACGCGGACCGCGCCGACATGCGACCGCAATAGAGAAACATCGCTGCGCACGGAGTCGATGAACAGTCCCGTGTTGTTCATCAGATCAGCCGACAGCTTGCTATATTTTATCAACCGAACTTGGCCACCTACCGAGGCGCCTTCGAAAAGTTGGATCGTGGCATGGTCATCGCCATCAATATCGCCGGCGACGCTACCACCCAAGAGTACCTGCGCGTTGCTGGATACCCGCAGATTCCCACTGATGGTGCCACCGTAGATATCGGCGTTGGAGTTATTGGCAAGTTCAACGTCACCCGCCACCGACCCTCCGAACATGTACAACTGCGATTCGATGACGGTTACGTTCTGGTTAATGGAGCCATTCTGAATATTAAGGCTACTCCCATTAGCGACACCGACATTGGTGGAGATAATCCCATCAAACAGGTAAACACCACTGATGTTATCGGCGACCACGGTGTGGACCGTACCGCCAAGCTGGACATAATTGCCCATATCGAGCGAAGCTCGGTCAGTGACCTCACCGCCGTAGATGTTTAAAGCTCCGCCTGGCGTGGCCGTCAATTGATGGATGGTACCGCCTTCCAGCTGATACGTGCCGCCGGCTGCGGTCGCTTGGTCGTAGTTGCCACCATACTGGTAAATGAAACCACCCGCGGCACTGATCTCGCCGTTGACAGGCC
>JAFGRD010000127.1 GCA_016935315.1 Pirellulales bacterium
AGGGTCTGTGCATGGCGGTCGGCCTCGGCGATCAAGTGATGCCATCGGCCGTCGGCCAGCGAGACGATCGAAACCAACTCGGCGTCGGCGCCCTGGCCGGCCACGCTGAACACCACCTTGCCGTTCCGCAGCGTGAGCGAATAGCCGGTCCCCTGCTCCTTGCCGAGGAGCCATCCGTCGCTGTCGGCCCTGAAGTAGACCTCGATCAGAAAGTTGCTTTCGTGGATCGCCGGAGTCCTCAGTTCGTCGGCTTCGAAAGTGAATTCCCGGACCTGCGGGTCCTGGCCGTGACGCGAGCGCGTGGCCAGACGGGCGGTGAAGGGCTCGTTCAGCGCCGCGTGGCTGATCGTGGCGTAAGTCTTCCTCTCGGGCACGAACCGAAGCGCGCCGGCGGTGAAGCTCTCCAGCGGCCCGTCGATGTAGTCGGCCGGATCGACGTTCACCGCCGTCAACGGGTACATCGGCCGCTGGTAGTAGTTGTCACGTTCGGTCATGTAGTCCTTGGCGTACCAGTGCTCATCGATGATCCGGGTATGGTCGTCGCCTGCCGGATAGAAGTTCCACTCGGCGACCACGCCGTACAGGGCCCAAGGCACGAAGACCACCGCGCCGCGATCGACCGCCGCCGATTCGGAGTTGAGCCGGAAATCACCCCGAGCCGGATCGCGTAGCGTCGCGGTCGAATCCATGACACCCAGGTCGGCGACCATGCTCTGCTGCTGCCGCAGCGCATTGCGGAAATCGTCCAGGCTCCGCAACCAGCGGCCGGAGGTCTCGAACACGCCCATCTGACCGATGTCGTGGAAGACGTTGTTTGCATAGGCATTGGTCTCGTAGGCGAAATGCTGCTTCTGCGGCCCGGCGTGGTGGGCGTTGCCGTCCGCCTCGGTCTTAGCCGGATCGGCGTGGCGGAAGACGCGCTCGCTCATGCTCTGCCAGACGTTGCCGAGGAACTTGTTGCGTCCGGCGTGTGGGGCCTGACGACGCGAGCCGACGAAGAAGTTGTACGCGGTATTGTTGAAGAACGTGTTCTGATAGCTGATGATCTCCTGGAAGGCCGCGCAGTTGACCAGCGGACTGGTCGGGTCGTTGGACAGGCCCCATGCGACGTTGTTGAAGACGTAGTTCTTGAAGCCGCCGTCGAGGTAATAGGCGTGGCCGAAGCCGGGGTTGTTCCCATGATACGAGCGCTCGCCCTCCCGCTGGCCGCGGGCATCGAAGCTGAGGTTGTTGAAGATGTAGACCGGTCCGTGCTGCCAGCTCTCAATGCCGCCGAAGTCGTTGCCGTTCTGCATGGTCTTCCAGGCCTTGTTCTGGTGGATCAGCACGCGCACCAGGGGCACCTCGCCGCGCGTAGCGCCCTTGCCGGCGTAGACGTTGATCGCCTGGGCGCCGCTGCGTTCGACGACGTTGCCGGCGACATGGGCCCGCTGGGCATAGCTCAGATCGAAGGTACAACCGCGCTCGTACCGCGTGGGACGGAAGCCGATGTTGGCCGCGTAGTTGCGATAGAGCCGCACGTCGTCGAGGACGCCCACCGGATGCGAGAAGCCCCAGCCGGCGCCGTCCTTGAAGTGGGCGGCGCCGACGTCGGTGTTGCGAAAGACGTTGTCCTCGACGGTGATCTCGCGTATCGGCGAGCCGACGCCGACGGCGCGCATCTGGATGCCCATGACCACGTCCTCGAAGGTGCAATTGGCGATGCGAATGCCCTCACCCCTGCCCCAGACGCGGATGCACGCCGGGAGGGCGTCGGCACGGTATCCGAAGGGCGTGGTGCTGTAATCCCAGGCCGCCACGTCGAGGTTCCAGGGCTGCGTGGTCCAGCGGAACTCGAGGCCGCTGATCTCGAGGTGCGCCACGTCGGTCCCCACGATCAGGTCGGGATATCGGCCGGCCTCGATGCGCACGGTGCGGGGATCGATGCCATCGGGCAGGCGCACGTAAAGCGTGCCGCCGCTGCCCTTCCTGTCGAACCAGAACTCGCCGTCGGGGTCGTCGAGGTAGTGCGGCTTGTCTTCGAGATAATATCGCATGCCGCGAAAGATGATCGAGGCGTTTCCGCCGCCGGTCCAGCCCGCGAATCGGACCGAACCGTCGGCAGGATCGAAGTCCTGCACCTTCGTCGGATAGGGAGTACCCATGACCCAGCCAAACTCGGAGTAGATCAGTGCATCGGCGACGAAGTCCTTGTCGCACCCCTTGAGGTTCGTGGCATCGTTAGCGCTGAAGCCTTCTCTGGGCTGGAATGGATGCGGGTCGTTGGTCCAGCGGAACCACTGGGCCTTGTGGTCTTCCGGCTGGCTCTTCCAGTTCGGATGGCGGGCCAGCGGAAGGCGAACAGCCGCACCACCCGAATCGATCATCCAGACGGTGCGCGGCGCAAAGTCAAGGGCGGCCTTCCACACCGCATCGGGCTCGGGGATATCGCGACGCCCGGCGCCCCGCGTCCAACCGGTAACCGTCTGCGAGCCGGCGATAATGGCCGGGCCCTGGCCCCAATCGGGATCGCGGGTCAGGCGAATCGGCCGGTCGGGACGGCCCCGTTCCTTCACCGTCAACCGGCCGCGATAGATGACGCCGCCTTTGAACACATAGGTGTCGATGTCCTTGGCGGCCGCGGCCACGCCACCAGCCTGAGCGTCCCAGGGATGATGCTTCCAGGGCCGCTGCTTCGAGGCGCCGTCATGGGCGTCCGAGCCGTTCTCGTAGTCGATATACCGCACGCAATCGCCGGCCGCGAAGCGAAACTCCCTGGGCGTCCACTCGATGTCACCGGTTTCAGTGACGCGGGCATAGTCCCGTTGCCAGGCGAAGGGCTCTTGGGCCGACCCGACGCGAAGACAGGACGACAACACGCTCAATACCATGAAGCCGCAACACAGCGTTCGACTCTTCATAAGTCCACCTCACTTGGCGTACAGATCCGGGTTAGTCAGGACGCGGAAGAACTCCTTGCGGCACTCGTCCAGGTCCGTCTGCACCTTGGGAATCTCAAGCACGTCGCCGGTTTGGCCCTCGGCGACTTCGACAAAGTCCGTGGCGGGACCGCGCCAGACGGCCTCGTGCCTCTTCACACCTTTCCAGCACTTCGGATTGTACAACCAGACCAGCGGCGCACCGTCGCCCAACTGGTTGGCCCGGCCGAGGTCCGTGCGGATGAAGCGCTTCATATCCTGCGTGAATGTATTGTCGGGCAACACGTCAAAGTGTTCGGGGCGGAAGACCGAGTCCTTGTCCCAGAACGAACGGGTGCCCCACTCGACCAGCGGCGCCCTCTTCGCGACAATGTAGGTGCTCCAGCCGTCCTTGCCGTTGTAGCCGTAGTAGCTCACCGTCAGTCCAAACACCACGATGTTCGGCGCGATCTCGGGATCGGTCAGCAGCGCATTGGCGACCGTCGTCAAGGCACCGCCGACAACGATGACCAGCGGCTTGGCCGGCGAGGCCTTGCGGGCCTCGGCCACAATCAATCGGCTGCCCGGTGTGGGATGCGCCATGGTGTCCTCGATCCCGCCACTGGCCGGCCGCTCGAGCACGCGGTCCGAGCCGAGCGTCAGACCGGGAACGTTCCGCAGGCCGCTGTCGCGGGCCAGCTTCAGCGCCTTGTTGGCATCGTCCACGCACTGCTGCATCTTGTAGTGATAGCCCTTCTGCCAGTCCCACATGTCCAGCGTGACGATATTCCCGCGAAGGTCGGCCTTGCCGAGGCTGGCCTGTGCCCAGAGGTAGTTGTTGTCGAACACATCGAACCACCAGTCGTTGTCGTAGAGGATGGGATTGTCCGGCCCGACACCTTTGAGCCGAACGCCCTGCTCGGTCACTGTGTGCTCCGGCACGATCGCCAACGCCGTCGTCAACGTGGACAAGAGGCCAAACACAAGAAGCGCCAAGCTTGTCCGGTCCAACAATGTCGATCTCAGTATCATATGGGCCTCCTGTCTTTCGCAAGCCGAGTCACTTCCGACTCCCCGGCGTGGGGTAGTTCTTCGTGGCCTCGTCGAGGACAAGGACCCAGTCGAGCATCTCGCCGGGGTCGGGTGGCGTGAACGGCCGTGCGCCGGTGTTGGCGAACGTACCGATGGCGGTCGCCCGGCCGTTGCGCGGGTTGTACCACCATGCCTTGACCTCGGGGCCGGCGATCGCGTCCATCCAGACGCTGAAGGGGCGTCCGGCCGGGGCGTAGACCATCGCATAGGTCCGGTCTGTGTCGCGTGTGGCGACGAGTCGGTAGCGTCCCGCGCCCGGTATGGCAGTCGGCACGGTCGGTCCATCGTCGGCGCCGGCCGTCGCCAGCGACGGCTCGCCGTTGGGTGAGGTCGCCGTGGTACGGAAGCGCACCTCGTACGCCCCGCCATTCTGGCCGAGCGTGAAGTCACGGCCGCCGGAATCCCGCGAGACGGTGACGATACGAGCCGGGCCCGCCTGGGTCGTGTTCTCCGGCTTGATCCATGCTTCAATGGTCAGAGCCTTCGACCGCTTCACCGCCTCGATCAGCTTCGTCGCAGGCCCGGATGAAGCGATCAAAGCCGGTTTCGTAATCCGCACGCCCCCGCCGGCGAGCCACTGAACGGTCCCGGCGTCTTTGACTTGCAGATCGAGCGGCGTCCCCACGCCGGACGTATCCCTGACCACCCGGCCCGTCCCTTCCTTGAACTCGTAGAGCACGATGGGATCGGCAGGCGTCTTGGCGATTTCGCTGGAGGTCAGGGCCCTGGCGTACAGGGCCACTCGATATACCTCGCCGAGCCACGGCCGGTCCTCGGTCAGCTCGTTGCCCAGCGCCAGGCGGAAGCCATCGTCCCAGTTCGACAGATCGCCGCCGACGGTCCCGGTTTTGACGACGGCGCCGTTGACATAGAGCGTCGCCCTGCCGGCTTCATCGCGGGTGTAGACCACGTGCGTTTTCTTCGTCTCGACGATCGTTCTGCGCCCGGCCTCGCCGGATCGGCCGTCCGGGCGGTGGGCGACGAGGATCGAGTCATCGGGCACGCGCGTCAGGAACGGGCGCGATTCGATGAGCCATCGGCCGTACTGCATCTGGCCGGCCCCGGGCTGATCGATGGCCTCGTACCACGGCATCAGCGGATTGTTGATCAGGCCACGGCCCGGCTGCCACATCTGCCAGACGGAATGATGCCCGTAGGTGTGGCCGAAAGCCCCCGTGAACAGGTTCCAGTAAAGCGGCCGACGCACGTCGGACGAGATCGAGTGGCCCAGGTCCCTCGCCCGGAAGGAGACGGGGTGGTCCTCGTAGATGGGCTCGCCGTCCAGGACCGGCTTGACCGGCGTGCGGTCGTAATCCGCCCGCGTGTTCTGGAAGCCCTCGTTGAATTTGACATTGTGGCCGTTCTGACGCATGTTGAAATCGAGCCATTCGTCGTTGTGGAAGTTGTCCGACGAGCCGCCCCCGCCGCGTGGATGGAACGTCATCAGATGCCGGCCGCCATCCCCGGCAGCAAGCCCGCGGGCCATGGCGCGGATGATCTCCTTCTGCTCGTCGTTATCGACGGTGCGGTCGCCGCCGAGGATCCAGATCAGGTGCTTGTCCCGGTATCGCTGCCCGAGCCAGCGGCCATAGGTCTCGGCGTTCTGGACGGTGAACAGCGGCTTGCCGTCCTTGATGTTGTCGTGCCAGTAGCGGCCCCACGTCGGCAAAAATCCGACATACAGGCCCAGCGAATTGGCCTTGTCCACGATGTAATCCACGTGGTCCCAGTAGTCGTTGTCGGGGCCGTCCTTGACCGCCGGCCGGGCGGGGTCGAGATCGACCAGCGGCAGGTGTCCATAGGGATTTGGATCGCGGTGCCCGTCGACTTCGGCCAGGGCCACCGCCTGGATCACCGTATAGCCTTTGGCCGCCCGGTTCTCCAGATACCGGTCGGCCTCGTCGCGATTGAGGCGATGGAACAGCTCCCAGGCCGTGTCGCCCAACCAGAAGAACGGCGTGCCGTCGGCATGAACGAGAAACCGCTTGTTCTCGGAGACCTTCAGCGGCCCCCGGCTCAGATTGGCCGAGGCGTTCGCCACAGCCGGGACCAGGAGCCATACCAGCAGGAGCACAAGCCACAGAGTGCAACGGGTGCCCCGACGCATCCCAGGATAGGTATTCGAGTCGCTCATTTCCTACTCCTCGTCGTGGGAATCATCCTCAGCCCGGGCCCTCCCAGACTATCGTCGCCGATTCTAACCGTCCTGCAAGGCAGCGCCAAATGTTAGTCCCCTCCTGCTGCGACCCATGCCGCAGGGCGAAAAAAACGGCGAATCACACGTGTGATGTTGTTGCGAACGCTGGAACGTGCTATATTATCCGTCTTTTACGCTGCCACGAGGAGATCCCGCCGCCCGCTGCGGGTCTGGGAGCCACAAGAACAGTCCAGTACAGGAGTCGTTGACATGGATTATGCGATCGAGGATACGCGCAAACAGCCCGTACCCAAGGTAAAGGACCTGATCGGCAAGAACCTCATCACGCTGGAAACGGCCAAAGACTGGCTCCGGACGATGTACGAGATCCGCTTCTTCGAGGAGAAGGTCTTCGATCTGCTGGGCCAGAACGTCATCAAGGGCGCATCCCACTTGTACGCGGGCGAAGAAGCGGTGGCCACCGGGGCCGTCGCGGCCATTGAGCACGGCGACGTGATCGGCTCGACCCACCGCGGCCACGGCCACTGCGGCGCGATCGGCAACAAGTACGCCGACGGCGACAAGGCCCGACAGGACCACTGGAACGCCATGATGGCCGAGTTGATGGGCCGCGAGACCGGCTACTGCAAAGGTCGCGGCGGCTCGATGCACATCGCCGAGGTCGAGCGGCAGAACAACCTCGGCTCGACCGGTATCGTCGGCGGCAATCAGCCCCCGGCGGTCGGGGCCGCCCTGGCCGAGAAATACAAGAAGTCCGGCAAGGTCGTCCTGTCCTTCTTCGGCGACGGCGCCACCAACACCGGGACTTTCCACGAATCGATGAACATGGCCTCGACGCTGAAGGTCCCGCTCGTAGTGATCATCGAAAACAACCTCTACGGCATGAGCGTGCCGTTCTCCGGCAGCGAAGTCGATGGAACGCTGTGCGCCAGCAACATCGAGGACATCGCCGTCCGGGCAGTCGCCTACAACGTGCCCGGCATGATCGTGGACGGGCAGGACGCAGCGGCGATGTTCCTGGCGGTGCGAAAGGCCGCCGAGCGGGCCCGCAAAGAGAACC
>JAFGRD010000128.1 GCA_016935315.1 Pirellulales bacterium
ATGCCAGCACCTCCAGAGGATCGGGACACCCAACAGATTCACCAATTTCCCCAAATAAGGCAATAGCAACCTAGCGCTGTAGTACTACTTCCCCATCGCGGCGAGGATCGCTTTCAGCCCGCGCAGGGAAATCTCCGAACACTCCATGGGCGACTTGCCGTCGGGATAGCCCTCCTGCTCGATGGTGATCCACTCCGTGCCGCCGACCTCGTAGCAGGCGGTAATGACTTCGCGCCAGTCGACCGAGTCCTGGCCGATAAAGCCTTTCTTGCCCGCCGTGTCGCCGTGGACCGAGGGCTTGAAATGCGTGATCTTCGTGCGGCCCGGGTATTTCCGGACGAAGGCCGCCGGGTCGCGGCCGGCGTGGGCCGTCCAGCCGCAGTCCTGCTGCAGCACGACGTCTTCGCTGGTCCGCTCGGCAAACAGATCCCAGTAAGTCTTGTCGGTGCCGGGGGCCTTGCCCATTTCGGCGGTGTGATTGTGATAGCCGCAGTACATCCCGTGCGGCTTGAGGACCTCGGCCGCCTTGTTGAACTTTTCGGCCAGCGTCTTGCTCCTCTCGGGATGGCAGAAGTCGCCGTCACCGGGGACGATAAGGAACTTGCAGCCGATCGCCTGGTGGAATTCGATCGTCTGCTGGATGCGATCGTCGTTGAAAGACGACGTGCCGATGTGCGTTCCGGCGACCTTCAGTCCCAACCCGTCGAGCTTCTTCTTCAGCCCGGCCGCGTCGCTGCCATACTTGTGGTATCCGGCGAACTCGACGCCCTCGTAGCCCATTTTGGCGACTCCCTCGACCGTCTTGTCGAAGTCCCTGCCGCAATCGCCTCGGACCGAGTAGAGCTGCAGGGCGATGGGAATCCGCTTCGGCCCCGCGGCGCGGGCCAACTCGCCCAGCATGGAAACGGAAGTGCCGGCGGCCAGCAGCCCGGCGCCGACTTTCAGCGCATCTCGTCGTGACATCTGTCGCGTCGTCATCGTGATCGTCCTCATTTCTCTTCTGTTGGTGTACCGCGTATCGTGTATCGCGTACGCAATGGTAATGGATGGTTTCCGGCTACCGCCATGATAGCACGGCAAAACCGACGCGGCAAAACCACGCGGCGCCGCAGCCGACTACCCGGCACCCCCCGCCCGGGGTCCTGGGACGCGGGTCGCGCCGTGCCGCACGCGCTGCGCGGCCTGTTCGATCCTCGACCGAGCGACGTCCGCTGTCCGCTGTCCGACGAACGTGTCACTCGGCCAGTTCGAGCGACACCCCGTCGAAGAACTCGATACACTCGGCCATCTCCGGCATCGAGTCGAGCCAGTCGTAGGAATACTCCAGCCCGAACATCGTCGGCTGGATGCCCAGCCGGCGGATCTCTTTGACGAATTCCGCGGTCTTGCCGGCGCCGGTTCCCCAAGGCACGTCGTGTCCGGCGCTGCCGAGTTCGTCGAGGTCGTGGACTTGCAGGGTGATCAGGCGGTCGCCGAGCGTGCCGGCCGCCCGGATCGGGTCGATCCCGGAGCGGATCCAGTATCCGAGATCGCCGCAGGCGCCGAGCCGCTTGCTGCGGCCGCGGCAGACTTCCAGCACCCCTTCCGGTCGCCAGTACCGCGGCGACGCATCCCGGCCGTGATTGTGGATGGCCACCCGGATGTCGTACTCGTCGCAGAACCTCTCGATCGTATCGAGGGCCTCGGGATCCGGCTCGGAGATGAACGTTTCGATGCCCATCTTGCGGCCGAACTCAAACACGCGGCGACAGCCGGCTTCGTCGCCGGGGATGCTGTGATAGTAGTAGGTCAGCAGACGCACGCCGGCCGAATCGAGCTTCAGGCGGATCTGCTTCAGCTCGTCGTCGCCGAGTTGCGGATTGAAGTCTTTGGGCGTCTGTTGGCTGACCTTCTGGAAGCTGAGCCCTCCGAGGTACGGCAGCCCCAGCTCGGCCGTCTTGTCGATGGCCTCCAGCAGCGTGTACTTGTGGAAGCTGTAGGCCGTCACTCCCAACCGCCAGCCGAGTCTCTCCCGGGCACGAGCGGCGGGCGTCAGCCTGCCGCTGGGGATGGTCGGACACGGCAGATCGCCCAGGGCGAACTGCACGGCGCCGAGATAGAATTGCAGCATCGTCGGGTCCCAGAAGACGTACGGGTTGTGGGCGATCGTACAATAGAAGACACGTCCCCGGCCGTAGTGGCGGACCCATGCCAGGGCGTAGTCGTTGTCCTCGCGAATGCAGGGGCCCCGGGCTTGCCCCCGGTTCACGTCCGTCTTCTCGGTGTCGATGCTCAAGAGCACACGCACCCGGTTGCGTGAGTAGGGGTCGTGGACGCGAAAGAACTCGTCGCGATAATCGAAGCCCTTGCCGGCGAACGGTCGATTCAACGGATGCTCGGGGTCGTCGAGCTTGATGAACACGTGCTCGTCGCTGTCGCGATGGCTGGCGCCGCGGGCCCCGAGCAGACGGCCGAACTCCGGCCAGTCCTCGCGGGCACCGGGCCATTGGGTGAAGGCCACCGAAGTCCCATGGACGCCCAACAGTCCCCCGCCGCCGTAGACGAACTCCAGCAGGCTCTGTCGCAGCGCGGGGTCCTCGAAGAGATTGCCGACCGTGTTGTTGAAGAAGACCGCGTCGAACGGTTTGAGGCTCTCCGCTTGAAAGACCGCCGGATCTCGGCTGACGACCGTCTCGAACGCGCCGGTTCGCTCACCCATCCGCGTAAAGGCCAAGTTCGCGTAGGGGATCGAGCCGTGTCCGCCGTATCCGACGTTGCGGTCGAAGATCAACAGCTTTCTTGGCTTGCTGGGTTGCGCAAAGGCCTTGGCCGGGAGCGCTTCCTCGATCTTCAGCCGCTGCTGTTCCCCGATCGGCGGCCATGGCTCGTCGCTTGCGGCGGTCGGACCCTCGGCGGCGCGGGACGCGTGGCAGACAAGAGAAAAGCAGCAGCACGTCAAGAGGGCAAAGCACCAGGCGTGGATGATCCGAGACATGTCGATCTCTCCTGGGGGTGTGGGGAACGGGATATCGTGGGGCGACCGGCTTCCGCAGACTCTCAGGGCCCGCCGGGCCGATACCAAAACAATCGCCAATAGGCCTCGTCGGTCGCGTATACGTCGATCGGTTCCGACGTGGCGTCGAGATCGTCCGGAAGCACTCCGTAGCGCTTCATCTCGCGGATGTAGTAGGGGCTGGGACTCTCGGGCGTGCCGCCGTCCATGATGGCATAGGTGCCGTTGGCCACCGCACCGGAATCGAGCCAGAGCCGGACGATTGCCGCCTGCCGCGGCGAGACGTGTACGTCGTAGTGGCTGCCGTCGATCCGGCTGATCAGCTTGCTGCCGCCGCTGCCGATGGTCCGGGGTGGATGATTGCCGTGGGCGTTGCGCCCGTCGGCCACCTCCCCGAGGCGCTGGACCAGGGCGACGTAGGACAGCAGCACCCGTCCGCGGCCGTGAGAAGGGACGCCGCGACCTCCGTCCAGACAAATGCCGCCGTCGGGATCGTCCGGTCCGTGGCACTTCAGGCAATGCTCGTCGAGAATCGGCTGCACGTGCCGGCGGAAATCGACGATCTGCGGCACGTCGGCAATCGGCGTAGGCTGGCTGGGACGTCGGCGCACCGCCAGCAGCGTGGCCTGTCCGGGGTTTTGCGGCGTCACGGTCCGCGGCTCGTGGCAGCCGACACAACTCGTCACTTCGCCGGGTTGCAGGGTCACGAAGCTCTGCATCTTCTTGACCGACAGGTCGTTCTCATCCAGGGCGACGAAGAACAGGCTCCGCATGGCGGGCACTTCCAGATAGGCCGAGCCGTCCGCCTCGACGGGCACGGTCCCCAGGATTCGCGCGATGGTGAACGAGCCCCACAGACTGATGCCGTCGAAGCCCGGGCTGTTGTGCATCGGCGCGGGAAGCTGCTCCAAGACGAGCAGCTTCTTCACTTCGCCCGGCACAACGCCCTGCATGTTGCGGCCGCGCGTAACGTCCGAGAGGATCAGTCGGGCGGTCGCCCGGGACGGATCGCGCCGGTCGGCGACGACTCGCTCACGGCGGCGGGGCCGAAGCGGGACCGGCTCGTGCAGCATCATCTCGGGCCTCGCGTCGGCCAGCGCGTGCAGCACCCGCGTGTTGCCCCGGTCGTCCATCAAGTGCAGCTCCCGGCCCCGGGCGACCAGGAAGCAGTCCGCGGCAAGCGGATACGGATCGCGCCACGCCCCGCCGTCGTGAATGCGACGGGCCGAGGCTTGGTGGTCCGGGCCAAGGCGGGGATCGACGAGCGTCACGAAGCCCTGGTGCTCGGGCCGGCCGTGGCCGGGCGAGAAGATCGCCACGATGCTCCCCGTGCGGGGAATCGGCCGGGCGTCGAGCATCGCCTCGGCCCCCGGCACGTTGTTGTACGTCACCACGTTGCCGGAGCGGCCGGCCAGGTTGTAAGCCATGCCCATCGGGTGCATGTTGCCGAAGTACGCCATTTGCCCGGTGCCGTCGAGGTTGACCGTCCACAGATGGTGGTAGCAGAGCTGACTGCGGTCGTTGTACTCCCAGCGCGTATACAGCAGCCGCCCGTCGGGCAGCACCGCCGGCGTGTTTTCGGTGACCGCGTTGCTGCTGAACATGCGGACGTTTCCCCCGTCGCCGTCGCAGCGGTAGAGGATCGCCACCGGCACCTTCCAACACGCCACCCAGCGGTTGCAGCGCGAGGAACAGAATACAATGTCGCCGTCGGGCAGATACGCCGGCTCGATGTCGTCGAACTCGCCGTCGGTCAACTGCCGCAAGCCGGTGCCGTCGGCGTCCATTTCCCAGAGATGGTAGTAATCGGTGCCGCCTCGCCGATACGAGAAGAGGATCTTCCCGGCATCGTAGTGGACTTCCGGATCGCGCACCCCGCCGGTCGGATCGTCCAGCAGGACCTCAACCTGGCCGGTGCGTGTGTCGAGCTTGCACAGGCGCCCGCCGCTGGGATAGACCTTCTGGCTCGGATCGAAGCAGTAGTATCCGAAGTTGGCGTAATAGTGCGGATCCGGGCCGAAGGGGCGTGCGGCAAACACGATTTCCTCCACGTCCGGCGCCATCGCCGGCCCCGGCGGCGCTTCGGCGGCCAGTGCGTGTCGGCCTGGTGCCATACTTGCCAGCACGGCCCACAAGATGCAGCTCCACGTTCGCATCGGGTTCAGATCCTCCACTCGACACTTCGGCCCCACGGCGCTTTCATGCCGGATCACATCACCGCCCGTGCCGCGGCACCGTGATGGGCGGCCCAACCCATTGTAGCAGATGAGTGCCGTTTTTTCAGAAAGTGCAGGCATAGAGTGTGCAAGCGTCAATAAGGTTGAATCGTCTTCTCCATCGCCGGAACCAGATAGACAGGCCCCAGGAGTCCCGACTCGTGCAGCGGAACGTCTTTCCAGGGTCTCGCCGGCGTACCGGAGCGGGTGATGTTGGTTCGGCAATAGGGCCGGTCGCTCGGCGAGCGCGCGTCGCCGACCAACCGGTTGGACCAGGTGTTGGCGATCTCGACCTCCAGCTTGTTGCGACCGCTTTGTGCGGCCCCGGTGATCTCGAGGCGATAGGGCGGCTTCCAGACGATGCCCAACGACTTGCCGTTGAGCGCGACCTCGCCAACCGCCCAAAGCCGTCCCAGATCGAGGAAGAGCTTGCGGTCCTGCTGCAACCACGGCTCGGGGATCTCGAACTGCGTCTCGTATCGGGCCGTGCCGGAGAAGTACCGAATGCCCGGGTGCTCGTGCTCGGTCCAGGATTTCAACGCCGTCAGCTCCACACGCTCGGGCGCCGACCAGCCGTCGGGAAAACGGACCTTCCAGGGGCCGGGCACCTTGGCGGCAGATGGTACGTCGTCCACGACCAGTTCGACGACGCGTCCGTCCGCCGTCTTCAGACGATACGACCCGTTCTCGAAGACCGTCAACCGAACCTGCCCGTCGGTCAGGTCGGCGACGCCCAATTCCGGCGGCGCGGAGACCAGGTGCGCCCGATGGGCGGGCCGGCGGAAGACGACAAACAGCGAGCCGGCCGGCGGCAGCCGCAGCGGAACGCGAACGCCTTCGGCCGTCTGTTCGTACACCGGCGTCTGCTGGACGGTGCCCGAGTCGGGCAGCCAAAGCTCCGGGGCCTTGCCCGGCGCGCGGAAACAGGCGTCCACCGTCTCCCATCGCAGCTTCTTGTTCCAGACGAAATAGATGTCCGCCTCCGCCGTGCGACGATGGACGAAATCGAGTTCGGCATCGTCGCTGGTGCCGAGAAAGCGGAAGTCGGGCACGATGCCTCGCTCGGCGAGCACGTCGCGCAGCGACCGGCCCCAGACGACTCGTCCCTTGCCGTGTTGATGCTCAAAGACGGTCTTACCGTCGCAGTCTCCCCACAGCACGTCGGCCAACTGCACGACCTGCCGATCCCGAGCGGGATAGTCCGCCAGCCCGTTGGCGCGCGTCGGCCGGCGTCCGACGACGGTGGCCCCGGCATGGACCAACTGTTCGAGCTTCCGCAGGACTTCGAGGTCCACGTCCTCCCGGTCGGGCAGCACCAGCAACTCGTACCGCATGCCGTCGGGCAGCGTCACCCGGCCGTCCCGGACGCTCATCCGCTTGAGCAACGCCTCCGCGTTGGTCACGTCGTAGTCGTAGCCGTATCCGAGCGACGGGTCGACGTGCTTTGGCGGCACGAAGTTGAAACCCTGGTCGCCGTAGTAGAAACAGACGTCGGCGACGAACAGGCCCTGCTGGAGCATGTGGGAGCACCGCGCCAGATAGTCGAGAAACGGCTTGGCCTTCGGCCACCAGACGAGATTCGTGTTCAGGTGCGTGCCCGCCCCATAGACCCAGCCGGGCCGGCCGGCCTCGGGCGGCAGATGCGCGCCGGTATGCCAGACGACGTGGTTCATGCCTTCGCCAAACGCCCGGTCGGCCGAAGGCTTCAAATCGAACGGCGCGTCTTGCCAGTGGTACATGCTGGTGAAGGCTTCCATGTGGACCCGCCGCTTGCCGTAGATATGGGCGGCGCAGGCGGTCTCCTTGACCACCCAGAGCGCGTCGGCCGTGGGACGCCGCGGCCAGAACTCGCCGCGGACCTCGTCGATAGCGCCCAGGGCCTTCAGCGCGTCGACGGGCACCTGGTGAATGGGCGGCCCCGGGCCGCCCGCCTCCGACTCGATGCCCAGCCCCGCCGCACGGGCCGTCTCGACCGCGGCCCGGTAGTAGGCGTCGACGAGCAACTCGCCGAGCGTTTTGCGATAGTCATACAGGAACCGCCGGGTGACGTCCTCGCTGACCACGATGCTGCCGGAGAGGGTGGGTAGGTACGGCGTCATGTCGTAGCCCCGGTAGCGGCGGAACTGCGCGACCATGTCCGGCGTCCAAATCGCTCCGCGGACCTCGTAGCTGGCCAGGTAGAGCTGCTTCAAGGCCGTCTGGTCGAGGCTGCCGAGCTTGGACCGCAACCGGTCGATCACGTGGTTCAGGAACGTTTGCGTCGCTTCGCGACTGAAGTGATCGGTCGCCAGGCCGTCCGAGTTCGGGCTGGGCACCTTCAGGCGCTCGCCCGTGTTGGTGCAGACCAGCCGTTGGACGACCCACCGCCCGGCCGGTGCCTCCCATCGCAGCCGGCCTTCGGCGTCGATGCGATCGGTCAGGTCGAGGACTCGCTTCGTGTCTTCGATCAACAGCGGCGGCGGTCCCGCCGAAGACCAACTGCCCGAGGGGCCGGCGGCGCGGCCGTCGTGGATGTTCTCCGCGCTCCAAGCGCCGTCGCGGGCCAAGGCGGGAGGGCTGCCCAACAGCTCGGCGCCGCTGCGGTTGCGGTCGGCAACGTGCGAGGCCACCACGTTGACGCCTTGCTTGTTGAACAACTGGAACTCGCCGAGTTGGATGCGATCGAAACGCTCGTTGTGTCCGTTGACGATCCGCAGCCGGACGTAGCGGGCCTCGGTCGCCGGCAGCTCGAATCGTTGCGGCTGGGCAGTCGGTTTCAGCGAGCCGCGGAGCACTTCGCGAAACGCCTCGTCGGCCGGCGTCGTGGTGGAAACGGACAGCGAGAAATCCTTGGCGAACAGATGCAGTTTCCCGTATTTGGTCGGATTGTCGCTGGGGGTGTTCTGCAAGACGGCGAAATCCAGCGACTGCAGCCCCGGCGGATCGAGCTTGAAGACGAAATCGAAGCCCGGCCAACGTCGATCGGCCGGAATCGCCAGCACAGCCGTGTCGCGATAGAAGACGGGCTTGCCGTCGGGGCGTCGAGGCGTCTTGGCGGGAATCGGCGGAAAGGGCAGCACCTGGTCCACCGAGGCGGGGCCGTCGATTGCGATCTCCGATTGCACCAGAGCCATGCTGGCATGTCGCGGTTCGACCCACGAGCCGCCCATGTCCCAACTGCTGGCCACCGACAACTCCACGTCCATGCCGAGCTGCCCGGCGATTCGCACTGCATGGGCCACGTCGCCGACCGAATGCTCGCTGAGAAACGGCGGCCCGGCCGGGGGGCTTCCCTCGGGCGCCCCGCGGGCGCCCATGTCGAAGATGCACAGCCCGCGGATGCCCGCATCGTAAAACGCCTTCAACTCCTGCTCGACGTGCTGCCGATTGACGTAGCCGTTCAGCCACAGCCAGTAGGCCGAGGGGCGGGCCTCCTTGGGCGGATCGCGAAAGCCGGCTTCGAGATCGGACGCTGCCCGTGGCGGTTCGGCGTCTGAGCTGGTGTCGATCGCCAGCGAGATCGAGAAAGCCAGGCAGCAAAGTATGGTGATACGGTGGATCATGGCGAGGTGGTCCTGGGGAAGGGGATTCGGATGTAGCGGGATTCGATTCTCTCCGGTCAAGTGAGTTTGGTGGGCGACGTCTTCCTCTCGCTCAGGGCTCGTCATGCTACGTCGATGACCGCTCACTCGCGGCCCGGTGTGACCACCACCGCCTCGATTCCCAGCAGGTCGGCGATGCGCATCAGCGTGTCGGCGCGGTGGCCCACACCCAAGGCGAAGTGATGCGTCGGGCCTGCGGCGGCCCATCGCTTCAGGAACGTGCGGACGTCCGGCTGAAAGAAGCCGCGGGTGTTGGTGTTGCCGGTGGCCGGGATCGGGCCGTGGACGCTTTGGCCTTCGGCAATCACGAACTTGAACCGCCCGCCGTAGGTCACGCTGAGGCTCAGCATCGTGATCGGGCCTTCGCGGATCTTGAACTCGACGCCGGCCCCGGAGCCGGGTTTTCCGTGGTACTTCGAAAGGCTCCGCAGGACGGGCTTGCCCTCGGCGATGTTCACGTGGTGCGGCCCGTCGTGCCCCACCAGCACAAAACCCTCCTGGAAATCGATGGGATGGAATTCGGCGAAGCTGCCGCCGATGTCCAGACGGTCCATGATCATCATGGCGATACAGGTCTTCAGGTCGGACTCGCCGCACATGGGAAACCCAGCCGCCGTCAGCAGCGAGTTGCCCACGATCAGGTTGGTGACCAGACGGCGCAGCGGGCTTCCCTCTTCGCCGGCGTAGTAATAGGCCAGGCCGTCGAGATTCTGCCCCTCGACGAATCGGTCCAGGGCGACGGCCACCCGCGCGGCCACGTCCAGGTCTTCCTCGGTCAGCCGGGCCGTCAGCGGGTCGGAGCCCGGATCGGGCCGATCGAACACGGCGAGGATCTCGGTCTTCTTCCGCGCCACCTCCTCGTCGGACACCTGCCGCTGGTGCTGCAGCAGATCCTCGGCCTCCGTCTGGACGACGTGACAGCCGAAGGCGGCGGTCAGGGCCGCCTGGTCGGTTTGCATGTCGAGCATGTGTTCGATTGGATGGCCAAAATGCCCGATGCGGGCACGCGGCAGATCGTGCAGCACCTTGGCGATGTCGCACCACTCGGCGATTTCGGCATCGGCGATCGGGTCGTCGTGCAGCGTTCCCAGCACGACCGGCGGCGGCTTCCGCCCCATGCGGACCGCCACGCCGGTGAATTCAGGCACGGAGCAGACGTCGTCGTTGCAGAGCTGCATGTAGGTCGAGGCCCGTGCGTAGTCCAACGCCCGAAGCGGCTGCAGCGCCACCAGCACGATCGGCACGTCCAGCCCGCGGACAATCGCGGCGAACGTGGCCGAGGTGGCATAGGTAAGCATGTCGCAGAAGACCAGGTCGAGATCGGCCGCCTTCAGGCGCGGCAGCAGGGCGTAGGCGGACTCGGCGTCATCGACGATGCCGAACTCGACCACCTCGACGCCGTGCGACTCGACGCGGTCGCTGAGCGTCGCCAGCTTGCCGCGCAGCTCGTCCAACAGACCGTCGAACTGCGTCCAGTAGGCGTGGAAGCCGACGCCGAACACGCCGATGCGTGCCGCGCGGGGCTTGCGTCGCGGGATGCGAGTTGCGTCCATCATGGCTCCTTGATGCCTGAGAGCGTTGCTTCGGTCGTTGCGCCGGCCAACAGGGTTCCGGCCAGCGCCCGATCGGGCGGCGGCGCGAACAGGTAGCTGGCCAGCAACCCGACGCCCCAGGTGGGAACGATAGTATAGGCCCCGTACCACCAGGCGGGGAAGTCCGTGCTGGTGGCCACAAACAACAGACAGGCAGCGCCGGCGGCCAGTCCGATCAATGCCCCCGGCGCGTTGGCGCGACGCGAGAAGATGCCCAGCAGGAACACGGCCATCAGGCCGCCCAGGAGCGTGCCGGCGATGGTGTTGATGATGTCGATCACGTTGTTGCCCAGGCCGGGTGCCGCCAGCGCGGCCGCAATCACCAGCAGCCCCAGGGCCGCGGTCAGGGCGCGGCTGGCCCGCAAGGGAAGCTCCCGGCCGCCCAGCCAATCGTAGACGATGACCGAGGCCACGCCGTTGATACCGCTGTCGATCGTGCTCATGGCGGCGGCAAACAGGCCGGCCAGCATCAGGCCGACCAGCCCGACGCCGGGCGCCCGGGCGGAAATGAAGTGGGGCAGGATCTGGTCTTCACTCTCCAGTGCGGGCATCCCCGGGCCGCCCGCCTGCGCGTAGTAGACGAACAGCGCCACACCCAGCAGCAGAAACAAGAACCCCAGCCCGGCATTGACCAGCGCGCTGAGCACGACGACTCGGCGGCCCTGGCGCAGGCCCCCGGAGCAGACGTACCGCTGGATCATGTTTTGGGCGACCGCGTAGCCGGGCAGATACATGAACAGCGAAAACGCGACGGCCGTGTAGACGGAGCTCGGCGACGTGAAGTTCTCCGCGGCCAGCCAATCCGAGTTGAGGTGGAACATAGCGAAGCGGCCGTGCGCGTTGCCGGTCTCCCACAGCCCCCGCCATCCGCCGGCAATGCCCGCCACGGCCAGCAACAACACGACGACGACGACCACGCCGAGCGTGAGCGCTTGCAGCACGTCGGTCCAGATCACCGCCCGCAGCCCGCCCGCGGCCGTGTAGACGGTGGCGAATACGCCCAGGCCGATGAGCGTGGCGAGGTACTGCGTGGGGCTCAGGTCCATGATGCCCTTGAGCGTCAGCGCGATCGCGTAGAGCATCGCCCCCATCCACCCCAGAGCATAGCCGCAATACAGCAGCGAGCCGACGCGTTGGACCACCGGCCCGAAGCGCAGACGCAGATACGCGTAGCCGCTGCTGACGCGCAGGCGGACGTAGAGCGGAACGAACAGGAACCACAACAGCGGTGTGATGGCCAGCGGAATCAGCAGGATCGTCAGGAAGAAGCTGAAATCCTGATACGCCCCTCGCTGTGGCAGCCCGAGGAAGGAGATGGAGCTGAAGCTGGTGGCGAACATCGAAACGCCCACGGCCGCCCAGTTCATGCGGCGGCCGCCAACGAAGTAGTCTTCGCTGTTGCGCTGGCCCCGCATGCTCCAAAACGCCAGACCGAACACCACGGCCAGATACGCCGCACAAACGATCCAGTCGACCATGCTCAGCGAGTTCACGGCTACTCCGATTTCGCGCGGCGACCGGGCCATCTCGGCCGGCGACCGGGTCCGGAAGGAGGTGTTGCGCCCACTTCAGAGCACTATCATAGCCCGGCGGTCGGGCTTGACGCCAGTGGGGCGGCTTGCCGTTTTCTGCCACACTCCCGCCAAACGGTCGCTGAAGTCGTCGATAAGACGCAGAGCCACGCGGCAATGCTTGAGTCTGCCCTGTCGAGATGGTAGGCTGGCGGCTGCTGACATATCCTCGCGACGCAAATCCCGACCACACCGAACGAAAACAGGGGACGGTAATGAACAGCCCGAGGAACCGAAGTGCCGATCTGCCGGCAATTCGCGCTGCGAAGATCGCGATCGGTCTGTCGCTCTGGTGCGCTGCGGCACCGGGTGCGGCCGCCGAGCCTGGCACCACGTACTGCAATCCCATCATTGCGAAGACGGAGACGCTGGCCGACCCGGCCGTGGTCTTTCACGAGGGCGTCTACTACCTCTATGCCACGGGGGAGGTCGACGGCGACAACGGCTATCGTGTCTATACTTCCAGCGACATGGTCCACTGGCGTCGCGGGCCGGTCGTGTTTCGTCCGGGACAGCCGCACGTCTGGGCGCCCGACGTCTGGCGCGATCCCGATACGGGTCGCTTCTACCTCTACTACACGGCCGACCAAACCATCGGCGTGGCCGACGCCGCCGGCCCGCTGGGGCCGTTCGTCGTCCGCCGCAAGCTGTTCGACCAGGCCATCGACGCCCATCTGTTTCGCGACGACGACAATCGGAAGTACCTCTACTTCGTGCGACTGCCCGGCTTCCGCATCACCGTGCAGCCGATGGCCAGCCCCACGGAAACGGCCGGGCGGCCGCAACTCGTGCTGCAGCCCGAGTCCGACTGGGAAACGCGCAACGGCCACGTTACCGAAGGGCCCTGGATGATCAAGCACGCCGGCCGCTACTACCTGCTCTATAGCGGCTCGGGCGCCAACACGCCGGACTACGCGGTGGGCTATGCCGTCGCCGATTCGCCGCTGGGGCCGTTTACGCGCGCCGAGCACAACCCGATTCTGCACCGCGGCGAGGGCGTGTTCGGCCCGGGCCACGGCTGTGCGATTCGTGACCGGGCCGGCGCTTGGTGGTTCGTCTATCACCAGAAGGACACGGACCGGCGGGCGTGGGACCGCTTCCTCTGCATCGACCCGCTGCGGTTCGACGCGCAGGGGCGACTGTACGGACAGGCCACGCGCAACACGGAGCAGGCCGCGCCGGACTGCGGTTCCGAGACTTTGCCGGAGAGCAGCGGCGGTTGAGGGCTCGTGAGGGAACCGGTTGGGCGTCAGTCCAGCTTGATGACCGACATCGTGTAGGGCTTGTCGAAGAGCGTGTTCACGCCGCCGGGAGTCGGAAAGTCCATGTTCGAGACGATCACCTCGTTGCCGCGCAACACGACTTCGCAAGGCTGATCCAGCCGGCCGCCCGAACCGTCGTTGTCGCCGTCGACGGCCAGCGTCTGCACGGAGCCGTCGGGCGAGACGATCTGGACCGCGTTGGACAGCGAGTCGGCCACGTAGATTTTGTCGGTCTTCAGGTCGCAGAAGATCCCGTCGCACGACCGCATCATCGGTGCCTTGGCAAAGATCGGCGCCATCATCGGCTTGCCGTCGGGCCCCATCTTCGGATTGCCCTCGGCGTCGAACTCGACCTTGTGCATCGTGCCGTCGGCGAAGTTGCCGATGTAGAGGTTGCCCTTGCTGTCGAACGTCAGGCCGTCGGCGCCAAAACCCACGTCCGGGTTGTACGACTCGATGGTGGCGATCAGGTGTGGATCGTCCAACAGCGGCGTGGTCAGCTTCGTGCCCTCCGCGTCCAGCTTGACGCGAAACACGCCGCTGACCAGCGGGTCCGAGCCGGGCACCATGGTGGTGTCGCTGACGTAGAGATAGCCGTCGCGAATGATCACCGCGTTGGCCACGACCAAGCCCTCGACGAACACCACCGGATCGCCGGCCGGGTTGTAGTTTTCATCCAGCGGAATCCGCAACACGCGCGAGCGATTCCCAGGGTCCGAAGGATTGGCGAACCACTGCAAATCGGTCAGGTAGAGGTTCTGGCCTTCCGGGTCGATGCAAACCCCGAAGGGGAAGGCCAGGCCGGTTTCCGGGTGCAGCGGCGGGTCGTAGTACTTCTCGACCTTGTTGTCCTTGGTGAGCTTGATCAGCACGGCGGGCGGATCCTGCTTCGATTTGTCCTCGGCGCCCAGGAAGACATTGACGTTGGGCACCGAGACCAGCACCTCGCCGTTGGGCAACAGGCACATGCCGTCGGGGGTGTTGTACTGCTCGGGCAGCTCGACCAGCAATTCGGCCTTCTTCAGCGGTGCCGAGGGATCGGCCGCCGCGTCGCCGGCCGGCGCGTCTTCCGCCGGGGTCGCCGGCTCGGCGGGCTGGGCCGGAGCGGCGGGTTGCAGAGGCTGGTCGGGGGCGGGGCATCCCACCAGTGTGACCATGGCGACCAGCGTCAACAGGGTCGCGGAAACGCTCAGGAGGTTCGACTTTCTGGACATTGGCAATCTCCTTGCAGGAAGGGACGATGGATACTGGCAACACGCAAAGGCAAACGCGGCGTCCTTTCCACGGCACACCGCCGCAGGGCGACATAACGGTCGAACACCTCATTCGACTCCCAGTCGCTGCTTTCGCAGTCGGCCCAGGGCGTCGGCGGCGATCATGGCGTCGATCACGCCGTCGGCCGTGATTTCAAACGGATGATTGGCGCACAACGAGCCCTCGCCGGCGCACACGTCGCCGATCGGTCGGAGCTTCTCGCGAGTGACGTCCACCAGATTCAGATCGGCGAAGGTCACCGGCAGCCCGACGGCGATCTCGAAATCGACCACAGCATACATCTCGTCCACATCGACGTCCTCGTCGAGGCAGAGCTGGCTGATGATGCCGAAGCCGACCTTCTCGCCGTGCATGAAGTTGTGGCATTCGGGGAACGAGGGCAGGGCGTTGGCGATCATGTGGGCCGTGGCCAGGCCGCCGCTCTCGAAACCCAGCCCCGACATGAGCACGTTGGCCTCAATCACCTTTTCCACCGCGGGGGTCACCAGCTTGTGTTCGACGGCGCGCCGGGCCTCGATGCCGTGTTCGAGCAGTGTCTGATAGCAGAGCTCGGCAATCGCCATGGCGGAGAGCGTGGAGACGCCGCCGCCGAGATTCACCGCCCGGGTCTTGTAGGCGGCCTCGGCCTCCAACCAGGTGGCCAAGGCGTCGCCCATGCCGGCCACGAAGGCCCGCACCGGGCCGTTGGCGATCACCTGGCTGTCGACCAGCACGATATCGGGGTTGAAGGGCCAGCAGTCAAAGCCGGTAAAATTGCCCTGGTCGTCGTACCAGACCGTGGCGGCGCTGGTGGGCGAGTCGTTCGAGGCGATCGTGGGCGCGGTGATCATCTTGGCGCCCGCCTCGACGGCAGCGGCCTTGGCCGTGTCCAGCGCCTTGCCGCCGCCGATGCCGACCACCACGTCGGCGGCGTTTTCCGTGGCGATCGCGGCGACGCGCGAGACTTCCTCATGCGTCGAGTCGCCCTGGAACTGAACGTCGACCACTTCCAGTCCGGCCTCCTCGAGGCTCTCCAACACGGTTCCGCCGACGATCTCCTTTACGCACAAGTCCCAGAGCACCAGGGCCTTCTTGCCCAACAGGGCCGCGTAGCTGCCCAACTCCTTGAGCACGCCCTTGCCCTGCACGTATTTCCGCGGCGTAATCAGTACGGTTTTCATATCGATCTCTCCGATGGGGTGAATCTTTACGAGTCCTTAGCGTCGCAATGACGGCTGCACGCCGTTGATGATCGGCAGGGGGCCTTCTCCCTGCAGCATCCGTCGCAGGTGTCCGGCCATCAGCTTCGGGCTGTTGCGGAAGGCGTCGATCGTGCTGCCGGCCAGGTGCGGCGTGATCGTGGTGTTGTCCAGCCGCCGCAGCGGATGGTCCGCTGGCAACGGCTCCGTGTCGAACACGTCCAGGGCCGCTCCCATGATTTGCCGTTGCGACAGGGCCTCGACCAGCGCCTGCTCGTCAACCAGGCCGCTGCGGGCCGTGTTGACCAGAATGGCACGGGGCTTCATCAAGGCCAGTTGTTCCTTGCCGATCAGGTGGTAGGTCTCCTCCGTGAGCCGGGCGTGGATCGAGACCACGTCCGATTCCTTCATCAGCGTTTCCAGGTCGACCAGCTCTGCCGGCGCCGGATCGCCCTGGCAGTAAGGGTCGCAGGCGATCACCCGGCTGCCGAAGGCGTGCAGGTATCCGGCCATCAAGCGGCCGACCGCCCCGTAGCCCACCAGCCCGACCGTCTTTTCGTTCAGCTCCGGAATGGCGTCGCTGTTGGGGAAGGTCCGCTGCCAGACACCGTGCTTGAGCCGTTCGTGCGATCGGGCGATGTTGCGGATTTCCGACAGGATCATGCCCATGCTGCACTCGGCCACCGCCCGGGCGTTGCGGCCGGGGGTGTTCAGCACGGCGATCCCGCGGCCGGTGGCATACGCCACGTCGATGTTCTCGGCCCCGCCGCGCAACACGCCGATCACCTTCAGGTTTTCGGCCGCTTCGATAAAGCGGCGGCCGATGGGGGTGAACTGGACGGACACGACGTCGAATTCGGCCACGTCGTCGGTGACTTCCGGCGGCAGCGCGACCGCTTCCGGGCCGCCGTTCTCGATCAACAGGTTGGCTTGCTGCAAATCGACGAGCGTCGGGTGCTCCCAGCGACGGACCTCGACCTCAACGCCCAGCGCCCGCAGGCCGGCGAAGCCCTGCTCCATGAACTCGTGCGGTATGTACGTGTCGCTGATCGCCAGGAGCTTCATGCGGTGTCGCCCTCCGGTTGCAGGTTCTCTTGCCGGGCCCGATTGCCGGCGAACAACAGGTCGATCTTCTCGGCGATCACGCCGGCCAGCGCTTGCTTGACGGCGCCGAACATGTCTCGCGGCAAGGGATCGGGGCGTTGCACGGTTTGGGCGAACGCCCGCAGCCCCCGGGCCATCGCCACGCGTTCGTCGGCGTAGATGTTCAGCTTGCAGATGCCGTGGCGGACCGCGTCCTGAATTTGCGCGTCGGGTGTGCCCGACCCGCCGTGCAGCACCAGGGGCACCGGGCTGACGGCGTTGAGTTGCTTCAGCCTGGCGATGTTCAGGACCGGCTCGGCCCGATACACGCCGTGGGAGGTGCCGATCGAGACGGCCAAGGCATCCACGCCGGTCAGCTCGACGAATCGTGCCACCTCGTCCGGCTCGGTCAGCACGTTTTCGGCACAGTGCTTGTCGTCCAGGTCCATGCCGCCGACGTGGCCCAGCTCGCCCTCGACGCTGATGCCGCGCGGCCGGGCGAGCTGCACGGCCGCCCTGGTCAGCTCCACGTTCTGTGGAAACGGCAAGGCCGATCCGTCGATCATCACCGACGAGAAGCCGCAGCCGACCGCCTTCTCGATCAACTCCAGCCGGTTGGCGTGATCCAAATGCAGCACGACGGGAATCCTGTGATGGTCGGCCACCGCCCTGATCAAACCCGCCTGGTAGGCCCAGCCGTTGCCGTCGTTGCTGAGCAGGTCCATTTCCAGGCACATCAAGATCACCGGGGCCCGCCGGGCTTCGGCCGTTTCCAGGATCGCCCGAACCATCACGTCTTCGGTGCAGTCGAACGCGGGCACGGCGTAGCGGTTGGCCCTGGCGTCGCCGAGCACGTCTTTCAGAGTAGTAAGCATCGAGGACCTCGCTCGTCCGGCTTCAGCCGTCTTTCCTGTTGGTCCAACCGGCCCGTCCCTTCCCGGGCGTGCCGCTAGTGCATCTCGCGTCCGCCGGTCACGTTGATGGCCTGGCCGGTCATGTAGTCGGCGCCGTCGGAGGCCAGAAACAGCGTCACGGCCACCAGGTCGTCGATCCTGGCGAGCCGGCCCAAGGGGACTTTGGCGGTGAACTTCTTGACCACTTCGGCCTCCGGCAGCTTGAGATTCGCCACGTAGCTGGACGAGACCCGGTCCCAGACTCCGGTGGCTTCCGTAATCCCGGGGCAAAGGCAGTTGACCGTGATGCCGTCGCCGGCCAGCTCATACGCCAGCGACTGGGTCAAACCGATGATCGCCGCCTTGGCCGCCGAGTAGTGGCTCATCAGCGCCGAGCCCGTCTTGCCCGACTTCGATGAAAAATTGATGATCTTGCCGTACCCGTTCGCCTTCATCAGCGGGACCACGTGTTTGATAAACAAGAACGATCCCTTGCAGTTGACCGCGAACATCTGGTCCCACTGGTCCTCGGAGACGTCTTCGATCTTGCCCTGGCCGACGATGCCGGCGACGTTGACCAGGACGTCGATCCTGCCGCCGAACGCCTCGGCCGCGGCGGCGACCACGGCGGCGACCTGCCGGCCGTCGGTCACATCGGCGGCCAGCGCCCGGCAGCCGGCCCCTTGCACGGAGATCTCTTGCACCGCCAGGTCCAGCGCCTGCTGGTCGATGTCGGTAAGCAGCACGCTGGCCCCGCCGTCGCGGAAGCCGGCCGCAATGCCCTTGCCGATGGCGCCCGCGGCGCCGGTCACCAGAACGGTTTTGCCTTGGAAATCCATGCTTGTTTCCGCTACAGTCCGCGCCGGCCGCACCTATCGCATCAACATCCCGCCGGTCACGTCCACGGTGGCCCCGGTCATGTAGCTCGCTCGCTGCGAAGCCAGAAAGACCACCACGCCGGCCACTTCCTCCGCACCGGCAACACGGCGCAAGGGAATCCGCTCGATGTATCGTTGCTCGTCCTTCTGCAAGGCATCGTGGGCCATGTCAGTGCACATCATGCCCGGGGCAACGGCGTTGACGTGAATCCCGTGCGGGGCCACTTCGCGGGCCAAGGAGACGGTCAGCGCCACCAGGCCCGCCTTGGAGGCCGCATAGTGGGCGTGACCGCTGGTCGAGCCGTGGAAGGCGGCCTGCGAGGTGATGTTGACGATTCTTCCCGGCCGGCCCGAGTCGAGCCAGCGCCGCACCGCTTCGCGACAGGTCAGGAACGGTCCGGTCAGGTTGATCTGCTGGGTTGTGTTCCACTGTTGCTCGGTCATGTCCTTGACGTACGCCGTCGGCCAGACCCCCGCGTTGTTGACCAGCACCTCGACCGGGCCGAAGGCCGTTTCGGCAAGCGCGAACATCTGCCGGACGTCGGCTGCCCGGGCGACGTTACCGGGCACGGGGATCGCATCGACCGCACACTCTGCCTTGATTCGCCCGGCCAGTGCCGTGGCTTCGTCGACCAGATCGACTCCCTGGTCCAAATCGCGGTAGTAGTTGATCGCTACTTTGGCCCCCTCGGCCGCCAACCCCAGGCAAATCGCTGCACCGAGGCCCCGCGATCCACCAGTGACGATTGCCACCTTGTCCTTCAGCTTCAGATCCATGGTGGGGCTGTCCGGGGAGAGAGTTCAACCGAAACGACCTGTATAGCCGACTTGCTGCCGAGTTCCAAGGGGGACCAAACGGGGGGAGGAATCTCAAGCGAAGTCCTTGCACACCGGGCTCAAGGCTGCTACCACTCGCTGATAGCGCTCGAACTTCGCCGCGTAGACGTCGCGGTAAGCCGGGTCCGGACGCTGCACGCGGTCGATCTTCACCATCGCCTTGCACGCCTCGGCAAAGCTGGGGTAACAGCCCACCGCCACGCCGGCACAGATGGCGGCCCCCAACGCACCGAGCTCGGTTCCTGCGGGGATTTCCACGGGCACCTGAAACACGTCGGCGAAGATTTGCACCCAGACCTCGCTCCGCGCCACGCCACCGGTCAAGTGGATCGACTGTGGCGGGCCGCGGAACTTCAAGAGCTTGTTGACGTGAGTCTTGTGGGCGAACACGACGCCCTCGTAAATCGCCCGCAGCGCATGGCCCCGATGGTGCCAGCCGCTGAGCCCAACCAACGAAGCCTTTGCCTCCAGGGCGGCGTTGGAGCCGAACAGAAACGGCAGAAACACCGCCTGCGCCTCGTCCGGCCGCGTTGCCGCTACCCACTGGTTGCAGCGATCGTAAACCGACGCGTCTGCCTGCTCGCCGGTGTGCCGGCCGGCGGGAAAGAACTGGGTGACGAACCACTCCAGATTGCTGGCCGAGGTGGCACTTCCCTCCATGATCAGGTAGTAGCCCGGGATGCAATACCGGGAAGTCATAAACACGTCTTCGCTGACCACGGGCTCCTGCCAGATGTACTGGTTAATGCCCCAGGTCCCGGCGATCATGCACATCTGGCTCGGATCGGTAAGGGCCGAGGCCAGGCCGCAGGCGTCGATATCGAACAACCCTCCGGCTACCGGGGTGCCTTCGGCCAATCCGGTCTCGGCGGCGGCCTCGGAGGTGACGCGCCCACAGATCTCCTCGGACCGCCTCAGCGGCGGCAGCAGCCTGCGCATTTCGGCGATGCCGAAGGCCTCAAGCACCTCGGGGTCATACCGGCCCGTGCCCACGTCCATCAAGCTCGTACCGGAGAAGTCGGTCATTTCGGCGTAGACTTCGCCGGTCAGCCGGAAGCGGATGTAGTCCTTGCACATCAGCACCCAGCGGGCCCGGCTGATCACCTCCGGCTCGTGGTCGCGGAGCCACGCCAACAGCGCGTTGGGCTGGGCGGGCCAGATGCACTGCATCGTCTTGGGCCGGACTTTCTGATCGATCCCCTCCTCGGACCATCGCGCGACGTAGTCCTTGGCCCGGCTGTCGGTCGAGTAGATGCCCGGACAAACCGGCTGCCCGTGCCCGTCGACCAGATAAATCCCGTTGCCGTGCCCGGCGCAGGCCACACCCTCGATATCCCGCGGATCGACGCCCGAGGTATCGATCACCGCGCGGATCGATTCGGCCGTGGCCCTCCAGATTTGCTCCGGGTCTCGCTCCGTGTGTCCCGGCCGCGGCGAGAGCATCTCGGTCTTTCGGCCGACGACGGCGATTTCCCGGCCGTCGGTCGCAAAGAGTCCGGCCTTCGACACCGTGCCGCCGTTGTCGGTTCCGAGCAAGTATTTGGGCATCTCGGGGTTCCTTTCATTGATGTTTGCATTGGGAATGAACCAGGCCGATATCAACGGGAGGCCGGCAGTAACCGAGCTCGCGCCGGTCGCCCTCGCGCATTGACTGTGCAAACGTCAATTGATGGCCGCTGTGTATCACATCGGCGACCGCCGTTCAAGGCCCGAGGACACGGCGGCGGTGAATGCGGACAATTGACCGGCTGCCTTCCACCTGCTACGCTGAACCGGTTCCGCGCTGCGGGACGGCTGTCCGAAGACCGACTCCCACCCGTCGCAGAGGAGATCGCCATTGAAACGCCTTATTGCCGCCCTCCCATTTGCCGCGTTGCTGTTGGCCATGGTCGGCGGGTGCGGCGAGGACTCGCAGCGGCCCGCCTCCGACTCCTCGGTCGGCCGCAACGAGCCGATTTCCGAGCAGGTCTCCGAGCAGCCGAGCCAGACTCAGCCAGATGCCAGCCCGATCACCTTGGAGGCAGAGCTGAAGGCCGCATTGAAGGAGAAGAACCCCAGCTTCGTGGGCGAGATCGGGGTCCAGCGCGACGAGCGACAAATCCGGGCGGTCGGGGTCAACGATCCGGCGATCGAGGACATCAGCCCCCTGGCAGGGCTGGACTTGATGCTGCTGGACCTGCGCGGGTGCCACGTCACCGACGTCGGCGCGCTGCGAGGGATGCCGCTTCAAGAGTTGTATCTTGAGGACACCGGGGTACGGGACATCGGCGCGCTGGGCGGCATGCCCTTGGTGAAGCTCTATCTGAGCAACAGCAAGGTTGAGGACATCGGCCCGCTGGCCAGGGCACCGCTGTTGCAGGAGTTGAACCTTGTCGGCACACCGGTCAGCGACCTGGCGCCGTTGCGGGGGCTGCGGAGCCTGCGGATGCTGTGGCTGACCGGCTGTCCGATCAGCGACATTGCTCCTTTGCGGGAGGTGCCGTCGCTGGTCAGCCTGACCATTGCCGAGACGAAGGTCTCCGATCTCAGCCCGCTGAAAGGCCACGGTTTGGAACGCCTGCACATGGCCAAGACCGAGGTGACCGATCTTTCGCCGCTGCAATGGATGCGGCTGACACGACTGATCTTCACGCCCAACCGGATCAAGGCGGGTATGGAATACGCCCGAGACATGCCCTCCATCCGAGAGATCGACACCCGATTCGACGAACAGTACACCCAGCCTATGTCCCCTGCACGGTTCTGGACGCTGTACGACGCCGGCGAGCTTCCGTAGCCGTTGGTTGACGTTGCACGGGCGACCAACGAGCGCGGCCTTTGACCGAGGAGACCCCATGAGCGAACTGACCTCCGCCGAGCGGGTCCTCCGCGTCCTGCGTAACGAGGAACCGGACCGCATCCCGCACTTCGAGTGGATTATCGACCGCCGGGTCCGTGAAGCGATTTGCCCGGGCTGTTCGATGGAAGAATTCACGGTGCGGATGGGATTGGACGCGATTTTGACGGGCCCCGATTTCCAGAAGGAGCAGGTCGGTCCGAAGCGGGTGCGCAACGAGTGGGGCGTGGTCGTGGAGGACACCGGCGAGGAACACAAGTTTCCGGTCGAGAGCCCGATCCACTCGTGGGAGGACCTTCGCAACTACCAGGCCCCCGATCCCCATGCCCCGGGCCGATACGACAGCCTCAAGCGGACGGTCGCCCGCTACAAGGGCAAGCTGGCCGTCGGCGTCCACCTGAACGACGTCTTTTCGATCCCCCGCTATTTGGTCGGCTACGAAGGCTTGCTGATAGCCATCGCCCAGGATCGCGAGCTGGTTCGGAGCCTGGTCGACCTGTCGGTGGAAATCAACGTCGAGATGGCCAAGGAGGTCGCGCGGTGCGGGGCCGATTTCGTCTTCACCGGCGACGACTACGCCTCGGCGGAGCGACCGCTGATGTCGCCCGTCTCGTTCCGCGAGCTTTTCTACCCCGGCCTGAAACGCGTGGTTGCCGGATTCCACGAAGCGGGCCTGCCGGTGATCAAACACACCGACGGCAACATTCTGCCTCTGATGGACATGATCCTGGATTCGGGCATCGACTGTTTGGATCCGATCGACCCGATCGCCGGGCTGGATATTGGGCAGATCAAGACCCAATACGGCGACCGCGTGGCCCTGAAGGGTAATGTCGACTGCGCCCACACGCTGACCTTCGGAACCGAGCGAGACGTCGTCGAGGAGACCAAGGCCGTGATTGGCAAGGCGGCCGAGGGCGGCGGGCTGATCCTCTCCTCCAGCAATAGCATCCATTCGGCCGTCAAGCCCGGCAACTACTTGGCAATGTGGAACACGCTGCGTATGTATGGGGAGTATCCCATCTCGCTAAAAAGCTGGGGCGAAAGCGATATGGGCGAGACGTTTTCGTAGGCCGAAGGGCCGTTCTTCAGAAACTGCAAAAGAGAACGCACCAAGCCGAAACGCCGGATCCGGCCCGCGGGATGGAGCAACCGGTCGCGGGCTGCAGAGGGGGGCGGTCGGCTGCCGCGGGCCCACGGGGGGTCTTGGCAGAAAGCTTGGTGGGGCTTTAGAATTATGGGGTAGACGCTCTCCGTCCTCGGGAACGAGAAGGCTTGAACAGGCGGCGGCAAACGCTATAGTGAAGCGGTCTGGGCCTGCCTGCGATCCCGTTGGAGGATTCGCATCGGGGTTGCCGTTGACCGGCGGGCAACCACGACACGAAGGTTTTGCCGGTGGCCGTAGGCCACATTGAGTTTTTCCCACCCCCGCTCACACTGGGAGCACCATCATGAACGTCCATCTTACCCCGCGAGAAAAGGAAGTGGTCCGGCTGATCAGTCTGGGATGCACGGTGAAGGAAGCTGCCGATATTCTCAAGCTGGCGCCGAGCACGGTGGACAATCACAAAACGCGAGCGATGGCCAAGCTGGGCACGGACAAGACGGCGTTGGTGACGCGGATGGCCATCAAACTGCGGCTTAGCAGCCTGAAGGACCAGCTCACTCCCACCGAAAAGCGTCGCAGCGGCCGCAAGAACGACGGCTGGAACTAGGCGCGGTTTCTGCTGTGGTTGTTCTTTGTCTTCTTGGGAGCTTCGTCGCACCGTCGTGACACGACGTCGTGAGTGAGCATGTCTTGCCGCAAGCACGGATGCGGGTATCTCTTGACGTTGGCCTAGCAGACTCAGTCATTTCTGCCGAATAATCCGAATTCGGGGGCTTGCGGGAGATCGCGGTTGTCGCTGATCCATTCGTCCGCCATCGTCGATCCAACCAGAGGGGGATCGAGGCGAAGTCGCCAAGGGATTTGGCCTTAAGGCCATCTGCATCGGGGGGGCGACTTTAGCACCCAGGAACTAGCGCGAGGGTTCCGATCTGCGTTTCCTCCGCGTCTGTGCCTATACACGGAAGTGCCTTATCGAGCATAATGGAGGAGGTAGATTGACCCGCCTCGGAACGCTCTCCCCCAGCCCGATGTATACCCGAGTCGACAGGAGCCCGCTGCTCAAGGAGCAATCGCCTCCGACGGTCCCACCCAGAATCCCACAGGTGTCAGGATGAGTTTGACGACGGACAGCACTCCCATTGACGAATCGGGCGCACGGGCGTTGCGGACCGACGCGGTGGCCCGTACCGGTCGGCACGGCGAGCCGGGGCGCAACGGGATGAAGAAGAAACTGCTGCTGGGGGCGTTGTTGGGTTCGGGCGGTATCCTGGTGATTATCGGGATTTCGACCTTGGCCGGCGACTTGGGCCAGCCGGATCAGGCCTTGATCTACCACACGGTTACTCGCAGCGACCTGCCGATCACGGTGACCGAGCGCGGCAACCTGGAGAGCCAGAACAACATCGACATCGTCTGCGAGGTGGACGACATCCCCGGCGACAACGTCAACGGCACGCCCGTCCTGCAGATCGTGCCCAACGGCTCGTCGGTCAAGGAGGGGGATCTGCTGGTCACGCTCGACGACTCGAGCCACCGGGAGCGCCTGGACCGCCAGATTGTGGACACCGAGAAAGCCCGCTCGGATAGCATCCAGGCCAAGGCGAAATTCGACAATCAGATCACGCAGAATCAGACTCTCGAAGCAGAGGCAAAGCTGAAAGTCGAGTTGGCCAAGCTGAATCTGCTGATGTTCGAGGATGAAGAGAAAGGGACCCACCGGCTGGAAGTTGAGGAGATGAATCGTCTGGTGGAAGACATCAACAACCAGATCCTCGAAGCGCAAGCGAACCTGGAACTGGCCAAGAACGACATGCAGGGGATCGAGTCGCTCTTCAAGCTGGGGTACAAGGGCAAGAGCGAGTTGGATCGGAGTCGGCTCGAGTACTTGCAGGCCGAGAGCCAGTACGCCGCCCGGCTGAACAAGCTGAAGACGCAACTGGCCACCTTGGAGAAGAAGAAACACTACGAGCGGCAAATGGAGGAGCTGACGCTCAAAGGGGCCCTGACGACCGCCGAGCGCAGTCTGACCCAAGTGGTTCGAGACAACGAAGCCCTGCTGGAGCAAGCCAAGGCGGCCATGGTGGCGGCAGAGGAGTCGCTGAAGAAGGAAGAGGAGATGCTGGCGCGGTACCGTGCGCAGGTCCAGAACTGCAAGGTCTACGCGCCCGCCGACGGGATGGTCGCCTACGCCGTTCCCGAGCACCGCTGGCACGCCGAAGTCCGCCAGGGAGCCCCCGTGTCGCCCAAGCAGCGGATCATCTCGCTGCCGAATCTCCAGAGAATGCAGGTGAAGACCGCCGTGCACGAATCGGTGCTTGATCAGGTCAAGGCGGGCTTGCCGGTGACCGTTCGCGTGGACGCCTTCTCCAATCGGAGCTATCGGGGTTCCGTGCGGTCGGTCGCCGTGTTACCGGACCAGGAAGGCTGGATGAGCTCGGACACCAAAGTGTACGAGACGGTCGTGACCGTCGACGAAGACGTCGAGCAGCTCAAGCCGGGTATGACGGCCGTGGTCGAGATTCACATCGACCGGCTCAAGAACGTTTTGAGCGTTCCCGTCCAGGCGGTCGTGCAAATCGACAACGAAACCTGGTGCTATCGCAAGGCCGGCGGCAGCGTGGAGCGTTGCCTGATCGAGCTGGGACGCACGAACGACAAGTTCGTGGAGATTCGAAAGGGCATTGCCGAGGGAGACCAAGTCGTGCTGAACCCGATGTCGCTGGTCGAGGAAACTCGTCAGGAACAGACCCCCCTCTCTGCCGACGAGGGTTCCGAGCCGGCGGCCGAGGATTTCGAGCCGGAAGTTGCGCCGCCCGAGCGTCCGCGAGGCGTCGGCGGCCAACAGACGGACCAACCGGGGCAAGCCCCGCTGCCAAACGTGACAAGCGACCGTCGCCCCGAAACGCCGGCAGCAGGCGGATCACCGCGCCGCGGTCCGGGACCGCCGCGCGGAGGTCCCGGCGCGGCTCCCGGCGGAGGTCCGGGAGGAGGTTCAGCGAGAAGGGGGCCACCGGGCGGAGGTCGCCCGCCCGGCGCTCGACCACCCGGAGCCGAATGACTCAGAGCGCCCGCCCAACCGACGTGGCGGTGCGGCCGGCCCGTCCAGGCATCGCCTTTCTTCCATCCGGGGCAACCCATGGTGGCCCCGGAGTCCCTGCCAGTCTTTCAACCAAGCCCAAGAATCGACCAGCCGCCACCGACCAGTCGCGAATCGCAGGACCATGCAGCTAACCACGGTGCAACTCGGCATTCGCAACCTTTTGTTGCACAAGCTGCGCAGCTTCCTGACCCTGTTAGGCACGGTCCTCGGCGTCGGCTCGGTGATCTCCATGCTGGCGATCGGCGAAGGGTCGAAACAGGAGGCGGTCGAGCAGATCCGCAAACTGGGGGCGGGCAACGTCATCATCCGCAGCGTCAAGCCCGAGCAGGACGACACCGAGGAAAGCAGCGCCGCCAGCGGTTCGTCGCAGCAACAGGTCAGCCGCGTGCTGCAATACGGCCTACTGCACAAGGATTTCGACATTCTCAAGGCGACCCTGCCCACCTTGGAACGCGCCGTGCCGATCACCCTGATACGGAAGAATGCCCAGCGTGGCCGCCATCGGATCTCCAACGCGCGGATCCTCGGCACAACCCCCGGATACCTCGACGTCAAGAACCTGCGGGTCAAACGGGGGAGGTTCCTGACGGGCCCCGATCTGCACGCCACGGCTAACGTGGCCGTTCTCGGGGCCGGTGCTGCCATCCGGCTGTTCAGCTACGAAGATCCCATCGGCCAGCCGCTGCTGTTGGGCCCGGGAGCCTTTCGCGTGGTCGGCGTGCTCGGCACCCAAGCCACCGGGAGCGCCGCCCCCGGGGCAGTGGGTCAGCAAGACTACAACAACGACATCTACATCCCCATCACCGCCGCGCAGCGACGCTTCGGCGAAATGCAGATGATCGTCAGGGCCGGGAGCCGGGAATTCGAGCGGATCCAACTCAGCGAAATCACGCTGACCGTCGAGGACGAACAGCTGGTCAGCCAGACGGCGGCCATGGCCCGCAAGCTGCTGCGCAACACCCATCCCAGAAACGAAGACTACGAGATCCAGGTGCCGCTGGAATTGCTTCACCAGGCGGAAGGCGAGAAGCGAATCTGGAATCTCGTGCTGGGGTCAATCGCCGGAATCTCCCTGTTGGTCGGCGGAATCGGAATCATGAACATCATGCTGGCCACCGTGACCGAGCGGACTCGCGAAATCGGCATCCGCCGGGCGCTGGGAGCCAAACGGCGCGACATCACCCTGCAATTCCTCATCGAGACCATCTTGCTCTCTTCGATAGGAGGTGTCTTGGGAATCGTGCTGGGGGTGACCATTCCCCTGGTGGTCACCTATTTCTCGGAGATCCAAACCGTTGTCAGTCTGTGGTCGATCGCGCTGGCGTTCGGTATCTCGGCTGGGATTGGGATTGTCTTTGGCATTTACCCGGCGCGTCGCGCGGCTCTGATGGACCCCATCGAAGCACTGAGGCACGAATAGCCCCGTTTCTTTTGTCGAGCGAAGCTCCGCCGTCTCCGAGGTCGCCCAATGCACCGGCTAATCCCCCCTCTTTGCCTGTTGCTGGCGCTGGCCATGGTGATCGCGGGATTTGGGATCTGGGCGGTCGAGGCGCCCGAGGCGGACGTCGAACTGCACCGGGCACGCGTCTCCGGCGACGAGCCATACGTCGATGTGTTGGAGGCGCAACTCCGCCGGCGCCAATGGGAGCGTCGTCTGCTGTTGGGGGCCCTGTTTGCCGGCGGCGTCGTGTTTACGGTGGCCGCCTTTCTGACCATGCGACCGTCCGGCCCCCCCCGCACTCCGAACCAATAGCCGGTTTGTGCCGCGACAGCATCGAGCAGCACTCGATCGTCGATCGCGAGCCGCCAAGCATGCCTAGTCTGCGCAGACGCCCAAACCTGACAGGGCAGGAGGCCACCCTGCGTGGAAATGTTGGTAGTCTGAAGGGTTTCGTCCGATAACAAAGATCATGCCGCTTAATTCGTCTGTTCCCATTGCATCAACAATGCGGCTCAAAGGGGGGCTTCGATCTTGGCTTGTCTCGTTCGGCGTTTGGCGCACGGGTGGTGCGTTGTCGCAGTGGTCGCCATCGGGGGGTGCACACGCACCCACTATCGCCTGAATGCGGATCGCGAAGCGTACTGCATTCTGACCGAGAAGACGGTGCAAACACCTTGGCAGGCACCGCCGGGGTTCACGATTCAGCCCGATCCGCGATCGCGGTTCTGCGACCCCACGCCAATCGACGATCCCCGGCTGCCCGTCCCCGCCCCCCAACTGTATGCCTATCGCCTGCCTGCGCTGATGCCTCACGATCCGGCTCGATTTCAGGGGACGACGCAACCGCTGACTGTTACGGAACTGCCCAGGCTCATCGCCTGCGGGGCGACCGACGTGCAGCGATTGCCTCCGATTGCTCAGGAGTCTGCTGCGATCCACGACCCGTTCGTCCGCCAGGCTGCGTACCAGCAGGGCGATCCGGCCGGCGGCTCCACGGACGTGCCGGCCGATCTGCGATTGCGTCCTCTGGACGCCAACGCGCCGGTCGGGGCGAACGAGGACCCCGTTGCCCCGGAGTATACGGTCGTGCCGATTCCCGGAGACGTGTGGCAGTCGCTCCCGCCGAATTGTCTTACGCGGATGTTCGAGTTCAACTCGGTCCGCGAGGAATACGAGCGCACGTTCCACCGCGAGCCGTCGGCCCAGCAGCGAGATCACTCTCCCCGACTGGCTTTGGAGGACATCGTCGAGCTGGCGCTGATCAACAGTCGCGAGTACCAGGCTCAGAAAGAGACGCTCTATCGCACGGCCTTGCGTCTCTCGCTGGAGCGTTTCGACTATGACCTGAAGTTCTCTACCGGTGGAAACGGAACGGCGACGACCTATCGCCACAGCCGCAACGCCGGGATTACGGACGACCACTTGACGGTTCCGACCACCGTCACCGGCGACAAAGTGCTCGCGACCGGAGGCGACCTGCTGGCCCGTTTCGCCAACGACGTCGTCTTGACGTTCAACGGTCCCAGCGGATTCGCCGCCGACATCGGCTCGGAGCTGCTGCTGGACATTTCCCAGAGCGTGCTCCAGCGAGACGTGGTTTTCGAGCGGTTGACGCAGGCGGAGCGCGACGTCGTCTACGCCGCCCGAGACTTCGCCCGGTTCCGCAAGGAGCTCTTCCGAGACCTGGCGTCCAGTTACTACGGGCTGATCTTGAACTATCGCGGCATTGAAATCTCGACGCAGGACTACTTCAGCAACCTCCGGGCGTTCAACCAGCGGGAAGCGGAGTACCGGGCCGGCCAGCGCTCGCGGATCGAGGTGGATCAGGTCGAGCAAGACGCGTTGTCCAGCCGCAGCAGTCTCATCGGCCGCTGCAATTCCCTGGAGAGCGGCCTCGACGACTTGAAACGCCGCGTCGGATTGCCGCCGGAGTTGCCGCTGAACCTCGACCTCACGGAACTGGAGGTGTTGACGCTGCGCGACGAGGTAACCGTTTCCGGGGAGCGGATCCGGCGCGCCCGGCGCAACTTGCTTTCCGAACGGCAGAAGCCGGCCCCGGATCGCAGCGTGCTACTAAACGGGTCGGTCGATCTCGCCCAGAAGATGCTCGACTTGATGGAGCTCCGACGGCGTTTGGGATACGAACAGCCGGAGGAGGAGTCCTTGCAGCGTCTGCGCGTGCGACTGTCCGCCGACGAAATGCGTTCGACGATTCGCAGCAATCGTGTGGCCCTGGACAAGGACCGCAACGCGCAACCCCCGAAACCGCCGGTGCAGGTGTTCCAGCGGGCCCGAGACCTGGTCGAGTCGCTGCTGCGGCTGGTGGAGCTGGAGCTGGAGCTGGCCGAGCGTAGTGCCGCGGATCTGGCGACCATCGAGCAGTTGCGGCGCGATCTGGTGACCCTGGACGACCGCTTCGAGCGGCTGAGACTCGAGTTGGACGAGACGGTGGCGCGGCGCGATCTGGACCGAATTCCGCAGATTGTCCTTTCGGCTGAAGCGTTGCTTGCCGACGTCGAGGTCTTGACTCGCCGAGCCGACGCGCTGGCGCAGTACCAACCGATCGACCCGGCCGCGGAGCGGCTGGAGACGCTCGCCCAGGTGGACGAGTTGCTGGCCTCGGGCCAGCACATCTTGCGTGAGGAAACGGGCGGGCTCACGCCGGTGGAAATCGGCATGGACGACGCGATGCTGACCGCTCTGGTGCGGCGCTTCGACTTGATGAACGGCCGCGGCGAGCTGGCCGATTTCTGGCGGCGGATCAAGCTGGCCGGCGACGATCTCAAATCGGTGTTGAATCTCAACGCCACCCAGGCCATTCGCACCCGGAGCGGAATGAACCGGCCGTTTGACTTCACCTTCGACGACAGCGAAACCCGTCTTTCCATGACGTTCGACACGCCGCTGAATCGCAAGTCACAGCGGAACGCGTACCGGGAAACGCTGATCAATTACAACGCCGGGTTGCGCAACTTGATGCAGTTGGAGGACGACATCAAGCGGTCGATCCGCAACGACCTCCGGGACCTGCAGTTGGATCGGGAACAGTACGCGATTGCCGTGGCCAGCGCCGCGCTGGCCTACGAGCGCGTGGTGAGCACGCAACTGCAACTGAAGCTGGGCGTGCCCGGGGTGGCGGCCCGCGACTTCCTGGAAGCCCAGCGGGCCTACACGGCGTCGCTGAACTCGGTGGCCAGCCAGCACATCGGCTACATTCTCGATCGCATTCAGTTGTTCCTCGACCTGGAATGGCTGGAGGTCGACGACCGCGGCTTCTGGCCCGAACTTTACAACGAGCAGTACGAGCCGGTGGCCGACTTCCGCTTCCGAACGTATGCCTGTTCGGCCTACGGCGACCTGCCGCGCGGCGTGTGCTACTCGCGAGGGGTCCGGCAGATGTTCTGCGTGCCCACGGGCAGCCCCACTGTCCACAAGGAGCAAGCCGACCCGGCCCCGCAGCAGACCGCCGCTCCAGAATTGCTTCCGGCGCCCCAACCGGAGCCGGTGGGAAAATGACAGGTCTTGATTGACGTTTGCCGATTGGTCCCGGTTCGTGCCGCCGTTTTCCGGCACCAGCGCCTCGTAGTCTTTCCCGACGTATTCGGGATAACGGTCCAGGCAGAGCGAGCCGCCGTGCACCGGCAGCCAGTTGATGCCGTGGACCGCCTCGGCGCGAACGGCCAGCGGGTGTGGATATTGCCGCTCGGAAAACTCCATCCAGGCCAACGAACTCCAGCAATCGTTGGTCGGCACGGCGCCTGCGTATCGACGTGTGTACACTCAATGCAAATCTGAAGCCTTGCGGCTTCCGCTACGGTGTGGCTGAAATACGACGCCGATTTCTTTGGCGTCCGACCAGGACGAATCTCTTCCTGTGTGGGGCGAGCCCCGCTATAATGAGTCCGATGGGGGTCGCCCCGTTCCGCAAGCCGGTTTGCACTCCGCCACAAGCCGCCCGTTTCCAACAAGGAGCTTTCCGCCATGAAATCTTGTCTCGGAAGCTTGGCCGGATGCGTGGTTCTTGCCGCCGTGGTGGCCGGTGCGGAGACTCGAATCGCCGACGAGAAGACCGCGCCGTCTGCCGCCGTCGAGTTGCACGACTCCATGCAGGAACTGCTCGAAGCCGACTGGATCGACCGCGACCGCCGCTTCTTCCAAGCCGGCGTGACCGGTGAAATGGCGACCCGCGGCACACGGGCCGTCACCACGGCCGAAGACGCCGCGGGCGGTTGCGATGGAATCAAGAATGGACTCTGGGGGTTTCACGTAGCCAGCGGCGAGACCGATCCATGGTGGCAGGTGGACTTGGGAGAGACGACGGCAATCGACCGGATCGTCGTCTATAACCGATGCGACAGTGTAGCGGCGCGAACGGCCAATCTGCGCATCCTCGTGGCCGACGCCCCCGACGGCAAGCCGGAGCAGCAGTTGCGGGAGGTGTACCGCCACGACGGCACGGCGTTCTGGGGCGTCACGAAGGGGCCGCTGGTGGTTCGCTTCTCGGACAAGGGCGTCTCGGCCCGGATCGTCCGGCTGCAAGTCCCCGGCCGTTGCTCCTTCGCCCTGGACGAAGTCGAAGTCTACGCGGCCGGCGACCCACAGAAGAACGTCTCGTTGGGAAAGCCCGCCGATCAGAAGAGTGTCAGCCAATACTCGTGCCGCGGCACCATGGGCGATGCGGAGTATCGCAGCACGGGCCACGCACCCCTGGTGGCATCCGGGACACCGCATGCCGCGCGTGTTGCGGACGACGGCGACTTCACGCTGGCCCACACGCGCCAGGTCGTCGAGCGGGGCAAACGGCTGGCGGCCCGGCTGCAATCGACCGCCCAGCCCGACCGCCTGCAACCGCTCCGTGCCGAGTTGGAGGAGTTGGCAGGGCGACTGGCAGACCAGGAGCAGGCCGCCGGCGTGCCCGGCCGTGTGCGGCGGGAACTCTATCTCGACGCTCGGCGGCTGGCCCGCCAGATTGCCTTCTGCAATCCGCTTCTGGATATCGACAAGCTGTTGTTCATCAAGCGGCACGATTCCGTCGGCGTATTCCACATGTGCGATCAGTACTACGGCTGCAACGCGAGGCCCGGCGGCGGGCTGTTCGTGCTGGCCGACCCGTTCACCGACCACCCGAGGCTGGTCAACCTCCTGGAGAACTCGGTCGTCGCCAACGGTCGGCTGCAAGGACAACGGCTCGACTCCGGCGCGTTCCTCTCGCCCGAAGTGTCGTACGACGGCCGGACGATCCTCTTCGCTTACACGCAAGCCAAGGCCTACGACAAGTACCAGGGCAAAGAAGCCTACGAGTGGGGGCCGGAGATCAGCTACCATCTCTTCAAGGTCAACGCCGACGGCTCGGGACTCGTCCAGTTGACCGACGGGGCGGCGGATGATTTCGATCCTTGTTTCCTTCCCAACGGCCGCATCGTGTTCGTCAGCGAGCGCCGCGGGGGCTACCTCCGCTGTGGGCGGCACTGTCCGGTCTACACGATGTTCTCGATGGAGCCCGATGGCAGTGACATCGTCTGCCTCAGCTTCCACGAGACGCACGAATGGCAGCCGAGCGTGAACCACGACGGGATGCTGGTCTACTCGCGGTGGGACTACGTCGACCGCGACACGAACATCGCCCACCACATCTGGACCTGCTATCCCGACGGGCGCGATCCGCGCTCCTTCCACGGCAACTACCCCATGCGCCGCGAGAGCCGTCCCTGGATGGAAATGAGCATCCGGGCGGTGCCCGGCTCGCACAAGTACGTGGCCACGACCGGCGCCCATCACGGGCACGCATTCGGGTCGCTGGTGCTGATCGATCCGCGGGCGCAAGACGACGGAGCCATGTCGCAACTGGAGCGGCTGACCCCGGACGTGGTCTTCCCGGAGGCCGAGGGGCGGCCCATCCGCGACTACATGTGCTATGCGACTGCCTGGCCGCTGAGCGAAGACGACTATCTTTGTGTCTACGACCGGCAGGCGAAGGATCGCGGCATCTACTGGGTCGACCGGGACGGCAACCGCGAGTTGATCTATCGCGATCCCGAAATCGCGTGCCTCAGCCCGATGCCGCTGCGTCCCCGCCCCGTGCCGCCGGTGATTCCCGAGGCGACGCTGCAAACGGCGTCCGCCCGGCAGGGCGTCGAGAGGGTTGCGCCGGCGACGGTGGCCGTGATGAACCTCTACGATTCCGATTTCCAGTGGCCGGCGGGGACACAGATTAAATCCCTGCGGGTGATCCAACTGCTGCCCAAGTCGACGGCGCCGCCGAACGAGCCGCGGATCGGGGTGGCCAACCAGACCAACGCCCGGGCCGTGCTGGGCACCGTGCCCGTCGAAGTCGACGGCAGCGTGTTCTTCGAGGCGCCGGCCGAGATGCCGATCTACTTCCAGGCGCTCGACGCGGAGGGGCTGGCCGTGCAGTCGATGCGTTCGGTGACGTACCTGCACCCGGGCGAGCGTCTCTCCTGCCAGGGTTGCCACGAGCGGAAACACGGTCTGCCCCAGCGCGCCATGGAGAGGCCGCTGGCCTTGCGCCGGGCACCGTCGGAGATTCGTCCCGACGTCGCCGGGTCGAATCCGTTCAGCTACCCCCGACTGGTGCAGCCCGTGCTGGACCGCCGTTGCGTCGGCTGCCACCGCCAGGAGCAGGCGTTGGATCTTGGCGGCGAGCCGGACGGCAGCTTCACGCGATCGTACAACGCCCTGGCCGGCACGTACGGGTTCTACTTCCACGTGGGCAACGGTTCGATCAACACGGGCGTCCACGGCGGCAGCCGGACGATCCCCGGCCGGTTCGGCGCCCGGGCTTCCGAATTGCTGAAGTACCTCGACCAGCAACACTACGGCGTAAAGCTCTCGCCGGAGGAGCGTCATCGGCTGACGTTGTGGCTGGACTGCAACTCGGAGTTCCTGGGCTCGTACGAGAACGTGGCCGCCCAACTGCGAGGCGAAGTCGTCCGGCCGACGCTGCAATAGGATTTCATTCGGGCAAATACGCTGCACGCGGGCAAGGTCCACGCCGGATACGCCGGCGTGACGTCCTCTTGCCGGCCCGACCGGCTCCGAACTCGCCGAGCGGGACCGAGTTGGGAAGACTTGCAGCTTGCCGCGGGGCGATTAGAATAACCTGCGACTACCACGACTTCCCGCCTGACACCCAACGCCTCGTTCCAGGAGACCGAACATGAGCAGCCATCGCCCCGCCGACAGCCGGCAAGCCACCTCTCGCCGCGACTTTCTGAAGCATTCCACCACGGCCGCGGCCGGCGCCGCCTTGATCGGCGGGCTGAGCCTCGCCCGCTCGGCCCATGCCCAGGGCAGCGATCAGATCAAGATCGCGCTGATCGGGTGCGGCGGGCGCGGCACGGGAGCGGCAGTTGAGGCGCTGAACAACAAGGCCATGCCCAACGTCAAGCTGGTGGCGATGGCCGACGCCTTCCGCGACCGGGTCGACAACTGCTACCAGGCAGTCAAGTTGCGCTGCCAGGAGAAGGTCGACGTGTCCGAGGAGCGGAAATTCAGCGGGCTGGATTGCCACGAGAAGGCGATCGCTTGCGACGTGGACATGGTGCTGCTCTGTACTCCTCCCGGTTTTCGCCCCATGCAGTTCGAGGCGGCGGTGAAGGCCGGCCGGCACGTCTTTATGGAGAAACCGGTGGCGACGGATGGGCCCGGCGTGCGCAAGATCATGGCCGCCAGCGAAGAGGCCAAGAAAAAGGGGCTGCTGGTGGCCGTGGGCCATCACCTCCGGCACGAGGACAAGCATCGCGAGGTCGCCCAGCGGATCCACGACGGGGCGATCGGCGAGCTGAAGTATCTGCGGGCCTACTTCAACACGGGCGCGATCTGGGTCCGCCCCCGCAAGGCGGACCAGACCGAGATGCAATACCAGGTCCGCAACTGGTACCACTTCACCTGGATCTGCGGCGACCACATCGTCGAGCAGCACGTCCACGACCTCGACGTGTGCAACTGGTTCAAGCAGGGCCACCCGGTCGAAGCCAACGGCATGGGCGGCCGCGAGGTCTGCAAGGCCAAGGACCAGGGCGAGATCTTCGACCATCACGCCGTCGAGTTCACCTACGAAGACGGCGTGAAGTTGTTCAGTTACTGCCGACAGATCAACGGCTGCTGGAGCAGCTTCTCGGAGCACGCCCACGGCACGAAGGGTTTTGCCAGCATTCAAGGACACGGCAGCAGCCTGTTGCAGATCGACGGGCAAGAGCCGCAACGCTGGCGACGCGGCGAAGACGGACACCAGGTCGAGCACGACGACTTGTTCGCCGCTCTGGCAGCCGGCAAGCCGTACAACGAATGCGACTGGGCGGTCGACAGCACGATGACGGCCATCCTGGGTCGCATGGCAACGTACTCCGGCAACGTGGTGACCTGGGACCAGGCGATCAACTCGGATCTGGACCTGCAGCCGAAAAGCTACTCCTGGGACGCCGAGCCGCCGGTGACGCCGGGGCCCGACGGGTATTACGCCTGTGCGATTCCCGGCGTAACCAAGGCGTGGTAGTGCGCGCCCCAGCGAGTCCTCGCCAAGGAGCACCATCAATGTCGATCACGCGCAGACGCTTCCTGCAGCGCTCGGCGGCCGCCACGGCCCTGGGCCTTCCGGCGGTCGCCTCTTCCCGGGTGTTGGGGGCCAACGAGGCGATTGCCGTCGGCGTGCTCGGCCTCGGCATCCGCGGCCTCGGTGCCCACGTGCCGTCGTTCGAGAACCAGCAGGGGGTCACGGTCGTGGCCATCAGCGACCCGGATCGTCAGCGCCTCGACGGTGCCGCAAAGACGATCGAGTCGCGATACGGCCACCGGGTCGAGCAGCACGTCGACCTGCGCGAGCTGATCGAGCGCCGCGACATCGACGCCATCGGCAACGCGACGCAGAACTACTGGCACGGGCTGAGCACCATCTGGGCCTGCCAGGCCGGCAAGCACGTCTACGTGGAGAAGCCGCTGTCGCACTACATCTGGGAAGGCCGGCAGATGGTCCATGCGGCCGGCAAGTACGACCGCATCGTGCAGTGCGGCACCCAGCGCCGCTCACAGGGCTCGATCGCGGCGGCGATCGAGTGGATTCGGCAAGGCCACCTCGGCAAGATCCAGCACGTCACGGCCTTTGCCAACAAGGCCCGTTCCTCCTGCGGCAAGCGCCCGACGCCGCTACCCATTCCCGACACGGTCGATTACGATCTCTGGTGCGGCCCGGCACGAAAGGTCCCCATCTTTCGCGACCGGCTCCAGTACGATTGCAGCTTCGACTGGAACACGGGCGACGGCGAGTCGTGCAACCAGGGCGTCCACGAGTTGGACGTCGCACGCTGGTGCCTGGGCGAGTCGACGCTGCCCCGGCGGGTGATGAGCCTCGGCGGCCGGTTCGTGTTCGACGACGCCTGCGACGTGCCCAACACGCAGATCACGTACTACGATTTCCCCACGGCCCCGGTGCTCTACGAGGTCCACAACCTCCGCAAGGCGAAGGGGTCTCGCGAGATGTCCGACTTCCGGGGCGAGCGGGTCGGCGTGATCGTCGATTGCGAAGGCGGCTCGGTGAGCCTCTATCGGGGCATCGCCTGGGATAGCACCGGCAAACAGGTGCAAACGTTTACCGGCGGCGGGGATCATTTCGTCAACTTCATCGAAGCGGTCCGCAGCGGCAACCGCGAGCATCTGGCCGCCGAGGTGAAGGTGGGCCACATCTCGACCGCCACCTGCCACGCCGGCAACATCTCCTACCGTGTCGGCCAAAAGGCATCGAAGGAGGAGATGCGCCGGCAGGTCGAGCCGCACCCCGTTTATTGCGAGATGTACGACCGCCTGCTCGAGCACCTGGCCGCCCACGAAATCGATGCGGACGCCCGGACCGTCACCTTGGGCCCTTGGCTGGAAATCGATCGCCAGCACGAGTGCTTCCCGGGCAACGAGGAGGCCAATCGGCTGGTTCGGGGGTTTTATCGCGAGCCGTACGTGGTTCCCGATCTCTCGACATGAGCGCGGGTCGCCTGGACGCCAGGGGTGTTCGCCCTCGATCCGGGCCTCGGTGGCAAGCCCTTCGCACCCCGGCGGCGCGGGCCTTACCGGTCCGCCTGTTTCGCCGCGTCGGCGGCGAGGGCCAGCGGCAGCCTGTAGCAGGCCGCCTCTTCGGCGTTGCGGACCAGCAGCAACGGCCCCGACAGGGCCATGTTGTTCCAGGTCTTGCCCTCGAGAGCCTGGATCTGGCCCAACACCTGGTTCGGGCTTTCAGGCGTGGCTTCCACCAGCAGGAGTTCGCCCGTCTCGGCCAGCACGAGCAGCAGATCGTCGACCAGCAGGATCTGGCCGTGTCCGTAACGGCCGCTCTTCCATTGGCGGCACCCGGTGGACAGATCGACACACTCCAGGATGCCGTCGGAAAGCCCGTAGACATAGCCGTCGCGAACGGCCGCGTTGGTGAACTTGGTTCGCATCACCCTCGCGTCGTGCCAAAGCGTCTTCGCCGCCAAGGTCCCGTCGCCGCCCGGCACCAGTTGCACCAGGGACGCGCCGTGGCCGTATCCTTTGGAGAGGAACACGCGATCGGGCGGGACCGGCAGCGGCTGGGACGCGCTGGCGTTGGTGGCGCTCTTGCCCGGCCAGGCGTATTCCCAGAGGACCTCACCCGTCCGGGGATCGTGGCCGCTGGCGTAGTCCTGGTTGACGATTAGGATCTGCTCGACCGCTGCCAGCGTCGCCAGGGCCGGCGAGCAGTAGGCGATCTGGTGATTGCCGCCCTGCCAGACCAGCTCGCCTGCCCTCTTGTCGAACGCGGCCAAGGAAACCCAGCGATCGGCCCCGGGTCCCCCGGCGGGCACGACCACAAGATCACCCACAATCAGCGGCGAGGCGGCGCGTCCGTAGGGGATCTCTCGTTCTTCATCTTCGGGGGTGACGTGGAACTGTTGGCGAAGGTCGGTTTCCCATAGCGACTCGCCGGTAGCTCCGTCGAGGCAGAGCAGACGACCGGTGGCGCCCAGGGCGTAGACCATGCCTTCGTCGATCGTCGGAGTGGCGCGGGGGCCCACGCCGGCCAGGACCGTATCGAATCGGGTCTTGGTCGAGTGGGTCCAGCAGAGCCTGCCGGTTTCGACCTCGTAGCAGGTAACCAACTCCAACTCGCCTCGCTGCTCCATCGTGACGGCGTATCGGCCCACCACGGAGAACGCCGACCAGCCGGCGCCGATTCCCTGCCGCCAGAGCTGCCGGGGCGGCCGTCCGGTCCAATCGCGATCCAGCCTGACGCTGTCGACCGTCAGGTTGCGGTCGGGGCCAAGGAACTGGGGGAAGTCGTGGTCGGATGTCGTCGTCAAGTCGACGGCCGCTTGCCGATCGCCGGCAGCCAAACCGGTGGGAGGCCGCCGCAGCAGCTCATCCGGTTTGCGGGAGAAACGCAGCGCAAACCGGGGAATCATCTCCCCACTCACGCCCTCGATGCGCAGCACGATCGACAACACGGCAAGGGCGCTCAGGCCGCCCGCAAACAACACGCTGCGCACCTGCCCCGAATAGCCGCTGAGGAGGAAGAACCATACCAGCATCGCCATCAGGGCGGCGAACCCCGCAATCAGCGTGACGATGTTGGCGATCGCGTGGTCGTGAAACACGTCGGCCCAGCGCACGACCCCAATGACCGCCGCGGCAAGGGCCACCACCAGCCAAACCCAAAGCGGCGGCGTCAGCCGGCGCCCTTCTCGTGGGTGCGGCGTAGATTCCGCCGACGGTTGCAGCGAGTCTTCGTTCTTCATGGCTCGTGCCTCGACTTTCGTTTTGATCCATCCGGGACGTTCCAGACGACTTCCAGCCCGGCCGCATCGAGGCAGCCGGCCACCTCATCCGGCCGGCGACGGTCGCAGACGGGGAACTGCTCGCCGGACGATGGGCCGTTGCGGGTGTCGTACCCGCCCGGCGCGGTGGAGCTGCCGGCGCTCATCTGGGTGATGCAAATCCTGGCCAGCCGATTCCGCAGCCCCGCCGGCTCGCGGGTCGAGAGGACCAATTCGGCCCGCGGAAACGCGATCCGCAAAACGCAGTACAGGCGGATAAAGGTCTCGTCGTCGACCGCATAGGGCGGTGTGAAACCCTCAGGGGCTTGGTGGATCCTCGGCAGGCTGAAGGCCAGCGTGCAATCGGGAAACCGGTTCCGGAGATAGCCGGCATGGCGCAACATGGCTGCCATGTCCTCGCGCGGGTCGGCCAATCCCAGCAGGATTCCCAGTCCCAACCGCTGCATACCGGCCTCGGCCGCACGTTCCAGCCCCTCCAAGCGCCAGTCGAAGGACCGCTTGCTGCCGCAAGGATGATACAGGCAGTACAGCCCTTCGTTGTAGGTCTCTTGATAGAGTGTGACGCCGCAGACGCCGGCAGCAGCCAACGCGGCGTACGAGGCGGTGCTCTGCGGCGCGATTTCCACGGCCGGGGCCACTCGCCGCTCGGCCAACGCATCGGCCAGCCCGGCGTAGTATTCGGGCGTCGTCAGGCGGGGATCGTCGCCGGCCACCAGCAGAATGTGCCGGAATCCACGACGGCAGAGGATCTCCGCCTGCCCGACTGCCTCATCGAGATCGAGGTGCCTGCGCGGCACGTCCCGGGGTTGCCGGAATCCGCAGTAGACGCAGTGATTGAGGCAATAGTTCGACAGATACAGCGGCGCGTAAAGCAGGATTCGGCGCCGGTTCGAGCCCGGCGCGGTGAAGTGCCGCCGCGTCAATTGCGCGGCCCGACGGACGAGGTCCTCCAGCGGGACTTCTCGATCTAGACAACGGGCAGCCCGGGCGAGGCGATCCCGGTCGCGGGAAGCGTCGCTGATTGCGCCACGGGGCCAACGTGGCGGTCGCGCGTCGCGTCGAACCAACTCGTTGGCCGCTATGTCCAGCGCATCGGCGAGCCGGCGGTCTTGCGGCGGCCCCGTGTCCCGATACTCGTCGAGAATTCGGTATCGCCAGCGTTCGATCCGGCAGGCAAGATCCTGTCGCCGGACATCCGAGGCGTCATCCCCCAGAAGAGCCTGTTCCGCCTCCTTTAGTAGTGAGAGTTCTTCAGCCGCAAGGCCGCTGCGCGCCTTTCCTCTTTCATATAGGCCTAAGTGCCGTTCTTTCAGAAAGTGCACATGGGGGGCACAGGCGGCAAATTGGTGGCAACGGCATTTCGGATCCATATCAGCATCATATCGCGGCCCGACGGAGTTGAGAAAGGGCACGTGGCACACTTTTTCGCGCATCGCCGGCTGATATCCTCCGCGCGCCGGCTTCCGGCAGGTTGGTTTTCCCTTGGCGCGGCACTTGAATATCTCCGGCTGCCGCTTTACATTGGGAGCCGATCGTGCGAGTCTCTTCAGAAAACCAACCTTAGACTATCGAGGGCTTACCGATGGAAGAGTTGAACTTGGAGGAATTGATCGCCCAGATCAAAGACAGCGACGACAAGGTGCGAGCGGCCGCCTGGCTCAGCGCCGGCAAATATGGCGCGGTGGCCGTCAAACCGCTCGCGTCGGTGATGACCGACGAGGATGTGGAGATTGCCAGGGCGGCCAAACGGGCGCTTTGGGTGATCGTCCGCTGGGTCGGACGCCCCGGCGCCGAAGACGACAAGCGGGCGGTGGAGGCCGCCTTGTGTGGGTTGCTGGGCAGCGATGAGCCCGACGCCGTCCGCTGCGAGGTGCTCTGGATGCTCTCCGAAATCGGCGGCGACGAGGCCGTGGCGGCCGTCCGGGAGATCCCCGGGATTCTGTACGACAAACGACTCCGCGAGGATGCCCGGTGTGCCGTGCAGCGGATCCCGGGCGACGCGGCGCTCGAGACGTTGCAGGGCGGGTTTGACGCCGCGCCCGAGGATTTTCGGCCGGCTATTGCCGAGTCTCTGCGGGACCGTGGTGTGGAAGTGGACGGCTATCCGAGCCAGAAGCTCGTTCCCACCAAGAAGACCGACGTCCAGCCGGTATCGCAGTAGGCCGTCAGGTATTCCTGCCGTTTCAAACCGCTGGCACACCTACCGAACATCCATCCCCCTTAAGGACAAATACCATGAACGAAAGACATCAACTTCGGCGGCGCGATTTTCTGGCCACGTCCGGCGCCGTCCTGAGTGCTCCCTACGTGCTGCCTTCCGGCGTCTTGGCGGCGCCGGGCAAGAAGGGCCCCAACGAACGGATCAACGTCGGCCATATCGGCATGGGCGGCCGGGCCCGGGGCCTCTACGGCGAGTTGGGCGGTCTGCGCGGCAAGGGCGAGTGCCAGAGCATCGCCGTCTGCGACGTCGACGAGAAGCGACTGGAAAACGCGGCAAAGCTGGTTCCCGGGGCCACTCCCTATCGCGACTATCGCTACATCTTGCAGCGCAAGGACATCGACGCGGTGGTGATCGGCACGCCCGACCACTGGCACGGCGTGCAGTTCGCCCAGGCGGCCGACTGTGGCAAGCACATCTACTGCGAGAAGCCGGCCTGCTGCACCATCGAAGAGAGCAAGGCGATGGTGGCGGCGGCACAAAGGACGGGCATCGCTTCGCAGATCGGCTCCCAGGGCCGTTCGCAACGGGAAGCCTACCTGATGCACCGCTATCTGGCCAACGAGGTCGTCGGCAAGGTCGATTACGTCGAGTGCTTCCACTACACGAGCCCGGTGGACACCAGCGGCACGCCCGACGGCGAGCCCCCCGCGGACCTGGATTGGGACTTGTGGCTCGGGCCGCTGCGCTGGCGGTCGTACAACCGGAAGTACTTGCACGGCGTGTTCCGTTGGCTATTGGAGTCGGGCGGCGGACAGATCCGCGACCGCGGCGCCCACGTGATGAGCTGCGCCATGTACTGGATGGGTGCCGACGGGACCGGTCCGGTGAGTATCGAAGCCACCGGCACCTCGCCCACCCGGGGCCTCTGGGACTCCGCCGTTGAGATGAAGGTCACCTACACGTTCAAGAACCCCGACTGGGTGATGACCTGGGAGCAGATGCCCATGGACGAGGTCTCCAGGCGATATCCGGTTGAAGAGCGGACCAAGGAAGAGAACCGGCAGGGGTTTGGACGGATTTCCCGGCCCGGCTACGGGGCCGTGTACCACGGCGACCAGGGCACGTGCATGCACTGGGGCGGCGACGGCGGCACCTGGGCCGAGCGTAAGGTCCGCCAGTGGGCCCCGCCCGCGGACACCAAGGAGGTCTACCAGAGCCCCGGCCACATGGAAGACTGGTTCGTCGGGATCCGGACCGGCCGGAAGTGCATTATGGATATCGAATGGGGCGCGGGTGTAGCCAACCTCTGCGTCCTGGGCAACCTCTCCTTCATCCTGAAGCGGAAGCTGCAGTGGGACCCGGTCAAGCAGGAAATTGTCGGCGACGACGAGGCCCACCGGATGATGAGCCGCCCACAACGGTATCCATACCACCTGTAGGACTGGCAGAAGACCAAGTCGGGCACTGTCATGGGTGGAAAGGCGGCGTAGGGGCCTTTCCACCCATCACGTTCGCCCCGTGGCGAGCAAAGACATCTCAGTTCTTCTCTGCCGGGCCGCCGCCGTTTTCCTTGTTGAGATGGCGCCGCAGGTATCGGGCTCGCTCGATGTTCCGGTCTGCCGTGTCGAGTTCGACGCCGCTGAGCTTCTGCAGGTGGGCCGGCTGAGTGTGGATGAACAACTGGTTGATGGCGGGTATGCCGAGATCCGGTATCAATCCCAGATTCACGCCCATCCGCACGCTGGAGAGCAGGTGCATCGTCTCTTCCGAACTGATCGTCTGGGCCGTGCGCAGAATGCCGTAGGCCCGGCTGACCCGGTCGTGAAGGTTCTCGTGGCTTTCCTTGATCAGAAAGTCGCGGGCCTGGCGCTCGTAGTCGATGATCACCGGCACGATATCGCCGATCTGTTGGATCAAGTCCTGTTCGCTGCGGCCCAAGGTGATCTGGTTGCTGATCTGGTAGAAATCGCCCATCGCCTGCGAGCCCTCGCCATAGAGTCCGCGAACCGCCAGGCTGATCTTCTGCAAGCTACGGAAGACTTTTTCGATTTGCCGGGTGATGACCAGTGCGGGCAAGTGCAGCATCACGCTGACGCGCATTCCCGTCCCTACGTTGGTGGGGCATGCCGTTAGGTATCCCAACCGATCGTGGAAGGCATAGGTCACCTTCTCTTCGATCAGGTCGTCCAACCGGTTGACCTGTTGCCACACGCTTCCCAGATCGAACCCACTGGCGATTACCTGAACCCGCAGATGATCCTCCTCGTTGACCATCAGGCTGAACCGCTCTCCGCAATCGATGGCGACCGACCGGGCGCCTTGGCTCTCGGCGTGCTCGCGGCTGATCAGATGCCGCTCGACGAGGAATTGGCGGTCCACGCCTTCGAGTTCCTCGACGTCGACGTAGAGCATTTCGCCCGACGCCTCGATGCCGAGGATCCGTTCCCGCAGGATGTCCTCGATTTGGGTGCGGTCCTGTTCCGAAGCCTGGGTGATGAACGGGTAGTCGGCCAGATTTCGAGCGAGCCGGATGCGGCTGCTGATGACGATGTCGGCCTCGGGCCCGGAGCCACGGAGCCATTCGCCGCTTCTTCTTGCCAGATCATTCAGTTCCACGGCACGTTCCGGTTTTCGTTACGCGTGGCGGCCGACCACGTCAGAGCTCTTCCTTCTCGGTCTCTCGGATCTGATCGCGCAATTGGGACGCCCGCTCGTAGTCCTCTTCCTCGATCGCTTCCTTCATCTCGCGGCGCAGGCGTATCAACTGGGTGCGTTTGGCACTGCCGGCGGCGCGCCGCGGCGATTTTCCCTTGTGTTCGCTCTCGCCGTGGATGTTCAAAATCAGCGGCTCCAACTGAGGCTGGAAACAGACGTAGTCGTGGGGACATCCCAGCCGTCCCTGGCTGCGGAACTGGTAGAAGGTGATCCCGCAGACCGGGCATGACTGCTGATCGAGTTCGGCCAATTCTTCCGCCGTTTGGCCCACGGCCATCTGCTGTGCCACCTGTTGGGCCAGTGCGGCCGCCATGCTGCTGGTGTTGGTGGGCTCGGCCCCCGACGAGGTCAGATACTCCCTCGCGTGGTCCTCGCAGAGGTGCAACTCCTGCGGCTTGCCGCCGGTCAGCTCCGTGATGTGAAATGTGGCCTGTTTGTCACATTTCTGGCACTTCATGGCCATTGACCCAGACTCCGGAACATCGGACAATCGTCACCACGATTCTAACACCGGCCCCCCGGCTGTCAAGCCGGCCCGGTCGTGGCGGGGGTTACGGCACCAAGGACGGCTCGTCGGGGCTGAAATGCGCCGGCAGCAGAATGCATTTTCTGCCCGCGGCCATCCGTTGCCCCAGTCCTTCTCGGTTGGTAGGCTGTGAGTCGACGTCTGCCATCGGCGGCAGGGGCGAACCTCCCCCTTGGCACGGATGTCGATTCCAGAAGGCGGGGCGCGGTCGTTTGCGTCTCTTGTTGCGGCAAGCACGTTTCCAGCAATCTCCTCAGCGGCATGGATACATCACTTCCACCACACTATCCCGATTTCGAGACTTTCCGGCAGCTCGCCGCAGACGCCGACCTGGTTCCGGTATATCGGCGGCTGCTAAGCGATGCCTTGACTCCGGTGACCGCTTTCCACAAGATCGACGCCGGGCGCTGCGCCTGCTTGTTCGAGAGCGTCGTCGGCGGCGAGAAGGTCGGCCGATACAGCTTTCTGGCCACGGAGCCTTTCTTCGAGATCGAGGCCTACCGCAACCGGGTTACGATCAACTCCTACTCCGGGGTCTCGGCCGCGGGCGTCCCCACGCTGGTTACCCGACAGTACGAGTGCGACAATCCGATCGACGAGTTGCGGCGGCGCGTGGGAGGATTTCGCGAAGCCACTTTACCCGAGTTGCCCCCCTTCTGTAGCGGTGCGGTCGGATACGCGGGCTACGACACGGTCCGCTACTTCGAGCACCTTCCCGATGCGCCGCCCGACGATCGTCAAGTGCCCGATCTGGCGTTTGCCTTCTACGACCAGATGGTGGTTTTCGACAACGTCTCCAAGACGGTGATCGTGGTGGCCATGGCGCGGCTGGACGCGCCGGGCGTCGATCCGGCCAAGGCCTATCGCGACGCGTGCGGCCGGGTCGATCGGCTGGTGGACCAACTCGCCACCGGCCCGGCGAGCCTTCGGCCGATCGACATCGCCCCCGACGGTGCGGTCGGCCTTTCGTACGAATCGAATTTCACGCAGGCCGACTTCCAGCGGGCGGTCGAGAAGTGCGTCGAGTACATCCGTGCCGGCGACATCTTCCAGGTCGTCTTCAGCCAGCGGCTGGAGGTACCCATCCACGCCCATCCCTTCGAGATTTACCGCACGCTGCGCGTGGTCAATCCCAGCCCGTTCATGTTCTACGTCCGCACGCCCAGCGTCACTCTGGTGGGCAGCTCGCCGGAGGTGATGGCGCGGGTGGTCGACGGCAAGCTGACGGTCCGTCCGTTGGCCGGGACCCGACGCCGCGGCGAGACGGAGGAGGAGGACAGGCGGCTGGCCGAGGAGCTTCTGGCCGATCCCAAGGAGCGGGCCGAGCACGTGATGCTGGTCGACTTGGGTCGCAACGACGTGGGCCGGGTGTGTCGCTACCGCACGGTCGAACTGACCGACGTGATGACGATCGAGCGGTACAGCCACGTGATGCACATTACCAGCAACGTCGACGGCGAGTTGGCTCCCGACAAGACGGCCTTCGACGCCTTGCAGGCCTGCCTGCCTGCGGGCACGGTTTCGGGCGCCCCGAAGGTGCGGGCCATGGAGATTATCGACGAGATCGAGCCGCACCGCCGCGGTCCTTACGCCGGCGCCGTCGGCTACTTCGACTTCAACGGCAACATGGACACCTGCATCGCCTTGCGCACGATCGTCATTCAGAACGACAAGGCCTACGTTCAAGCCGGCGCCGGCATCGTTGCCGACAGTGTGCCCGAGAACGAATGGCACGAGACGCTCAACAAGGCGAGGGGATTGCTCAAGGCCATCGAGTTGGCCCAGAAGCAGCCGTAACGGCCAGACGACGATCTTGCTCACCGGCTTGCTCACCGGGCCGCCCGCTCGGCGTCCTCGAGGTTCAACGGAATCTCGAAGGTGAACAGCGCGCCACCGCTGGGCACGTTTTCCGCCCAAATACGTCCCCGGTGGGCCATGACGATCTCTCGGCAAATCGAAAGCCCCAGTCCCGTGCCGCCGGCACCGCTGCGTGTCTTGCTCGACTGGATAAACTTGTCGAACACGGCCTCCAACTCGCTCTCGGGAATGCCGACCCCCTGGTCACGGACAAACACACGCACGGTGTCTTCCCGTTGCCGGTGGCCGACTTGGATCGTGCTGCCGTCGGGCGAGTACTTCACGGCGTTGCTCAGCAGGTTGCGCACGACCTGAGAGATCTTCAGCGGGTCGGCGGTCACCTGAAGACCGTCGCCGAGGTCGGCTTCTTGGATCTTGATGTTCCGTGACGCGGCCGACGAGCTGAACTCATCCATGACCGAGATCAACAGGGTCATAAGGTCGAACTGCGAGAGGGCAAAGCTTGATCTGCCCGATTCCAGCTTGGCCAGATCCAGCAGATCGTTCAGCAGCGTCAGCAGAACCTCCCCGCTTTGCTCGATTCTCTCAAAGTACTTGTACAGATCTTGTCGGTCTGCGGTTTCCGACTTCTGCAGGCCGAAGGTGGCGAAGCTGAGAATGCCGTGCAGCGGCGTGCGCAGCTCGTGCGACATATTGGCCAGGAATCGGGTTTTGGCCTGGTTGGCGGCCTCGGTGGCCCGGCAGACAATCTCCAAGGCGGCGTGCTCCTCTTGCTCGCGGAGTCGTCGGGTTCGCTCCTCGATCGCGGCGGCCGTGGCCTGCGCATGCGCGGCTTTGAGCATTTCGTCTTGCGTCTTCAAGTGGCGGATGCGCGTTTGCAGCGTGGCGATCTCGGCCCGGCCGTGAGAGGCCGCGCGCCAGAATGCACCGCAGACGATCACCGCGATTTGCACCGGATCGACGACGCCCTCGAACCGCTTTGCTCGCGGCAGCAGACACCCGAGCAACCGGCCCTCTTCGTCCGACAACAATCGTACTGCCAACGCGAGCCCCGCTTCGGGTCCGCTCGGCCAAGGAACCACACAGACAGGTTCTCCGGCGAGTTGGCGAGCCAATTCCCGGGCCAGCGGCGCGGCGGAGTCGGCCGCTGCTTCCAGGAAGTCATGGGCCGCAATCACTCGTCCACCGGCGTCGGCCAGCACGACCAACGACGGCTGGCAGTCTGCCAGAAGCTCTCCCGGCGCGGCCAGGGGATCGGCTTCGGGGCCGCCCCAGCCGGCCGTTTCCATCAGTTCCGTGATGCTTTCCAGCGACGCGTCCATCTCAACTCATCTGCATCTGAAACAGGCTGGCGTTGGTGGCCAGTTCCTCGTCGAGATCTTCGGCCAGAACCTGAATGTCTTGCTTCGTCAAGGAGAGGCCCATCAAGGCGGGTTTCGAGACTCGCAACACCGGATGTCCGACCGAGGTGATCCCCTTTAGCGTACAGAGCAGGTTGGCAATCTCCACGCATCGGACAACATCGATGCTCTCGCCGCGATAGCCAACCGAACCATGGTGGTGGCAAATGGCGGCCCTGATCACTTCGGGGAACTTCCACAACCGGGCCACTTTCTCGCCGAATTCCGTATGATCGAACCCCAGACAATCGCGTTCGGTCTCCGCCAGCGTCTTGCCCTTGTCGAGCGACTCGATGACCGTGCAGAACGAGTCGTGCGCGTACTGGTCCTCCAGCACGATGCCCACGTCGTGCAGCAACCCCGCCAGAAACGCATCCTCAAAACTGCCGACTCCGCATCGCATGGCGATCAGCCGCGAACAGACTCCGACGGAGACCAGGTGCCGCCACAGCGCCAAACGGCGGTAGCAACCGATGGCCTGATCCTCCTTGAACAACTCGCTGACCGAGGCCGTCATCGCCAGATTGCGGACCTGCTTCATGCCCAAATACGCAATCGCTTGCTGCAGGTTCGTGATCTTGACGCGGGTGGCATACGCCGAGGAATTGACGCAGCGCAAGACGCGGGCACTCAACGCGGCGTCACTCTCCGTGACTTGTTTCAAATCGGCCGCACTCGAATTCGGATCGTTGCCGACCTCCATCACTCGCAGTGCCACGTGAGGCAGCGAAGAAATCTCGTCCACGGCCCGCACGAGTCGATCCAACTCGCAGACGGGGCCCCGTGTATTGGGAAACGCCTGTGACATGGCGGTCTCACCGTGTGCCGGGTTCGATGCTTGCCCCTCTTGCCAAACGGCGCAAAGGCATCGCCGACTGCGCACCAATGCCCCGACGGGTCGTACATACCACTATAGGTTACGATCACCCGCCCATACTTTATTGTGCAATGTACTCTTACGGAAGAAGGGATAAACACGTCGGAAATGCCATTCGCTCATAGTAGCCGCACTAACGAGGTATACGTGACACCGCATGGGGGTGCTTGACGCGCAGGACTCCAAGCGTCGGCACGACCGGCCGGCAACACCTTTTCAACCCGTGTCCTGAGACTGCGGCCCCGTCTCAAGGGTCGCGCCGGTTCGAAAGCCGGTCGATCGCCCGTCGGTAGTCCTCTGGCACGTCAATGTCCTCAAGGATGCCGGCCGCGGAGACCGGCAACTCGCGGACGTCTTCAGGGTGCGTGTCCAGCAGTCCACGGAGTCCGCGACCTTCATGGCGTGTGAGGATCTCGTCGCGATAGGACATCGCGAACAGCAGCGGGTGGCCGCGTTGGCCGCGGTGGGTCGGCACCACAATGCCCCGGCCGACGGCGCGGAATTCTCGGACAAGCCCCGCCACGATCTCCGCCGCGACGCCGGGTTGGTCACCCAGCGCCACCACTACGGCGGCCGACTGCTGCGGCACGGCCATCAAGCCGCAACGCACGGAGCTTAGCATCTCGCCTTCGGAATCGGTGTTCGTGACGAACCGAACACGGCGGCCGGCGATGGCATCCCGGATGGGCTGGCCCTCGTTGCCGATGACCACCAAGACCTCTTCGACGGGGCTGCGCAACAACTCGTCCACGACGCGGGCGATCAACGGCCGTCCGTCGAACGGTAACAGGAGCTTCTGCGTGCCCATGCGGCGGGACCGCCCGGCGGCGAGTACCATCGCGGAGATCATCGATGCGCTACCTTGTGGAAATGCGTGGCGCAGCGCCCTTGCGGCGCACGGCGATCAACTGCGCCACGATACAGGCGGCGATTTCGGGCACCGTCACGGATCCGATATCTAGGCCGATGGGGGCGTAGACGTGGTCGAACTCCGCGGGAGCAGCCCGGCCCGACGCGACGAGGTCCTGGCGCATCATCGCGACCTTGCGCCGACTGCCAATCATGCCGACGTAGGCCGCCGGCTGGTGCAGACAGGCCGCCAACGCGTCGGCATCGTGCTGATGGCCGCGCGTGACGATGACGACGTACGTATCTGCCTCGATCGGGAAGCGGGCCACCTCTTCCCCGATGCTGCCGCAGTACGCGGTCGCACCCCGAGGAAACAGCTCCGGGCGGGTGAACTCGGGCCGGTCATCGATCACGACGATGTCGAATCCCACCAGGGCAGCCTGCGCCGCCACGGCCTGGCCGACGTGGCCACCACCGACGATCAGGAGCGTCGGCCGGGGCATCAGCGGCTCAACGAAAACCTCGAGCCGTTCTTCGCCAGGCGTCGATTCCGATACGAAAAGTCGGGGCTCCTCGTGCTCCAAGACAGAGCGAGCTGCCTCGGCGCCCGGGAATCCCAACTCCGGGGCAATCGCTTGCGCGGCCAGGCACTCGACCGCGACCTGCGGCCGCTTCCGACCCCGAACCGTGGTCAACAGCACGCCGCGCCGGCGGCCCAATCGCAAGGCCGATGCAGCATCGTAGGCGGCGCGGTGCCGGGCGGCGGTGGGATCCATCAGGACCCGCATCGCCCCGCCGCAAATCGGCCGGGCGCCGCCGACGGCGCCGTCTTCGAGGTTGAAATCCAGGACGATCGGCCGACCGATCCGGATGGTCTCCGCGGCGCGCCGTTGGGTCTCGGCTTCCACCAACCCGCCGCCGATCGTGCCCTGAATCACGCCTTCGGCATCCACAATCGCTTTGGAGCCGGCTTTGCAGGGGGTGGAGCCGTCGGCCCCGAGCACCACCGCCAGCACGAAGGCGCGGCCCTGATCGGCAAGTTCCACGAGGGTCCGATAGATGTCTTCTATTGATGTTTGCATGGTGAATGATCCAGGGCGACCAACGGGAGGCCGGGCAAGTCGGGCTCCCGTTGGTCGCCCTTGCGCATTGAGTGTGCCAGCGGCAATAGGCAACGACTAGCGTGCATCCGTGTTTCCATCCCCGGTTAGGCCGGGTTCGTGCCGGGTAGCCGGATCGGCATCGAACGGATGCGCAGCCCCGTGGCGGCAAAGACGGCATTGGCGATGGCCGGCGCAATCGCAATGATGGGCGTTTCCCCCGCGCCGGCCGAGGGGATATCGGGATTGTCGACCAGGTGGACATCGATCTTGGGAACGTCCTCGAACCGCGGCACTCGGTACGTGGCGAAGCTGGCGTTGCGGATTCGGCCATCCCGAAACTGCATCGCTTCGCGCAGGGCAGGCCCCATACCCATGATGATGCAGCCCTGCACCTGAGACACCAGATTGGCGGGATTCTGAATCGGCCCGCATTCAAACGCTTCGCAGACCTCGCACACCCGGATCTCCCCTCGCGCGCGGTCGATCCCCACTTCGACACACGCCGCCACGACGGAGTTCTTCTCCGTTCCGCAAGCTAACCCCACGCCCAATTCGGGCGTGACCTTCTTCTGGCGCGCGGGCCAGTCGAAATGCCTGGCGGCAACCTCCAGCACGGTTCGGATGCGTGGGTTTTCGAGATGAGCCAACCTGAAGGCCAGCGGATCGGACTGCGCGGCAGCCGCCAATTCGTCCATAAACGACTCACGGGCGAAATTGTTGGCCGTGGCGGCGAGGCAACGATACGCGCCCTGGCGCAGAGGAGAATCGGAACCTGCGGAGAGGATTCGGGTGTTGGCGGTATTGTAGGGCGTGTCGATTGCCGCGCCGCCGGCGTTGATATTCGTAAAATCCCAGGCAACCAGCGAGCCTTCCCGGTCCAACGCCCCACGGCACTCGATCAAGGCCGCCGGCCGGAAGTACGCCCAGGTGAACTCTTCAGCCCGCGTCCAGTGCACGGCCACCGGACGCCCCGCCGCCTTGGCCAATCGAGCCGCCTCTTCCGCCGCCTCGCCGGTATGCTTGCCTCCGAATCCGCCCCCCATGTCCGGCACAATGACTCGTACCTGCTCGGCCGGAACTCCCAAGGCCCGCGCCAAATCCCCCTGAATCCGCTGCGGATAGTCGATGCCGGCCCAAACCGTCAGCCTGCCGTCTTTCCACTCCGCCGTTGCCGCCCTCGGTTCCATCGGCGCGTGCTGAACATACGCCACTTCGTACGTCGCGCCGAGGACTTTGTCCGCGTCGGCCAGGGCCCTCTCCAGGGAACCTCTCGTGCTGGGCCGGCCGGAGCGGGCATGCTGCTTCAGGTGTGAAAACAGCTCGTCGCTGGACGGCTGCGAGACGGTCGACCAGGTTGCCGTCTCCGAAACGGCACGCAGCGCCTCGTCGGCGCGAAACGTCGTCGGCGCCGCGAACCCTACAAACTCTCCTTCCCGCACCACGACCACGTCTTCCATCGCTTCGGCGGGCGAGAGGTCGATGGACTCGAGCCGCGCTCCATAGGCGGGCGGGCGAAGCACTTTCCCATAGAGCATCCCGGGACGTGCAATGTCCGAGGGATAACGGTGCGCCCCGGTAACCAGATCCCGGAGGTTCGGCCGGGGAACCGAGGTGCCCATCACTCCCCACTCGCTCGCCGGCGTAAGCGGAATCTCGGCGGGAGAACTCCGCTGGAACGCTTCGACAATCTCCGGAGACTGGACCAATTGCGCATAGCGGACGATCTTCCCGCTTGCCTTGTGTGTGATCGTGCCGTCTCGCACCTCCAGGGCACCGGGGTCCACGCTCCACTGCTGCGCCGCAAGGCGCGTGAGCAGTTCGCGCGCGGCGGCGGCCCCTTGCCGCACCGCGGGCACCGTGCTGGGAGTCGTCCGGCTGCCCGCGGTCATCCCGTCATCGGGCACCAACGCCGTATCGGCCATCACGAGGTTGATCTTCGCGACGCCCACGCGCAATTCTTCGGCCGCCGCCTGCGTGAGTTGTGCGCGCGAGCCCTGTCCCTCCTCCACCTTGCCCGTCATGACGGTAATCGTGCCGTCCTGGTTGACATGAAGTCTGGCCGCAACGTTCCGCACACCTCGGCTGCCACGTCGCTGACCGAAGGAGATCCCCTCGGTCACCGTGATGAGAAGCCCCGCGCCGACGACCTGCACAAACGCCCGCCTGCTCAGTTGGACCTCACATGGCGAATCCTCCGACGGTGAGGATCGTTTCGTCTCAGACGTTTTCGTTACGACTTCTCCGGTCATAGGCTTCTACCTCTTGGTCTTCTCCGCGGCCCGGCGAATCGCGCCGTGAATCTTCGGATAGCCGTTGCACCGACAGATGTTTCCGTTCATCCCTTCGGCGATATCCCGGTCGGTGGGATGGGGGTTTTCTTGTAGCAGGGCAACGGCGGTCAGAATCATTCCGCCCGTGCAATACCCGCACTGCGCGGCGCCCTCTTCGAGGAATGCTTCCTGGACGGGATGCAGCGAGCCGTCTTTCGCCAGCCCCTCGATCGTCACGATCGTCGTGTTGTCCGCCTTGCTGACGGGTGTGACGCAGGAGAGCACGCGCTTGCCGTCCATCAACACGGAGCACGCGCCGCATCGCCCCTCGCCACAGGCGTACTTGGGACCGGTCAGACCCAGGTCTTCCCGGAGCACGTCCAGAAGCGACCGCCGCGGATCGGTGGTGATGGCCTTCTGTTGCCCGTTTACCGTCAGCTTAACCGTCACATCCATCGTGGGCCTCCCTCGGACTGTGGACAGACGCCAATAATATAGACCACCCATTCGCGATTTGCCAGTCCACATTCTAGACGACGCCATTGCAGACGATGCCTCGTGGACGATGCCGCAAAGCTCAACCATGTCACGAGCGGCTTTGGCCGCGGGGGGCGGCGACAGGATCGGCTGCTGCTTCTCACGGGCGTACTCGCCGGGGTCCGGATCGCCTGCAATCTGCCACCACTTTCCCGACAATCTTGACAGCGATCCTCCGTGCAGCCACACTGGTAGCGTACGTGCCGCGTCTGGGAAGAGCGTATCCCTGAAGCAGGGCAGCTTGTCGCGGACCATGGATCGGCGCAGCTCCCTGAGAACGGGGAAACCAATCGTCATCAGAATAGGAAGAAAGAGCGAACCATGCGAACCAGACAGATCATATCGCTGATGCTGGGGGTGGGATTAATGCTGTCGCTTGGCAACGCGACTGCTTCGGGCCAAGATCGCTACGCATCGCGCCAGGCGCGCCCTTACAACGGCCCGTATCGGGGCCGGAACCTCGAACAAATCGCCTTTCCGCTGGGCGGGATCGGTGCGGGCATGGTGTGTCTGGAAGGCAGCGGATGCCTCTCGCACGTTTCGATTCGCCACCAGCCCGAGATCTTCAATGAGCCGAAGACCTTCGCAGCCGTGTACGTCAAGACAGCGAACGGGGTCGCCCGCGTCCTCGAAGGCCCGGTGCCGGGCTATAAGATCTTGCTGCCTCGCGGCGGCGCGTGGAGCAGCAGCGGCAACGGGGCGGGCGGAACCACTTACGGCCTGCCGCGGTTCGGCAACGCGGAGTTCCTGGCGCGATTCCCGTTTGCCACGGTAACGCTGACCGACCCGGCCGTGCCGCTGCGCGTGAGACTGACCGGCTGGAGCCCGTTCACGCCGCCGGAGGCCGACGACAGCTCGCTACCGATCGCGGCCCTCGAATACCGGCTGACGAACACGGCGGACGGCGCGCTGGAAGGCGTGTTTTCGTTCCACTCGGAGAACTTCGTGGACGTCGAAGGCGACTCGATTTCCGAAGTTCGCCCGATTCCGGGCGGGTTCCTGCTGGGACAGCCCGCCACCGAGAAGGAGCCTTGGCAGGAAGGGGCGTTCTGCGTCTGGTGCGACGATCCGGGCACGAAGGTCGACTGTGCCTGGTTTCGCGGCGGCTGGTTCGATGCGTTGACCATGCTCTGGAAGGCGGTATCCGCCGGCGATGTCGTCAGCCGAGGTCCCCACCAAGACGGTCGGGCCAGCGACGGCGCCAGCCTCTACGTGCCGTTTCGGCTTGACGCCGGACAGTCGAGGACCTTCCGCCTGCTGTTGGCGTGGTACGTGCCGCGAAGCAACATCCGGCAGGGCGAACGGGCCGCCGCGGCCAATCCAGAGGCCCAGCCGGAGGACACTTGCTGCGCCAGCGGTGAGTGTTGTCCGGCCGAGCCGCCGCCGACGCACTATGTTCCCTGGTACGCCAAGCACATGGCCGGCATCGATGAGGTGCTCGGCTACTGGCGCGAGAACTACGGCCGCCTCCGCCGCACGTCGGCCACGTTCCGCGATTGCTTCTTCGACACGACGTTTCCTCCGGAAGTCGTGGAAGCCGTCGCCGCCAACCTGTCAATCCTCAAGAGTCCCACCTGTTTGCGCCAGCACGACGGGCGATTCTGGGGTTGGGAAGGCTGCCGCGACTCGGACGGCTGTTGCGCCGGCAGTTGCACGCACGTCTGGAACTACGCCCAGGCCTTGCCGCATCTGTTTCCCAGCCTGGAACGCTCGATGCGGGAAGCGACGCTGTTGGCCTGTCAGGACGAGCACGGCCACCAGACGTTTCGCACGCCCTTGCCGATCGGGCCGGCCGGGCACGGCTTCCACGCGGCCGCCGACGGGCAACTGGGCCATGTGATGCGCGTGTACCGTGAATGGCGGATCAGCGGGGACACCGACTGGATGATCCGCCTGTGGCCGAAGGTCAAGCAGAGCCTCGACTATTGCATCGAAGCCTGGGACCCGGAACATCGGGGCACGCTGCGGGAGCCGCACCACAACACCTACGACATCGAGTTCTGGGGTCCCGATGGGATGTGCACGAGCATGTACCTCGGCGCCTTGGAGGCCGCCGTGCGCATGGGTGCGCAGGCAGGCGACGACGTGGCGCTCTACAGGCAACTGGCGGCCAGCGGCAAACAGGCCCTGGAGCAGGACCTCTTCGACGGCGAATACTTCGTGCAGAAGATCCAACTCGAAGGGCTCAAGGCGACGGATCCTACTTCGATCAAGGGCATCAATATGAACTACTCGCCCGAGGCCGTCGCGTTGCTGCGCAAGGAAGGGCCGAAATACCAGTATGGCGCCGGCTGCCTCTCCGACGGCGTGCTGGGGGCGTGGATCGCCGAGATGTGCGGGATTGGGTCCGTTCTGGACGAGGAGAAGGTTCGCAGCCATTTGCTGGCCGTCCGTAAGTACAACTTCCGCCACGATCTGTCCACGCATGCCAACCCGCAACGGCCGACCTACGCGCTGAACGACGAGGGCGGACTGCTGCTGTGCTCGTGGCCGAAGGGTGGCGAGCTGTCGCTGCCGTTTGTCTACAGCAACGAAGTGTGGACCGGCATCGAGTACCAGGTGGCCAGCCATCTGATGCTGGTGGGCCGCGTCGACGAGGGACTCGACATCGTGCGGGCCTGCCGCGACCGGTACGACGGCCGGGTGCGAAACCCGCTGAGCGAGATTGAGTGCGGCCACTTCTACGCCAGGGCCCTGGCTAGCTACGGATTGCTGCAAGCCCTGTCGGGGGCACGCTACGACGCCGTGGAAAAGACCCTTTACCTCGATCCAAACGTTCCAGGCGACTTCCGGGCTTTCCTCTCCACTGCCACCGGCCTCGGCACGGTCGGCATACGCGACGGCAAGCCTTTCCTCGACGTGAAGAGCGGTTCGATCGACGTGGACCGGATTCGCGTCGGCCGACGTTCCTAAGGACGCTTACACACTCAATGCGCGAGGGCGACCAACGGAAGCCCGACTTATCCTGCCTCCCGTTGGTCGGCCTGGATCATTCACAATACAGACATCAAGAAGGACTCGGCAACCCGTTTCAGAGAAGGAGATACGTACCATGACCGTCTCGCAGCATGCCTTGATGTGGTTTCTGGTTCTGGCCCTGGTGGGGTTGGCCGTCGCGGTGCCCTGTCGTGCCGAGAGTGAAAACATCCTTGTCCTTCCGGAGTCCAACCACGCGATCACCTTCCTGCGGGACGGCGTGCCGTATTTGGACCTCGCTCTCGGGGGCTGGGGGCCCAACTGGTCGTGGCTGGGACTGCCGGGCCGGCTGCGGGAGATGGACGACCGAACCGAGATGGCGTGTACGGCCTCCATTTCGAGCACCAAGGCGGAACTGACGCTCCATGCGGTCGTTTCCCCGACGGGCGCCAAGCGGGTGCGGATGGAGATGGACCTCAAGACGTCCAAGGACACCGATCTGACGATGATCATCAACGGCCTGAGCGTGGGCCGGCGGTTCAGCAAGGGCAAGGTGCTGGTTACGCTGGCCGACGGCAGCAGCAGGACGATCATGCTGCCGCTGGACAAGCAGGGGCTCGGCCAGAGCGTCAAGCGGTTCGTGCTGATAGACAACGCCGGAGAGGAGACGGCCGTCACGTTCGACGCGCCCGTGCACGTGGCCTCCGACGGCGATTTGCGGATCGTTTTGGCAGAGAAGACCCTGTCGGCCGACGAGCGGGTCCGTGTCGCGATGACGATCGATCTGCCGGTCGAGTTGACTTACTACCCCGGCGTCCAGAAGGTTCCTGCCGATCCCGGCTTCGACCGCTGGTACACGTTCCAGCCCACGGGCGACCATGCCCGGCAAAGTGAAATCAGCATGGCCGACTGGCTGGAATCGCCGGCCGGCAAGCACGGGCGGATTCTCCGCCGGGGCGACGCGCTGATCTATCACGGCAAGCCGATCAAGCTCTGGGGCCTGAACGTCTGCTACGGCAGTTGTGCCCCCGAAAAGGAGCTTGCCGAGCGGCGCGCCGCCTTCTACTCCAAGATGGGCATCAATTCGGTTCGCCTGCACAAGTACGCCGACGGGCCCGGCTGGGCGGGTATCCAGGCGGACGACAGCTTCGTCGAGTTCGACGAGCAGGGGCTCCGGCAGATGGACTACTTCGTCGCCCAACTCAAGCAGCACGGCGTCTACGTGAAGCTCTCCTCGACGTTCCACGTCGCGCTGGGCGCCAAACAGCGCAAGGACGTGCCCTACATGGATGAGTTCGGTCCGTTGCGGGGCGCCGGCGGCCGGGTCCGCACCGGCGGTGGTTCCATCTATTTCCTGAAAGAACTCCAGGATCTTCAAATCGAGCAGCTCGTCGGCATGCTCCGGCACGAGAATCCCTACACGGGGCTGACCTATGCGGAGGACCCGGCAGTCGCCGTCGTCGAGCTGTTCAACGAGGACAGCATCCTGTTCTATACCACCATGGGCCAGCTCCAGACGATCCCCACCGTGCGCAAAAGGGCTTCCGAACGGTTCTGCCAGTGGCTGAAGGAACGGTACGGCAGCAAGCAGGCCCTGCTGAGTGCCTGGGGCGAGAACGCTCTGGGTTGCTTCGCCAACGAAGGCTTCCCGCAGGAGAGCTGGGAGGACGAGACGATCGTGCCCGCAGGCAACCCGTGGTTCTTCGATCCGGATCGGCTCGCCGGATCGCAGGCCTCGAAGAAGCAGCGGCTGCTGGACACGATGCTGTTTCTCTATGGTCTCCAGAACGAGTTCTACGACCGCTACGTGCAAGCGATCCGCGACGCGGGCTACACGGGCGAGATTCTCGCCTCGAACTGGCAGGCCGGCAGGGCGATCAGCCACTACTACAATCTGCACTCGGACTGGCGCGTGGGCCTGATCGACCGTCACAACTACTTCGGCGGGGGCGGCGGCGCGAAGTTCAACAGCGCCACCATGCTTCGGGCGGCGGGGTCGGGGACGCTTTCGGTCGGCATGCAGCAGGTCGCGGACCGCCCGTTCATGCTCTCGGAGTGGATCCACGTCCTGCCCAACGAATGGGGCGTGGAGGGTCCGGCCCTGATCGGCGCCTACGGCATGGGCCTCAACGGCTGGGACGTCTCCTACATGTTTCAGAACCGCGACAGCGGCGGCTTCAGCGACAGCATCGGCGGGACCTGGAACGTCACGACCCCGAACGTCGTCGGCGTGTTTCCGGCGGTCGCTCGCCAGGTGCTGCGCGGCGACGTGGCCGAGTCCGACCTGGTCGCCACACGGTACGTCCACCTGCCTTCGCTGCACGAGGGCAAGCTCGGATTCACCGACACCGTCACCCAGCAAGGCGACGTCAAGACGTTCGACGGCGCAGAGGTGCCCGCCAAGACGATGGCGGTCGCCCGTTGCGTCGTCGAGTTCACCGACGAATTCCGCCAGACGCCGGCGTTCGAGTTGGCCAAGTACTCGAAACAGGGCGAGCTGGTTTCTTCCACGAACCAACTCCGCTGGCATGAGGGCAAGAGCAGGTTGGACGGGTACTTCACGATCGACACGCCTGCCACCAAGGCCGTCGTCGGCTTCGCAAAGGATCAAGTCTGCAAGCTTGGCGAGGTGACGATCGCTCCGCAGAGCCGGTATGGCGCGATCTACGTGACGGCCCGCGGCCGCGAGGAAGACATCGACTCGGCCAAAGCGCTGCTGGTGGTGGCCGTCGCCCGGGCACGCAACACGGGCCAGAAGGTCTTGGAGGACACTCTCCTGCTGCTGCCCGGCAAATCGCCGGTCGTGATGGAGCCCGTCGCGGCGCAGATTCACGTCCCCAGGGCCGACAAGGCGATCGTCCACGTTTTGGACCACGACGGCTGCAAGACCGGCCGGACACTTCCCGTCCGCGACGGCGTCGTCGAGATCGACGGCGCCCGGGACAAAACCTGTTACTACCTGGTCAGTTACGCCGGGTAGCTGTACGACCGGACTTCCGCGTCATGGCGATGTCCGCCGGGGCGGACGTGTCGAGCCGGCCGATGAACAGACGAAAACTCATGCAGCCGTCGGTCCATCTTTCCTTGCAGGTGAGTGAGGATCTCCTGCCCCGCTTCTGCTTGTTGGCCGGCGGCGGCTTCACGTTCCTCGTGCAGACCGGATGTACGGTCCACGATCTACTTTGCGGGCAGTTGGGCATCCCCGCAGAGTATCTGGTCGGGCGGGTCCAGACGATCTTCCTGAACGCTTCCGTGGTTGACGATTCCCGGACCGCCAGTGTGCCGGCCGGCGCCACGATCGCCCTGTCGGCGGCCATGCCCGGGATCGCCGGAATCATGCTCCGAAAGGGCAGCCCATATGCCCCCATGCGAAGCCGGATTTCCCATGTCAACCGGGATTCGACCGGCCAGGCGCCCCGCCGAGACCATGTAGTCCTCAAACTGTTCAACATGCTGCAGCGCGAGCTGGGGCCGCCAATGCTCCGGCGGGGAGTCCAGGTCTCCGGCAGGGCCCTTGCCGACCTGTTTCGCGGCCGCACACGCGTCTTTCACCGCGGCATCCTCAGCGCAAGGTTCGACGAGGAACCGATCAGCCCCGACGTTCTTCTCGAAACGGATTGGACCGGTCGCGACGTCTTTCTACGAATGCAGACCAGACAACATGAAGAAACGGAGCTGTACGATCCGCGAAGGGGCGCCTAGCTTCCTGTCTCGGCCGATCCGCTGTCCGAAAGCAAGTTCGGCTACGTCTATTACTACAGTGAAGAAAGACAGGTATTCACGCTTCACGCCTGGTCCGAGGAGGTGATGCAGGAGTGCAGGATCTTCAACCCGCCCACGGTGTACGAGTTGGAGAAGACGCGCCTTTGGGGAGAAGCCGGCCGGCAACGCCGGCCCATCGGCGTGAACGATTTCGCCGCGCCCAGCCCGTGGAAGAAAGGACATCCGGAAGGGCACTTTGGTGGAGGTATGGGCCCCACGGTCCCGGACGACCCCGCCAGCGATGTGACCCCACGCCAGGGGGCCCTGTAATTGTTCGCCGAAGGCCGATCTGCCAGGAAAGTGGCTGCAATCCTGCAGATTTCGCCTCGAACGGCCGAGTTTCACAAGGCGAGCATTCTGAAGCTGCTCGGGATCCGCACCACGGCGGAATTGGCCCAGTAGCGGTACCCGGCAATAAGACAGCACGCGCAGGCATTGCGATGCGATGGCGGATCTTCAAGTGGAATTCGGCACGGGCCGCGTGGCTGGCAGTGCTGCTGCTATCCGCCCGGACACCGGCGTCAGAGCCGACGCGCGAACCGTTCGTGCTCGTCCGAGACGGTCAGCCCGCCGCAACGGTCGTCTACGCCGGCGACGATGCCGTGGTTCAGGCCGCTGCGGAGGATCTTGGCCATTACGTAGAGCAGATCAGCGGCGCCAAGCTCCAAGTGAGCCGGGGCGTCGACGACCTGCCCGGGCCGACGCTGCACCTCGGCGCGACGAGCCTCTATCGCCGCTTGGCATCCGTGGAGGATGCTATTAAACTGGACGGTTTCGCCATGCGGCGCGTGGGGGAAGATCTGATCATCGCCGGGAAGATCCCGCAGGGTACGGCCAACGGGGTCGCCACGGTTCTGCAGGACCATTTTGGCGTGCGTTGGTACTACGCCGGGTCGCTTTGGGAAACGGTGCCCGAGCATTCGACGCTCAAGATCAAGCTGGCGCCTGGCGCCGCGGGTGCGGCCCGCGTGGTGAATCCCTCGCTGCTGGGAAGATTCGCCTACAGCGACCTGAAGGACAAGCATTTTCATCGTCGGGCCAGGCTGACGCTTCCGGGCGTCAAGCTGCCGTATTCGGGCACGGGCCATCACCTCAGCCGCGTCGTGAACCCCGAGAAGTCTCGCGACCGACCCGAGTACTTCGCCTACTGGGACGGCAAGCATCACGTCGAACCCGGCGTCCACCCGTGCTTCACCCATCCCGATATGCCGGCGATCTTCCTCGACGAGGTTCGCGAGGGAAAGGGGACCTTCGGTGTTAACGACAATCTCAGCGCGTGCCGGTGCGCGCGATGCCTGCAGGTCGATGGCCAATCCGAGCCGTACCTGGGCATGGTCAACGTGTCCGAGAGCTACTTCCAACTGATAGCTCAAGTCGCCAAGGAAGCCGCGATCGTGCGCCCCGACCTGCGGCTGGGCGTGTTCGCCTATCAGTTGACCAACGCGCCGCCGAAGACGGTCGCCCACATCGGAGAAAACGTCGACGTCGTGCTCTGCCAGGATACCTCGCAATACTTCGACATCGCGCACAAGGACCGCGACCAACGGATGTCGGCCGATTGGGTGAAGAAGTGCGGCCACGTGCGATTCTACGACTATGTCGGCATCAGCTACTGGACGCCCCGCTACTTCCCACACATCCTCGCGGATCAGATCAAACACCTGGACCGCATCGGCGTCGCGGGCTACGGGACCCATTCGTCCGCCATGATCGATTCGTCGATGCCAATGTACTACCTGCTCTCCCGCCTGCTCTGGAACACCGATCTGGATCCGGACGCGCTGGTGGCCGAGATGATTGCCGACCTCTACTGCGAATCGGCCGGGCCGATCGCCGACTTCTATGCCCACTGGGAAGCCGTTTGGCAGCGGCAGAAACGGGCCCGGTGGCTCTTCGGCATGGACGACTTTCGAGGCGAGATGTCGCTCTATGCGTGGGACGACTTCGAGAAGGGGCAGGCGCTTCTCCAAAAGGCTTCGGCACTGGCGAAAGAAGAGCGCGTGGGCCGTCGGGTGGCCTATCTGAGGGAGCGCTACGCCTTCACGTACGAAAGCGCCAAGGCGTTTACCGTTTCGATGCGTGCGACGCAGTGGAAACCCACGGCAAACCACGAAGATGCGATCGAGCTGTCCAACGCCGTAACCGACGCCTGGCGACTCTGGGCCGATCGCTTCGATAGGAGCTACCTGCTGGAAGGCACACCGATGGCTTCCTGGCTCGACAAGCCCTGCCGGGTGCGTGTTTGGGCGCTCAAACAGCAGATGCGCGACGCCGTCTTGGCCCCCTTGGTCCGCTGGGTGTGTGCCAACGAGGGCCGTATTCCGCCGGAGGAGCTGAGACGGATCGAGCACGTCCTCGCCGGAGTGGGCATGCTCAACCGCAGCATCATCGAAGGAAGAGTTACCGAACGCGTGGAGGCGGTGCCCTACATGCCGCGCGTGGACAGCCTTCTCGTGGCCGACGTCCCCAAAATCCCCACGCCGCCGCGGTTGGAGGCCGACGAGCCGTCATGGCGCGACGCCGGGCCCTTGGACGCCGCGCCTTGGGTATTTCTGGATCGAACGAAAAAATGGGAGGTCGGCAAGTATGAAGATCCGGTAGCCCAACATCATTATGTGATGCACCGGCCGCCGGTACGTGACGATCTCTCGATGGATTGCCAGGCGGGCTGGGACGACGCGAACCTCTACCTGCGCGTTCGCGTCAAGGACGAGCGTCACGTCCAGAACCAGCCGCCCCCGGCCATGTGGAAAGAAGACAGCATCCGTCTTGCACTCAACCCCCAGCGCGACAGCTTCTTGTATGATGTCCACTCTTGGGCCTATATCTGGGGCGGATATCGCGGGTGCGAGTTGGATCTCGGCGTCTCGCTTTGCGACCAGGCAACGCGCGTTCACGTCGAGGCAACGCCGGAAAGGCTGCCGCGGACTCTCGACCCGACTTCACTGATTCGTGCCACCGCACGACGGCGGCCGCCGTATACAGTCTACGAATTGGCGATCGACTGGCGACTGCTACCCGATTTCGCGCCGGCCGCGGAACGGAGCCTGGGCCTCTGGCTGGTAGTCCATGACACGGACCAGGGAGAACGGATCAGCGCCGAGTATGGCAGCGCGGTCAACCGGGTGAAGCGACCGGCCGGTTTCTCGGCCATCCGGCTTGTGGAATAGTCGGGCCCCTTGGCCCACCATGCTGCAAGAGCCCGGTCGCTACTACGGAGCGAGAGGGACAACGGCATCGCTGACGATGCCGTTGTCGTCCGCTCCTCGACGATCATGTCCCGTGCGATTCACCTTCGCTGGAAGCTGTCGGCGTGCGCGTATCAGTGTCCTCCGTGCGGAAGCGGCTGACGAGTTGGCGAAGTGTGGCGGCTTGCGCCCCCAGTTCTTCGCTACTGGAGGCCATTTCTTCGCTGCCGGCGGCAGTCTGCTCAGCGACCTCGGAAACGCCCTGGATGGCTCTGGAGACTTCTTCCGCATTGGAGGTCTGTTCGACCGTGGCGGTGGCGATCTCGCCGATGCGGGCGCCGGTCGCTTCGACGCCCTCGAGGATCTGCTTCAGCGACTGGCCGGTAGCCTCGCTGAGCTGCGCGCCCTCCTGGACTCGATCGGTCGATTCGCGAATCAACGCGGAGATTTCGCCGGCTGCTTGATTCGAGCGTTCGGCCAGCTTGCGCACTTCATCGGCCACGACGGCGAATCCCATGCCGTGTTCACCGGCCCGGGCGGCCTCGATGGCCGCATTCAGCGCCAGCAGGTTGGTTTGGCTGGCGATTTCCGAAATCACCTGAATGATTTCAGCGATCTGTTGCGAGCTGGTACGGATCAAATCCATCGCTTCGATCGATTTCTGCACGGCCAGGCCGCCTTCGTTGGCCAGCTCATTGGTTTGCTTGGCCACTTCATTGGCTTTCAGGGCGTTTTCATTGACCGCCTCGATCGATCGGGTGAGCTCTTCAATCGAAGCGCCCATTTCCTCGATGTTGGCGCTTTGGGTCTGGGCCCCCTGCGCCAGCGTCTGCGAACTCTGGGCGATGACTTGGGAACCTTCGTTGAACTGCAAAGCGCTTTCGGTGACCTCGCCGATAATTGCGGCCAGGTCGCGAATCAGCTTGCCGATGCCGGCGGCCAGTTCGTCGATGGCGCCATCACCTTCGACGCGTACGGTTCGTGTCAGATCGCCTTCGGCCGCCGCGTTGACGACCTCCAGCAGGTAATCCACCTTCTGGCGGAGGATCTCTGCCTGCTGGCGTTCCTCCTCGGCCTGTCGCCGCTCCAGCTCGGCCTGCGCTTGCTGGCGTTTGCGTTCCTCTTCCTGCAGCAGACGTTCCCGTTTGGCCTCCTCCTCGCGTTGCTTTTGTTCGGCCTCGACCTGTCGGCGTTCGGCCTCGGCCCGCTGTGCCTGCGCTTCCTTCTCCCGCTCCGCGGCCGCGTTGATGTCGTCGAAGGCCTTGCTGGTGTTGTCGATCGATTGATTGATGGCCTGGGCCATCTGGCCGATTTCGTCCCGGCCCTTGACGTCGCATTTCTTGCTGAAGTCTTGGCTGGCCAAGGCCGTGACACTGACCAGGATCTTGTCCAGCGACCGCGTGATGATGCGGGAGAGGACGACTCCCAGGCCGACGGCCGCTAAACCGGCGAAGATGCCCACGAGCACAAACAGCCTGGTCTGGAAGGCCGCCCGCTGCTCGATCGAGGTCGCAATGCTCACGACGGAGTTCTTCTTCTCGGCCAGGCCCTTCTCCTTCTCGTTGATCTGCTTCTTCTTCCCTTCCACCTTGGCCAGGGCAGTCTGGATGGTGTTTTCCTGCGCCGTTTGGAGCTCGTCGATCAACCCGCGCATCGTGTTGAATGTTTCCAGCGCCGAGCCGTAGTTGCTTGATTTACGCGCGAACTGCAGCTTACCCGTGTTGACCAGCTCGACAACCTTGCGAGTCTTCTCTTTCCACGTGGCGAACGCTTCGACGAACTGCGTGTAGAGCTGTTGAGACTGCTCCGTTTTGAACTGGGCGGAGGCTTCCGTCATCCGGTCTTCCGCCTGCTGGATGTTCTCGAGGCTCTGCTGGTCGGCGGCCTTGGATTCCTCGTCGCCACTGGCCGCCAGGGCCATCTTCTCGGCGATGACGGCCTGATGCACGTCCCGATCGGCCTCGAGCATGAGTTGGATGCTCTGCTTGAGGGCCTGCAGTTCGACGATGTCCTCGTTGATCAACGGGAGCATTTCGTCGGAAATCAGCGGGGCGATATCACGATCGATCAGCGCCAGGAAATTGTCGTTGACAATGGCATTGACGCTCTTCTTCAACTCGCCCATGCCGTACCATCCCACACCGACCAGCAGTGCAAGAGCAAGCACGGGTACCCCGACCATTAGTGCGATCTTGTGTTTGATCTTCATGTTCACTCTCTCTTCTATCGTGGAAATGCGGGTCGGAGGACGTGGACAAGCTCGCCGACTGTCAGACCACGCGATTCGCGTGCGGTTCACGTTCTCTGTCGAAACCGAGGCGACCGGGAGGGCGCACCCTCCCGGTCCCCCCCCGGCGCTTTATAGTGCGTTCGGATTCATACCGAAGCAAACCGCACCGATCACGCTCCCATCGGCGTCGATGATCGGCAGTGACATCTTCTGGTCCACTTCGCCGGTGGACTTGTCGAGCTTGGCCTCGCTGACGGCGACGCCGCCGGTACCGTCACGGTAGGCGTCCTGCCATTTGGGTTCGTCGCCCTGCCAGTAATCACTGGTGAGCTCGTTCTGGCCGACGTTGGCGCCCTGGTTATCCATGACGAAGGTCTCCCCCACGGCGGAGAACTGTTGGCAGATCTTCCGAATTTCTTCGGCGCACGCGTTGCTCGTCAGCTCTTGGTGGATCGGCAACTCGTCTTCAGCCTCGGTCCATTCTTGATCGACTTGCTTGATTTGGTCGAGCGACTGGTTTGTGGCGTTCTGCGCCTTGACCGCTTCGACGAACACGGGATTCGTGCACTGAGGAATCAAGTTCGTCTTGGCAAAGGTCTTCATCGCATCGGAGGCGTTGCCGGCCGAATCGATTTCAGCGGTCAACCGCTCCTTCAGCGCCGTGACCTTGCTGTCCTCTGCCTGAACGTGCGCTACCAGCGACGCCAGGAGAATCGCACTGCACAGAACGACAACCCACTTTCTCATGACAGATCTCCTTGTAGACTGGAGGGCGCGCTGCGCGGCAACAGCGTCCTCACCGAACCATGAAGGAACCAGCATAACTCCGAACGTTGCGAGTTATGTAACACACTCTTCGCCAGGTCTGGCCTATCTCGTTGGTGGACGCGATGGCGACAGGGTGCTCTCCCCTTTGAATCCGCGATTCGTCGACAACGGGTCTCAATGAAAGCAGTCGTGTCCTCTGCCGCGGTGGATACACTTTCCAAACTGCACCCATCGTGCAGGGGACACAACCCTAACTCCTGCCTTCCAAACCTGTTCAACCATAGGTCATGTTTTCGAAAAGGAGAGAAAACTTGCGCGCAAAAACACGGCCCTGAATCGCGCGGCGCGCATACTCCCCGCCACGCTAGATTTGCGTCGCGGAATCTGTCGAAAAGACTGGTGGCAACGACTCGGCCGGAAGGACCAGACCTAGGCCTTGTGCTTCTCGCAGAACTTGAGCATGAAGTCGCAGAGGGTCTCAACGCCTTCGACGGGCATGGCGTTGTAGATCGAAGCCCGGCATCCACCGACCGAGCGGTGCCCCTTCAGGGCAGCCAGCCCACGCTGCTCGGCCTGTTCCAGAAACGGCTTGTCCAAGTCCGGGCTTGCCAGGCGGAAGGCAACGTTCATCAACGAACGGCTTCCCGGGGCGGCATGGGCCTCGTAGAAGCCCTCGCAACGGTCGATGGTCTCGTACAGCCGCGAGACCTTCTGCCGGTTGATCTCGAGCATCTTGTCCAATCCGCCGATCTCGCGCAGCAGCCAATCCGTGACCAGCTTGACGATGTAGACCGCGAAGACCGGCGGCGTGTTCAGCACCGACTTGCCTTCTGCAAAGACCCGGTAGTTGAGCATCGACGGCAGATCCGCAGGTGCCCGCGCGACCAGATCGTCACGGATGATCACGATGGTCACGCCCGCGGGGCCCGCGTTCTTCTGGGCACACGCGTAGAGGATCCCGTACCGCTCGACGGGCACGGGTCGGCAAAGGAAGTCGGACGAGCTGTCGCACACCAGCGGCACGTCGCCCGTGTCTGGCTCGGTCGGAAACTGGACGCCTTGAATCGTCTCGTTCGAGGTGATGTGGACGTAGGCCGCGTCGGGGTCCAGATCAAGCTGGCCCTGCTCGGGTATCCGATCGTAGTTCGTTGCCTGGCCGTCCCAGACGACTCGGACCTCGCCCTGCGTCTTGGCCTGCTGCAACGCTTTCTTTCCCCAAGAGCCGGTCAGAACGTAGTCGGCCTTCTTGCCGGAGCCACGGAGGTAGTTCATCGGCACCATGGCGAACTGCAACTGCGCCCCACCCTGCATAAACAGGACGCGATAGTTGTCGGGAATCGCCAACAGCCGCCGAAGGTTGGCCTCGGCCTGCCCAATGATGTCGTCGAAGGTCTTCGACCGGTGGCTGATCTCCAGAATCGAAATTCCCACACCCGGAAGGGCCAGCAGGTCACGCTGGGCCTCCTCCAACGCGGGCAGGGGCAGCATGGCGGGACCGGGGGAGAAGTTGTAGACTCGCTTTTCCATTTTTTTCTGACCTAGCTGAACAGGACCGGTTTTTGGAACACATTTTCCCCCCAAGTCTACCGCAGAAGACGAATCTGTCCAGGAGCCGGCCGGACGCCCGCCCCGCCTCCTACCAGGCGTAGGCCTCCGGGGCTTCCCCGCCGGGACCCGGCCAAATCTCGTCCAACCGTGCCAGGACCTCCGCCGTGAGTTCGATGGCCAACGCCCGAAGACTGCCGTCCAGTTGCCCCAGGGTCCGCGGGCCGATGATCGGGGCGGTTACCACCGGGTTGGCCAGCAACCAGGCCAGGGCGACGTCGGCGGGCTTCTCCCCAATCTCCCGACAGAGGGCCTCGTAGGCCTCCAGTTGTGCACGAAGATGCTCGATCCTCTCCGCGGACAGCCGCGACCGCCGCCCCTCGTTGGCCGACTCCAGTGCGCCGGCCAACAGGCCTCCCTCCAGCGGACTCCAGGGAATCAACCCCAGCCCCAGCGACCGGCAAGCCGGAACCACCTCCAACTCGACCGCCCGGGTAGCCAGACTGTATTTGCTCTGCTCCGACACGAGGCCTATCAGACGCCGCGCCCGAGCCAGCGTGTCGGCTTGCGCGATGTTCCAGGCAGCGAAATTGCTGCTGCCGACGTAATGGATCTTGCCGGCCGTGACCAGTTGTTCCATGGCCTGCCAAACCTCTTCCCAAGGCGCCCCGTGGTCCACGCCAAACACGTGGTCGCCGTAGTCGAGGCCCAGGATCTTGATGATCGATTCGCCGGCCTTACCGCGGTCGACGTGGTGCATCTGGTAGAGGTCGATCGTGTCGGTTTGCAGCCGGCGGAGGCTGTCGTCGCACGCCCGGCGGATGTGCCGAGCCGACAGCCCGCGATCCAACGGCAGATTGCCCATGGGATTGAAGACCTTCGTGGCCAGCACGATGCTCTCGCGCCGCCCGCCACCCTGGGCCAACCACTGGCCGATAATCTGCTCGGTAACGCCCTGGCCCAGTACCTTGCCGTAGACATTGGCCGTATCGAAGAAGTTGATCCCCAGCTCCAGGGCCCGATCCATGATCGCGAAGGCATCGGCCTCGGTCGTTTCCGGACCGAAGTTCATGGTTCCCAGGCAGAGCCGGCTGACGGTCAGGCCCGTTCGCCCCAGTTGCGTGTATTGCATTGGCTTGAACCTCGAGGTTTCTCGGATCGCGCGCAGTTTACCGCGAATCGTGATCGGCCGGAAGGGGGGGCTTGACAACGCTGCGCCAACGGCTACACTGTGGGCGTCTTCAATCGGCGGCAGATTTCAACCCTTGATGGGAGGATTCGCTATGCAGATCGACAATCGCTCCGTTCGATCCGTGCTTTTCACGTGCAGCGTCGCACTCGGTGCGGCGATGGTCTTCGCCCGCGTTTGCCCGGCCGACGACGTCGTCCAGCAAGTCAGTGTTTTCGTCAGCGGCACCGAAGGCTACCACACGTATCGAATCCCCGGCATCGTGGTGACCAACGACGGCACGCTGCTGGCCTTCTGCGAAGGCCGCAAGACGGGCGGCGGCGATCATGGAGACCTGGACCTGATGCTCCGCCGCAGCACCGACGGCGGCGAGACCTGGCAGCCGATGCAACTGGTCTACGAAGAGGGCGGTGCCGAGAAGATCACGATCGGCAACCCGTGCCCCGTGGTCGACCGCGACACGGGCACCGTCTGGCTGCCCTTCTGCCGCAACAACGACCGCGTGTTCATCACCCGAAGTACCGACGACGGCCAAACCTGGCAGAAACCGGTCGAGATCACCGGCAGTGTCAAGAGACCCGAGTGGGGTTGGTACGCCACCGGCCCCGGCCACGGTATCCAACTCCGCACCGGAAGGCTCGTGGTTCCTTGCGACTGCGGCGACGGCAAGGGCTGGGGCGATTGGGACAAGAAGGGCCGGTCCCTCGTCTTCTACAGCGACGACCACGGCAAGACATGGCAACGCGGCGACATCACCGCGGTGGGCATGAACGAGTGCGAAGTGGTCGAGTTGGCCGACGAGACACTGCTGCTGAGCATGCGCAACTACTTCGGCAAGAACCAACGGGCGTTTGCCCGCAGCACCGACGGGGGACTGAGCTGGTCGAAGCCGAAGCATCACGAGCAGGTCTACTGCCCCACCTGTCAGTCGAGCATCCAGCGATACTCGCTGAAGCCGAAAAACGTCCTGCTCTACTCCGGTCCCGGCGGCCCGGGTCGCAACAACATGACCGTCCGCGCCAGCTATGACGAGGGCGAAACGTGGCCAGTGTCCAAGGTAATCTACTCCGGCTCGGCGGCCTACTCCGACCTGGTTGTCCTGCCCGACCGGTCGATCGGGTGTCTCTACGAGCGCGACGGTTACGGGAAGATCACCTTCGCACGGTTTTCGCTGGAGTGGCTCAGCGGCGATGAGAAGCCATAGTCGTCGGCTTCTTCTTGCCTAAGTGCTCCGACGCGCGTTTGCCGCCGGTCTGCTCACGGCATTCAACCGATTCAACACATTGCACCCTCGCATAGGCATCGCGTGAAGCACGCACTCTTGATACTCGCCGTTATTTCGGCGGGCGGTTCCGCCGCTCTTGCCGAACCGCCGACAACCTCACTGCCGAGCGAACTTCCGGGTGCGCCGGGCGTCCTCGAATGGAAAGAGCTCCCGCCGCTGCCCGATCCGGAGGGTTTCGCGGGAGCATTCGTCGGGGTGAGCCACGGCGCGCTGATCGTCGCCGGAGGCGCCAATTTCCCGTACGGCCGGCCCTGGGAGGCCGACGAGAAGAAAAGCACCAAGGTCTGGTACGACCGCGTCTTCGTGCTGACCGATCCTGAAGCCGAGTGGAGGACCGGCTTCAAGCTCCCGCGGCCGGTCGGATATGGCGTCTCGGTGACGACCGACGACGGGCTGATCTGCCTCGGCGGAGGCGACGCCGACCGGCATTACGCGGACGTGTTCCGGCTGGCGTGGAAAGACGGCAGGATCGAGATTTCCCGGCTACCGCCCATGCCCGACCGGGCCGCATTTTTCTGCGGGGCCCGCATCGGCAACACGATCTACGTCGCCGGCGGCAAGGACTGGCCGAAGCCCTACCAGCCTTACGGAAGCCCGGCCTCGCACCTGCCGGCGACCATGAAGACCTTCTGGTCGCTGGACCTCTCCCGGCAAGACGACCAGCGGAAGTGGGAACAGCTCGAGCCCTGGCCGGGACCGGCACGGATGCAGTCGGTGGCGGCCGTGCAGGAAGACAAGTTCTACCTGATCGGCGGCGTCGCGCTGGACAACGACCAGCCGGGCGACGACAAGCGGATCTTCCTGGGCGACTGCTACGCTTTCGATCCCCCAAGCCGCCGATGGTCGCGGATCGCCAGCCTGCCGCGATTCGCGGCCGCCGCCCCCACTCCGGCCATGCCGTTGGGCCAGGCGAGCTTCGCGCTGATCGGCGGCGACGAAGGAGTCAATACGTTCCAGAATCTGCGTAGCGTCCATCCCGGATTCCTGCCGGAGATACTCGTTTACCACACGATCACCGACACCTGGACGAGCCGCGGTGCGTATCCGAAGGACCCCGCCGCCGGCGTCTGGCCGCCGGTGACGACCAACACCGCCATCTGGCGCGGCCGCTACGTGGTGGCCACGGGCGAGGCCCGGCCGGGAATCCGCACGCCAAAGGTCTTTTGGGCCCGGCCCGTCCGTCATCCCCGAGGGTTCGGCTGGGTCGATTCCGCCGTCGTGACGGTCTACCTGGGAGCCCTGGTGGCGATGGGCGCCTATTTCTCCCGCCGAGAGAAGAGCACGCACGACTTCTTTCTCGGCGGCCATCGCGTCCCCTGGTGGGCGGCCGGCTTGAGCATCTTCGGCACGCAACTCAGCGCCATCACGTTCATGGCGATTCCCGGCAAGGCCTACCACACGGACTGGGTCTACTTCCTGGGCAACATGATGATTGTGGCCGTGGCGCCGGTGATTGTCTTCCTGTATCTGCCGTTCTTCCGGAGATTGAACGTCACCACGGCCTATGAGTATCTCGAGCGACGGTTCAACGGGGCGACGCGGCTGCTCGGCAGTGCGGCGTTCGTCTTGTTCCAGCTCGGCCGGATGGGCATCGTGCTCTATCTGCCGGCCGCGGCACTGTCGGCCGTCACCGGAATCGACGTCTATCTCTGCATCCTCTTGATGGGCGCGTTGGCCACGCTCTACACGGTGCTCGGCGGAATCGAAGCGGTGATCTGGACCGACGTGCTGCAGGTGATCGTGCTGCTCGGCGGCGCGCTGCTGGCGCTGGTGATCATCACCTTCAGCGTCGAAGGCGGGGTGGCCCGAATCATCCAGGAAGGGTCCGCCCACGATAAGCTGCGCACGGCCCACGTCACTTGGGACGTCGCCACCGCGGCCCTTTGGGTCGTCTTGCTGGGCAAGCCGTTTGAAATGCTGGTCTCCTACACGGCCGACCAGACGGTCGTCCAGCGCTACTTGACCACGGCCGACGAGAAGGCCGCCGCGCGGAGTATTTGGACCAACGCCGTGTTGACGGTCCCCGCCTCGATCGTCTTCTTCAGCCTGGGCACGGCCCTCTGGGCGTTCTACCGGACCCACCCGGCGATGCTCGATCCGGTGGGCAAGATCGACGAAATCTTCCCTTGGTTCATTGCCCAGCAATTGCCCATGGGCGTGACGGGCCTGGTAATCGCCGGCCTGTTCGCGGCGGCCATGTCGAGCCTCGACAGCAGCATGAACTCGATGGCCACGGCCATCACTACCGACTTCTATCGACGCGTCAACCCCTACGCGGCCGACTTCCGATGTCTCGCCTTGGCCCGGTGGCTGACCGTGATCCTGGGAATGCTCGGCACCACGTTGGGGCTGTACATGGCCTGGCTCGACAGCACCTCGATGTGGGACCAGTACAGCAAAATCATCGGACTGTTCGGCGGCGGGCTGGCGGGTTTGTTCGCCGCGGGGATCTTCACGCGCCGCGTTACGGCCAGGGGCGCGTTGGTTGGCTTCGCCGGCAGTGCCGTCTTGCTCTACGGCGTCAAGAGTTATACCTCCGTACACTTCTTTCTCTACCCGACGATCGGTCTGGGCGGCTGCTTCCTGATCGCCTACGTCGCCAGTCTCGTAATCCCCTCGAAGACTCGCGATCTGCGAGGCCTGACCTGGTTCACGCCGGGTGATTGACCGCCGAACGAGTGCCGACTATATTGTTGATGCGGCCGCCGGAGCCTTCCGGCCACGCGCCAGGGTCCCGGCGCCAAATGAAAAAAACGCCTTCGCTACCGTGGGAGGAAGACTGATGTGTATCCGTTTCGCCGTTGCCGGTCTTGCCGGATGTCTCATGATCGCCGGTGCGCTTCTTGGCCAAGAGGCGTGCCCACCGCTGGCCTCGCCCCAACTGCTGGCGAAGCTGCCCGACATCTGCCCCACGCCCGACGGCATGGCCCTGGACGCCGAGGGAAACGTCTTCCTGGCGTGTCCCAACTACGGCGACCAGACGCATCCGGCCCTGTTGATGAAGATCGACCGGCAGAACCGCGTGCGGCTGTTCGACCGGGTGCCGGTCCACCCGGAGACCGGCGTCGCCTGCCCCATGGGAATCGATTTCGGTCCCGACGGCGATCTCTACATTGCCGATAACCAGGGCTGGGTCAAGCCGAACAACCTCGGGCGCGTTCTGCGGATGAAGATCCGCGACGGTCGCCCTGCCGGGTGCTCGGTCGTCGCCCGCGGGCTGAGTCATCCCAACGGAGTGCGGGTACACCAAGGGCACGTCTACGTCACGCACAGCATGTTGCTGAAGAAAGGCGAGGAGCCGTTGATCAGCGGCGTGTATCGGTTCGCCGTCAACGACCTGGGCGTTCGCGTGACCAACTCGTTGAAAGACAAGAACCTGTTGGCGACGTTTACGACGCTCAATCCCGACGTGCAATACGGCGCCGACGGGCTGGCCTTCGACAGCCAGGGCAACCTCTTCGTCGGCAACTTCGGCGACGCCACACTGCACAAGATCATCTTCGACGCCGCCGGCAACGTGGCCTCGAACACTCGCTGGGTCAAGCATGAGTGCATTAAGAGCATCGACGGCATCTGTATCGATCGGCAAGACAACGTCTACGTGGCCGACTTCTCGAACAATGCCATCTGCGTCGTCTCCCCCGATAAGAAGGTGCAGGTATTGGCCCGGAGTCCGGATTGCGACGGCTCCGGGGGCGGGCTGGACCAGCCGGGCGAGCCGCTGGTGCGAGGGCGCGAAGTGATTGTATCGAACTTCGACATGGTCACCGGCCCCGACAAGCGCAACTCGGGCCACGACTACCCCTATACCCTCTCGGTCATCAAGCTCGACCGGTAGGGGCCTGTCAACAGAACGAGCCGGGGCCGGAAAGACACAACACGGGTTAGCGCGGGGCGACTTCCCGGATGCGAAATCGCGAGAACCGCGCCCAGTGCTCGGCGTCGGCCGAACCGTTGTACGTTTGCAGACAGACGTTGGCCTTGCCTTTGCCCGGCGAGTCGCACTTACCGGCCTCCTTCCAAGCCCCCTTGCCGTCGGGTCGATACAGCCCGGTAACCTGGTTGCCGGTGATCTGAAGGCGGAGTTGCACCGAGGCGCTTTCCAGCGGGAGAATGACAATGGTCCGCGTGCGGTCGGCCTCTTCGCGACCCATCACGATCGAGACCTTACCGTCGACGAGCTCCTTGACCAGCTTCACCATGTGGGCGTCGTCATAGTACCAGGTGATGCCCAACTGCTCCCATCGCTCGGTCGGCCGATTCGACACCGTGACGTCCAGAGCCAGCGTTTTGGCCGCGCTCTCCGGGATTTCCCGGGCAAGCAGGTTCTTGGCGTTGTTGGCGCCGCCCCACATGTTGCCCGGCTGCGTGCGGATTTGCAGTGCGCCGTCGGCGAGGCGCCACGCCTGGCGATCCTCGCGGATCCACCTCCATCCCTCGGCCAGCTTGTCCGCGAAGTCGTCGGCGAACAACACCCGCCCGCCTTCGGCCGCTTCGCCCTGGGCGGTCTGCCGCCCGGTCGCATCGCCCTGCTCGGCGCCCTTGGTTTCCAGCCCGGCGGCAGTCCAAACCGCCAGCCAGGTTGCTCCGAAGGCCGCGACCTGGAAACATCGCACGGCTCGGCTCTGTCGACGTCGGTGGAGCGTGATCTTCGTTATCGATTCCATGGCTCGTTTCTCCCGTGGCTCGAGGTTCTCTACAAGATAGCTGCGCCGCAACGCGGATGCAATCGCCGGGGCGTGTCCGCATGGTTCCCCGGCGCATCGAAACTCGTTCTCAAGACGATTCCGAACGTGGAGCGGTCACGCGGACGTGGACCGGCACTTCGAGCACCTTGCCGGCGGGTAGATCGGTTTCGATGCGGATCGTCTCGTCCACTTCTTCCGCCGTCGTGCCGGCGGTGAACGAGACTTGAATCAGGTAGGAGCTTTCGCCGGCCGCCTTGACGTCGTACCTGAAACGCTGATCCTTGGGATACATGCCCTCGATGCGAAACGGCTTCCTGGCCTGCACAAACAGCCGCATGGTGGCTGTCTTCCCCACCTCGGCCGCGCCCGTCAGGGGGGAGGGCTGCACGGTAATCGTCGGCACCACGTCGCCTTCAACCGTCACCGGGACCCGAGCCGCCCGCGGGTCGGGATCGTTCGTAACCAGGACCAGATGCTCCCGGAGATATCCCACCGGGGCCGTGTCCTTCAGGGTCACGGCCAACTCGTAGGTGACGCGTCCGACGCCCCGATGCGTTTCGACGACCTTCGGCTCAAGGTACGGATTGGCGCTCTCGACCTTCACGATCTGCCAGTCGGATCGGCCGGCGTAGTCGACGGTCACCTTTTGCAGCGAACTGGTCCCCTGGGCGACCGAGGCGAAGCGCACCTCTCCGGGCTGGACGACGACGTCGCGGCGGATGTAGGCGTGGATGTGGAGTTGGACCTCGGCGGAAAACTGCCCGGCGAACACCACGTTCAGCGTGGCGTCCTTCTGCCCGTAGAAGGACCGCGTATCCAGCTCCGCGACGATTTCGGCTTTCTCCCAGGTTTTCAGCGTCCGCTTGTCGACTCTCGGGGTGGTGCAACCGCAGGTGGAGCTGATCGAGGCGATGTGCATGTCCTCTTCGTAAATGTTCTCGACCACGAAGCGATGTTCGGCTTTCGCGCCGCGGGCCACCGTGCCGAAGTCGTGCGTGGTGTGGTCGAGCATTTTTTGGGCCCATTGCTGGCCGAAACCGATGGTGCCGGCCGACGACAGCAACAACCACACCGCCCACTGGATTCGCATCCGACTTCCGTGTTTCATGGGAATTTCCTGCAACGCAGTCAAACGAACGCATTGAAATGGAGCAAGGGCTACGAGAGCCCCACGGCCTGTTGGGCAAACTTGGCCCCGTCGACCGCTGTCTTTCCGTAGAAGTCACAGCCGGCGCTCTCTCGCAACAGGTCGCTGGCGGCCGCGCCGCCGACCATCAGCGAGACGCTTTCTCGCAGACCCGCCTCCCGGATGGCCTCGACGGTGGCCACGACCGATTTGAAGCAGGTGGTCAGCAGCACGCTCATCCCGACCACGGCGGGCTGGTGCTGGCGAACGGCCTCGACGAACTTCTCCGGCGGCACGTCCACACCCAGGTCGATCACCTCGAATCCCATGCCGCGAAGCATCAAGATCACGATGTCCTTGCCGATGTCGTGTACGTCGTGATGCACGGAGCCCATCACGATCTTGCCGCCCGATTCGACCTCCGCCTCGCCCTCCAGCAGCGGGGCCAACTCGCCGACGACGCTCTTCATGATCATTCCGCCGAACATCAGCTCCGGAATGAAGCACTCGCCCCGGGCGAACCGCTCTCCCAGCTCGGCCATGCCGCGATTGCACTCGGCCACGATCTGGGCGGCCGGGACCCCCGCGTCGAGCCGCTCTTTCACCAGTGCCTTGACTTTGTCTTCGGAACACCCGGCCAGTGCATCCGCCAGGCTGTGGTCTTCACTCATCAGATGGATTCCCTTTCAGATGTCCAATCAGAACCTCGCTGGAAGTCAGCCGGCGGGGCCTTCAGGCGCGCCGGCCTTGATGACCGTCAAACGGTTTTGCCAGAGTCTCCTGAATTCTCTTACGAGCCCTAGAAGGAGAGGAGGCACTGCCAGATGTACAGATAACCCAGTGCGTCGACGTCCTCCCAGACTCTCTTGACCAGTTCCTGATCCCCAGAGATCTTGGGCAGTTCCTTGCGTTTCTCGTCCCAGGGGATACAGACCCCCGGCTCGATCTTCCGTTTCTCTTGTTCAGACATCGCCATGGCTCCGTCGAGTGTGGTCGTCGGGCAACGGGGCCTACGGCCGCTGCTGTTTGGGCCGTGGGCCGGGCACCGGGTCAATAGACGCCGTACTCCCGCGTGAATTCGGTCATCGCCCGGAGGTTTTCCACTTTCGTGTCGTCTTGCATGATCGCGCTGGCGTCCATGATGTATCCGCCGTCGCCGGCCACGCCGTCGATCACGCGCTTGCAGCAGTCGCGGACGTCGTCCTTCGTGCCGAAGGCCAGCAGGTCGTTGGGAATGCCGCCGCTGAGGCAAAACTTGTGCCCCACGGCCTTATGGACCTCGAAGATGTCGCCCCGGTCGACGTGATAGACGATGCTCAAGTCGGGCAGCTCGGCGATGTACTTCAGGTTCGGGTTCCATTCTCCCTCGGCGTAGAACAGCGTCTGGATTCCTCGCTCCCACAGGCCCTCGATGATCTGCTTTAGCGTGGGCCAGTAGAACCTCTCGAACTGATCCGGCGAGAGGAAGGGCACGCAGCCGCGGTGCATCCACAGCCCGACCGGTACGTTGCGATCGGGATCGGCCCCGCCGGCGGCCACGTGCAGCAGATGCGGCGCCAGGGCTTCGCAGGCGGCCAGCACCTTGTCGGGCTGCTGGAACATGTCTATGCAAAGTCCCTTATAGCCGCGAAGCTTATCGGCAATGATGTCGAACGGCGCCTTGAGGATGCCCGATATGGCCGAGACGGTCCCCGATTCACTTCGCAACAACGCCGCCTGCGTGCCGAAACCGTGGAAGTAGTTCATCATCGCCATCCCGCCCTTGACGAAGGACAGGTTGTTGCGATACGAGGTGGGCTCGCCCATCGGACTGACGTCGCCGGAAACCCGGGGTAGCCAGACGTTGAACAAGTAGCCGGTCGGGTCCTCGATCAGCGCGTCGTACTCGTCCGGCCGCATCCAGGCATTGTCTTCGGGTGGTTCGAGGTACTGGAAGGCTGTGTCGGGGGGCAATTCGATGCCGGGCACGGCGTAATACTTCAGGCCGATCGCCTTGACCAGTCCGCTCCACACGTAGACCATGTTGCCCACGGTCGCGTCCCAATCGAAATCGGCCGCGCACTTCCGCGCGGCCGCAAACGCCTTCTCGTAGTCGTGGGTAACCTCCTGGTCCGTATACCCGGCATACTTGGCGGTGAACTCGGCCACGAACGGCCGGATGGGGACCTTGTCCGGCTTCTCGTTCCGCATCGCCGTCGTGTAACGCTTCAGCCGCTCGGCGTAGCGCTGTTCCATCTCGGCGGACATGGGGCATTCTTCCTCGCTCGGGGGGGGAGGTGACCAGGTAGACTCTGCCGCGCTTCGGTGCCGGTGGGCTCCACCGAGCGGATAGGCTACCGCAGTTCGCCGATCGATACAAGGGGGGGTTGTTGCCGCTTCGGCTCTCGTCCGACCCACCCCGAGACATGGCTTGCCACGGCCTTCTTCGCGGAGCGGTTTTGCCGCGCGGCCCGAACCAGAGTCAGACCGGCCTGGTGTGCCGCGGCAGACCCAAGGGGAACTGCAACTCGGCGAGCCGCTCACGAACCAACTGACGTTCCGCGTCGCCGAAGTGATAGAAGGGCTCGGCCAGAAAATCGCCGCAGATTTTCAGACAGGCCAAGGAACTCTTCAAGCCCTTGACCACCGGGGCGCCGTGACGGGCGACCGTGTAGATCGAGTCGCAGATCTGCAGCACGCGATCGTGCAGTTCGGCCACGCGTTCCATCTCGTGGTGCACCGCGGCCTCGTAGAGCCCCACGTACAGCTTCGGCGAGAGATTGGCGCCGCCGCACACCCCCCCGTGTCCGCCCAGTAACACCGCCTCGGCCAACAGCTCCTCGGGTCCGATCAGCAGCGACCAGTCGGGTCGCTCCCTTGCCAAGCGCCGCACCTTGTGGAAGTAGATCATGTCGCCCGAACTGTCTTTCAGACCGACGACCTTCTGAATGTCGATCAGACGTCGAAGCGTGTCGGGCTCAAAGGTCAGTTTCGTATGGCTCGGCAGATTGTAGAGAAACACGGGCAGCGGTAACGCCGCCACCATGTGCTCGATGTACTGCAACAGCTCTGCCTGGCCAGCGGGATAGTAGTAGGGGGCCGAAAGCACAACCGCCTGGGCGCCTGCGTCGGCCGCGTAGTTGGCCAGATTGACCGACTCGTAGAACGACGTGTCGGTGACGCCCACCAGAATCGGCACCCGGCCCGCCACTTGCTTGCAGACGTGATCGATCAGCTCGAAACGCAACCGATAGCTGAGGCTGGGGGCCTCGCCGGTGGTGCTGAGGACGAACAGCCCGTGCACGCCGCCGCTGAGGATGTGCTCGACCAATCGCTGCAGGCCGTCCACGTCGAGCGTGTCACGGTCCGACAGCGGAGTGACCATCGGCGGAATGATACCTTGAAGCGGCTGGGGCAGCGTGTCTTCAGATGCCATCCGTCCTCTCCGGGGGTCCCTGGATTACCACTTCATTATACCACCTTGCCGCAAGAACATCTCCGTAGCCTGGGGCGACGGCACGTGAGAACTTCCCGGCTGGCTCGCGGGCCTGTGCCGTCCATCCTCTCGGGACGAAGGACGCGACCGCACAAGGAGCCGCTCCTTTACCCGCCGCGTGGGGGTCGCGCTGGTGGGCCCGAATGGCCGGCCAACAGACTCACCAGCAGGCCCACCAGGACAATCGTCGTCGTTCCGGCGACGGGGATCAGCAACTTGTTGAGCGGACTGGACGGCCATTGCCAGGACTCGGGCGCCACGAGCAGGCAGACGATCCCGCCGGTCACCAGCACGCCGGCGATTACGCCGACCACGGCGCCGACGTTGGTGGCGAGCCGCGAAACCAGTCCCAGCAAGAACAGCCCCAGCATGCCGCCGACGAAGATCCCCGACAGCAGCCACCACGCATCGAGCACGCTCTTGACGCCGATCAACGCCACCGCCAGGCCCGTCCCCAGCGCACCGAACATCAGCGTAGCGACGTGGAGCACGTGCATTGATTCGCGTTCGGCCGCCTCCGGGCGGAGGTAACGCTTGTAGACGTCGGAAAGCACGATCGTGGCGGAGCTGTTCAGGCTGGTGTCGATGCTGCTCATGGCGGCGGCGAAGATGGCGGCGATCAGCAGCCCCGCCATGCCGCCGGGCAGTTTGTTGACGATGAAGTGCGGCAAGACCTTGTCGCCGACGTCGGCCGCCGCCAGCGCGGCCGCCGTTTCAGCAAGTCTCGCCGCGTACGTCGGCTGCCCCGGCTCGAGCCCCTGCTCCGTCAATCGCTCGGCGGCCACCTGTTGCCGGACGGCCTGAAGCATGGTCCGGTGTTCCGCGTCCTCGTGGTTGTAGTACGCGAACAACGCCGCGCCGATGAAAAAGAAGACCAGCGAAATCGGCAAGTACAGCAGCCCACCCAGCCAGACGCTGCGAGCGGCCTCGCGGTCGCTGCGCGCCGTGTGGTATCGCTGCACGAAGCTCTGGTCGATCCCGAAGTTGTTGAGGTTCATCACCAGGCCATAGACCAGCACGACCCAGAAGGTGGTTTGGGTAAGATCGGGGCCGAAGCTGCCCAGCGAGAACTTTCCGGCGGCATGAGCCCGCTCGAAGACGGCCTGCGGTCCGCCGGGCATGTCGAACAGGAGCATCCCGGTCAGCGCCGCGGCCCCGACCGTCAGGACGATGCTCTGGGCCACGTCGGTCCAGATCACCGCTTCGATTCCGCCCAGCAGCGTGTAGAGCGTCACCAGCGCGCCGGTGGCGACGATGATCACGGTCATGTCCCAGCCGACCAGGGCGTGAAGCCCCAGGGCCACGCCCAGCATGATCGAGCCGATTCGGGCCACCTGCATCAGCAGGTAGCAGACCACGGCAAACGTGCGCGCCCAGCCGCCGAAGCGGTTCTCGAGGTGGTGATAGGCGGAAATCTCGCCCGAGCGGCGGTAAAACGGCACGAAAACCCGTACGGCGATCAGCGCGGCAATCGGCAGCGAAAGACTGAAGACATAGGAGTTGAAATTGCTCCCATAGGCCTTGCCCGGCACGCCGATGAACGTGTTGCTGCTGAGATACGTCCCGAAAATCGAGAGCCCCACGGCCCAGCCCGGCAACGATCGGCCGGCCGCCATGAACCCTTCCGTGGTACGGCTGCGGCGCACGAACCAGCAGCCGAAACCGACTACTCCGGCCAGGTAGAGCAGCAAAACGACAACGTCGGCCGTGGGGAGTTGCTGCAAGGCGTTGTCTCCTTCCATGCCATGGGACGTCTGAGGACGGCACTCCTGCGATCGCTACCGGCAATCGGTGCGGTCGCTGCGGTCGCCGTGGGCGGAGCGGCCGTCCTCACTCGGGCCACTTTCCCTCGGGCATCTCGCGCAAGAGGAGTCGCGTTGGGTCGACGACAACGTGCCTCACTCGCTGCCGCTGCCAGGTATACGTGGTGTGGACCAGCCCGTCGGCGGTCTGAATGACCGCTGGATAGGAGAACTCCCCCGGCTCGTTTTCCAACACGAGGGCCGCATTCCACAGCTTGCCGTCAGGGCTGAGAGCCACGTTGAGCATCTCGCGGCCGCGGGGGCTCGGTCCGCCCCGGACAGTATGGTTGTAGACCAGCAATTGCCGGCCGTCGCTCAGTGTGACGCCGTCGATGCCCGAGTTGGGGTTGGGCAGCAGCGTGGCCGTCATCTTGCCCCAGGTTCGCCCGCCGTCGTCCGACCAGACCTCGACGATTCGGCCCTGCTGGCTGCGGCACAGCGCCTGGATGCGGCCGTCGGCGTATCGCAGCAGCGTGGGCTGGATCGCGCCGAATTCCCGTTGCCGGTCGACCGGCCCGATACGCTGCCATTTCCGTCCCCGGTCGGAGACAATCTCGAAGTGGACCCGCCAGCCGTCGTGCTCGGTGCTCGATCCACAAAGGACCTCTCCGCCGGGCAGCGGAATCGGCTTGTTCTTGATCGGACCGAGGAATCCATCCTCCAGGCGGCGCGACGGAGACCACGTCTTGCCGCCGTCTCGCGACATCGTCACCATCCCCCACCACCGACTCGGACTCGGCCCGACTTTGTAGAACAGCAGTACCGGGCCGCCTTGCGACTGGAACAACACGGGATTCCAGCAGGGGTGCCTGGTTCCGTCGTCCTGTCGGCCGGTGACCACCTCGACGGGCGCCGACCAGGTCTGGCCGTCGTGGCGCGCGAGCCAGATGCCGACGTCGGGGCTCTTTTCGTGCTTGCCGCCGAACCATGCCGCGATCAGCCCGTCCGAACACTCGACGATGGTCGACGCATGGCACTGCGGAAACGGGGCCGTCTCGTAGACGAACTCGGTCTTGACGATTCCCGGCTGTTGGGTCGCATCCTGGCCGAAGGCCGAAGCAGACACCAGGGTGATCGCAACCACGGTCCACGACAATACTGCAGTTCTCATGACAGCTTCTCTCGCTCTCGCATGTGCCCTTTCGGCACGAGATCCCGGGCCGGCAGCGACTTCCCGGACTCGCGTTCCCGGACTCGCCGTTGGACTGGTAGTATGACCGGGCCAACGCCGCAAGTCCAGCGGCTCAATCCACCGTTTTCGGAGGCGGCCCGGCGAAGGCCGAGGCCTCCCCCTGGAACCGGGCCCCATCGGTTGGATAGAATTGCGTTCTGAGAGAGCTGCCCGCGCGACGACGCGCGGAACCCAGCATCTGCCCGCCTTGCCACGATCCGAAGGACATGCCATGTCGCGCGAAAAGAGCCAGGTCGCCTTTGCCCGAGCCAGACAACTCATCCCCGGTGGGGTCAACAGCCCGGCCAGGGCCTTCGGCGGCGTCGGGGGCGAGCCGATCTTCTTCGATCGCGGCCAGGGCGCCTACCTGATCGATATCGACGGCAACCGCTACATCGATTACGTCGGCTCGTGGGGGCCGATGATCCTCGGCCACTGCCATCCGAAGGTGGTCGAGGCATTGGAGACCGCGTTGCGGCGCGGGACCAGCTTCGGGGCACCGACCGAAGCGGAAAGCGACCTGGCGGAACTGATCATCGAGGCCGTTCCCTCCATCGAGAAGGTCCGCCTGGTCAACTCCGGCACCGAGGCCACGATGAGCGCCCTCCGCCTGGCGCGCGGATTCACGGGCCGGCCGATCATCGTGAAGTTCGCCGGAGGCTATCACGGCCACGTCGACAGCCTGCTGGTGGCCGCGGGCAGCTCAGCCGCGACGCTGGCCGTGCCCAACTCGCCCGGGGTGACCGAGGGAACCACCCGGGACACGCTGGTGCTGCGGTACAACGACGTCGAGGCCCTGGAGGCCGCCTTCGCCGAACACGGGCGGCAGATCGCCGCGGTGATTGTCGAGCCGGTGGCCGGAAACATGGGCTGCGTGAAGGCTTCGCTCGATTTCCGCGAGGCCTTGCGCGACGTCACTCGAGCGCACGGGGCTCTGCTGATCTTCGATGAAGTGATGTCCGGATTCCGCGTGGCCTATGGAGGGGCACAAGCCCTGTTCGGCGTCACCCCCGACCTGACCACGCTGGGCAAGATCATCGGCGGCGGCTTGCCGGTGGGGGCCTACGGCGGCCGGGCCGACGTCATGGAACACGTGTTGCCTGCCGGAAAGGTCTTTCAGGCAGGCACACTCAGCGGCAACCCGCTGGCGACCGCTGCCGGCATCGCGACGCTGAAGGAGCTTCGCGACAGCAACCCTTACGAGGACCTGCAGCAGCTCTCGACCCGGCTGGCGGTCGGGCTGGAAGAGGCGGCCAAGGCGGCCGACATTCCCTGTTCGATCGGCTGGATGGGGGCGATGATGACCCTCTTTTTCGACAACCGGCCGGTGACCGATTGGGACGTGGCCGCCCGCTGCGACACCGGCCGCTACGCCCGCTATTTTTGGGGCATGATCCAGCGCGGCGTCTACCTGCCGTGCAGCCAGTACGAGGCCTTGTTCCTCTCGACCGCCCATACCGAAGCCGATGTCGAGACGACCGTGGCTGCGGCACGAGAGGTGTTTCAGCAGGTGGCCGTTGGCGGTCCATCGCCGAAGTCGGGTTAGACCGAACCGTGGGCTCGATGTGCCCATGCCGGTGGCCCTTGCGCATAGACTACGCAAGCGTTAACAGGATTGCGGCCATCGAACTGCAGCTTGGCCATGTAGTTTGAGGAGGTTGCCGTTTGAGGACATTCTGCTGGAGGACCGCTTGCCTGGGTGACACGCTGCCTCCAGGAGAGGGGTATGCGCCGTGCCTGTGCCCTATTGGCGTCTCCATCGATGGGGCGATTTCTGCCGGAGCCGCCGTGGCGGAAGGCCGCCGCCTGACCGTCCGCAGCGACGATCGCCGTTTCTTGCCAACGTAGCAACCGGTCGGGCAACCCCTCGACGGATAGACGGCGAGGACTACAATCAATGAAAGGGATCTGCTGCTCGAACTCCGACAAAACCGCCTTGATGAGTGAACTGAGCCATTTCGATGCCCAGGGGGCCAGCCGCATGGTGGACGTCGGGGACAAGGCCGTGACGGTTCGCAACGCTCGGGCCAGCGGGTTGGTGCGGGTACGGCCGGAGACGGCACGACTGGTTCGCGACCGCAAGCTGGCCAAAGGCGACGTGCTGGAAGTCGCCCGACTGGCTGGTATCATGGCCGCCAAGCGGACGGCAGAGTTGATTCCCCTGTGCCACCCGCTGCCCCTGGATTCGGTCAAGGTCTCGTTCGAGTTTCCCGATGCTGAAACCATTGCCATCGAAGCCCAGGCCCAGGCGACTGCCCGAACGGGTGTCGAAATGGAGGCGCTGGTCGCCGTCAGCACCGCGGCCTTGACGATTTACGATATGTGCAAGTCGGTGGATCGGGCGATGGTTGTGGAGCGCGTGCGGCTGGAAGAGAAATGGGGCGGACAGAGCGGACACTTCGTCAGACCTTCCTGACGGGAGCCGAGGGTTCCGCGCCGGAGGTGGGCCCGGTTCGTTGTGGGAGTTGGGAACGTGGTCATGAAACAAGCAGCCAAGGATCGGGCGAAGACTCCGGAGGCGCTCCATGCTCTCTACACCCCCATTCGCGAGGAACTCCATCAGGTGGAAGAGCTTCTCCGCGAAGAGCTTTGCAGCGACTATCCCTTCGTCGATCGGTTGGTCAAGCACGGGTTCCGCCTGGGTGGCAAGAGGATTCGCCCCGCCTTGGTGCTGTTGTCGGCCAAGGCCACCGGCCGACTCCGCCAAGAGCACTTGGCGCTGGCCGCCGCGGTCGAGTTGATCCACACCGCGACGCTCATCCACGACGACGTCCTCGATGAGGCCACGTTGCGGCGGCACCTCGAAACGATCAACGCCCGCTGGGACAACGAGGCCAGCATCCTCCTCGGCGATTACCTCTTCACCCGATCGATCTGCATGGCCAGCGCCGTGGACGGCCCGTTTGCCTGTCGGGCCATCGGTGAAGCGGCCCGGACGATGTGTGAAGGCGAGCTGCGCCAGGTGGCAAGCCGCGGCAATTACGATCTCAGCGAGGACGACTACCTCACGATGATTTCCAACAAGACCGCGGCGCTGACGGCCTGTTGCTGCCGGCTGGGGTCCCACTACGCCGGCGCCGACGTGGAAACGTGCGAGATTCTCACCGGGTTCGGCCACAAGCTGGGCATCGCTTTCCAGATCGCCGACGACCTGCTCGACATCCTCGGCGACGAGGCCACCGTCGGCAAATCGTTGGGAACGGACCTGGTCAAACAGAAACCCACGCTGCCGCTGATCCGCCTGTTGAACGAAGCCGGCGACCGCGAGCGGGCGGAGGTCGTCGACGTGCTCTCCCGCAGCGACAATCACCGCCGCGAGGCGTTGCTGGCCTGGTTCGAGAGATACGATGCGATGGCCTACGCCCGCGAAAAGGCCGTTTGGTTCACCCAACGCGCCGGCGATGAGTTGGATAAGCTTCCTCCCTCGGAAGCCCGCGAAACGCTTCGGGGGCTCGCCGATTTCGTGGTCGCGCGGCGGCACTGAGCCTCGCGCGGGCACGCGGCGGCCGATGGACGAATCCGGCCGGCGGCCCAGCAACGGATGGCTTCCATGACACGCGACAATGCCTCCACTTCGGCTGCGGGTCCGAGCCGTTGGACACGTCTGATCCGGTTCGCCAGATCGCACGGCAAGGCCCGCGCGCTGTACCGGCTGCTGCGCCGGCTCGCCGAAACGCGTGTGCTGAGGGGCTGGGTCCGCTTCTTCGTGACCGAAGTTTTCCGTGTACCCGTCTCCGACGTGAAACGCTACCGTCGCATTCCCCGCACGTTCACGGTCCGCAAGGCGGGGGAAACGGACCAGCCCGCCCTGGAGTCGTACTTCGCCGATTCCCAACGCGTCCGCAACCGGCTCCGCCGGCAAGACCTGTGCGTGATAGCCGTGTCGAAAGGCAAGATCGGCGCTGCGGTGTGGTTGGCCTTGGGCCCGAAAGACTACCAAGAGGACTGGCGCGACCTGCGTTGTGTCTTGCGGGTTCCCGCCGGGGTTTGCTGGACCTTCGACGGGCTGGGCACCGCCTTCGGCGCTTGGGGGATCTTGATGGCGTGTCTGCCCCCATTGCTCGAAGAGCTTGGTGCTTCGGAGGTCTACACCCAGATCGAATGCGACAACCAGGTTTCCCTGGATAGCCACAAGTCGCTGGGCTATCAATCGGCCGGCCTGATCGGCTGCTTCGGAATCGGGCCATGCGTATTGCGGGTCTACCGCCCGCACGGACAACGCTGGCGGTTGGTTCCCGGTTGGATCGGAAGCCTGGAAGTCTGCGGGAAGAAAGAAGCCTGATCCCCTGGACGACGCGGCGGAAGATTGCGATGGACGTCGAAAACCGCCATGCGCCCGGCTACCCGCCGGCGTTCAGCCACGCCGCCACGCCCCGTTCGATAGCCTTAAGCTCGCCGAGAAACTCGCCGGTGATCTCTTCGCGGGGCAGGAAGATCGTCTGCGAGCCTTCTATCCGCGCAGGCGGCACGCGGACCGACTGCTTCAGCGGCTTGTAGCTGAAGGCCATTTCGGGGATCTGCTCGCTCAGCGGGTAGTGCATCCAGGACCAGCCGCCGTCGGGGAACTGATTGTCGAGGAAGGTGAACACGGCCACGCGTTCCGCCACGCGATAGGCCTTCTCGATCGTCTTCGTGTCGCCGGGCTCGTGGCGGACCAGCACGCGCAGCAGTTCGCCCGCCCCCCAGCCGATCTTGCACTTCGACGGCCACAAGTAGGTGTCCAGCGGCATCGTGCTCTCGAAATCCAGCAGGGCCAAGGCGGCGTCGAGATAGGGACGGACATCGCTCTCGGCGACGCCCCAATCGGTTCGCATCACGTCGTAGAGCACGGCCAGGTAGGCCATGGCCGTGCCGGCCTGCCAGAACTCCTGTTTCGGATGCCGAGTATCGACCATCTTGGAGATTCTCTCGCCGGCGGCCACTTCCGTCACCAGCTCGCCGCCGGGGGTCGTCTGCGTGTAGAGATGCCCCTCGGGCATGTGCGGATGATTGGCGTCCACCCAGCGGCAGACCCAATCGCCGGCCGAGGTTGCTCGCGGCCGCATGTCCAGCGCGATCATCAAATGGCCGAAGAACGTCGTGGTAAGCGTTCCGATTGTCGCCGGTTGTTCCGCGCGTTGGGGGTCGTCGCCGATGTAGTGGAAGACTCCCCCGGAGGGCTCGTGCTGATACTGGAGGATGCGATCGATCACGCGCTGCTCGCGGGCCAGCGGGTGGTCGATCCAGGCGGCCACCTTGCAGAAGTTCAAGGGCCGGTAGACACGCTGGAAATCCTTGTACTCGGGCAGTTCCTCGGCGAAGTAGAAGTCGCCGTTGTCCTGCAAGGCGTTCTCGCCCACCCAGTCCAGCAGGCGCGAGATCGTGCCGTGCTCGATGCCGGCGGCGTGCATTCCCCAGGTGGCTTTGTGGACGTAGCTCACGTTGCGCTCCCGGAGAATCGGACCGTCCGGTGCGATGCGGCCGGCAAGGAACTGTCCTCCTTGCACCAAGGAAATCCGCATCGCCGAAAGCAGATGGGCCGGATCGGTAATTCGCCAATTCATGGAATCTCCCTTGCGATTTCCTGGTACGTCTGCAACGCTTGCCGATATTCCTCCAACGCTTCGGGGCGCAACACGTCCCGGTTGCGCTCCAACTCCTCCTCCATGCGCCGAATCAGGTAGTCGACCTCTTCGCGGCGTGGACGCAGCGGCTTGCCGGAAATCTCGACGTGCACGGGGCTGCTGTGGGCAAAGCGAATGCGCCGGTCGGGGCGATCCTCTAAGACGCGAACCGCGATCCAGGACGAGCCGTCCAACTCGATATCCGCGGTTACCGGGGTCGTATAGCCACCCCGGCCCGTCTGCTTATTGGCCGGGGCGGGCCGCGCAACCACCCGGCCGTTGACCACGATTTCGATCGACCGCAGGGGTTGGACGCTTTGGGCCGTGCCCGTGACGCGACACGACCGCTTGCCGCCCTGGTCAGCTCGGATCACGGAGCCCGGCGGCTGTCCATCCACCTCGACCATCAGCATCGGCCCGGTCGTGACGAAGCTCCGCCCCGCACCCAGCCCCTGCATCCAGCGCTCGTAGCTGAACCCGCCAGGCAACTGGACGTAGACGCGGCCGAATCCCAGCGGCACGGGGTGGACGCCCGACGCCGTGCCCGCCGTCGGTCGCATGCGGAAGCCGCAGTTCAGTAAGGCGTAGTAGGACTGACAGCCGAAATCGATCCAGCCCCATTCCGTAAACCCTCGCTCGTCGCGCTCGAGGCTCATATAGGCAGGCGCCGTATCAAGCGTCCATTCGCGAAAGCCGAATTCGGTCCGCCACACGTGGTTGTTTGCCAGCTCGAACAGGTCGACCCGCATCACCGGCACGAGCATCAACGACCAAGGCCAGGAGTGCTTGTCGAGATCGAGCAGACCGCCCTGACGCCGGGCCTCTTCGGCCACCGGCCGCACGGGCGGAACGCCCTGCCGAAAGGGCGTCTTGTGCCCCAGGATGAAAACGGCTCCCAGCGTGTGCTGCTTCGGCCCGACGCTGAAGATCTCGTACTCGGTGTTGACCGGGTAGATCACATGCGTCGGATCCACGACGATCGGCTCGGGGCGAACGCCGTCGTCGGTTGTCTTGTCGCCTTGTCCGGGCGCGGTGGAGGCGGTCGTCACCCAATAAGGCAACGGCAAGCCCACATTAAGGTCCTCGGCCAGCAGGAGATTGGGCAGTTCCTCGATCGTGCGGTGCACGTGCGTGTCGCCGGAGTACCATCCCAGCGACGCCATGTCGATCCAGCGCTTCAGCGCGATCTTCAGACGGATCGGCTCACGGCCTACCTCCACTGCTCTCTCGAACGGGACGTATTCCTTTCCTCGTTCGACGGTGATCGTGCAACGGCCCGGCGGCACCTCCACCTCGAACGGATGCGCCGACAGCGTCGTGTGCATCTCGACGCTGCCCCGTTGCCGCTGCTTCTGGTACACGATCGCCGTGCCCGCGGGCGAGGCCGAGCGGGCAAACAGCCAGCGCCCGTCTGCCGTGCGAACGTAGACCCGGGCCGGCACGGACTCGGTCGTGTCGGCATCGACCACCTCGCCCCGCAAGAGAACCGTGTCGTCTTCGCCGGTTGTGATCGTCGGCATCAGCATCCACGTCAACGCCAAGCAGCAGGCAACTCGCATCGGTTTGCTCCGGGTGCCGGGGTTGGCTACGAAGTGCGGGCCATTCTTCGTGCCTTTTCGAGAATCGCCGGCCGGGCTTCCTCCATCATATCGCGGACGTCCTCATAACGCATCGTGCGCTGCTCGAACGTCCGCTTTTCGATCGCGCCGAGGAAGCGAGCCTCGAACTCGGGAAGATTCGAGCCGTAGATATGGAAACTGTCGGCCATGTGGCAGTAGCGACCCAGCTCGACCGGCCTGCCGGACAGCTTGCCGATCCGCCCGGCAATCGCCTGCTGGAGGCGCACCAGCGCGAAGACGTTCATAAACGCCGCCTTGTACGCGTCGTTGGAGCGAAAACGCACGTTCATGTTCAACACCCGTCGGTCGCCCCGCGGCGTGATCCGGCACCAAATACTCTGCAGACACGCCGGATCGTAGCAGGCGTTGTCTTCCCAGACTTTCCAGGTGATCGCTTGGGCGCGGCGGGTGTAGGGTGTTTCGGCCAACTGGCGGCAGACGTGCTCGATCTGGTCGGTCGTGTCCAGCGCCGGCACCTCGTAGGCGAAGAGCCGCTGGTGATAGGTATATTCCCACCGCGTGTCGCTGGCGTCGCCCGGAACGCGCACGCAGTGGTCCTTGATCCCCTCGCAGACCTCCATCACGTATTCCTGCAACTCCTCGAATCCGCCGGGGAAGTCGCGGTGGATCATCGGCTCGGCCAGCGGGTCGGACACGATGAGGATCATGGTGGCGTCCTTGCTGGGCGGGTCCTCCGGCTTGTCGTACTCCGTTTGGATGTCGCAGCCCGACTGGTAGAGGGTCAGCATCGCGTTTTCCCATGCCCGAGCGATGCAGTCGCCCTCAGCATGGAGTACTGGAATTCCGCTCATCGGCAATCCTTTCCGATTTCGTCGCAAATGAAAACTGTGGGGGCCTCGTCTCGATCGAAGGACGGCTATTGTCCGCGGCCGAACGCGACTCCGCAACCCCCTCCGCGGGCGGAGGTGTGACAGCCACGATTGCCTTGTCGCAATCGGGCGAATCAGGTATACGTGAGGGCGCCGTAGAGGTCTTTCGCAACGCGACCATGCTGATCAACCAGAAGCTCACCCGCGACTTGATGGCGATGAAGGGATTCGGCGGCATGGGCCGCAGCGACGCCCGCACAACCGACCGAGCACGGCCCGCGGGCGAGGTGACGTTTCACGAGAAGATCGGCGCTCACGACGTTTCGGTCGTCCGCGTGCTCGATACCCGGAGGTTCATCGCTTGGGTGGAAGACTATCTGAAGAAGGCAGGCGTCGACAATCCCCTGATTCCACCGCCCTTGAAACTGGTCGTCAAGGAGTATCTTCGCGACGGATTCGAGTGGTTCGCCTTTAACGTGGTCGAGTTGGGCACGGAAACGGTCACCAAGGAGGCCGTGTAATACCGCTTTGCTACCCGCTGGTTCTACTATCCGCTGCGAATCACCCGGGCCGAAACGGGCGACACCACGGTCCGGCTGCTGGTCCTGTCCCCCCGCCTGCTGAGAATCCCCGATCTGGGCGCCTCCAGAGTCCGCTTGCTGCACGAGCCGGTCAGCATCGCCCCGGACGAGTTGCGATACCTCGACAAGGACATGCACGGCTCATTCCAGCCGGAAGCTGTAACCCTCGTAGTACCGGCCCCGCTCGGTGGTAAAGATCGGCACCTTGTTGACCGTCAACGTCAGCGCCGAGGAATCGAAATCCGAGTATCTTCCCGGGATTGGCGTCGCCCGGAGGATCTTGATGTGCTCACCGCGGGGAACGTGAACCGGTTTCTCTCGGCCGGCCAGCGCAAAGGCGTAGATCTCCTTGTACACTTTCGTTTTCCAGCCGCCTTCGATCTCTCGCTCTTCGGAAAGGGTCTCTTCACCGATGTCCGTGCCGACGGGTACTTCGTAGAGGACCTCCGTCACCTTGTCCGGGTCGTCGGGATCGGTGCGGACGATCAGATTCATCTTCGGCAGGATGGCGACGCGATACGCGGTGCCGGCCGGGGCGCCGCCGGCGCGACCCTTCGAGGCGTAGGAATACGCGCCGTCCGCGTCGGTCACGTCGGTGAAGTTGAGGATCGCCTGGTCACACTCGAAGCGCACTTCAGCCCCGACCACGGGCGTTCCGTCGGCCAGAGTCAGCCTGCCCTGCACCGGGTAGTAGGGCTGATCACCCCACCAGTACCAGTAAAGTCCGATCATCGCGACCAGCACCCCCGCGACCCAGAAGCGATAGTCGCCAAGGCCGCGTCCGTGCGCGCCGCGCAGCGCGTCCAGCGGCGACTTCCAGACCAGCTTCTCGCTGTCGTCGGTGTGCCGGTGGGGCCAGATCAGCGAGCAGGTGAAGATCACGACCGACTCGAAGACGGCCAAGAGAAAACAGGAGAACAGCGAGTTGATCTCCAGGTCGCCGATGAAGTTCATCTTCATCAGGTGAATGGCCGAAACGGCCCCGCCGACGACCGCACCGACGACCAGGGTGATCAGCGCCGCCCGGGCGGAGGTCCTTTTCCAGAAGACGCCCCAGATGAAGATCACGGTGGTGGGCGGGGCAACGGCGGGGAAGATGTCGACCATCGCCTGAAAGATCGTCTTCCCCAGCATCCCCACCATCAACGACCAGGCAATGGCCACGATCATGGCCACGAACGTGGCGATCCGTCCAACGGTAATCAACTTGCGATCGGGCGTATCCGGCGCCCAACGCTTGTAGATGTCGTAGCTGACCAGCGTGGCGATCGAGTTCAGCGCCCCGGAGACCGTACTCATCAGTGCGGCCAGCAGCGCGGCAATGACGATGCCTTGGGCGCCGATCGACAACACGTGGCGAATCAAGTGGGAATAGGTCTCGCCCGTCTTGGGACTGCCGTCTGCGGTTAAGGGCAACGGTGGAATGATGTCCGCGTGGATCAGGCCCAGACAGATCAGACCCGGCATCACGAAGATGAACACCGGCAGGATCTTGATGAAGGCGGCGAACAGCGGCCCAATGCGGGCGTGGCTCTCGTTCCTGGCCCCCAGCACCCGCTGCACAATCGTCTGGTCGGTACACCAGTACCAGATTCCCGTGATCCAGTATCCGGTAAACACGGCGTACCACGACAAGCCGCTGGGGTCGGTGTCGGGCCGAGCCATGGCGAAATTGACCGGGTGGACGTTTGCCTTCAGGTTGCGCCATCCTTCGAGCAACTGGTCCCATTTCGACATATCGGCCAACTCGTCGGACAACCCCCAACCGCCCATCCTGTACAACCCCAGCAGGGTAATGCAAACGGCCCCGGTGATCAGCACGACCGTCTGGATCGATTCGGTCAGCACCACGGCCATCAGCCCGCCGATGATCGTATACAGCGCCGTAGCCCCGCAGATGCCGATGATCGTCAACTCGCGGTAGTCTTGGGGATTGTCGATAAACGAGTTGAGCAACGATCCCTCCAGCACGACGGCGCCCGTGTAGAGTGAAAAGCCGATATGCACGACGACCGCCGAGTAGATGCAAAGCACGGCCAAGATGTCGCGGCAGCCGCGGCTGTAGCGTTTTTCGATGAAGTCGGGCAGCGTGGCCACGCCGGCCCGGATGTAAAACGGTGCGAAGAACAGCGAGAGAATCACCAGCGTGAAACCGGCCATCCACTCGAAATCTCCGTAGAGCAACCCGGAGCAATAGCCCGACTCGGCCAGGCTCACCAGGTGAATTGTGGAGATATTGGTCGCGAACAAGGCCAGCCCGATCAGCGGCCAACTCAGCGATTTTCCGGCCAGGAAGTAATCGCTCCCCTTGGCCTCCCTGCGCCGCAGCCCTGCCCAGCAACCCAGGGCCACAATGCCCAACATGTAGCCGATGATGATGGTCAGATCGATCCAGTGGACGGTCAGCTCGACGCCGGCGTTGGAGTCTCCGCCGGCACTGGCCAACAGGCTCGGCAGCAGCAGATGCGACATGTAGCCGTTCTCCTCGGTGGCATGTTCGGGAAGGCGAAGCCGGAAGCAGGTCCCGTACGACGCTGCGCGACGGCAAATCGGGAGACCTGCGAATCTAACAGACGGCTTGTGCCCAGACAAGGATTTGCGGCCGGCAGGTTTGTTGACGATCGGGTAGCGGTCGTGCAAAATGGATGTCCGGGGGCGGCAACGCCCGGGATCGCCTTCCTGCCGAAGCTGAGGAACCTGCAATGCGAACGTGGAACTTGACGCCGCGACGGTCCGTCCTGGCACTGATCGTCTGGTTGTCGATGGGCCTCTCGGGCCATGTCACGGCTGCCGATCCGGTGGCGATTCGCGTCGAGAATCTCACGGTCCCGCCCTCCACGGGGCCGCTGGTTTCGGTCCAGGTGAAAAACCTGCTGGAACAACCCTACCAAGCGGCCGTTTCCATCCAGGGTCCTTCGGGGTGGCAGATTGCCCCCGAGCGCCGCGGCGTGGCCCTGGCCCCCGGCGAAACGCGGCGCGTAGCGTTTGCGATCGAGAAGGGACGCAACCTGGCTGCCAATTCCTATCCGTTCGAGGTCTCGGCCGACGGCGCCGGCACCACCGTTCTTCGCAAGCAGAGTGTGGCCTGTGCCAGCGCGCCTTACTACAAGCCGGAAATCGACGGCGACCCGAGCGAGTGGAAGGACGCCATTCCGATCACCTTCCTCATCAGCGGGAAGAAGACCGTGATCAGCACGTACTGGAACCGGCGCCAGTTCTCGATGCTGGTCGCGGTGGAAGAAGACCGTTTGTCGCCGTACGGCCAGCAGCCCCCACCCGCCGGATTCGACGCCGTGCAGATCGCCATCTCGCCCGAAGATTCGGCCACCGGTAGTTCGCAGGACCAGAAGGCAGCCCGGTTCGAGTTTCTGCTGGTGGCCACGGGAGTTGCCAACGGAGGCAGGTGTTTTCAGTTGGCTTCGCCCGAAACGACGTTGGCCGAGGTCGCCCGCGCCCGCGATCTCGCGCCGCTGCAGTACGCGGACGCGGCGGTGGCCGTCACCCGCGAAGAGGGCATCACTTACTACGAATGCAGCATTCCCTTTCGCTCCATGCGCGAGCAGATCCGGCCCACGGAAGGACGTGAGTTCTTTCTCTCGGCGCTGGTCCACGACCCCGATGGCACCGGAATCCGCGATCTGGGCGAGGCCCTGGGCCTCTGGCCATGGCAGCGCAGCGCCCTTGCCTGGAGCCGCTGGAAGGGTGCCGCCTGGAACGAAAAGCCGCCGCTGGACAACAAACTGCGCTGGGGCTTGTGTACCTCGAAGTACTAAGGACTCGCAAAAGAACAAGTTGGACATTCTCCTGGCTGGAAAGACGGCGCAGACGCCCTTCCTGCCAGAAAACGAACCATCAGGAGATCTTGTGATGACCCAGCGATTTGCACACACCAAGACAACCTGGGCGATCTTGGCGGCGCTGGTCGTTTGCCCGATGGCCTTGCGGCTTTCGGCCGCGGACGACATCGGGTCGACCATCACGGCCAAGCCCGCCGGGCAGATCGTCATGAAGGTAGTGATGATCGAAGACGAAGACGAGCAGCCGGCCGCCGCGGGCAAGGCCGCCGCCGCTGCCCTGGAGAAGGCCATGGGCGGCGTCCCACTGAAAGCGGTGCTGGTTTCCGAGTGTTTTGAGGATCGCCAGCACAAGCAAGAGTTGCTCGAAGGCGTCTGCTCCGCACTGCCGGCGCAGCTCGTCCTGGGCGGGGCCACCTACGGATCGTTCGCCCAGTCGGGATGCACCGATTACGATTCGGTGTGCCTGTTGGGCATCGGCGGCGACGGCATCGGGGTTTCGACGGCCCTGGTCACGGAGATGGGCACGTCGAAGCTCGTGTTGGAAGAGCATCAGGATCTGATCGAACAGCGGCTCCAACAGGCCGGGGCCAAGTTGGCCGGCAACCTCCGCCGGACCGACCGCGATCGGTTGCTGATCCTGCTGGCCGATGCCCACTCGCCGAAGAACCAGTATCTTGTCGAGGGCGCCCAGCAGGTCGTCGGCGCCGCGTTTCCCATCACCGGCGGCTCGGCCAACAAGAACGCCGGCCAGACCTTCGTTTACTTCCAGGGCAAGATGCACCAGGACAGCGCCGTGGCCTTGATGCTCTCGGGCGACTTTCGGGTCGCCATGGCCGGCCGCCAGGCGAAAGACAACGACGCGGTGATCGCCACCGCCAAAACCGGCGCGGCCGAAGCCATGGCCGCGTTGGACGGGAAACCAACGGCCGTGCTGGCCTTCAACTGCGCCGGCCGCCGCGGCAAGCTGAAGAACATGGACGACGAATTGGCGGCCATGCAACAGGCAATTGGCGGGCAGTTGCCGTTGTTCGGCTGCTACTGTGCCGGCGAGGTCGGACCGGTGGACGCCAGTGAGAAGCAACCCGGTGTCCTTTGCGGCGGCAGCGGTTGGCACGTGATGTTTACGATCATCGGGAGGCCCTGAGAGGATACACCAACACGCGCGCTCGGCGTGCAGAAGTTACGGCGCCAGGCGCCAGACGCAACTACCCACCCCAACACCTCGCCCACGGAGAATCTGCCATGGTTACGAAACCCACGCGAAGAGAATTCCTCGGCACTTCCGCCGCCGCGGCGGCCTGGGCCGGCAGCCGGCTCTATGCGGCCGGCGCCTCGGCCGATGCCGGTCCGAACGAAACGATCAACCTGGGTCTGATCGGCTGCGGCGGGGAGGGGCGCGCCGTGATGGCCGCCCACATGCTCTGCCCCGGCACCCGCGTGGTCGCCGTCTGCGACTTGCACGCCACGCGGATGGCCCAGGCGCGCGAGCAGGCCGGCGGTGAGAAGGTGCTGGCCTATCACGATTTCCGCAAACTGCTGGACAACAAGGACATCGACGCCGTGATCGTGGGCACCAACGGCCACTGGCACGTGCTGCCGACGATCCATGCCTGTCAGGCCGGCAAAGACGTCTACGTCGAGAAGCCGCTGGGCACGTCGATCGGCGAGGGCCGGGCGGCGGTCGAGGCCGCTCGGAAGTACGACCGCATCGTGCAGATCGGCACGCAGCAACACAGTTGGCCTCACTACCAGCAGGCCGCTGAAATCATCCAGTCCGGCCGCCTGGGCGAAATCTCCGAAGTGAAAGTTTGGGACATGGACTACATGTATCCCGGGCCCGGCGCCCCGCCCGACTGCGATCCACCCCAAGAACTCGACTGGGACTTCTGGGTCGGCCCCTCGCCCAAAAAGCCCTACAACCCGAACCGCTACGCGCAGCATTACTGGTGGTTCGACTATGCCGGCGGCTGGCAACTCGATTGGGCCGTGCACCACTACGACATCGTACATTGGTGCATGGGTGTCAAGGCCCCCGTGTCGGCCGCGGCCATGGGTGGGTTCATGTGTTACGAAGAAACCAACATCGAATGGCCCGACACGTTCTCCGGAATCTGCCAGTACGGTCCCGGGCCCGTCGCCAAGAAGGGCTTTCTGCTGCAATACACCTTTCGCGGCGGCTGCCGGCGGGAACAGCGCAGCCACGCCAAGTGCTTCTTCGGCACCGAAGCCTCGATGCTGCTGGACCGCAGCGGGTTCACCATCACGCCCGAACGTAACCGGCCCGGCAAGGAAGAGAGTGCCCGCAACGCCTTCACCACGAATGTCCACATCGAAAGCCTCCAGGCCCACGCCCAGGTGTTTCTCGATTGCGTCCGCTCGCGCAAGAAATCGCCCGCCGACGTCGAGAACGGCCACTGCTCCAGCAATCCGGGCCATCTGATGAACATCGCCTGGAAGGTCGGACGGAAGATCCGTTGGGACGCCGACAAGGAACAGGTCGTCGACGACCCGCAGGCCGACGCCCTGGTGACCAAGCCGTATCGGGCGCCGTGGAAGCTCGAGGTGTAACGGTTGCAGCAGAAGACCGCCCAACCGTCTCACGCGGCCGTGGACACGCAACCCGGAACGTAGGGGGTATCGCCAGCACCTTCAAGCGGATGGCCCTACCTCTTGCTCCAGGGGGAGTTTTCGGCTAAAATCGGGACGGGCATGGTCTTATGTGTTCATTTCTACAAGAGGCTCGTCATGGTCAATCGGAACCGCGGAGGATTCACGTTGGTCGAGTTGCTGGTGGTCATCGCGATCATCGGCATCCTGATCGCCTTGTTGCTGCCGGCCGTCCAGGCGGCTCGCGAGTCGGGCCGACGGACCCAGTGCTCCAATAACCTCAAACAATTGGGCCTGGCCTGTTTGCAGCACCTGGAAATGCACAAGCATTTTCCCACCGGAGGGTGGGGTGAAATGTGGGTGGGAGTGCCGGATCGGGGCGCCGGACGCGATCAGCCCGGCGGCTGGGTCTACAACATCCTGCCGTTTCTCGATCAGGGTCCGTTGCACGATTTGGGCATGCCGGGCACCGATGCGGCGACGATCGAAGACGGCTGCCAGACCCGGCTTCAGACACCGCTGGACATGCTGCATTGCCCCACGCGGCGTCGCGTGATGGCCTATCCCGCCGTCGAGGACCAGGCCCGGTCGCCGTATCCGCTGAAGGATGCCTCGCTCACGTGCGAGCGAGTCGCCCGAACCGATTACGCCATCAACGGCGGAGACTATTACGACGCGACCGATTTCACCACGGGCAGTGAAATCCAGGGCCCCCAAGGCTTCTCGGACGTCAGCTCGTTTTCCTGGCCCGACACGAGGGACTACACCGGCATTTCCTACATGCGGAGCGAGATCCAGTCGGCCCATATTCGCGACGGCCAGTCGGTCGTCTATTTGCTGGGCGAGAAATACCTTGATCCCGAGAACTACGAGACCGGCACGGACCCGGGCGACGACGCTACAGCCTTCACCGGCGCGTCGCTGGACGTGATCCGTTGGGCCAACAACGGCGACATGGTTCCCTTGCGGGAGAGGAGAGGCGTTCCGCATCCGCACCATTTTGGCAGCGCGCACTCGGCCGGCTGCAATTTCGTCTTCTGCGACGGCTCGGTCCACTTGATCAGCTTCTCCATCGACCCGGAAACCAACAAGCGACTGGGGAACCGCAAGGACGGCAAGCCGGTGGACGCCAGCCTGTTCTAGCCGGGATGGGATCATGGGTGCACGCTGTTGTGGGGGACTGTCTTGGTTTTCGTGCAGTGAAAAAGTTGACTGTGCCCCTCGGCGCAACGTGTGAGCATTCTGCCGCTCCGCGCAGAGGGAGCCGCACGATCGGCGCTGCCGGCGATTCGAGAAGTGGAAAGCCTGCCCCACCGGGAACAACCGGGGAGCCCGTCGGCTTTCCCCGCTTACGGGCGACCAGCATGCGACACGCTCAGCAACTGTTCCTCGGCATCGACGTGGGCACCGGTGGCGTCCGCGCCCTGGCGGCGACGCCCTCGGGCGAAGTAGCGGCGGCGGCGGCGATCGCGTTCGACCCCTCCGTCGTCGCGCCCCGGCAAGACCGTCACGAGCAGCCGCCCGAGGCATGGTGGCGGGCCGTGTGCCGGGCGACCTCGACCGTGATCGAAGACCTTGCGGCCGCGGCCATCTCGCCCGGTCAGCTTGCCGCGGTGGCCGTCGACGGTACGTCCGGGACGCTGGTCGTGCTGGACGACGCCGGACGCCCGCTGCGGCCGGCGATCATGTACAACGATCCGCGTTCGGCCGTCGAGGCCGTGCAACTGAATACGGCCGCCGCCGACTTCTGCGACAAGCTCGGCTACCGGTTCGAGTCGTCGTTCGCCTTGGCCAAGATCGCCTGGCTGCGGGGCCACGAGCCGGAGGTGTTCGACCGCGCCGCCCGATTCGTCCACCAGGCCGACTGCATCCAGGGACGCTTGACCGGCCAGCCGCCCGTGGCCGACTACAGCAACGCCCTGAAGACCGGCTACGACCTGATCGACGAGTGTTGGCCGGCTTGGATCGATCGGCTGCTGCCGGTGACCGATCGGCTGCCCAAGGTGGTCGCCCCGGGCACGACCATCGGGAGCGTTTCGCAAGTGGCCGCCGAACAGACCGGCTTGCCTGCGGGGTTGGCCGTGGTCAGCGGCGCCAGCGACGGCACGGCGGCCTGCCTGGCGTCGGGTGTTCGCGAGCCGGGCGACTACAACACCACGCTCGGCACCACGCTGGTCTACAAGGGCATCAGTCGAAGCGTCTGCCGGCACCCGCAGGGTCTGGTCTATTGCCACAAGCTGCCCGGCGGGCACTGGCTTCCCGGCGCGGCCGGCAACGTCGGCTGCGAGTGGATCACGCGTCTCTTCGCCCATGCCGAGCCGTCCGCGATGGACACCGCCGCCGAAACGAGACTGCCCAGCGATTGTCTGGCCTATCCGCTGGTCCGCACGGGCGAGCGATTTCCCTTTCTGTCGGAGACCGCCGAAGGATTTGCCGTCCCCCCGGCGCAGGAGCCGGCCGATCGCTACGCGGCCTGCTTGCAGGGCGTCGCGCTGGTCGAGCGACTCGGCTATCAGACGCTCGACCGGGTGGCCGGCACGTCCGGCGGCCAGGTCTTCAGCACCGGTGGCGGCAGCCGCAGCGACGTTTGGATGCAGTGCCGTGCCGACGCCACCGGCCGGATGATGCACCGCCCACGATGCGGTCAGTCGGCCTTCGGCTCCGCCGTCTTGGCCGCCGCCGCAACCTACTACGACGGTTGGTCCGAAGCGGTCGGGCACATGGTCCGCATCCAGCGCACGTTCACTCCGGATGTCCGACGGACCGAACCATACGACGGGCTGTTCGAGCGATTCTGCGACGAACTGAAACAGCGAGGCTACCTGTGAACATCTATAAGCCGTGTGACATTCGGGGCCGGGCCGCCGACGACCTGACCCCCGACTTGTATCGAAGCTGGGGCCGCGCGCTGGGACATCAGGTGCCGCCGCAGTCGAAGTTTGTCGCCGGCGGCGACGTTCGCGGCTCGACGCCTGGATTTCTGGCCGCCTTGATCGACGGGCTTTGCGACGCCGACCTGGACGTGGTCGACTTGGGCCAGTTGCCCACGCCGATGATCTACCACGCGCGGCGCCGCCTGGCCGCGGCCGGCTGTGCCGCGGTCACTGCGTCGCACAACCCGGCCGAAATCAACGGGCTGAAATGGATGGTGGGTGGGCGGCCGCCGAGCGAGCGGGAAGTCCTTGCCCTGCAACGCGGGGCCGACGATCCCCGTTCGGTTCCCTCCGGGCGCCGCCGCGGCGCGTGGCGCCGGCTGGATGTCTCGTTCGACTACGTGGCGTGGCTGCAGGAGACCTGGGTGGACGCCATGGGGGCCGAGTGTCACCTGGTGCTCGACCCGATGCACGGCTGTCTGGCCCGCCGGGCCAGGCGATATCTTCACGCCGTCTTCCCGCAAAGCCTGATCTCGGCCGTCCACGACGACCCGCACCCGGCATTTGCCGGCTGCACACCTGACTGCTCGCGTCCACACCGGCTCGACGAGCTTTGCGAGGCCGTCTACCGCCAGCGGGCCCACGTAGGCATTGCGTTCGACGGTGACGGCGACCGCCTGGCCCTGGTCGACGACCTGGCCCTGCCCTTGACGGCCGAGGAAACGACCTGGTGCCTGCTGCAGAGCTACGGCCCGCAGTTGCGGGGGGAGCGATTCGTCTACGACCTGAAGTTCTCCAATCGAGTTCCCGAGACGGCCGAGCGCCTCGGCGCCGAATCGCTCGTGGAACGCAGCGGCCACGCCTTCATCCGCAACCGCATGCTGAAAACCGGCGCCCTGTTCGGCGCCGAGATCAGCGGCCATTACTTCTTCCGCGCGCTCGACGGCGGCGACGACGGACTGTTTGCGGCCTGCCGGCTGATTGCCTACCTGGCCGAATCGGGCCAAACGCTCTCCGAACTCCGCGAGGGCTGTCCGCAAGTCTTCATCACGCCCGACCTGCGCGTTTCGCTCGGGCCGGACGACCAGCGGGCGATCCTCGACCAGGTGCAGACATCGTGGGCGGAACACCCTCAATCGACCCTCGACGGTATCCGCATCGACTTTCCCGACGGTTGGGCCCTGGTTCGCAGCTCCGTCACCGAACCGGCGTTGACGTTCCGCTTCGAGGCCTCCGACCCCGGCTGGCTCGAAGAGCTGGTGCGCCGCTTCTGTCAACCGCTCGCCGACGTCGGAATCGAGTTGTGGTCCCGTTACGAGGCCACCATGGGCGGCGGAACCTGTGAAGCATGACGGGGTGGGCTCCGATTTGACGGCCAACCGCGGTGTATCGTTCGCTATCCACATCAGGAGTCCATCCCATGAGAAGCAGAACAATGAGAAACAGATCTCGACCATCCAACGCGGTCGTCGGCCTGATCCTTGCGGCGGTCCTGGGATTGATGGAAACCGTCGTTGCGGCTCCCGCGGCGTCGGTGGAAATCTGGAGATGTTGGGAGAAGACGTTCACCGCGGAGGCCGATCCGAGCACGCAGCTTAAGGCTGCCCTGACGGCTCCCAGCGGCAAGACGAGGCAGGTCGACGGCTTCTGGGACGGAGGCAACACTTGGCGCGTGCGGTTCATGCCCGACGAGTCGGGTACGTGGCGCTTTCAGACGTCCTCCGTGCCGCCCCGTGCCGGCCTGGACGGCCAGGGAGGGCAGTTCTCGTGCCAAGCTGCGCCCGGGAAGACATGCTTCGAGCGACACGGCCGGATCGGTGTTTCGACCGACGGACATCACTTCCAGCACGCCGACGGCACGCCGTTTCTTTGGCTGGTGGACACGGCCTGGAACGGGGCCCTGAAGTCCAGCCGCGAAGACTGGGACCGCTTCCTCGACAACCGTGCCTCTAAGGGATTTACCGGAGTGCAGTTCGTCGTGACCCAGTGGCGCACGGCCTACGCCAACGCCGAGGGACAAGTCGCCTATACGGGCGACGATCGGATCGAGATTCGACCGGAGTTCTTTCGCCGGATCGACGAGCGCGTCGATGCCGTAAACGCCAAAGGCCTGTTGGCCGTTCCGGTGTTGCTTTGGACCCTTGGCCAAAGGCAGCACAATCCCGGCCAGCTTCCCGAAAGCGAGGCCATCCGGCTCGCCCGCTATATGGTTGCCCGATACGGGGCCAACCACGTCGCCTGGTTTCTGCCCGGCGACGGCAACTACTTCGACGAGCGGGCGGAGCGATGGAAACGGATCGGCCGCGCCGTTTTCGACACCGACGACCATGCGCCCGTCTTCATCCACCCGCAAGGCATGCAATGGCCGTACGACGCCTTCCTGGGCGAGCGGTGGCTCAGCGTCTTCGGCTACCAGAGTGGCCACGGCGACGACGGCCGGACGCTGACTTGGTTGCACTCGGGGCCGCCGGCCCAGAAATGGCGCCAGAAACCGGCCCGCCCGGTGATCAACCTGGAGCCGCCCTATGAAGACCACATCGCCTACCAGTCGCGAAAGCGGCACACGGACGACACGGTGCGGCGCACGCTCTACTGGAGCATGCTCAACGCGCCCACGGCGGGAACCAGCTACGGGGCCCATGGCGTGTGGAGCTGGGAATCTCGGCCCAAGGAGCCGCAGGAGCACGGCGGCACCGGCGTGGCCCAGCCCTGGTTCGAGGCCATGGACCTGCCCGGCAGCTCGCAGCTAAAACACCTCAGCGATTTGTTCCGTTCGTTGCGTTGGTGGGAGATTCGACCCGATCGCCAGTTCGCCGCGCGCGTCGGCAACAAGCCGCCGGAGCCGGCGCGAGGTGGCGCAGCCGGTCTTCACGTGGCGGCGGCGCGCTCGCCACAAGGCGACCTGGCGCTCGTCTATCTCCCGGTCGGTGGCGCGGTGGCGATCCAGACCGAGAGGCTCCGTGACGGCTGGACGGCCGAGTGGTTTAACCCACGTACCGGGAAATCGACGCCAGCGGGGCCGAGCGAAGGGAGGGTCTTCAAGTCTCCCGACGCGGAGGATTGGGTGCTCGTGTTTCGTGCGGGACAATGACACAGCCGCAACGGAGATCGCCTCGCGGCGGCCCTCCCCCCCGCCAATCCCCTTCGGATAACGCTCAGGGTCCGCGCCTTGACCATGCACACGTCAATGAGCCTCCGCGAGCGTTGGTCTTGACCCAATATGTCCCAATAGCTATGTTCCCTGTCGCCTAACCGGTGTGTGTGCGCCGGCCATCGCCTATCAGCGGCACCGCAGACGTTGCGCTCGACGGAGAGAATGGATTCCTTCTGGTTAGCTGCTTATCTGGTTCTGGCCGGCGTGGCCCTCGTCCAGTCCGTGCTGTTGACAGTGCAGGCGTGGGAGCATCGTCGTTTTGTACGGAGCCGAATGGGCAGGCTGGGCAGCGAGCGGCCGACGGGGCACGCGGCCGTATTCGCCCCCTGCAAGGGGGTCGACGTCGGTTTGGAGGACAACCTTCGGGCGCTGTTGCAGCAGGACTACGACGACTACGAGGTGACGTTCATTGTCGAGAGTGCCGACGACCCAGCTTGCCCAGTCGTTCAACGCCTGATTGCGGAGCACCCCTGCGTGGCGTGCCGACTGGTGGTTGCCGGTCGAGCAACCCATAGCGGCCAGAAGGTACACAACCTGCGGGCGGCCACGGCCCGACTCGGGCCGCAAGTGAAGTACCTGGCCTTTCTCGATTCCGATGCCCGGCCAAGATCTCAGTGGCTGCGGTCGCTGACCGCGATCCTGTCGAAAACAGACTGCAGGGCCGTAACGGGCTACCGTTGGTTTATCCCCGATCGCTCCACCTTGGCCAACTATTTGCTCTACAGCATGAACTGCGGCGTGATGTCGCTGTTCGGTCGGACGAGCCACTATCTGGTGTGGGGCGGATCGTGGGGAATCCGCCGAGATGTGTTCGATTCGATCGGATTGCACGGGGCGTGGAAAGGGACCCTGAGCGACGACCTCGTGGCCACGCGACTGCTGCGTCGCGCCAAGGTTCCCGTACGGTTCGAGCCGGCCTGCGTGGTTGCGTCTCCGTTGGACTACTCGTTGGCCGGGGTGCTTTCTTTCCTCCGAAGACAGTACATGGTTGCGAGGTTCTACACGCCCGACTGGTGGCTGTTCGGCCTTCTTGCAACTACGTTTACCAGCCTGGCGTGGCTGGGCAACCTGGCCGCCCTGGGATGCAGTCTGGTTCTAGGCGCCCCATCGCTTTGGATGCCGGCGTCGGTCTGCGGGTTGCTCTACCTGCTCTCGGTCCATCGGGGCATGGTTCGCCAGGGTCTGGTCGGGACGTACTTTCCCGACCGGCGGCGAGCGCTGCGTGCCTGCGCCCGCATCGACACGTGGGCCAATCCGATCGTTGGATGGATCAGTTGGCTGGGTGTGCTCGCGTCGATGTGGGGACGGCAGATCGCCTGGCGCGGGATTCGCTATCATCTTGCCCTCGGTGGCCGCATCCGCTCAGTCCAACGCGACGACGGCCCGCCGTCCGCGGACGAACCGGCGGCCGCCGGAGATCAAAGCGACGACGAGCTGCAAACCGTCGCCTTCCCCACACGAGAGACCGTCCCCTATCGGAAAGCCGGATAAGGAGTCCGCGATGCGCGTGGTGCTTTGGGATACGCAGAAACTGGGCGTGTCGAAGGATTTTGCCGGGGGATTCGGCGTGGGCAGATTTGCCGGCGACGGCGGACTGCGCGGCAAGATCATCCGCCACTTCTACACCCGCGACCGAAGGCCCGTCGCTCTGCTGCTGGCACACTTGGCCGCGATCTTCCGCCGATTGGGCCATCGCGTGGAGTACGTCGAGGACCGGACCCCGCAGGGGGCCGATCTGTACGTGTTCTGTCCCTCGCTGATCACGCTGGAACTGGAGCGACAGGCGATCCGCCGGGTGGTGGCCGAGAATCCGCGTGCGCAAGTGCTCGTCGTCGGCCTGGTTGCCTCGGTCATGCCCGAGCAGTTCGACGGGCTCGGCGTCACGGTGGTCAAGGGCGAGGCGGAGCAACTGTTGTGGAAGCTCGACGAGGTGCTATCGCGACCTTCGGCGGCCGTGCAACTGGGGACGATCGAGGACCTCGACGCCCTGCCGTTGCCCGACTGGTCGCCGTTTCCCGTTCGGCAATTCCGCATCGGATACGACTTCTGGCGCTTCCCCACCGCGCTGATTCAGGCCAGCCGCGGCTGCACGTTCAAGTGCAACTACTGCCCTTACATCATCCTGGAGAACGCGACCCGGTTTCGCGATCCGGAAGCGGTCGTCGAGGAGATTCGCCACGACGTGCATCATTGGGGTTTTCGCTCGTTCAAGTTCCGCGATCCGCTGTTCGGGCTCCATCGCAAGTCGGTGTTTCGCCTGGCGGAGCTCATCGGGCGGTTGCCGCGGAAGATCCAGTTCTCGATCGAGACGCGGATCGATCTGATGCGGCCGGAGGTGTTGCGCGTGTTGCGGCGCGTGGGGCTCAGCAGCATCACCGTGGGCGTCGAAACGCCGGATGACGAGACGCTGCAGAAGTACCACCGGGCGCCCGTCCGCAACGACCGACAAGAAGAGTTCATCGCCACCTGCCGCAGCCTGGGCATCCGCACGGTGGCGGGCTTCCTGATCGGATTTCCCGAGGACACCGAACAGTCGGTCCAGCGGGTGCTTGACTACGCCACGGCGCTGAACCCCACGTTTGCCAACTTCAACGTGGTGACTCCTTATCCGGGCACCGAGTTTTTCGAACGGATGCAGGAGCAGATCGCGGATTTCGACTTCAGCCACTACACGGTCTACACACCGGTCTTGAAGTATCGGCACCTTTCGATCGAGCGGTTGGCGTCGCTGCACGCGAAGTGCTTCAAGCGGTTCTACTTCCGGTGGGAGTATCTGTGGGCCAACGCCCACTTGCTCTGGCCACGTCTGCAAACGTTCGGCTTCGGCCGCCCGGCTCCGGTGGCTCCCGGCACCGATGCGGCACATCCCGGCGTGCCCAAGCCGCTCAGCGGCCTGGACGTGCTTCGTCGCAAGGGGCTTCGCCAAGACGGCCCCCATCGGCACCCCGGCATTTCCGACCAGACGGGCGGCCGCAAGCCGACCGAGTAGCGGTCGGTGGCCCGGCAGGATCGTCCTCGACGGCACCGCGTGTTGCACTTCTTCAACACGCCCTCTTTTCTCGTACAATCCCGGCAAACGAAATCATCGTTCGCCCCGGGCCGCAGAACCGGCCCCGACCGCGGCGATGGGACCAGCCGCAGGCGCGCCACGCGGGTCAACCGCAGCCGGAGCCGCTGCCGAGATTTGCCCCAAGGGGATACGTGAACTAGAGTTTTTTATCGGTGAGTCGGTCCAACACCACCTTGTGCCCCCCGGCCGCGAGGCAAAGAGGACGGTGTTTCGGCATCCCTGTATCGGGCTTCTCCTTGCCACGACCGACACGCTTGCGATGGAGCCGTTCGGCTACGGGTGAAGCATCTCGGATCCTACAACCAAACGAAGAACCGTGTCTGTCGACTCGTCAGAACCGCTGGCAGGCTGGGCCTCCGTGCGAAACGCACTGGCGGAGATCAGTCTGTGCCACGAGGAGTTCGGAACGTTCTTCTCCGAGGTGTTCGACCAATTGGGGTCCATGTCGGACGACCTGGCCGCGCGCAGGAAACAGTGGCACTCGGCACGCCAGCAGACCGAAGACGAGTTCCACCAGCGCGCCGATCGATTGCAGAAAGAGCAGGCGGCGCTGGCGGAGGTGCAACAGCGCCTGCAGCGGAGCGCCGGCGAGGACCGCGACGGGATGGCCGTCGCGATCGAAAACGTGGATCAACTGACTCGCATCCTGGACGAGATGCGACAGGAGCAAGAGGGAGCTCACGACACGCAAGAGGCCGTCCAGGCCCAGTTGGCAAGACTCGCGGCGGTGGCCGCCGAGCTGGCCGAAGCCCAAGGCAAACTGGCGGAAGGTGGCACGGCGGATCCCGAGGCAGGCAGCCAGCTCGAGGAGA
>JAFGRD010000129.1 GCA_016935315.1 Pirellulales bacterium
AAGTACCTTACGATGGAAACCAACTGACCCACTCGAAACGAAGGAAACCAAGTCACCCCCAGCAGCCATCCGGGAATTTACAGAACATTTGCAGCGCTATCACAAGGCATGCTCGTGATCGAAAACGTGCACCTTCTTGGGGGCAATACGGTTGTCAACCTTGATGTTGCCTGCGTGCCGATCACAGTTCGCAATCAGAATATCGAACAGAAGGATCCCAGTGCAGAGGCGAGGATGCTTGGCCCAGAGCACAGATGGCTCAACATCCCTTGGCGTAGTTTCACCCTCAAAACTGATGGAGGCAAACATGACGGTGCGCCGGTCGCGCTTTCGCATCAAAGCAAACGGCGGAACCGGCAGTCCCAAAAACTGGGCAACGCTTCCAGCGATCCACTCGTTGGCAATCAGATAGGGATTGTCGCTATTGTCCTTTCCGATTGCCTTCGTTTTGATGGCCCATACGTCATTCACGCCCTCCGTTTCGGAATACCGTCGCCGGGACACATAAGGGATAGAAAATCCATGACGCACCCCAGCGCCTATCGCTATCATACGCCGTTCCAGGGGGCAAGAAAACCACCCACCCAAGGCGGTGCCGACCCCCAGATAGTGCACATACGCACATGTTGGCATTGGGCGTCAAAGGTATCCCAACATATGGTGCTTCGCCCAAGCTGAAGCGCATCATGAAGATTTGGACAGGAGGCCGAACATACGCCCTAGGCGGCACATTCAGCCGCGAGCCGGTTTTTCCCAAAGATGCCCCTCCACGTTGGGGGCCGCCACGCCAGCAAGACGCTCTTAGGAAACTAGCCCTACCCGCCGATCCTTGACGGTTCTCCGCGGGGCTGATATAGTACGCGATTTCGTTTTGCGCAAGCAGCGCCGGTAGGGACGCTGGGGCAGGGTGGTCGGGCGACTGCCCGGCGACCGGCGATATTCGACATACTGCCAACTTTTTTGTGACATCTCGCAAAGGAACCAATCATGGCTAAGTACGTTTATTGCTTCGGTCCGAAGGGGACCGACGGCGACGCAAGCATGCGGAACCTGCTCGGCGGCAAGGGCGCCAACCTGGCGGAAATGGCCCGGCTGGATCTGCCCGTGCCCGCCGGATTCACCATCACCACCGAGTGCTGCACCGACTACTTCGCCGAAGGTGGCAAGTTCCCCAAGGGGATGAAGGAAGAGGTCGAAAAGGCGCTGAAGCAGACCGAAGCGGCGATGGGAATGAAGTACGGCGACGCGGAGGATCCGCTGTTGGTCTCCAGCCGCAGCGGCGCCCGCCAGTCCATGCCCGGCATGATGGAGACGGTGCTGAACGTGGGGCTGTGCACCAAGACGATTCCGGGCCTGGTGAAGAAGTCGGGCAGCGAGCGGTTCGTCTACGACGCCTACCGCCGCCTGATCACGATGTACAGCGACGTCGTGATGGAGAAGGCCGAAGGGGTCGAGCCGGCCGAGGGCAAGGGCATCCGCGTTCAGCTCGAGAAGATCATGGACGAGTTGAAGGAGTCGAAGGGCTACGCGGGCGACACCGACCTGACGGCCGCCGATCTGAAGCAGCTTTGCGAGGCCTACAAGGCGAAGGTCAAGGCCGTGCTCGGCCGCGAATTCCCCGACGACGCCATGGAGCAGCTCTGGGGCGCCATCGGCGCGGTCTTCAAGAGTTGGAACGGCAAGCGGGCGGTCTCCTATCGGCGGATCGAGGGCATTCCGGACGACTGGGGCACGGCCGTGAACGTGCAGAGCATGGTCTTCGGCAACATGGGCGACACGTCGGCCACCGGCGTGGCGTTCAGCCGCAACCCGGCCACCGGCGAGAACAAGTTCTACGGCGAATGGCTGATCAACGCCCAGGGCGAAGACGTGGTGGCCGGCATCCGCACGCCCAGCCCCTTGAACGAAGAGACGAAAAACGAGCAGAACAAGCACCTGGCCTCGTTGGAGAGGGAATGGTCCGAGTCGTACCGGGAACTGGTCGCCATCCGCGACAACCTGGAGAAACACTATCGCGACATGCAGGACATCGAGTTCACGATTCAGGAAGGCCGGCTGTACATGCTGCAATGCCGCAGCGGCAAGCGGACCGGCACGGCGGCCCTGAACATGGCCATGGAGATGCTCGACGAGGGTCTGATCGACGAGCGGACCGCCGTAACGCGAGTGGCGCCGGCCCAGTTGGACGAGCTGTTGCACCCGATCATCGATCCGCAGGCCGAGCAGGACGTCACGCCGTTTCTGAGCGGATTGCCGGCCGGCCCCGGCGGGGCCTGCGGCCAGATCGTCTTCACTTCGCATGACGCGGTCGCGGCCGCCAAGGCGGGCAAACACTGTATTCTGGTCCGCGAGGAGACGAATCCCGAGGACGTCGAGGGCATGCGGGCGGCGGAAGGAATTCTCACGGCCCGCGGCGGCATGACCAGCCACGCCGCGCTGGTCGCCCGCGGCTGGGGCAAGTGCTGCATCGTGGGCGCCGGCACGCTGAAGATCGACATGGACGCCAAGACGATGAGTGCCGGCGGCAAGACCCTCAAGCAAGGCGACGTGATCACGCTCAACGGCACCAGGGGCCGTGCCTACGAGGGCGCGTTGAAGATGATGGACGCCACGGAAAACCCGCGGTTCCAGGAATTCATGAAGGTCGTCGATAAGTCGCGGACCCTGGGTGTGCGGACCAACGCCGACACCCCCGAGGACGCTCGCATCGCCCGCGACTTCGGCGCTGAAGGCATCGGACTGTTCCGCACCGAGCACATGTTCTACGGGGCCGGCAGCGACCAGGCGTTGTTCCAACTCCGCAAGATGATCCTCAGCTCCACCGACGAGGAGCGCGGCGCGGCCATCGACGGGCTGGCACCGTTCGTGAAGAAGGACATCAAGGCGACGCTGGAGGCGATGGATACCCTCCCGGTGACCGTCCGGCTGCTCGACCCGCCGCTGCACGAATTCGCGCCCACCAGCGAAGACGGCCAGGCCGCCATGGCCGAGGCACTGAACATCACCGTCGAGGAGGTCCAACGTCGCATCGACTCGCTGCACGAAGTCAACCCGATGATGGGCCATCGCGGCGTGCGGCTGGGCATCACCCATCCGGAACTGACCGAGATGCAGATTCGCGCCATCTTCGAGGCGGCCGCCGAGCTGAAGAAGGCGGGCAAAACCCCCAAGCCCGAAATCATGGTGCCGGTCACCTGCGCCGTCAAGGAGCTCGACTTCGTCAAGCCGATCTTCGACCGGGTGAAGCAGGAGGTGGAGGCCAAGATGGGCGTTACGGTCGATTGCCTCTACGGCACGATGATCGAGATTCCCCGGGCGGCCTTGTGCGCCGGCAAGATGGCCGAGACGGCCGAGTTCTTCTCCTTCGGCACCAACGACCTGACGCAGATGGGCTTCGGCTTCAGCCGCGACGACATCGGCGGCTTCCTGCAAAACTACCTGGACAAGGGCATCCTCGAGGCCGACCCGTTCCAGACGATCGACCAGGAGGGCGTGGGGCAGTTGATCCAGATGGCCGTCGAGAGGGGTCGCGCCACGCGCGGCGATCTGAAAATCGGCATCTGCGGCGAGCAAGGTGGCGATCCGGCCAGCGTCGATTTCTGCTTCAAGACGGGCCTGAACTACGTCAGTTGCTCGCCTTACCGGGTGCCGATCGCCCGGCTCGCGGCGGCCCAGGCGGCGGTGAAGGCGCAGAAGTAGGCGCCTGACGGCCTCCCCAACAACCGAGCAGAAGTGCTTTCCCTCCGGGGGCGATCCGGCTCACGCCGTCGCCCCCGGTTTCGTTGCGTATAGTTCGCGTGGGGGAAGTGAAATCGCCTGTCAATTTGCGTAGAATACAGTGAATCGAGGAGTGCATTCCTAAGCTATGACGTCTGTGGACTTTACGCTGACCTGGAATGTCGTTATCCTCACCTTCGTTTCGAGGCAGGCGTTTCCGCAGATCATAGGCCCATCGCCGGCCCGATGATGAGATAGTGGTCACTCGTTCAGAATCAGGGTCGCTGAAATGACGAACTACCAATTGGCGAAGCTCGTTCTGATGGCACAAGGAATCGAGTCGCGCAAGCGGATTCAAAAGACAGTCCACCTTCTCCAGGCGGCAGGCTGCCGTTTCGATCTTGAGTTCCGCCTGCATTACTACGGCCCCTACTCGTCCAGCCTGGCCGAACAACTTGATCGGATGACCGCCGCTGATATGTTGACCGAGACAACTCAGCAGATACGCGTTGGAACACAGTACAATTACCGGTTGAACGAGACACAGCAGCGCAGCCTGGAGGATTTTGAGAAAACTGCGGATGGCCAGACGGCCAAGAGGGATATGGAGGACTATCGCGAGCTGCTTGACTTGCTTCGCCGTCAGGAGGCCAGGGTGCTCGAACTGGCGTCGACGATGGTAGCCTTTCGACAGGCCCAACGCGATTGGGATAGAGCCGCCGCAGAGACGGCGAGATTCAAGAACGAACCGGCCGACGCCCCACCGATGACCGAGGCACGCGAATTGGCCCAGAACGTCGTTGGCTGCAACCATGGCTAAAACGGAGAAGATATTCCGCGATCCCCTCTACAATTATGTTGCGATCCGCGGGGAAGAGAACGAGTGGCTTCTCGACTTGATCGACACGGTAGAGGTCCAGCGCCTTAGACGCATCCATCAACTCGGCGTCAGTCACTTCACCTACCCGGGAGCCGACCATACTCGCTTTTCGCATGCTCTCGGTGTCCTGCACTTGATGCAGCAAGCCTGGCAGCGGATCGAGGCTCTCTCTGAGGACGACGAGAGCATTCGGCACGCATACCGGTCTCTTCTGGCGGCTGCCGTCTTGCACGACGTGGGGCACGGTCCGTTCTCCCACCTCTTTGAACCGGTCTTGAAGACTTATCGCGAGCGTTGGTCGCACGAGTATTGGTCACACGAGCATTGGTCGTGTGAAGTCATCCGGTCCGCAGACACCGAGGTCCACCAGGAACTGCTCGACAAGGGCGTCGATGTGGAACAAGTCGCTTCACTGATTGAAAAGGACAACGAGAAGCCACCGCCGTGGCAGAAGACGCTTCTGTCCAGTCAATTGGACGTCGACCGGTTGGACTATCTTCAGAGGGACAGCTACTTCACCGGCTCGGGCTACGGTCATTACGACTGGTATCGTATTCTCAATTCGTTCTCGCTGCACGAGAAGGACGATTTTACGGTCCTCGTCTGGCCCGAGAAGGCTGTTTACGCCATCGAGGAGTACATCTTCTCCCGATTTTACATGTACAACAACGTCTACCAGCACAAGACGACCAGAGGGTTTGAAAAGCTGCTTCAGGCTGCCTGCGGCCGCGCGAAGCAGATTCACGAGGGAAGCCGAGACGCGCGTTTCGTGGATGAAATCGCCGAGTTTCTGGACGCCGAGACGCCGACCGTCAAACAGTACCTTGCTCTGGAGGACGCGACACTGGTCTACCAACTACAGCTTTGGAGCAAGCATCCGGACCGGGCGCTGAGTGATTTGGCTGGCAGGTTCCTGGCACGAAAGGGGTTTGCAGCCATCGAAGACCCCGTGTCGGAAACGGGCTTCGATGACGCGCGAGCCAAGTGGGAAACGACGTTGAGAAAAGTCGTCGCTCAAGGGGGCTTCGAGCCAGAAGAATTCTATGTGCTTCATGATGAACTGGAGTTCACTATGTACGACCCGTACATTCCGGAGAAGGAAGAGGAAGTGCAGGACCCCTACAACGCCATCTTCATCAAACCGGAGGGAAGCAAGCCACTGGTAGAGGTCTCCAGACTCCTCGAGCGTCTCGCCTCGGTCGCGGGCGCACGTAGCGAACAACATCGTTACTACGTCCCCAAAGAATGCCGCGACAAGGCCCGCCAAATCGCCGAGTCACAACGCTGGTGAGTCTTTCTCACTTGTGCCTTCCCCGATCACCAATGCCCGCTACGCGGCGAAGGCCCAAGCGGTTCCGCTTCGGCATGATCTCGTCCTGCGCGCTGTTTCGCTTGCTCTCCAGCCCGGCCAACCTATATTTTCAGCATGAACCGTCGAAACGGATTCTCCATCGCTGGAAACGTCCTGCTGGGCATGCTGCTGGCCTGCTGGCTGGCCAGGGCCTACTTTCTGCACTCGCCGCAGCAGGTCCACGTCAACGATGAGGGCTACTCCTACGCCGGGCGGCTGATCGAGTTTCGCAACCTGCTGGGCAACGGATACGTCTCGCCCCAATGGTGCATGCACTTCCGCGGCGGCTTGGGCTCGCCCTATTTCAGCTACTATCAGCCGGGCTTCTTCTACGCGGCCAGCCTGGTGCCGTGGTGGGTCTCGCCGCTGCGGGCCTTGGGTGTCACGGTCGTGGGCTTCGGGCTGTTGGGATACCTCGCGACGGCCGGACTGGTCGGGCGATGGTTCGGGCGGACGTCGGGCCTGCTGGCCGGCAGCGGATTGCTGCTTTCGGTCTACGCCGGTAACGAAATCTCTTTCCGCGGCGATCTCTCGGAGTTTGCCGCCATGATGACGCTGCCCGTCGTTCTCTGGGCGCTGGCCGGCTGGCTCGAGCACGAGCGTCTTCGTTACGCCGCATGCCTGGCACTGACCTCCGGCGCACTGATCGTGCTGCACCCGGCGGTGGCCCTGATCGGCTTCGTTCTGTTTGCCGTGGCGTTGGCCGCCTTTCTGCTGGCGGCGCGACGGCTCCGCCCGGTGCTCGGGGCCGCGACCGCGTTGGGCTTCGGTGCGGCGCTGGCGGCGTTCTACTGGCTGCCTGTCTTTTTCGAGTGGGATCTGGTGGCCCCGGACAAGGCGTTTACGGACTTCTACCACTACAGCAAACACTTCGTCGGGCCGCTGGCGATCCTCGATCCGTGGCACCGCCACATGACCTTGCCGCTGACGCTGGGGCCGGTGCTGGTGGGGCTGGTTTTCTTCAACACGTTCGCCATGCTGTTGCGGCGCGAGAAGCCCACGCCGTGGCGGCGGGGATTGCTGCTCTTCTGCCTGGTCGCGGGCGTGCTGCTGACGCTGTTGATGACGCGGTGCTCCGCGCCGCTTTGGGCCCGGCTCTCGCTGCTGCAACGCCTGCAGTTCCCTTGGCGCATCATGTCGCTGGTAACCGTGCTGGCCGCCGTGGCGGCCGGTTGCATGGTGCCTTGGCGGCGGGAACGGTTGCGGGCGGCCGTGGTGGGCATGTTGGTCGCGGCCATGGGCGTGTTTGCCTACGGACCCACGTCGTATCGACTCGATCCCGATACCTCGGCCCCGGCCAACGTCGCGGAGCTGATGCGGCGCAACTTCGTTCCCGATCTGCGCGACGAATGGCTGCCGCGCGGGGCTGCCCGAAAGGTCCCGCAAGCCGAACGGACCCGTCCCAGCGCCGGCCCGGGGTGCCGCATTGAAGGTTTTCGCCCGACACAGGGGCGGCTGAGCTGCCGTGTCACGACCGACCGACCGTCGCACGTCGTGTTGCCACACTACTACTTCCCGGTCGGCTGGCAGGCCGAGGTCGACGGTGCGTCGGTGCCATTGGTGCGCGGCCCGCACGGGCTGATGCAAATCGAGCTGCCGCCCAAAACCGCCGGGCGCCTGCAAGTCTGTTTCTCCCACACGCCCATGCGGCGCCGCGGTCTGTGGATATCGGCGACGGCGCTGCTGCTCGGGGGCCTTCTGTGCGCGATTTGCCGCCGCCGGAGACGATGAAGGTCTTGAAGCCGTTGCCGCGCAGGTAGGCGAGCAATTCGAGCATCGGTTGATAGCCCATCACTTGCTGGTTTTCAAAGATCGACCGTCCTGGACCGACACATATGCCAATGCACCAGCCCGCCGCGTTTCCCACAAGCCGAAAACTGGGCCAACGTCGGAGTCGGGCCCAGGTCAGACCACATCGGCGACCTGCCCGATTGGACGGTCGCCGTAAGTTATAGCCATTAGGATGTTACGCGATTCGGTGCGCCGGCGTGCGACGTGACGCCACCGCATGCAAAGTGCCCCCTGGAGGACTCGAACCTCCAACCCTCTGATTAAGAGTCCGGCAGAAATCGCGAAAACGCTCGGGAAAACCG
>JAFGRD010000130.1 GCA_016935315.1 Pirellulales bacterium
ACACCGGCAGAGACGACACCGGCAGAGACGACACCGGCAGAGACGACACCGGCAGAGACGACACCGGCAGAGACGACACCGGCAGAGGCGACACCGGCAGAGACACCGCCGGCCGGTGAGACACCTGCAGAACCGGCGCCCGCCGATACCAGCTCACCCCCGCCCGCCGAGGCCAAGCCGCCGACAACGACGCAACCGGCGGCCGAGCCGCCTTCCGCGGCAGCGGCGACGGACGGGCAGCCTGAAGCCGCCACAGCAAGCCCGGGCAAAGCGGCCTTGAGTTTTACAAAGCTCGCCGAGCCAGCGATTGCCGAGCGTGTGGAATTGACCGACGCGCAACGCACCCAGGTGGCCGCCCTGTTGCAGCAGCGCGCCGACGCCCTGGCCGCGGCGGCCCAGCCCGAGCGGCCGGCGATCCTCGCCGCGAGCGAACAGCAACTCGGCGCCGTGCTCACCGCCGAACAGAAGGTACTATGGGCGGAGATCAAGCCCGAGCCGAAGCTGCGTTTCAGCTTCCGCTTCCAGCGCTGGGTCGACGTGTTGGAGTGGTTTGCCGAGCAGGCCGACCTGTCGCTGGTGTTGGACGCCCCGCCGCCGGGAACGTTCAACTACACCGACGCCAAGGAGTATACGCCGACCGAAGCCATCGATCTGCTCAACGGCGTGTTGCTGACCAAGGGCTATACTTTGATCCGCCGCGGGCGGATGCTGTTGGTGATCGACTTAAGCGAAGGCGTTCTGGAAGGGCTGGTGCCGCAGGTCAGCCTGGAAGAACTGGAGCGGCGCGGCAAGTTCGAGCTGGTCACCGTGCAGTTTCCGCTGGGCCGGCGACCGGTCGCCACGGTGCAAGGCGAGATCGCGCCGCTGCTGGGCCCGCACGGCAAAGTGGTGCCGATGCCGGCCACGTCACAGATCCTGGTTACCGACACGGCCGGGATCATGCGGGCGGTCAACGCGGTGATCGAATCGATCGCCGAGCCGCCGGTCGTGCCGACGCCGCCGGTGCCCGAGACACCGGTGATGCAGGCCTATTCGGTCAAGCCGGCCGACCCGAAGCTGTTGATGGAAGCGATCACCTCGTTGGCGCCCAGTGCCAAGGTCGTTCTGGACGAGAAGGCCGACCAGCTTCACGTTCACGCGGTGCCGTCGGAACAGGCGTTGATTGAGAGCGTGCTCAAGGCGATGCAAGAGAGCAACCCGCCCGAAACGCAGCCTCGCCTGGAAACCTATCCGGTGGCCGAGCCCTCGGCCGAGCAGTTGCTGGAGACCTTGCAGACCATTGTGCCGGAGGCGCGGCTGACCCTCGACAAGGCCACGGGCCGGCTGGTTTCCTGGGCCACGGGGACGGAGCAGGAAATGATCCAGGAGACGATCGAGAAGCTCGGCGGCGAGGGCTCGCCGGCCGCCACGCGACAACTGGAGGTCTACCGCTTGACCAAGGTGGACCCCGCCACGGCCTTGTCGCTGCTGCAAAGCATCTTGCCCGACGCGCGGCTGGCGGTCGATCCGCAGACGCGGGTGTTGATCGCGGTGGCCGTTCCGGACGACCAGCAGGTGATTCGCACCACGCTTCAGCAGTTGCAGCCGGAGCGTCCCGGGCCGGACATTCCGGAGTTGCGATTCTACCCCTTGGCCTTGACGCTCAACGCCGACGCGGTCACCGCCCTGAAGCAAACCGTGCCGGGGGCGACCGTCGCGCTGGAGGCCAGCGGCGACCGGCTGATGGTCGTGGCGACGCCGAAAGAGCACGAGAAGGTGCAGGCCACCATCGGCCAGATCGAAAAGGCGGCGTTCGCCAAGCTGCAGAGCAAGCTGGTCGTGTATCCCGTCAGCGGGGCGCAGCGCAAGCGGTTCCTGGCGGTGCTCGACAGCCTGTCCAGCCGGCTGCCGGGCATTCGGATCGTGGAAGACGCGGAGCCGGGCGAACTTTCGATTTGGGCCAAGCCGCAACAGCACGAAGTGATGACGGAGATCCTCGACGAGTTCAAACGCGACGTGCCCGAGGACCAGCAATACCAATTGGCCACCTATCCGATCGTCTCGGCCGATCCGGAGAGCGTGATGAGCGTGCTGGAGGAGATGTTTCCCGACACGAAGATCGTGCTCGATCAGGAGGCAAAACGGCTGTTGGTCTGGGCCCGACCGGCCCAACAGGACGCCATCCGCTCGTCGCTGGAGCGTTTGCGGGCGCCCGGCGGCTTGGACGGAGCGGGCGAGATGGAGTTGCGGGTCTATCCCTTCCCCTATCCGGCCACGCAGGCCGCGCCGGCCAATCTGATTCGCCGCAGGTCCTTCCGAATGCGCCCGAACGCGGCGTATCCGCCTGCCGCATCGTCGTCGGCGTCTTCGCCGCCCGAGCTGGCCGGTTCGCCCGGGCTACTGTCGGCGCTGGAGCAATTGGTTCCCGAGGCCCAGTTCACCCTCGACGCCGAGAACCAGCGGTTGATCGTCGTGGCCACGCCGGCCGATCATGCGGTGATCAAGAAGACGCTGGACCAGTTGGCCAGCGAGCCGCCGCCGGAACAGATGGCCCGGTTCGAGGTCTACCCGATACGCCGGGCCAATGCCGACGCGCTGATCGCGACGTTGCAGCCGCTATTGCCGGAGGTGAAGCTTTCGGCCGACGCGAAGACGGGCGATCTGGTGGCGTGGGGAACGCCGCGCGAGCAGGAGATGCTCAAGGAGGCGCTGGGAAAGCTCACCCGCGGCGGAACCGGCGGCACGCTGGACGAGACTCCCCAGGCGGAAGTCTATCGTCTGAGCAAGGCCGACCCGGCCACGACGCTGAAGTTGCTGCAAGACATGTTGCCCGACGCCCAGTTGTCGATCGACCCGCAAACCGGCAGCCTGGTTGCCCTGGCGGTGCCGGCCGACCAGCAGGCGATCAAGAGCACGCTGGACCAGCTCCAATCGGACGAGCCGGACCCGAACGCCCCCGAGCTGGTCTTCTACCCGCTGAAGCAGCCGGCGCCGGAGAGTCTGCTGGATGTGCTGGAAAACGCGGCGCCCAAGGCGAAGATCACGCTGGCTCCGGACGGCAAGCACGTGACCGTTTATGCCTCGCCGGCCGATCAGGCGGTGGTCAAGGCGATCGTCGATCGGGTAGAGCAGTCGGCGCCGCCGGCCGAGAAGAACCAGTTGGCCATCTATCCGGTGACCTCGGCGCAGCGAAAACGATTCGACGCCGTGTTGACCATGCTCCAAGCCGAGATGCCTGAAATCAAGGTCATCGCCGACGCCGAGCCCGGCGAGCTGGCCATCTGGGCCAGGCCGAGCGAGCACGAGACGATCCGCGGCGTGCTGGAGCAGCTCGAGCACGAGACGCCCGAGCAGGAGAAGTACCGGCTGGTCGTTTATCCGATCGCGTCGACCGACCCGCAGAGCGTGCTCACCACGCTCCAGGGCATTTATCCGGATACGCAGCTCGTGCTCGACGCGAAGGCCAATCGCCTGTTGGTTTGGACCGGGCCCGACGAGCACGAATCGATCCAGTCGTCGATCGATCAGATCACCGCCAAGGCCCCGGCGGAGCAGCAGCCGCGGTTCGAAGTCTATCCGATCCACGGGACCAGCGCTGCGACGTTGCTGGCGTCGCTGACGCCGCTGGTGCCCAACGCGCGGATCACGACCGATCCGAAGACCGGCAACCTGGTGGCGTGGGGCACGCCGGCCGAACACGACACGCTCAAGGCGGCCATCGGGGCCCTGGGACGCGGCGGCGCCTTGCAGCACACGGCCCAGGTGGAGGTGTATCGCCTGGGCAAGCTCAACCCGACCACCACGCTCACGCTGCTGCAAAAGCTCCTGCCCGACGCCGAGTTGACCGTCGATGCCCAGACCGGCAACCTGATCGCCGTGGCGGTTGCCGCCGACCAGCAGGCGCTCGGGAGTCTGCTGGAGCAGTTGCAGGCGGACCAGCGGGGGCCGGACGATCCGGAGCTGCGGTTCTATCCGTTGAGCCAGTCTCCGCCGGCAAGCCTGACGGCCGTGCTGCAGCAACTCGCTCCGGAAGCGCGCGTAACCGTGGAGGCCGACCAAAGGCGGCTGATGGTGGTTGCGTCGCCGGGGGACCACGAGATCATCAAGACGACGATTGAACGGATCGAGACGACCCTGCCTCCGGAAGAAAAGAACCTGCTGATGGTCTATCCGGTCACCTCGGCCCAGAAGACGCGGTTCGAGGCCGTGCTGCCGGAGTTGACCGCCGACATGGAGGGCATCAAGGTGATTGCCGGGGGCGAACCGGGTGAGTTGGCCGTTTGGGCCAAACCGACCCAGCACGTGGTCATCGGACAGATGCTCGACCGGCTCGAGCAAGAGGTTCCCGAGCAGCAGAAGTACCAACTGGCCGCCTATCCGCTGACTTCGGCCGATCCGGAGAGCGTGCTTGGCGTGCTGGAGGACCTGTTCCCCAACACCAAGGTCGTGCTGGACAAGAAGGCCAGGCGGATCACCGTTTGGGCGCGGCCCGACGATCAGGAGGCCATCCGCCAGGCGATCGAGCAAATGGACTCGGGGCAGCCGGGCGCCGCGCTGGAGAAGATCATGGTCTATCCGGTCGCCGACGCCGATCCGACCGTGATCCTCGGCATGATCCAGGATCTTTTGCCGGACGTGAAAGTCCAGCACGACGCCACGGCCGGCACCATCGTGGCCCGGGCCACGCAGCGCGACCACGAGCAGATCAAGCAAGTCGTCGAGCAGATGCAACAAGGCGCGACGGGCTTTGGCGCCCGGACCTTACGGGTCTATCCGTATCCCTACTCGGCCGAGCAGGCCGCGCCGCCGGGCCTGCGCAGCGCCTTCGGCCGCGGCTATCGCAGCCGTTTGACGGGGCTATCGGAACCGCCGTCCGGACTGCTGGCCGCACTGCAGCAGTTGGTGCCCAAGGCCCAGCTTACGCTCGACGACAAGGGCAAGCGTCTGATCGCAGTGGCCACGCCGGCCGATCACGAGATCCTCGAAACCACCCTGAAGCAGGTCGAATTGAGCATCGCCTTTGAAGCCCAAGGCGAGTTGATCGCCCATCCTATTCGCGGAGCCGACCCCGAGAGCCTGTTGAGCCTGATGCAGGACGTGTTTCCCGAGATCAACGTCGTTCTCGACGCCAAGGGCAAGCGTCTGCTGGTCTACGCCGATCCCCAGCAGCAACAACAGATCAAGATGGCCTTGGAGCGGATGGACCCGGCGGGCGCCGGCGGCGGGCAGGAGACCTTCGTGGCCTATCCCGTCCAGGGGTCCGACCCCCAGATAGCCATCGAGATGCTCGAAGAGCTGCTGCCTGGCGTTGCGCTGCGCAGCGACGCCACGGCCGAGACGATCATCGCCCGGGCGACGGCCGAGGACCATGCGGTGATCGCCGCGGCGTTGGAGCAGATTCTGGCCGGGCCCGACGAGGAGCACCGGCCGAAGCTGGTCGTGTATCCCGCCGGCCATGGCAACCCGGCGACCATGCGGTTGCTGATCGCCGAGATGGTTCCCAAGGCCCAGATCGTCGCCGACGTCGAGAAGCGGACGGTGGCCGCGCTGGCCACGCCCGACGATCACGAGATCATCAAGGCCGCGGTGGCGGGGATGTCGCAGGCCGAACCGCCCGAAACGGCGCCCCGGGCGGTGGTCTATACGCTGGAGTCGAACGACGAGCGGAGCGCCTATTTCGCGTATCGCTTGCTGCGCAACGCGGTGCCGGACGCCACGTTGACCGTCGGCGCCGACCCGAGCCAGATCATCGCCTGGGCGCGACCCGAGGATCACAAGCTGTTGGAAGCCCTGATCGAGCAGATGGCCCAGGAGGCGCCCCCGGAAAAGGCCCCGAAGCTGGTCGTCTATCCGTTGAAGGCGAAGTCGGCCGAGTCGGTCGAAGAGGTGTTCAGCACCGTGGTTCCCAACGCCCAGATTACCGTGGACCGCGACAACCCGAAAAACCTGATGGTCTGGGCCCGGCAGGCCGATCACGACGTGATCAAGTCGCTGCTTGAGCAAATCGACGTCGAGGAGCCGGCCGACGCGGCGGCCAAGGCGGTGCTCTATCTGCTGGAAGGCCGCCGCACGACAAGCTCCGCCTACTACACCTTGCAACTGCTGCGGGATGCCGTACCCAATGCCACGTTTACGATGGGGGCCGATCCCAACCAGTTGATCGCCTGGGCCCGGCCCGAGGACCACAAGGTGATCAAGGAGTTGGTCGACCAGCTTTCGGGCAAGGGTTCGCCCGAAACCACGCCCACGATGCAGGTCTACGCACTGCAAGCGAAGACGGCCGAGACCGTGATGGAAGTGCTTGCCTCGGTGGTTCCCGACGCGAAGCTGATCGCCGGCGAGGACCCCCGCGAGCTGATCGCCTGGGCCCGGCCGGACGAGCACCAAGAGATCCAGAGCGCGATCGAGAAGCTCGACACGGGCGACCCGGCCGAGGGCGAGGTGACCATGACGGTCTACCCGCTGCAAGCGATCACGGCGACCGCCGCCTTGCCGATTCTCCAAAAGGAGGTGCCCACGGCCAGGTTCCAGGCCGGCACCGACCCGAACCAACTGATCGCCTGGGCGCGGCCGGCCGAGCACGAGAAGATCACGCAGACGCTGTCCAAGCTGGCGGCGGACGAGCCGGAGGCGACGGCGCCGCGCATCGGCGTCTACACGCTGGACATTGCCAGCCTGTCCGCCGTGCCCTTCACCGTGCGGCTGCTCGCGCAGGCCGTGCCCGAAGCCAACTTCTCGATCGGGACCAGGCCGAACCAGTTGGTCGTTTGGGCCCGGCCGGACGATCACAAGAAGATCGAGCAGATGATCCAGCAAATGGCCGTGAAGGGCCCGCCGGAGAAGCAGCCGGCGGTCACCCTCTACACGCTGCAGTCGATCACGGCGGCCACGGCGATGCAGTTCCTGGCATCGATCGTTCCCGAGGCCAAGCTGGCCGCGGGCGACGACCCCAGCCAGTTGATCGCCTGGGCCACGCCTGCGGATCATCAGGAGATCAAGAGCGCCATCGAGAAGCTCGACGTGGAAGAAGTGCCGGACCAGGCTGCGACCGTGACGGTCTACAGCCTGAAGTCGACCACCGCCACCGAAGCGTTGGCCGTGCTGGCACCGATTGTCCCCAACGCGAAGCTCAACCCCGGCGCCGACCCGGGCCAGTTCGTGGCCTGGGCCCGGCCGGCTGATCATGCCAAGATCAAGCAGACCCTGGCGCAGCTCGATGCCGGGGAAACGGCCGCCGCGATGCAGGCCTACACGCTGCAATCGACGACGGCCGAGGACGCGATCGCGGTGCTGGCCGCGGTGGTTCCCAACGCCACGCTCAACGCGGGCACCGATCCGAGCCAACTGATTGCCTGGGCCCGGCCGACCGACCACGAGAAGATCAAGCAGACGCTGGCCACGCTCGACGTGGAAGAGCCGGTGGAGACGGCGCCCACGCTGGCCGTTTACGCGCTGCAGAAGACCACCGCCGCCGCCGCCATCACGGCCCTGGCGCCGGTGGTTCCCAACGCCACGCTCAGCGCCGGCACCGACCCGAACCAACTGATCGCCTGGGCCCGGCCGGCCGACCACGAGAAGATTCAAGAGACGGTTGCCAGGTTCGACGCGGAGGAGCCGGCGGCGACGGCCCGCACCGCGGTCGTCTACGACCTGGAAGAAGCCGGCATCCGCGGCACGGTTTACCGGCTGCGGCTGTTGCAGGAGGCGGTGCCGGAGGCGAGCCTCACGCTGGGCGCCGAGGCGGGCCAGTTGGTGGCGTGGGCCCGGCCGGCCGACCACGAGAAGATCAAGCAGATCGTCGAACAGCTTGCCGCCAAGGGCCCGCCGGAGAAGCGCCCGACCATGGAGGTCTACGTGCTGCAATCGACCACGGCCGAGGTCGCGCTGCAGGTTCTGGAAACGGCCTTCCCCGATGCCCAGTTTGCCCAGGGCGATGACACCAGCCAGGTGATCGCCTGGGCCCGCCCCGACGACCACGCGGAGATCCAGAAGGCGATTGCCAGTCTGGACGTCCAGCAGCCGGCAGGCAAGGCGGTCACGGCGGTGGTCTACACGCTGCAGTCGATGGCGGCCGAGGACGCGGTGGTCGCGCTGACGCCGGTGGTCCCCAACGCGACGCTCAACGCCGGCTCGCAGCCGAGCCAACTGATCGCGGTCGCCAGGCCCGACGACCACCTGAAGATCAAGCAGACGATCGACAAGATGGATGCTGCCGAGCCGCCCGAAGTGGCCCACAAGGCAATGGTCTACGACATCGAGGAAGGCAATATCCGCGCCGCCATCTACAAGCTGCAACTGCTGGAGGAGGCGGTCCCCGAGGCGACTTTCACGCTGGGCGCCGATCCGGGCCAGGTGGTTGCCTGGGCCCGCCCCGTCGACCACGACAAGATCAAGCAGATCGTCGAACAGCTCTCGGCCAAGGGGGCCCCGGAGAAGCGGTCGACCGTGGCGGTTTATGCGCTGAAGTCGAAGTCGGCGGAAGACGTGCTGGAGTTTCTCGCCTCGGTGGTTCCCGACGCCGAGTTGACCGTGGGCGACGATCCGGGGCAGTTGATCGCCTACGCCCGGCCGGCCGATCAAGAGGAGATCCGGGCGGCGCTGGAGAAGCTCGATGTGGCCGAGCCGGCCGAGACCGCCGCCCGCGCGGTGACCTACACGCTGAAGACGATGACGGCCGCGGACGCCATCGCCGTGCTCTCGGCGGCGGTTCCCAACGCCCAGCTCTCGGCCGGGAGCGATCCGAACCAGTTGTTGGCCTGGGCGCGACCCTTGGAGCACAAGATCATCCAGGAGGCCGTGGAGAACATGTCGCAACAGGAACCGGAGGAAACGGCCCCGCGGGCCGAGGTCTACACGCTCGACCGGACCGACGCGGCCGCGGCCATGCAGTTCCTGGTCACGGCGATCCCGCAAGCGAAGTTCTCGGTGGGCACCGACCCGCGGCAGTTGATCGCCTGGGCCCGGCCCGCCGACCACGCCCGGATCAAGCAGGCGGTGGAGAATATGTCGCAGCAGGAGCCGCCGGAGACGGCCCGCAAGCTGGTGACCTATGCGCTGGAAACCACGGGCGCGGCCCGGGCGATTACCCTGCTGACGCCGGCGGTGCCCGACGCCCAGCTTTCGGTCGGCACCGATCCGGGCCAACTGATTGCCTACGCGCGGCCGGCCGATCACGAAATTATCCGCTCGGCGGTCGACCAGATGGAGGCCGACGCGTTGCGCGACACGGGACGCACGCTGGCCGTGTATCCGATGCGCAAGGAAGACGTGCCGGCGTTGTTGCAGGTGCTCGACCCGGTGCTGAAGCAGAGCATTCGCCTGGTGCCCGACCCCAACCGCGACAGCCTCGTGGTCTGGGCCACGCCGAAACACCAGGAGGCGGTCAAGAACGCGGTCGACCAGTTCACCAAGAGTCTGCCCGAGCCGGTCGAGCCGACCTCGCACGTGTATCGGTTCCGCAAGGCCGACCCCCGGGCGGCCCTGGCGGTGTTGACGGCACTGGTGCCGCAGGCGTCCATTGCGCTGGACGCCGGCAATCGCAGCCTGGTGGTCAGTGCCCTGCCGGACGATCATGAGAAGATCCAGGAAACGATCGACAAGATGGACCTGGACGACCCCGAGTGGAGCCCGACGCTGAAGATCCACCGGCTGACCTCCGCGGATCCGACCAACCTGATGTCGGCGCTGCAGACGCTCTTCGTCGACCATCCCGAGGTGCAGCTTTCGCTGGACACCCGCAACAACGCGGTGATCGCCAAGGCCTCGCCCGACCAGCACAAGACGATCGACGAACTGATCCAGGAGGTGGAGGCGGCCGACGCCGGGATGAAGCTCGAACTGCACTCGCTGAAGAACGTCGATCCCTACTCGGTCACCCAGGTATTGGAGATGCTGCTGCAGCGGCAAGGGGCCCAGGCGGAATTGTCGATCGACACCGGCAGCAACCAGTTGATCGCCATCGCGCTGCCCACGGTCCACGACGCGATTCGCGAGGCCCTCGAGCAGATGCGCACGGGGGAACGCCACCTGGAGATCTTCCAGTTGGACTACGTCGAGATCGCCACGGCCGAGCTGGCCATCAACACCCTGTTTCGCGACGAGGGCTATACGAATATACCGGACATCGACGCCGATCCCGACACGCAGCAACTGTTCGTCCGCGGCACCAAGGAGCAACTGACGGAAATTCGCGAGCTGCTGATCAAGATGGGTGAGGCCGGGCTGACCTCGGTGCAGAGCAGCGGCAGCGACCGGCTGCGCGTGATCCCGTTCCACGGCGACTCGAAGGCGGCCCTGGAGCAAATCCAGCGCGTCTGGCCGCAGCTTCGCAAGAACCCGATCCGCGTGGTGGCGCCCTCGGCCGTGACGCCCCTGTTGCGCGACACGGAAGAACCGGACCCGCCCGGGGCAAAGGGCGACGACGGCCCGCCCGGCGCCGAGGGGCCCGCAGGAACGACCGAGGAGCCCCCGGCCGACACCGGCACACCGGTCGAAGCCGCCGCCGATACACCATCGGAGGAGCCCCCGGCGGTTCTGGTCGTGTTGGGCGAGGGGAGCATCACGGCGGCTTCGGAAGACCCGGAGGCCTTGGACCAGTTTGAATCGCTGTTGCGGGCCATGTCGCAGCGGACCGGCTACGTCGGCCGCGATTTCAGCATCTATCCGGTCCGCAACGCCAGCGCGTCGGCCGTGGCCGCCACGCTGATGCAATTGCTCCGCGCCGGCGTGGGCCAGACCGGCGCGGCGGCCCCGGGTGCCATTCGCGGATCGTTGCGAACGACCAGCCGCAGCCGGCTGGTGATCGTGCCCGACGAACGACTCAATACCCTGTTGGTCCAGGGCAGCCGGTCGGATCGCGCCAAGATCGAACACCTGTTGACGATTCTCGACACCGACGAGGTGCCCCAGACGCTGGCCACCCGGCAGCCGAAGATGATCCCGATCAAAAACACCAAGGCTTCCCGGATCGAGCAGGTGATTCGCGAGATGTTCGGCACGCAGTTGTCGTCGCGGGCGGCCGGCGCGCGTTCCATGCCCAGTTGGCTCTCGTCGCAAATGACGGTCGACGAGATCACGAACTCCCTGGTGGTCAAGGCCCCGTCACCGCTGATCGACGACATTACCAGCCTGGCCGAAACGCTGGACGAGGCCGCCGGCGAAGATCCTTCGCGGGGATTGAAGCTGATTCCGCTGAAGAGGGCCAACGCCAAGCGGATCCAGCAGGCGCTGGACGTGATTATCCAAGACGCCGTCGGGCTGCGGCAAGCGCGGCCTTGAGTGAGGGTGGAAGAAGCGCGCACCGCACAGTCTGGGCCTGTTCCGATCTCCGCGCCCCGGGGCCTGTCCCAATCCTCGCGCCGGGAAAATGGGACTGTTCCCCTCGGCCCTCAACTCTCGGCCCTCAGCCTTCGCCCTTCTCGCGCCGTTGCTCTCGCCCCTGCCGCAGCCGCGCCCGGATCGCCTTCAGCCGCTCGGCCAACTCGCGTTCGAAGCCGCGCTCGACGGGCCGGTAGTACTGCCGTTGGACGCCGAGGTAGTCCTGGGCGGCAATCGCGTCGGGGTGATCGTGGGCGTACTGATAGCCCTCGCCGTGTCCGAGCCGCTTGGCGCCGGCGTAGTGCCGGTCTTTGAGATGAACGGGCACGGGCAGCACGCGGCCTTCGCGGACGTCGCGGCGGGCCTCGCCGATGCCGACGGTCGCCGCGTTCGACTTCGGCGCGCAGGCCAGGTACGTGACCGCCTGGGCCAAGGTCAACTGGCACTCGGGCAATCCCACCAGCTCACACGCTCCGGCCGCCGCCACGGCCAGCGGCAAGGCGGCCGGGTCGGCGTTACCGACGTCTTCGCTGGCCAGGATCACGATCCGCCGGGCGAGAAACCGCACGTCCTCGCCGCCTTCGAGCATCCGCGCCAGCCAGTAGAGCGCCGCGTCGGGATCGCTGCCGCGGATGCTCTTGATCAGCGCGCTGATCGTGTCGTAGTGCGTGTCGCCGTCGCGGTCGTAGCCAATGGCCTTCCGCTGCACCGATTCTTCGGCCAACTGGCGGGTGAATTCGACCGGCGACGCATCGCTAGAAAGGACGCCGACCTCCAACGCCGAGATGGCCCGCCGGGCATCGCCGTCGCTGACCTCGGCCAGGAACCGCAGCGCGTCGTCGTGCAGATGGACCTTCCGGCGGCCCAAGCCCCGCTCGGTGTCGCTCAGAGCCCGGCGTACCAGGGTCTTCACGTCGTCGGTCGAGAGCGGCTCGAACGGGAAGACGCGGCTGCGGCTGACCAGCGCGCTGTTGATGGTGAAAAACGGGTTCTCCGTGGTGGCCCCGACCAGGATCACCACGCCGTTTTCGACGTCGGGCAGCAGGACGTCCTGCTGGGCCTTGTTGAAGCGGTGGATCTCGTCGATGAACAGGAGTGTCTTCTGGCCGGCGGCCGAGAGACGGTCGTAGGCCGCCGAGAGGATCGCGCGCAGCTCCTTCACGCCGCTGGTCACGGCGCTGAGCTGCTGGAAGTGGCTGCGGCTCTCGCTGGCCAGCAGCCGGGCGAGCGTGGTCTTGCCGGTGCCGGGGGGGCCGTAGAAGATCACCGAGCCGAGGCGATCGGCCTTCAACAGCCGTCGCAGCAGCTTCCCCTCGCCCAGGAAATGCCGCTGGCCGACGAATTCCTCCAAGCAGCGCGGCCGCATCCGCGCCGCCAGCGGCAGGGCTTGCCGGCGGTTGGCTTCTTCGCTGGCGTCGAATAGGGACATGGGGTGTTCACCTGATACTAGCTGACACGTGCCCGTCAATCCTCCCGTTCCGCCGGTCCCCCTGCGGGCAACAGCCCGGCCAGGGGGCACTCCTCACACTTCGGCTTGCTCTTGCGACAATAGTGCTTGCCCACGCGCACCAACAAGGCGTGAAACTCGTTGTACAGCGCGACGTCCGAGGGAAGATTGCTCTCGAAGTGCTCCTGGATCGCGTGGTAATCGGTCTGGAAGTCCATCCAGCCGTGCCGGGCGAGGATGCGATGGGTATAGGCGTCGACGACGAACACGGGCAGCCCCCCGGCATAAAGCAGAATCGAATCGGCCGTTTCCGGACCGATGCCGTGGACGCCGAGCAACTCCCCGCGCAGCGTCGACAACTCCGTGGAAAACATCACTTCCAGCGAGCCGTCGTAGCGCTCCACGAGGAACTGCAACAGGCTGCGCAGCCGCCGCGCCTTGATCCGAAAGTATCCGGCCGGCCGGATCAGCTCTTCCAGCTCTTCCACCGGCACGTCGTACAGCGCGTGTGGCTGGAGCAGATCGGCCTGGCGGAGGTTGTCGATGGCACGCTCGACGTTTTGCCAATTGGTGTTCTGCACAAGCACGGCGCCGACGATCACCTCGAACGGTGTCTGGCCCGGCCACCAATGTTGGGGCCCGAACACCTCGAACAAACGGTCGTAGACTTCTCGCAGGGTTGCGGTCATGGCGGATTCGAGTAAGATTTGGAGTTTCTCGGAACGGCGGGCAGGCTTTCCGAGACAATACATCTTAACCCCTTTTTCCTCCGTGCCAATCGCGCCCTTGCACTTTCATGTCTGTCCAACCTTATTCTTTTGCGAGTCCTTGATGACTGCACCGCCATCACGCCACAGCCCGTTGGCCCGGATGGCTGAGGGATATTGGGTCGAGTCGCGCCGGCCGCTGGCCAGCCTGGTGTTCATCGCCCCGTGGCTGGTCGTTTACGAGGCGGGCGTGCTGCTGCTGGGTCCGACGGAAGTCCGCAACGGGGCCGACGCGCTGCTGAGGGACGTTCTGGGTCGACTGGGATTCGGCCAGTACTTCCTCCTGCCCGTGCTGACGGCCTGTGTGCTGCTGGGATGGCATTACACGACGCGTCAAACGTGGCGGCTTTCACGTGGGCTGTTGTGGGGGATGGGCGGCGAGTGTCTGCTGCTGTCGATTTGCCTTTGGCTGCTGGCCCAGGTGCAGGGCCTGGTGCTGCAAATCCCGCCGGTTCCGACCGGTTCGGTGGCCCAGGACGCCTTTCGAACCGTCGGCAGGGCGGTCAGCTTCTTGGGCGCGGGGATCTACGAAGAGTTGTTGTTTCGGCTGATTCTGCTGTCAGCGGTTGTTTGGGGGCTGACGCGGCTGAAACTGAAGCCGCGGTCGCGCACGATCGTCGCGGTGCTGTTGACCAGTCTCTTGTTTGCCGGGGCCCATTACGTGGGCGAGCACGGCGATTTGTTGAACTGGTACAGTTTTCTTTTTCGCTTCCTGGCTGGCACGTTCTTTGCTGTGCTGTTTCTGTATCGCGGATTCGGCATCGCGGCCGGGGCCCACGCGGGATACGACATGCTCGCCGGATTGTTTCCAAACTGAGTCGTTGTCGCTGTGCCGTGGTGCGGAAACGAGCGCGCGGAACATACCTTTCGCCGCTTGTCAAGTCCGAATTCCGCCAATCTGATTTCTGGCGAAAGCGCCCTTTGTGGGCGACGAACACTCAGGCTATAATGGACCTTGGTGGCAGGAAACAAATCATCCCGTTTGCGTATCATTCGGGTATCATTCGATAAACAAAGGACACGTCGCCGTGCTCACGGTTCGACCCAAAGTTGCGGAACTCGTCTTCCAGGTCTATGGCAGGCCTCTACACCCGGAATTGTTCAACATCTGTCAATCCAACTCGCTGAAGCGGGGTGACTACGAGGCCAAGATCGACATTACCACGGCCGGGCACGTGGTAACGTGGCGTTACGGAGGGCTGACGCTGACGGAGGTGGCGGCCTCGGCGCATCATCCGCTGCCGCAGCGGCGGCGGCTGATCGCCTATCGCCTCAGAGGCCAGCGCGATGACGCCATCGAATGCCGCGGAGGAGTGCATTACGAAGTCAGCTTCCAGCTCGAACCGGTCGAGCCGGAGGTCTTTTGGACGTTTCAGCATGAACTGGCCGAGGACGGCGCGCGCCTCGGCATGCTACACCGGTTCGATTCCAGCGGGCGGATGGCCTTGGGCGCGTTGAGCTACATCCACGTGGAAACCCGCAACCGGAGCTTCCTGGTCCAGGCCTTCCACACCTTCCCCGACGATTACGCCATCGTCAAGAGCCAGTCGCTGTTCCGGCTTCCGTAGGTCGGCCCGGATCATTCACCATGCAAACACCAATCAGGCGTTCCCGAGCCGCCTGATTCCGTTTCCAACGCGGCGAGAAACTCCTCGATTGCCTCGTTGAACTCGGCTGGCTTCTCCATCGGCGACATGTGACCGCAATTGGGGATCTCGGCGAACCGTGCTCGCGGAATCGCCCGGGCGAGTTCGCGCATTTCGCCTGGGGGAGAGATGGCGTCCTGCTCACCGACGACCACCAGCGTCGGACAATCGATCTGGCCCAGCATCGGGGTCATGTCGGGCCGCCGGGCCATGCCCCGACTGGCCGCGGCGATGCCGCGCGGATCGGTGGCCAACATCATCTGCCGAAGCGACTCGACCAGGTCGTCGCGGTTTTGCGAGGTGGCTTCGGCGAACAGCCGGGGCGTCATGTTATCGACCAGCGGCGCCGGGCCCTCGCGGATCACGCGATCGGCCATCGCCAGCCGCGCGGCGGCCATTTCCGGCGAGTCGTTCATCGCGCGCGTGTCGGCCAGAATCAGCGCGCACAGTCTCGCGCGGTGTCGCCGCCAAAACTGGAACGCCACATAGCCCCCCATGGACAACCCGCACAGGGCGACCGGCTCGGGCACCTCGATGGCGGCGAGTAACGCATCCAGATCGTCGGCGAGCTGTTCCATGGTGACCAGCGCGTCGGTAACGCCGCTGCGGCCGAAGCCCCGCAGGTCGGGCGCGATCACGCGGCGCGCCAGCGAGAGCGCGTCGATCTGCGCGTTCCACATCGTGTGGTCCAGCGGGAAGCCGTGCACCAGCAGCAGCGGCGCGCCGCAGCCGCGATCGACAAATGCCAGCTCGACGCCGTTGACGGTCAGCGTGTTCACAGTGCGTCCTTTCTCTTGTCCTTCTCGGCTCTCTTGTCCTTCTCGGCATCCCATTTCCGGCGGAAGACTTCGAGCTGCCTGGCGATCAGGCCCGAATGGGGCTCCAGTTCGACGGCCTTGGTCTGTGACTTCACGGCGTTCTCGTAATCGCCGGCGCCGAAGTAGACGTGCGCCAGGGTATCGTAATAGCCGCCGTATCCGGGGCTGATCTCGATCGACTTCTTCGAGAACCGCAGGGCTTCCTGGAAATCGCCCTCGGTGTTGCCCACCAGCCAAGCGAATTGGTTGTAGGGCGTGGAACTGTCGGGGGTGACGGCGATCTCCTGGCGAATCTGCTCAGCCGACCGGCGGATCAGCCGGCGGATCTTCTGGCGATACGCGTCGGTCTGGTCGGGAAGCCGATAGCAGGCGATCAGCGTGTCGATCTCGTTCGGGTCGACGTCCAACGCCTTATCGAGGTATTCGCGGTGTTTGGCCAAATCGCCTTGCTGCTTCCAGTGGCAGGCGAGGAAGTAGTTCATCCGCGCCAGGGTCTCCGCCGGCTTGAACTGGGATCGTGCGCTCGGATCGCCCTGTTGCTGAATCGCCGCGGCCAGGCCCTCGAGCACCGTGGCGGCTTCCAGGTCCTGCTGCTGGTCGTGGAACAACTCGGACAGTCCCACCGCGGCATAGGCCACGACCAGGCTGCCGGGCGTGCCGGTGTCGATGATGTGCTGATACTCGCGCCGGGCCCAGTCGACGAGCCCGCGGTTTCGCAGACTTCGGGCGGTGCCGTAGTGGCGGGTCAGCAATTGGACGTTCTCGCCGGGATCGAGCTTCAGCGCCGCTTGAGCCGTTTCTTCGGCCTGGGCCTGGTTGCCCTGGTGCTGCTGTAGCTGGGCTCGGGTGTAGCGGAAGACGGCGTGGTCCGCGAAGCGGTCGGCCAGTTGGGCCGTCAGCTTCTCGAGCGCGTCCCACTCGCTCCGCAGCACCAGGAGATCGAGCAGATCGGTCAACGCCTCGGCCACCACCGGCTCGTCGGTGGGACCGTTGTCGATCACGTGGCGGAATTCCCGCCGGCTCCAATCGTACAACTCCCGCACGCGCAGGGCTTCGGCCACGGCGAAGTGCTTCAGCAACTGCCTCGGCTCTTCGCTGGGGTTGAGCTTCAGTGCGCGTTCGGCCGTGGCCTCGGCCCGCTGCCGATCGCCTTGCCGGGCTTGGGCCTGGGCCACGATGTACAGCAGCATCGGGTTGCCGGCCATCTGCGGGGCGAACCGTCCGGCCAGCTCGTCGATCACGTCCCAGGCCTGCTGCTCGGTCAACCAGTCGAGCAGCTCGGCCAGCGTGGTCGGGTTCCCCTGCTCCAAGTCGACCAGCCGGCGCATGGCCGCCATGGCCCGATCCCTCTGTTCGAGCCTCTTGAGCCACTCGATCTGGAAGCGGATCAGTCTGGCGACGACCGCGGCGTCGCTCTCGCCGGGCGACTGCCTCCACAAGGCGTGCTCCGCTTCGACTAACCGGTCCCATTGATCGATGGCCGTCTCCGACGCGTCGGCGAATTGGAGCCAGGCCAGCAGCCACTGGGCGGCCGTGCGGCTGCTGGCCGCAAGGTTCTGTCGCAAAAGCCCGGCCAGTTCCGCTTCGGGCGGCTCGCCCGGCGGCTTCAGATCGAGCAATCGGACGGCCGCCTGCTTCGACAACAGCTCCGACTTCTCGTAGCGCACCAGTCGGCACAAAGCCTGGACGCCCTGGCGGTCGGGAAGGCCCGCCAGGAGATCCATGCGTCGCAGCTTCGTCGGCGGGTTCTGGAACTCATAATCCGCCAGCGCCTTCTGCACCTCCGGCGGATCGTCTTCGTTGGTCCACGACGCCCGCATCAGTTGCAGCAGGTAGGCTGCCCGGGCGGCGATCTCCAGGTCTTCGTGCTTCGTGGCCGCATTGAGCGCCTCGAAGGCCTCGAATGAGAATTGGGTCAACTCGGCCTGGGCACGCTGGCGAACGAAATAGTCCGCGTCACCGAGCTGCTCGATCAGCCGCGCGATCTGACGCTCCGTCGATTCGGCCGGAGGACCGGGCTGCTCGGCCGCCAGGCTGCACGCGGCCCAGACGAAGACCGCCAACGCCGCCAGTCCGGCTGCGAAGACCGCGAACGCAGGCCTCTTGTTGTTGATCTGCATAATTCAGGAAAGCCAAGCGGTGGTGGCAAGATGCGCAGCGCAACCTGCTACATTGCCAAAAGGCGGGGTTCCGTGATCCCACGACTATTGAACCAAACGCCGTTGGCCGATCCGGCCCCATTCATTGTACCCTACGTCTGCACCCTACGTCTGCACCCTACGTCTGCACCCTACGTCTGCACCCTACGTCTGTACCCTACGTCTGCACACGATACCGCACGGAACCGTTTTCTGGCAAGTTGCGGCTGGAAAGTGATCTCGGCCCGACGGTGCCATGCCGCTACAATCCGGACGCGGCCAAGCGTTATTTCTGCAACACTTCGGCCGGATCGCAGCGGAAGTCGCAAGGCTTCAGATACTTTCCGACCGTGAGACAACGGAGCGACCAGGTGTCGGAGCTCTCGCTATACTCGCCGCCGGTCTGTCGGCGGTTTTTGGCCGGTGGGGCCGAGCCGCTACGCTTGTCGTGGTCCGCCGCCGCCGCGTTGGCGGGCGGCGGCGCGGCACTGGCTCTGATCGGCCACGTGTTGCGGGCCTCCGGTGATTTCGGCCCTGCGGTGGCGCAGTGGCCGGCCATTGCGGCATCCCTCGTGCCGGCCCTGTTGCTTGCCGGCCTGACGGCACGATGGCTGGGCAGCCGGACGGGCGTCTTGGCCGGCCTGTTGCTGATCGGCAGCATCCTGCTGATTCCGGTTCCTTGGGGCGCAATCGAGTCGCTGTTCTGCGGCGCCGTGATCGTGGCCATGGGAGCGTTCGCCCTGGGCAACGCGTCGGGCCGCCTGCCCTTGATCGACCGTCGGGCGACACGCTGGACCTTCTACGTCGCCGCGGCTTCTTGTTTCGTGCTGGCCGGTCCGATCGGCCCCGCGGCGGTTTTCGCCACCATACCGCTTTTCTTGGTGTTGAGCACCGATGCCCGCATGCTGGGGTTTCTGGCCGATCCGGTGGGAATCGGCATTTTGCTGTTGGTGGGGATTTGCCGGTGGGCAAGCCCGGCGGGCTTGCACGAGGCTTGGGCCCCCGTTGCCGCGCTGTCGGGCGAGGCGTTGGGCCCGCCGATAGGACCCATCGAGGCGGTTGCCGCGTTGGCGGTGGCCACGCTACCCTGGTTGCCGGCGGTCGCGTTGGCCGTCGTGGTCGGCTTGCACCGGGGCCACTACGCCACCCCTATCTGGAAGCTCTTTGCCAGTTGGCTGCTGGGTCCACTGGCACTGCTGGCCTGGGGCCCGTTTCGCCACGGCGTCTATCTGGGCGTCTTGTTGCCGCCGTTGGCCGCGATCGGCGCGGTGGGACTGGCAGGCGTCTTCGCAGCTTGTCGCCGCCGCTGGCAAGGGCTTCGCGGCGGCTGAGTGCCGGCGGTGCCTCGCCCGCGGCGACGGCCGCCCCACGGGCCTGTTGGAGAATCAGGCTCATCCGTCTCCAGACTGCGCGGGCCCTCGGCTCCATTCGATCGGGTCGCTCGCCGGAAAGGCCCTGCGGCAGAGGGGTGCGAGAGGCGGCTGTTCAGCTGCAAAACCCTGCCGCGAGCGGTTCCAAATTGTGGCCTGTCCCAGCGGCTGCTATCCTTGCGGTATGCAGACGCCCGAAATGGATCGCCTGGAGCTGCTCTCGGAAGTCGATGCCCTGCGGCAGCAGTTGGATGGCTGGGCCAACGCCTTGCCCGACTGGCAGGCGGCCGAGACGTGTCGGGCCTTGGTGCGGCGGCTGGGCCAGCGGGTCGAGTCGCTGCGGGTGCGGCTCGAGGCACCGCTGGTCGTGGCCACACTCGGCGGCACCGGCACCGGCAAGTCGGCACTGGTCAACGCGCTGGTCGGAAGCGAAGTCGTGCAGGCCGGACGCCGCCGGCCGACCACGATCCGGCCCGTGTTGATCTGCCGCCCGGAGCTGGGACCGGAAATGCTGGGCATCGATCCGCGGACGGTCGAAGTGGTCCATCGCGACGTGGCGGCGCTGAGCGACGTGGTGCTGATCGATTGCCCCGACCCGGACACCACCGAGGCGGACGAACAGCCAAGCGGAACGAACCTTGCCCGGCTCAGGGAGCTGCTGCCGCACTGCGACGTGTTGCTGGTTGCCACCACGCAGCAGAAATACCGCAGCGCCCGGGTGGCCGAGGAATTGGCCCAGGCGGCCAAGGGGGCGAGGCTGGTCTTCGTGCAGACGCACGCCGACGTCGATGAGGACGTCCGCAGCGACTGGCGCGAGGTGCTCAGCGATCAGTACACGATGGGGCACGTGTTTCTGGTCGATTCTCCCGCCGCACTGGCCGACGCCCAGGCGGGGCTACAGCCGCGGGGTGAATTCGCCGAGCTGGTCGATCTGCTCACGCGGCAACTGGCCGGGACGGCGGCGGCGCGGATTCGCCGGGCCAACTTCCTCGACCTGGTTGCCCAGACGCTGTCTCGCTGTCGCCGGCGGATGGACGAGGCGATCGGCCCGGTCCGGGCGACGCAAGCGGCCATCGAACAGCAGCGCACCCGGCTGGCCGCCCGGCTTGCCGAGCAGATGCAGGGCGAGCTGCTGGCCAGCCGAAGGCCCTGGGAGAATCGCCTGCTGGGCCAGGTTGCCGCCCGCTGGGGACTGAGCCCGTTTTCGCTCGTCCTGCGGGTGTACCAGGGGCTGGGCGGGCTGCTGGCCGGCTCGCTGCTTTTCAGGGCGCGTACGCCGGCCCAGATGGCGCTTTGGGGCGCGGTCGGCGGCGTGCGGGCCTGGCAGAAGCGCCGGCAGCAGCAACAGGCCGAACAGAGCGTCGATCGGGCGGTGGCCGGTTGCTGGGACGCGGGCGAACTGCGCAGCGCGGCGATCGTGCTGGGCGGCCATGCGGCCGAAGCGGGCCTGCAGCGCCAGGCGGCCGAGTACCAGACTCTTGCCGCCGAGGCCGAACAGGCCGGCGCCGAGTTCGTGGCGCGGGCCTCCGGCGAGTTGGAATCGCTGGTAGCCCGACTCGCCCGGCGCCACTGCGGCTGGTTCACGCGATGTTTCTACGAACTGCTGCTGTGTGCCATGCTGGGCGTAGTGTTGTATCGGCTGGGCAAGAACTTCTTCTACGATTCGTGGCTGGCCGCCGATCCGGTGGGCGTGTTCGGGATTGACTTCTATGTATCGGCCGGATTCTGGTTGACGCTCTGGTGCCTGGTGCTGCTTTGGCTGTTCAGCGGCCGGCTGCGTCGCGGGCTGCGGCGCGAGATCGACGTCCTGGCCGAGCAGTGGAAAAGTCCGACGGCCGCCGCCGGGGTGCTGGTGCGGCTGGAAGACGACTGCCGCCGGGTCGAGCAGTCACGTCGAGACCTGGATCGGTTGGAGCAGCACGTGGGCCGGTTGCGCCGCCAGTTGGCGTTGCCCGACGGGACGCTGGGGCATCGACGTGCCGGTTGACCGCCGGTATGTTGACCGCCGGTGTATTCACTACCGGTCTATTGTGGGGGTTCCTCTTCGCGGCGCCGGGTTTCCGATCCTGCCGAAAGCGACCGTAACGGGGTGCCGCTTCCAGGAGCAATGTTTTTGCCGGGTGTCGATTTCCAGGGCGTTCGGGAGAAGGTCTCGATGAGGGACCTTCTCGGATTGGTCGGCTTCGTGCCTTCGGAAACTCACGGCGACCAATGGAACGTGTTTTGACAAGGCGTTCGACGGTACTACAATGGGGCTGGCGAGGCAGCCGGATGCCAAGGGGCGCGGATGCCGAGGGCCGCACCGACACTCTTTGCTTGGCAGATAACGTCACCGAACGTTTTTCGTCCCTCCGAACCGATATGAAAGGGCAAATGCTCATGAGAATTGTCGCGTTGTTGATACTCATTGGCTGTCTTGGCACATGCTCTGGACAGAGCAACGCCTCGGACCAACCGGCTAAGCAGGGCGACGATTCCGCCGCCAACTCCTTGCGCGAAACGCCGGAGCAGCGGAATGCCCGCATGCAATGGTGGCGTGAAGCGCGCTTCGGCATGTTTGTCCATTGGGGCCTCTACTCGGGCATGGCCGGCACGTGGGACGGCAAGCCGGTCGCCAAGAGCGGCGGCATGGAGTGGATTCAGCAGCGTGTCAAAGCGGATACGGACACCTACGCCAGGGAGGCCGTCCCGAAGTTCAAGCCGACCGCCGCGTTCGCCCGCGAGTGGGCCCGGCTCGCCAAGGAAGCCGGCTGCAAGTATCTCGTGTTCACCTCCAAACACCACGACGGCTTTGGCCTGTTCGACTCGAAAGCCGGCGACTACAACGCGGGGCGCGTATTGCACCGTGACCTCGTGAAGGAAATCGTCGAGGCGTGCCGGGCCGAAGGTCTGAAGGTCGGCTTCTACCACTCCGTGATCGACTGGCACCACGACCAATATGCCTACGCCAAGTCGAAGCAGTTGCCGCACCCGCTTAAAGGCCAACCGTACCCGAGCGGCCAGCGCGATCACGCCAAGTATCAAGCCTACCTCCACCAGCAGGTCCACGAACTGGTATCCAACTACGGGCCCGTGGACATTCTCTGGTGGGATTACAGCGCGCAGGATTTCCAGGGCGACGAAGCGTGGCGTGCCACCGAGTTGATGGAACTCGTTCGATCGAAACAGCCCGGCATCATCATGAACAACCGCCTCTTTCGTACCCGCGAGGCCGGCTGGGCCAGCATGGGGACCGAGGGGTTCATCCCGCAACTCGACCCGAAATACGGCGATTTCATCACGCCCGAGCAACACATCCCCGCCACCGGCATGCCCGGCATCGACTGGGAAACGTGCATGACGATGAACACGACGTGGGGTTACAGCGAACACGACCGCGCATGGAAGTCCGACGAGACGCTGATCCGCAATCTCGTAGACATCGCCAGCAAAGGCGGCAATTACCTGCTGAACGTCGGCCCGAAAGGAGACGGCAGCGTGCCGGAGGAGAGCGTCCAGTCGTTGCAGGCCATCGGGGCGTGGATGAAGACCAACGGCGAGGCCATCTACGCTACGCAGGCCAGTCCGTTCGAAAACCTGGACTGGGGCCGGTGCACGCAGAAGAAACTCGGCGCCGGCATCACGCGTCTGTATCTCCATGTATTCGACTGGCCCAAGAGCGGCCGGCTTGTTGTTCCCGATCTCGCGAACACCCCGGTCAAGGCCGTCCTTCTCGCCGGCAACCAGGGGCTCCGGATCGCGACCGACAACAATCGCGTCACGCTCGATCTGCCGGCCGAGGCGCCCGACAAGATCGCCACGGTCGTGGCCCTCGACATCCAGGGCGCGCCGCGAATCGTCAAGCCCGACCCGTACGCCGATGAGACGAAGGAGCAGCGCGACACCCGCATGCGCTGGTGGCGCGAAGCGAAGTTCGGCATGTTCATCCATTGGGGCGTCTACGCCGTCCCGGCGGGCACATGGAACGGCAAACAGATTTCCGGGATCGGTGAATGGATCATGAACCGCGGCAAGATCCCGTGTGCCGATTACCAGGCGTTTGCCAAGCAGTTCAACCCTGTCAAGTACGATGCCGACGCATGGGTCCGGATGGCGAAGGACGCCGGGATGCAATACATCGTCATCACCTCGAAGCACCACGACGGGTTCGCGCTGTTCGACTCGAAGGCGAGCGACTGGAACGTCGTCAAGGCCACGCCGTACGGCAAGGACCTGTTGGCACCACTTGCCGACGCCTGCCGCAAACACGGCCTCAAGCTCGGCTTCTATTACTCACAGGCCCAAGACTGGAACAACGGTGGGGCCGCCGCCGGCGGCAAATGGGACAAGGCCCAAGAGCGCGACATGGACGACTACATCGACCAGGTTGCCGTACCGCAAGTCCGCGAGATTCTCACCCGCTACGGCGAGTTTCCGGCCGTCCTCTGGTGGGACACGCCAACCGACATGAACCGGCAGCGCGCCGAGAAGCTCATCCCGTTGTTGAAGCTCAAGCCCGGCATCATCCACAATAACCGACTCGGCGGGGGGTTTAAGGGCGACACGGAAACCCCCGAACAACACATTCCCGCTACGGGTTTCCCCGGTCGCGACTGGGAAACGTGCATGACGATGAACGGCACTTGGGGCTACAAGAGCTACGACGACAACTGGAAGAGCACCGCAACGCTCCTGCGCAACCTCATCGACATCACCAGCAAGGGCGGCAACTACCTGTTGAACGTCGGTCCCACCGCCGAGGGCTTGATTCCGCAGCCCAGCATCGAGCGGCTCGCCGAAGTGGGGAAATGGACAAGGGTCAACGGCGAGGCCATCTACGGCACCACCGCCAGCCCGTTCAAGAAACTCCCCTTCCACGGTCGTTGCACCCGCAAGCCCGGCAAACTCTACCTCCACGTTTTTGACTGGCCCGCCGACGGGAAATTGCTCGTCCCGATGACCAATCCCATCACCAAAGCCTATCTCCTCGCTGCTCCGGCCAGCGCGCTCCCCGTCACCAGCACCGACAATGGGCAGAGCGTCGGGCTGCCCGCCGAAGCGCCCGACAAGATCGCCACCGTCCTTGTCGCCGAGATGGCAGGTGAGCCGGAAGTCATCGTCCCCCCGGTACAACCGGTTGCGCAGGCCGCCGACGGCACCCTCCAACTGGACGCCACCGAGGCGATCCTGCACGGCGACCTCAAGCTCGAAACCAAGTACAAGAACCGGAACATCGGCTACTGGCTCAACGCCGCCGACTGGGTCGAGTGGCCGATCGATATCAGCCAGCCTGGCAAGTTCACCGTGTCCGCCGAAATCGCCGCTCTGTCCAGCGGTACGTTCGAGGTCATCGTCGGCCGCCGGAAGCTCAAAGCGAAAGCCCCCAGTACCGGCGACTACGGCAGGTTCCAGAAGGTAACACTCGGCGAGATCGAGATCGCTGCCGGCAAGACGACGCTCGTCATCAAAGCCGTCAAGGAAGGGTGGCGTCCGTTTAACCTCACCACATTGTCCCTCTCACCGGTGCACTGATCACAACGGGCGCAATTACCAGACTCCTTTGCAGTTCGCCGCCGGCACACAAGGTTTATGGCGGGAGCTTGCGTTGGTCGAGCCGTTCGCCGTACGGCACACGAATCGGCAGCCTAAGGCCGCTGCTTTCTCCCAGCTCGCGAAACAGCCTTGCCCGAAGCTCCGCGATTTCCTTCTGATACGCCGGGATATTGATCAGGTTGTGGCGTTCCAGTGGGTCACTCGCCAAGTCGTGAAACGAATCGACGTCCCAAACGCCGTGGTAGTAGACGTACTTGTAGCGTTCGGTGCGAATGGCATAGAGCGTTGGCGTTGCGGGGAAGTTCCACTCCCAGTGGTACTCGTAGAGAATGTGATCACGCCAATGCACGTCCTTCTCGCCACGTAGTAGCGGCAGAAACGACCGACCATCGAACCGCATCGCCTTGGGCGCTTCGACTCCAAGTACAGATAGGATCGTGGGGGCGATGTCGATGTTCTGGACCATTTCCTTGACGACCATCCCTTGCTTCAACTGACCTGGCGCCCAGGCAAGCAGGGGTATCCGGATCGATGTTTCGAAGGCGTCCCGCTTATCGTAGAAGCCGTGTTCGCCCAAATGGAACCCGTTATCGCTCATATAGATCACAACCGTTTCACCGGCGAGGCCCGACGCGCTAAGGTAATCGAGCAGGCGTCCCAGATTCTCGTCGAGAGAGTGAACTGCCTCGGCGTAAGAGCGGTAGAGTTTGTCGAGGCAGGGCACGGGGTCCTTGTCAAATGGCCCGGTCTCCATATGGTCGATGCCGTGGATCGAGTAGCGGCGCTCCCGCACCCATCGAGGCTGCGTGCGGTAGTTGCGTTCCGTGCGGGCCATTGTCTCCGGGTAATCGACGGGCCTATCGGCATAGCATCCCCGATGTCGCTCGGCCGGCTGGAAGGGGTAGTGCACGGCCTTGTACGAAAGAAACAGAAAGAACGGCCGCTCTCTGTCACGGGCCGTCTCCAGCCAATCGAGCGTTAAGTCCGTGAGGACATCTGCGTTGTATCCGGCGAATTCCCGCATCTTGCCGTTGATATTCAGTTTCGGGTCAAAGTAGACGCCTTGCCCCTTGAAACTCGCCCAATAGTCGAAGCCAGGGCGGGGCGAATTCTCTTCGTGTCCCATGTGCCATTTGCCGATGAAGGCCGTTTGACATCCGGCTGCCTGAAGGATTTGCGGGAAGAAACTCGTGCCGGGTGGGACGGGGCGCTGGTTATCGACCACTCGGTGATGGTGCATGTAGCGCCCCGTGAGGATGGATGCCCGGCTCGGAGAGCAGAGCGACGTCGACACGAACGCGTTGGCGAAGTGCACACCCTCGCGCGCCATGCGATCCATGGCCGGCGTTTCCAGCCACTCAGGGGAATCGGGATGAAACCTCATGAAGTCGTGACGATGATCGTCCGACAGGACCAGAACGACATTACGGGCCGCCTCGGACGCGTCGGTCCAGACGGTAAGCGGTACGAACAAGAGACCCGGCAGAATCGTACGGAAAACAACAGTGAGGCCGTAGCGTGAAGTGCTCATGTTCGGTCACCCGGGTATCGGCCGGCCGCCTGTACCGCCGCAGCCGACAATAACACGCCCCTCAGAAGATTCACACACGCTTGCCGGAAGCACACGAAACAGCCAGTCGGCGCAGCACCGGGTCCTTCGCAGGAAGCGGCCGTTCACGGCAGCTTCAGGTCCTCTGCTTCGATCTCGACGGGAAGTCCCTCCTCGGGGATGGGCATTTTCAAGGTCCAGAGCAGCGCCTGGGCAATCAACCGCCGGCAGGGCTCCAGCCGCCAGTTCTTGTGGTAGTGCATGCCGCAGAAGCCGAACGACCGCCCGCCGTCGGGCCGCTGGAAGGCCCAGGCCGCCGTTTCCGGCTTGCCGTCGATGATCGCCTGCAGCAGCGGCTGAATCGTTCCCTGCCGGGCGAACTTGAGTTGGTAGTAGTATTCGTCGTCGAGCCGGAGGTCTTCGATCCCCCGAGTGATCGGATGTTGGCGGTCGACAACCTTGACGTCGGCCTCCGTGACGACGTATTTGCGATCGGGGCCGCCGTGGCAGCCGCCCATCAATTCGAGATGGATCGGGATGTACTGGGCGTCTTTGCCGCCAATGGCCCAGTGCAGTCCGACGATGGCCCCGCCGCGAGCGGCCAGATCCTGTAGCGCCTTTAGGCGTTTCGGGTCCGTTTGCTCCCAGCGGGCGCCCTGGCCGAGAAACATCACGATTCCATCGGCGTCCTTGAGCAACTCGGGCCCTTCCGGCCACGGCTCGTCGGCGTTGTGGATGGAGAGTTCCAGCCCGGGCACACCTTCCAGCGACTTCGCCAATACGTGCAGCCCGGCCATGTACTCGTGGCTCTTCGGCGGATGATCCCGCGTTTGCCCGAGCAGCAAGACCTTCTTCGGCCCCTCGGCCGGGCACAAGGCCGCGGCAACGAGCACCCACAGCAGCGAAACGACGGCGTTCTTCCAGGACATGAGCAGATCTCCAGGTGAGCGGGTTCAAGGGGAGGATTCGCGGCGAACCGCCGCCGGCCTTCGCGTCCGGCACGCCTATTCTTCAGCCATGTACGGATAGCGGAAATCGGTGGGCGGCAGGAAAGTCTCTTTGATGGTTCGCGGTGTGACCCAGCGTTCCAGGTTCAGCCAGCTTCCGGCTTTGTCGTTGGTTCCCGAGGCGCGAGAACCGCCGAAGGGCTGTTGTCCGACGATGGCGCCGGTCGGTTTGTCGTTGACGTAGAAGTTGCCCGCCGCGTGGCGCAGTGCGTCCATCGCCTTGACGATGGCGCTGCGATCCAGCGCGAAGATCGCGCCCGTCAGAGCGTAGGGCGAGGTCTGGTCGCACAGCGCGAGCGTCCGCTCGTACTCCGCTTCCGGATAGACGTGGATCGTCAAGACGGGCCCGAAGATCTCTTCCGCCATCAGTTTCGACTGCGGGTCTTTCGAGAGGACGACGGTCGGCTCGATGAAGTATCCCTGCGAGTCGTCGCAGCCGCCGCCGGCGAGGATCTCCAGATCGGGGCTGCTCTTGGCGTAGTCGATGTAGCCGCTGATGGTCGCGAAGGCGCCCTGGTCGATCACGGCGCCCATGAAGTTGGTGAAATCGCAAACGTCGCCCATCTTGAGCTCGGCCACGTCGGCCAGCAGCTTCTCCTTGACCTCCGGCCAGATGGAGTCGGGGACGTACGCCCGCGACGCGGCCGAACACTTCTGGCCCTGATATTCGTAGGCCCCGCGGACCAGCGCCGTTACCAGGGCGTCGACGTCGGTACTGGCGTGGGCGAAGATGAAGTCCTTGCCGCCGGTCTCACCGACGATGCGGGGATAGCAGACGTATTTGCGGATGTCGGAACCGACCTCGAGATAGATGGTCGAGAAGACCTTGGTGCTGCCGGTGAAGTGGATGCCCCCGAGACTGGTGTTGCCCAGGGCGGCCGGGCCGATGATCGGTCCCGG
>JAFGRD010000131.1 GCA_016935315.1 Pirellulales bacterium
GCGATGCCGCCGCGTCGGCCCAGGTGTCGCCCGAGCCGCCGGGCAAGGCATCCGCGTCGACGTGCAAGATGTGTCCGTCGGGCGGGGGGTCCGCCGCCAGCGGCGTCGGCCATGGGCTGACCGCCAGCAGCCGCCGATCCTCCAACTGCTCCAGCGTGGCTCGCCGAAGGTTCAGCCGGGGCCTTCTGGTTTGCCGTGTACCTCCTCGTCCTCGGTCCAGACTGGTCCTAAACATGACTCGCTCCCTTCCGGCCCGGTCGCCGCCGGGGTTGCCGGCGGTCCGGTCCAACTAAGACATTGGATGAACAAATAACTCCGGATCGAATCGTGACGGAGCAATACCCGCCCGACTCGGCCGGAAGGAAGTCTGGCCGCAATATACTCCACTGCCCCAGGGAATGTCAATGGGGCGTAAGAGAAATCCGTTGGCTTTGATGATCCGGGCAGATGCCAGGCGGGACCCTCGTGTGGAGTCACGCGGCGTTTGTGCTCCGGTTGGATCAGATCGACCGGATCATGGTGCGGGAGAGCGTTGCGTCGGCCGGCGGCGACGGAAGGCCGAAGAAGTCGGGCTCCCGTTGGTCGCCCTCGCCGTCATTCGTTTGCCGGCGATTGCATGATGATCTCCACGTGGGCCGTAAGCGCCTCGTTGGTCATGGCGCCGTCGAGCGTCAGGCCGCGAAACCAGTTCAGCGGCGGGGCCTGGTAGCCTTCCGGTGCCCGCATGCTGAGCAGGCTTCCGCCCGCTTCCGCAAGGGCCGTCGACGTCCAATAGCCGCTTCCGTCGGGACGCTTCTGGAAGACATACTGGCCGCCGAGCGGGCAGACCAGCTTGGCGTCCAGGAGCAATTCGGCCGCCGCCCGGCAGTCTTCCGGCGGAACGTGGAGCTGTTGGTCCAGCGCGTTGATCAACCGCAGATTGCTCAGCGAAGTCTCACGAGTCCGCGCGTAGCCCCAGTTGTTCAAGAAGGGCGTCATCCGGGCGTGCGACACGTCGCCGATCCGCATTCGCAATTGGGCGGGCCGGACCGCCTGCTGAAACTGAAGTCGCGGCGTTACCGCGGCGAGCACCTCCGGATGCAGCGAGAAGACCGTGAACTGATCGAACTGACGGCGCCACAGGCCCAGCCGATTGCTGGAATAGCCGTGGCCGTCCGGGGCAGCCGGGATCTGCACGTCGAGCAGACTCAGCAGCCCGAGCGGTCCGGCGACGCCAACGTATCCGACCAACACATCGCGGAGCCTGCCGGTGGGAAGCATCTGCCCGTCGACGAGTTGCAACGGCGGGCCGAAATCGGCCAGCCCCCCAAACAGACGCTGGTCTTTCAGCACGAGTTCTCCAGCCGCTATGTCGCCCGGAATCGGAGCCAACTGGCTCGGCTCAGCCGACCCCACCACACCCGCAAGCAGCTCGTATTGCTTGGAGGCCAAGGGGCTCATCCGCAAGTCCAGGGTGACCTTTTCCCGGTTTTCGGGCAACGCTTCCCGCTTCACGGCGGCCATGATCGGATCCAGCGGTCCCCATTTCTCCCGATAGAAGTCGGTGAATCTGCGATAGGCCGCCAGCTCTGCTCGGGTGATCTGGTCGGTCGGCACATCGGGCACCGGGAGAAGCGCCCCGCGATGGCCGCGGAGCTGGTCGTAGACTTGCCCGTCTTCAAGCACCGTGCGGCTGCCGTCGGGCCGTGGGCCGAACTCGGGTGGGAGCAGCTCGCCGGCGATGAGCTGCGCGATCGTATCGCCCGGTTTGCCCTCGCTGGCCGAAGCCAGCACGGCAAGCTGCACCAGATCGACGTCGGCGGCAGCCTGGAGACGCCGGGCCATTTCCACGCGATAGTGCGGTCCGGTCAGGGTGCGGAAGAACGCGTCGGAGAAGTAGACGAAAACCGTATCCTCGCGTTTCAGCGGCATCAGCGCCCGGGCGTGACGGAAATTGTCGGAGCTTCCCAGCGAGCCCGCCGCCGATTTCGTTTCGAGGAATCGAGCCGCCAGGGTCCTGGAGGTGGTCACCAGGTGAAAATCACCGTCGGTGGCGTAGTAGGATCGCACGCTGCCGTCGGGCGAGGCGAGCAGCGAGACCGTCGAGTCGCCGAGCTTGATCTTGGTTTCCGTCACACCGCCGGCGTTGACTCGCTGCAACCGTTGGGCGGCGAAGTCGGCGCCCAACAGCGCGCTGTTTCGAGCGTAGAAGAGAATTCCGTACGCGGCCCCTTCACGGAAGAACATGTCGTTGCCGATAATGGCCACGTCGGCGATCAGCGTTCCGCCGAGCATGCGGGACAGGGCATTCTGCTTCAGCACGAGCTGCGTTTCCATGCGCTGGCTCATCTCATAACTGAGCCCGCGGGTGGCCAGAAGGTTTTGCAGGTCGCCTTGCCATTTGGCCAGCGTGTCTTGCATCCAGAGGAAATTGGCAAAGCTGCCGAAACGCACGTAGAAGCACTCCTCGGGCACGCGCATGGCGATGGGTTCCACTTCGACGTCGTCGGGTGGCTTGGGAGTCGTGGCCTCGGGAGACGGCAGCGGCGCGGGCAGCGGCTGATCGGCAACCTGATCCAGGTTGTTCAACCCCAGAATCCGGTCTTGCTGCATGGCAATGCGGATCGACTCGGTCCCCAGCATCAGCCCCAATGCTTCCTCCAGCTCGACCTGCCAGGAGGGGGCTTGTTCGGATTCGGGCAAGGTGAGACTCAGCCGTCGCGCAAGGGTCGTTTTCAGGTAGCTGTCGACCAGCGGCGGATAATCGGGCTTCTTCTCCAGCAGCCCCGGCGTGGCCGTGTACTGGCTCCACCAGGCACGAAGCAGGTTCCTGCTGGCTACCGGATCGTGGCGCGCGAGAACCGTCATTCGGTATGCCGTGCGACCTTGCAGCGTCAATTCCAGCGGGGCGTCGCCGCGGAACAGGAAGTAGATGGTCGCCTTGGGCGGGCGATCGAGGATCGAACCCAGCAGTCCGCCTACCTGGCGCGCCAACGGTCGCCCACGCAACAGCGGTGAATCCTCGCTGAGGATTTCCTTGACAACGGCTCCGATCGCCGGTGCATGGATTGTCGGGTAGAGCACGCGACCGTCCCTCTCAGTCAGGCAAAGTGCCTCCAGGCCGAGCGCCTCGGGCAACATCGCCTTGTGCAGATCGATTTCCAGCTTGCCCACGCCAAACCGGCCGCCGGAGAAGGCCTCGGCGACGATCCTGACCTGGCCAAAGACCGGAGCCGTCGACGCACAGGCCAGGAGGATCACGGCCGAAGAAACGAGGCCCCGTCGCACTGTGTTGGATCGCATCGTTGTGTGTGTCCTATAACGCTGTCCAGTATCTCGATGGAATCACGGCGTCGCCTTGCCGGCCGGAGACGCCGCATTTCTCTACCAGTATAGGTCATGGCAGTGCGGTCGCCGGGGGAGGCCTACTCCACGACCAGCACGCCCGTGCCGTTGATTCGATCGTTCTTCAGGTCCTGTAGCGCCCGGTTCGCTTCGGTCAGGGGATAGGTGTTGGTCCGCGGCCGGATGGGGATCTCGGCGGCCTCGGCCAGAAGCTCACGGCCGTCGTCGCGCGTATTGCAGGTGACCGAGTGGATGTCGCGTTCGTAGAAGACGTATCGCTCGTAATCCATCTCCGGCAACGGCGTCATGTAGATGCCCGCCAATGCCAGCGTTCCTCCCTTTCGCAGCGAAAGCAGCGCCGGCGGCACCAACTCGCCCGCGGGGGCAAAGATGATCGCGCTATCGACCTGCACCGGCATTTCGGCCGGCCGCTCTCCGACCCAAACGGCTCCCATCTGCCGCGCCAACCGTCGATGGCTCTCACCGCGCGTGACCACGTAGACTTCACAGCCGCGATGCCGGGCGATCTGAATCACCACGTGGGCCGACGAACCGAATCCGTAAAGTGCCAGCTTCCCGTGGCGCGGCAACCGGGCCCGCTTCAACGCCCGATAGCCGATGATGCCGGCGCAGAGCAGAGGCGCCGCCTCCAGGTCGCTGAAGGCATCGGGAAGCTCGTAGGCGAATGCCTCGGGGACAACAGCATACTCGGCGTAGCCGCCGTCGGCATGGTATCCCGTGAAGCGAGCCGACTCGCAAAGGTTCTCTTGCCCAACCGCGCAGAAACCGCACTCGCCGCAAGTCTGCCGCAGCCAGGCCACTCCGACGCGCTGCCCCACCGTGAGTCGTTGGCAACCCGGTCCGCGAGCGTCCACCGTGCCGACGACCTGGTGTCCGGGCACGATCGGCAGCTTCTGCCGCGGCAGATCGCCCTCAATCACGTGCAAATCGGTCCGGCAGATCGCGCAGCAGTGAACTCTCAGCCGCACGTGTCCCGCCTCCGGTTCCGGGAGCGGCAGGTCCGTCAGCTTCAGCGGCGAAGAATCGATTGCCGCAATCTGTTCAAGACGCATGGCCTTCACGGGGTCTCTCCGACGGGAGCTGGTCGCGGGGAATTCTGTGGGCTGCACGGCGAATGTATGCACGACTCTCCGCGGAAGCGGCGACTCGCATCCCAGACGGCCGCTGCCTCCGCAATGCACCGTACACAGATCCACACAACATGATACGGCGGCGCGACGCAGCAAGGCAATACCCTATTCCGGCAGACCCGGCTTTGGCAAGATCGCCTACTTGCCGGCGCGGCGTGCCGCGGCCTATAATGAACGCGATTGACCAATCTGCACTTTCTGGAAAAACGGCACTTACTGATGTTTGCATTGTGAATGATCCAGACCGACCAACGGGAGGCCGGAAAAATCGGGCTCCCGTTGGCCGCCCTCGCGCATTGACTGTGCAAGCGTCAATAGTCCTCCAAATCGAGGGTCGAGATGATGTGGCGATTCCTTGTCCGTGCCGGCGTCGTGGTGGCTACCCTGTTCTGCTCGATTTCGGCCGGATGGTCGGCGCCGAAAGAAGTGAAGACTTTGGAAATCGGGGCTGCGGCGCCGGATTTCGAGTTGCCCGGCATCGACGGCAAGACCTATCGGCTCAAAGACTTTGCCGATGCCAGGGTGCTGGTGATCGTCTTCACGTGCAACCACTGTCCCACGGCCCAGGCGTACGAGGACCGGCTGCTGCGGCTGCACGCAGACTACAAGGCCCGGGGCGTGGCCCTGGTGGCGGTCTCGCCGAATGACCCGCGCGCCGTGCGGCTGGATGAACTCGGCTATTCCGATCTGGGCGATTCGCTGGACGATATGAAGGTTCGGGCGAAGGACAAGGGTTTTGCATTTCCGTACCTGTACGACGGCGACCGGCAAGAGACCTCAGCGGCCTACGGCGTGCTGGCCACGCCGCATGTCTTCATCTTCGACGCCCAACGGAAGCTCCGCTACGTGGGCCGCGTCGACGATTCCGAGGTGGGCACGGTCCAATCGCACGATGCGCGTAACGCCATCGAGGCCTTGCTGGCGGGCCGGAGCGTACCGGTCGAAACGACGCGCGTCTTCGGCTGCTCCACCAAATGGTCGGCCAAACGCAAAAGTGCCGCGGAGGCCCTGAAGCAGTGGGATGCGGAGGCCGTGTCGCTGGATGTGATCGATCAGGCAGGGGTTAAGAAGTCGGCGGCAAACGAGACCAAGAACCTTCGCCTGATCAACGTTTGGGCGACCTGGTGCATCCCCTGCGTCGAGGAGCTGGCCGAGCTGGTTACGATTCACCGGATGTACCGCAACCGCCGCTTCGAGATGATCACGATCAGTCTGGACGGGGCCAAGAATCGCGAGCGCGCGCTGGAATTCCTCACCAAGCAGCACGTGTCGGCGAAGAACTATGTGTTCGGCTCGGCCAGCTACGACGAGTTGGCCGAGTCGCTGGACCCGAAATGGCCCGGCCCGGTGCCCTATACGCTGCTGATCGCGCCCGGCGGCAAGATCATCTATCGCAAGCACGACGCGTTCGATCCGCTGGAGGTCAAGAAGGCCATTGTCGAACACCTCGGCCGCACGTACGCCAACCGCTGAACCGCACGGCGCCGGGAATCCTACTTTTCGCCCATCAGCTTCTTGACCGCCGGCTCCATGGCCTCGGCCCAGAGACGGTAACCCTTTTCGTTCGGGTGCAGCACGTCCGGCATGATGGACCTCGGCAGTCGGCCGTTCTTCTCCAGGAAGGTGCCGCTCAAGTCGAGGTAGAAGATGTGTTCGTCGTCCGCGTAGCCGGCGATGATCTTGCTGGTCGCGTCGTTGAGCTTGCGCAGCGGGTCGTTGGCATCTTCGCCTCGGGGAAAGACGGCCAGCAGCAGGACCTTGGTTTGCGGAAGGCGCGTACGCAACTGCTCCAGAACGGCCTTGATTCCCGCAGCCGTGTCCTCGGGCTTGTCCTGGCGATGGCCGGCGTTGTTGGTCCCGATCATCACGATGGCCAGCTTCGGCGATATGCCGTCAACCTCCCCGTTCTCCAGCCGCCAGAGGACCTGCTCCGTGCGATCGCCGCTGAAGCCGAGGTTCAGTGCATGGCGTTTCGCGTAGTATTGGTCCCAAACCTTCTTCCCACCGTTCTCCCAACCGTGTGTGATCGAATCCCCGATCATCAGCAGATCGACCGTTTCCTGCGACTTCAGCGCCGCGAGCTTCTGTTCGTGCCGCGGCATCCACCAGGTCTGCGCCCAGTCGGCGGTTTGCACCTCCGGCTTCAACGCGGCGACATCCTGAACCGCCGCCGCCCAGGCCACGGCAGGGGTTATCCAGAGCAGGACAGCGAGACAACGGGCGACACACTTCGTTCTCATGTTCTTTCCTTTCAAGGAGCTATCGGTATGAGACTTCAGGAGGCTATGTGGCTGGCGGTGAATGCGGCGCAACAGCGAGACACGGGATGGCAAACCGGCGATCCGATGCTCGTGCGGACAACGCGGATCGGCTCCTTCGGGGCCTCGTCCACGCTCAGATTTCCAGGATACGCGGACCGGCGCCCACTGTCAACTTCCGCCGTCAAGACGCCGCCACACCGCCCGCCGATCCCCGCCCCCGTCACCCGGCGTTCCGCGTTCGATCCTTGTCCGTCAGGACGCGGCCGCGCGGGGCTTCCTCGCCGGCGTCTTGGAAGCCGTACTCGACGAGATCGCCCATGTCGAAACGAAACCGATGGCGCTTCGAGATCTCGCCGGCCCGCCGAGCCAAGGCGTCGCGCGTCACCCGTTGTCGGCGAGGCAGCGCGATCAGGATCTTGTTGCCGGCACCGGGAACGTCCACGATGTAGAGCTGCTCGAACACGTCCTGGTACGTCCGAACCATCGAGTCGTACAGGCGGTTCGAGCTGCGCCCCCAAACGTTCCCGACAACAATGCCTTGGGCAGTGAGGGCGTCGCGGGCGGATCGAAGAAACTCGCGAGTCGTCAAGGCGTAGGGAATGTCATCGGAGCTGAAGGCATCCAGGAGAATCAGGTCATACAGATTCCGTCGCTTTTCGATGAACCGTCTGCCGTCCTCCACGTACGCACGCATGGTCGGGTCTTCGCGGAATCCGAAGTACGTCTTGGCTACTTCCACGACGTCCGCGTCGATATCGACCACGTCGATCCGCATCTGCGGGAAGTGCGCGTGAAGGAAACCTGGAATCGTCCCGCCGCCGAGGCCCACGATCAGCACGCGTTGCGGCTTCGCGACCAGTGCGAGTCCCACGGGCATGACCCGCGCGTAGGGAAGCTCAATGTGGTCCGGGTCTCCGAGCTTGACGACACTCTGCCGCGCACCGCCCTCCTCGAATCGCAAGATGCGCAAGCCCTGGTCGTTCTCGGTGACCAGGATTCTGCTGTAAAGCGAGGTCTTTTCAAACAGCGTCCTTTCTTCAGCCTCGCCGCTGCCACAAAGGGCAAGGGCAAGCACGGCGAGGGCAAGACAGGCGAAACCCGCCAGAAGCCCTCGCGGAAGAAGCGTTCGGCTGAACATCGCGCCATACCTCCCACCATGACAAGTGCATTTTGCACGGGCCGCCCAGCAAGATAATGCGACCGTGAACTCCGCCCGAACGCCGTTCTCTACGGTCTACCGTACGATACCCCGTGGAGCATTCCACAGCAAGTGTGCGTGTCGCATAATCGTCAGGGTTTGCCTGCCCACTCAGATCCGCATCGGTCTCCCGCGGTATCTTCGCCAGACCCGGTAAGAGCCCACCATGGGAACCCCGGCGTATCCGAGTTTGTCCCGGTTGACTGCAAATCGAGCCGGATCGTCCCGATACTCCCATTATGGACGCTTGCACACTCGATGCGCGAGGGCGACCAACGGAAGCCCAACTTGCCCGGCCTCCCGTTGGTCGGCCTTGATCATTCAAAATGCAGAGATCAATAGGCAGCCCGAGAATCGGTCGGCCGGGCATACTCTGCCCGCCGGATTCCGGGATGGAGGCCGATGCGGACCCACGATTAGCATGGTGAGAGGAATGGACCGCAGTGCGAAGATAGCCCTGGCGTTCTTTGTCGTGTTTGGCGGGACCGTGGCAGCTCTGTCGTTCCGCCGTGAAGCCCACCAGCCCCGTCCTTCCGAGTTCCAGGCCGGCCAGACTCTGGTGCTTCGGAACCATCCTGGTTCGGCCTCTGCCGACCGCGACGGAACGGAAGGCAACGGCGATTCGCGCATGCCGGGCGAGGAGTCGCTTCCTTCAGCCCAGCCGATCACCGAGGCGGCGCGAATCCTCAGGCCGCTGGAGTCGGGCGAACCGCCGCCGTTGGCAAGGGTCTACCCCGACACGAGTGTGCCGGAGACGTCTCGCTGGGGGACTTCGATCGGTCTGGGCCTTCCGCCGGCAGCTCGATCGGTCGGGTCGCTGCGAACGCATAAGATTGCCGACGGCGACACGCTCGAGGCGTTGGCCGAACGGTACTTGGGGTCGGCCGAACGGTCCCAGGAGATCTATGAGGCCAATCGCGACTCGCTTCCCAGCCCGCAACTGCTGCCGATTGGTGCAGAGTTGAGAATCCCGTCCGGCGACGGCGATCGCGCGATCATTCCTGCTGAAGCGAATCCCGGCATGGGCGACGGAGAGCCTCCCGCCGGCGGTGGGGCGAGCGAGCGACCCCTGGTACCGATCCGCCAAGACGTGAGCGCTCCACGGCTCGAGAAGTGATCGCCGTCACTTGGGTCTGGCATAGGGATCCTTGACCCGCTTGCTCCAGGGAATCGCCCGGTTTTCCAGGCGGAGTTGGATGAATTGGGCGATGTGCTTTTCGAGATTGAGCTTTGCTCCGAGCAACTTCGTTCCCTGAAGCTTGGTATCGAGCGTGCCGTAGAAGAGGTCCTTCTCCGGCGTCTTTTCGCCGGGCGGCGGATCGGGGTGAAATCGCTCGAACATCGTGTGCAGGCGTTTGGCTTCGCTGACCGCCCTGGAATTGCGTCCGCCGACAACGATCATCACGGAGACTTCCCGGCGAAAATCCAGGCTGACCGGCATGCCGAGCTGCAGCCCGACGCCATCCTTCAGGGCCCGTTGAAGCTGCCTGTCGGCGAGCACGACCGTCAACGGCTGGGCCCTCATGGGGGCGCTTATGGGAAGCCCCGGCGTGGACGACTCCGGCGAGAGAAGCACAAGCCCCTTGACGTCCTGCCCCTGTTTGACGTTGCCGATCGGCGGGCGAATCCAGTCGAGCCGGGCCCAGTTCACCGCCACCGACGCGCCCATGCCCGCTCCCACGATACACAGCTTCTCGATGTTTACCTTCTCTTCGTTGTTTTCCTTCAGCAAGAAATTCTTCAGCACCTCCATGTCGGCGTCGACCATTCGCACGAATCCCAGACGGGGCATGGTGGCGGCGTCCAGCGGTGCTCGGGCGCCCAGCTTCTCAGTGCTCTCGCCGTGCCCGCGGAGGTCCGGCACCAGGACTGCATGGCCTTGCGACTGCAAGTACGCGGCCAGTTGGCCGAAGTCCTTGCCGCTGCCTTTGTGGTCGTGCAGCAGGATAACCGGCACCGTCTCTTTGCCATTTTCCTCGCTTTTCGGCCCGGGTAAGTACGTCGCCGCGAGTCTCACACCGTCGACGGTGGTCAGGCGAGCCGGGTCTTCTTTGTGGACTTCCACGGGAGGGGGGAGTTTTGAGGCCTCGCTGGTCGTGGCCTGTTGAGCCTCTGCCGGCGGGTTCCCGGCCGGCCCCGGCAGCAAGATCACAGCGGTGAACACCCCGTGAAGCAACAAGGATCGCCGTAACATTTGCGTCTCCCATCGAATCGGTGGTGTGTCAGCACGGCCTCTCCGCCGCCATCGAGGAGCCGCAGAGCCCCTCCCCTATATGGTAAGTACGGCGTTGGGGGCAGTCAATGTTCGTCACTGCGCGAATGGAGCCGAGAAACCGTCCCCCCGACCCGGGGCCGCAAGGAGAAAGGGCAACACTTCAGCCACGTGCAGGTCGGCACGCTATCAGTCCAGGGCCGTAGCATCCAGGGCGTAGTCTGCGTGGCGATCGTGGGGGTAGAAGTGGCGACCGATCTGGTCGGCCAGGATCTGCACGAACTCGCGGCGGAACTCGCGTTCCTGCTTCTCCGAGGTCGGGATGACCGCGTTGGGCGGATAGACCGATTGCGGCAATTCCTTGCGGAACACGATGTCACCATCTTCGCGGCAGTCGCAAACACACAGCGTCACGTTGGCCTTGCCTTGGTAGAGGACCTGGCTCTGATAGATGGTGAAGCTGTGCAGGTCGATGCCGACCACCATGTCGGCCGCCACCGCTTCGGCCTGGCCAATCTCGGCGAAATCGGTCCAATCGCCGTGTTCGTCGAGCCACTCGGTCACCTCTTGCGGATCAACGATTTCGATCTTGGAAACGTTGGCCTTCAACAAACGGCTGATCTCCTCGGCGAGATCTGTCGCCACGTTGGCGTCGCGATAGGTCAAGCTGCCGGTTGGACGGCAGACCACGGCCACCTTCTTGCCCTTGAGCTCGTCGAATTCGGCGTCAGCGGCGTTTCCCTTGAACAGGTACGTTGCGGTGAACAACGCGCTGCGGCAACCGCCGGCCGCCGAGACAAGTCCCACAAGGACAACCAGAACGGCCGCCGGACATCCATGCCGTCGAAAGGAACGGTCCATCGTATTCCCTCGCATTCGCTGTACTGTGCTTGTCAGGCCTGGTCATCCCATCGCAAGGCGGATTACCCAGCCCACGACCGCGGCCAGGACGGCCGCTGATGCCGCCCATGCCATGGAGGCACTTCTGGGCTGATATCCAACCCACCTTCCCAACGTGGCGGAAAGTAACAGCCAGGGGACGGCCAGCACCGCAAACACCCCTAGCAGCGCTCCACCCGCATTGGCCTGGAAGGCACCCAGCAACTGCCCTCGCACGAGGTGAGCCCAGGAGGTTGTCATCCCGCACGACGGGCAAGGCAAGCCGAAGAGGACTCGAAACGTGCACGGCGGCAAACCGAATTGCTGGTGTGTGCCAAGGCCGCGAGGATCCGGTCGAACCCATGCCGCCAAAGACAACAGTACCAGCAGCCCGAGGGCCAAGCCGGTTGCCGTCAGTCGAACGCGGCCCGGAAGTGTGGTTCGCCGGAAAGTCGCAAAACTGCCTGTGTGTGCCACGCCAATTCAGGAAAAGGAACGCGGAAGATAGCCGGAAACCCGGTCCTCCGCAAGGGCGATTCCGAGTGAGTCGGGGGAACGTCTGTATTCTAGTCAACACCCGCCGATCAATACAAACATGGTCTTGCATAGTCTGGCTTGGCAGCGGACCGAAACCTGACGGGCTTGCCTCCCGAGTGGGGGCCTTGCTCCATTCCCGAGGATGGCCCGACGCCCCCATTGTACGATGCCCTGGTTTCGCGTAGCATGGCGGCTGATGATCACTTCGTGCCGAATTCCGTGAATCGTGTCCAACCATGTTGAAACAGAGAATCGCGTTTGTCGGCGCCGGGCAAATGGCTACGGCGTTGGGCCAAGGATTTGTCAAGGGCGGGCTGCTGTCGGCCGAGAACTTGCTGGCGAGCGACCCGCAAGCAGATGCTCGGAAGCGGTTCTCAGACGCCACCGGAGGTAAAACTCTCGAAGACAACGCCCGGGCAGTCGCCGAGGCCGAGGTGGTCTTTCTGGCGGTGAAGCCGCAACAGATGCCCGGAGTCACGGCCGGATTGAAGGAGGTGGTTTCCCAGAGGCACCTGGTTGTGTCAATCGCCGCCGGCGTACGTCTGGCTGCGTTGGCCGACGTGTTCGGCAAGAAAGCCAGGATCATTCGAGTGATGCCGAACACGCCGTGCCTGGTGGGCCAGGCGGCTTGCGGGTACTGCCTGGGCCAGGCGGCCACGCCGGAGGATGGCCAGGTGGTCGAGAAGTTGCTTGGTGCCGTTGGGGTTGCCTACCAGGTCGACGAGAAGTTGATGGACGCGGTCACGGGGCTTTCAGGCTCGGGGCCGGCGTTTGTCTACACGATCATCGAGGCCCTCAGCGACGGTGGTGTACGGATGGGCTTGCCGCGGGCGGTGGCTACGGCCCTGGCCGCTCAAACCGTTCGTGGAGCCGCCGAAATGGTGCTGGCTACCGGCGAACACACGGGCGTGCTGAAGGACCGAGTTTGCAGCCCCGGCGGCACCACGATTGCCGGTATTCAAGCGCTGGAATCGGGGGGGCTGAGGGCGGCTCTGATGGCGGCCGTGGAGGCTGCCACGCGACGGGGCATCGAGTTGGGGAACAGCTAGCGGCTGACGGCCGGCGAAACACGTTGCCAGGGAGGCCCGTTGCGATGTCGATGTTTGAAGACAGCCAGTACCGCTGGCGCGAAACGTACTTCGTGTTATTCCAGTCGAGCAACCGGCCGGTGCTGGAAACGGTCAAGAAGGCGCTTGCCGAGTTGAGCGACCAGTACACCCTGACGAACCTGAAGGCCGACGACTCGGGTCTGTGCGAGTCGTTGACGTTGCTCTCGCCGGATGATTTCGCGGCGTTGGACGTGTGCTACACGGGCGGCGTGGAAGTGCTGGAGCAGGGGGCCGAGTTGGCCGACGAAATGCGACTGACCGCCTGTGACGCCGGCCCGGCCGACGTCTTGCAGCGGATCAAACAGAGCGACGGCCGGTTCGACGTGTTGCACTTCGAACGGGTCCCCGAATTCCCCGAAGAGGAAGACGCGGACGAAGAAATGCTCGATCCCACCGCCTTGATTCTGGTGCTCGGCGCTCTAGCCAAGATTACCGGCGGCATCGCCGTTGATCCTCAGGCGGGCACGGTTCTCTCGGAGGAATGAGGAAGGCCCGGGTGCATGACGGGCTGCTGCCCGCTGCAGATCACTACTTGAGATTGCCATGATTGCCAAAGACATCAAACGCGGCCAAGTCGTCAACTATGAAGGTGCTCCTTGTCTGATCGAGGCCGTCAGCGTGCAATCGCCTTCGGCCCGCGGCGCCGCCACGTTCTACAAATATCGGGCACGAAACCTCTCGACCCGGCAGAAGGTCGACATCACGCTTCGGGGAGGTGAGTCGCTCGATGAGGCGGATTTCGCCCGTCGGGCGATCAAGTACCTGTACGCCGACGCCACGCATTTGCACTTCATGGACGAGCAGAACTACAACCAGTACTCCGTGGCCAAGGAGGACGTGGCCGAGGAAAGGAAGTATCTCACCGAAGAACTCGAAGGCGTGTTGGCGCTGATCTACAACGACGAGTGTATCGGAATCCAGTTGCCGGTGGCGGTAGTGATGAAGGTCACGCAGTGCGATCCGGGCATCAAAGGGGCGTCGGCGACTGCCCGAACCAAACCCGCCACGCTGGAAACCGGACTGATCGTTCAGGTGCCCGAGTATCTCAGCGAGGGCGAAACGATCAAGGTGGATACGCGCACCGGCGAGTATCTTTCTCGGGCGTAGGTGCGGCTCGGCGGAGGCGTTCTGGTACGAGTCCTTACGACAACTGCTCGCCGATCAGCTTCACCAAGGCGTCTTCGTCCGGAAACTCGCCGGTCTGGAGCTTGGAATAGAGCAGCTTGCCGTCCAGCGAGAGCTCAAAACACCCGCCGCCGGAAGCGATCAGCTTCACCTTGCCGACGCGATCCTGGTGGGCGGCCTCGATTTTGGCCGCCAAACTGGCGGCCCGGGGTTTGTAATTTCACTGAGAGCAGTACTGCAACTCGACTTTCATGGGATACACTCCTTGGCGAAGACCGAAAGCAACGTATCGGGTAACACGTCCATAGATACGTCAAGGCGAATGATCCGTCAAGGCCCCCCCAAGCCGCGTGCGGCAACGGGTTCAGCCGCGGATCTGCTCCACCCGGCTGACGGCCTCGCCGCAAGCGAACTGCGAGGTGATCTGTTCGCCAAGCGCCAAGTCGGCCGCGTTGCGGACCAGTCTCCCGTCCGTGGTCCGCTGCGTCAGGCTGTAGCCCCTGCTCAACACGCCCAACGGGCTGAGCGATTCCAGTTGCGCGGCCAGTCTGTCTGCCTGCTGTCGGGCATGTCGTGCACGGCCGCGAACCGCCCGGCTGCCACGGCCTTCCAACTCGTCCAGCCGCCGTGATAGATCGTGAATCCGCTGAAACGGGCGACGCAGCGTATGATGCTGAGCCAGGGTGTTCCATCGCGTGCGCGCGGCAGTGGCGCGGGTACGCAGAGCCGCCAGCAACTGCCGTTGATACTGCCTCAGTCGGGCCACCAGCTCTGCCGTGTCCGGAGTCACCAACTCGGCCGCTTCGCTGGGGGTTAATGCTCTGACATCCGCGGCCAGATCCGACAGCGTCACGTCAATCTCATGTCCGATCGCCGAGACGACCGGGATCGGCGACGCAGCGATCGCCCGTACGACCGGCTCCTCGTTGAAGGCCCAGAGGTCTTCCAGGCTGCCTCCGCCTCGGGTGACCACCAGGCAGTCGATCGGCGCGCGGAGGCGCTGCACCAACGCGATCGCGGCTGCGATCTCCTCGGCCGCCCCTTCCCCCTGCACGCGCGTGGGTACGACCAGCACATCGGCGCCCCGCCACCGTCGGCCGAGAACCTGGAGAAAATCGTGAATCGCCGCTCCGCTCGGGCTGGTAACCACGGCAATCCGCCGCACGAAATCGGGCAACGGTCGTTTCCGGCCCGGTTCGAACAGCCCCTCGCGGCCGAGCTTTTCCCGAAGCTGCCTGAAAGCCAACTCCAGGGTCCCGATCCCCTTGGGCTCGATCTGTTCGACGACAAACTGGTAGCTTCCCCGGGGCGCGTAGACGTCGAGGTGTCCCCGGCAGATCGCCTCCAGGCCGTCGTGCAGGTCAAATCGCAGCCGGTCGGCCGTGTTGCGCCAGAGGATGGCACGAAGTTGAGCCCGGTCGTCCTTCAAGGTCAGATACACGTGTCCCGATCGCGGCCGGCTGAGATTCGAGATTTCGCCGGTTACCCAGACCGACGGAAACGAAGTCTCCAACAGGTCCTTGATCTGGGCGGTCAGCTCCCAGACGCGCAATACGTGGCGCTGAGCCGGCTTGGCGTCGTCGGAAAAGTCGTCGTCGGAAAACAGGTCTCGGGCACGCATGCGATTCGGGCAGGGGGCTGGATTCTTGCCAACGGCAAAGGACGTCATGATTGATCTTTGCGCTGTGCACGAGCAAGGCCAGCCAACGGGAAGCCGGAAGAGCCGGGCTCCCCTTGGTCGCCCTCGCGTATTGACCGTGCAAGCGTCAATATAGCCTCTGTCAGAAAGTGTGCAACGATTCTCATTCGCGGCGACAGGTCTCATTCGCGGCGACAGGCCCAGACGCACTTCCCACCCCTTTTCCGCGGCCCGGCCGGGTCCTACAATAGTACGTGTTTCGGCGATGAGTGTTCTTCCGGCATCTTCGACGGCCACGATCCTCCGGAAAGCTGCATGAACTCTGGGTCTCTCGACGCACCGATTGCCTTGCTGCTCAGCGGAGGATTGGACAGTTGCATCCTGCTCGGGCACCTGCTCGAGCAAGGGCGATGGGTTCAGCCGTTCTATGTTCGGTCGGATCTGGTGTGGCAGCGCGAGGAGTTGGCGGCTGTTGGGGGCTTCCTCCAGGCCGTGGATTCAACACGGTTGCGGGATCTGGTCATCCTCGATTTGCCGCTGAGGGACCTCTACGGGGATCACTGGAGCGTGACCGGACGAGACGTGCCGGAGGCAACCACCCCCGACAACGCAGTCTACCTACCTGGCCGCAACGTGCTGCTGGTCGTCAAGACGGCCGTCTGGTGTCAGTTGCACGGCATCGGCGAACTGGCCCTGGGCGTGCTGCGATCCAACCCTTTCGCCGATGCCACGGATGCGTTCTTTGACGACTTCGAGTCGGCGCTGGCTCGTGCCGCCGGCAATCGGGTCCATATTGTCCGCCCGTTTGCAGGGCTCGACAAGCGACAGGTCATGGCCCTTGGGAAGAGGCTGCCACTGGACTTGACGTTCTCCTGCATTTCCCCGGCAGGAGGGATTCACTGCGGGATCTGCAACAAATGTGCGGAGCGCATCGCCGCCTTCCGGCTGATCGACGTCGACGATCCGACCGAGTATGCCGCGGGCCAAGTGGGCATGAAGTAGCCGACCAACTCCTCACCAACCGGTAGAACCATGTTTCGCGTTTCTCGGCAAATCGACTTCTGCTACGGCCATCGACTGTTGGCTTATCCGGGCAAGTGCCGCAATCTGCACGGGCACAACGGCAGAGCCATCATTACGCTGGAGGCCTCCGGTCTGGACGAGCGCGGGATGGTGCTGGATTTCTCCGACATCAAGCGAATGATCAGCCGCTGGGTCGATGAACACCTGGACCACCGGATGATTCTTCGCCGTGACGATCCGGCGGTGCCGGTCCTGGAGAGACTGGGGGAACCGCTTTTTCTGATGGACGCCAATCCGACGGCCGAGAACATCGCCAAACTGATCTTTGACGTGGCTCTTAAGCAGGGCTGTCCGGTGATCGAGGTCCGCCTTTGGGAAACACCGAGCTGTTTCGCCACGTACTGCCCTGCTCGGCCGGTAGAGGGTCCGGATTCGGGCGTGCTCAAGAAATAGCAACAGTCCGGGCGGCCCAATCTGGGCCAACACCGGACTGTTTCCCCCCCTGGGAACGTACTTCCCTGTAAGATTGATCGCTCGGTACCGATTTGCCTCCAACAGGCTTGATGGTCCCGGTCAACACACCTCTTTCCGCCACCGGCTCCCTCGGCCGGAACGCCGCATCCTGCATCCCCGATCGGCGCGACACTGAAGAAGATCGGTTATTGCCCGCCTCCACTTTGGCAAACTTTGACGGTTACGGCGATTCTGCCGGAACTATCGGTCCGGCAAACTGAGTTTAACTCAAAAAACCGCGCCGGTTACGCCGATTTTGAGGACCACGGGAGCCAATGCGCGGCGGGCGCACTGGAAGTCGGGCTCGGCCTGAATCGTGCAAGCACAAGGAAGGAAGCCAAACGTGACATGGTCAACGAAGCTTTGGCGGGCGATCGCCAAGTCACCTATCTTGTGGGGAGGAGTGACGTCAGCGGCCTTCTACGGCCTGGTCCGATCGGGCGTGTTGGCGGGGCCGTTCATCCAGCGCTATTTCAACAGCCACCTGGTTGAGTATCTGGCCACGACGATGTTCTGCATTGGACTGGCTGCTCTGGCATTGAAGCTGATCGACATACTCGGACAATACCCGTTGCTGTCCGCATCGCTGCTGGGACCAATCCCCCGGGGAGGACAAGGGGCCAACGCCTGTGACTCTCTGCTGGATCGGCTCGCCCGTTTGCCTCGCCGGCGACAGGGCGATTATCTCGTACTACGGCTGCACAAGGCGATTGAACACGTGCGGCGGCGAGGCAGTGCCGAGACGCTCGACGAACACCTTCAATACTTGGCCGATCTGGACGCCGGCCGGCTGCATGCCAGCTATTCCCTGGTGCGCGTGATCATTTGGGCAATACCGATTCTGGGGTTCCTGGGCACGGTGATCGGGATCACGCTGGCGATTGCGAACCTGGCACCCGAGGCATTGGAGGACTCGCTGCCGGAGGTAACCGCCGGACTGGGCGTGGCGTTCGATACGACCGCGCTGGCACTGGGCCTTTCGATCGTCTTGATGTTTGCCCAGTTTCTCACCGATCGTGCCGAGAGCACGCTGTTGGCCCAGGTCGACGACCAGGCGGCAGCCGAGTTGGAGGGGCGTTTCGAACAGGTATCCGCCGGTCCCGACGGACAATTGGCAGCCGTACGGCGGATGGCCGAAACGGTGGTCGAAGTGACCGAGCGGCTGGTTCAACGGCAGGCCGAACTGTGGCAGGCCTCGATGAACGAGGCAGGCAAGCGTTGGTCCACCCTCGCCGATGCGGCGGGCAAACAGGTCCAGGCGACGCTGGCCGGGGCCCTCTCCGAAAGCCTCAAGGGGCATGTCGGACAACTGGCTGCCGTCGAACAGTCGCTGGCCGAGCAGAACCGCCGCCACTGGCAGCAGGTACAGCAGACTCAGACACATAGTGTCCGGGCGATGGCCTCACTCCAGGAGGCGATCTCCCGACAAGGAGACGTGCTTGGCCGTGCGGTCGAGGCAACCGGCGAGGTGGTCAAGCTCGAAACCGCGCTGAACCGCAATCTGTCGGCCTTGGCCGGCGCGAGCAACTTCGAGCAAACAGTCATGAGTCTGGCCGCGGTGATCCACCTGCTCAATGCCCGGCTTGCCGGCAGCCCGAGCGACGCACCGCCGATTCAACTCGATGCCAAACCACGAACGACGCAGGCGGCATGAGAAGCTCTGCCCTCACACGCAACCGAAACCGCCAGCAAGCCGCCGCCGGTGTGTCGCTCTTCCCGTTCTTGGCGGTGCTCATCTGCACGATGGGGGCCTTGATTCTACTGCTTGTCGTGATCGCCCGGCGGGCCCGAATCCAAGCTGCACAAACGGCTGCAGCCGAACAGAGCCAGCAGGAGGAGCAACTGCGCCTTGCTCGGGAGGACACGCAATGGGCCGTGGAACAACTCAGCGCGTCACGCGAGCAGACAGCCAGACAAGTGGATGAAGCACGGCTCGAACTGGGGCACATTGAGGACCATGCGCGGCGATTGCGCGACCGCGTTGCCCAATTGCAGGCGGCGTACCTCGAGTTGGACACGCTCGACGACAAGCGTGTGCAGCCGGGGAGCCAGTTGAAGACGCAACTCGAACAGGTCCGTGCCGAAATCGCAGAGACGGAACGCCGCTTGGCCGAATTGCGGCAGGCCGCGGCCCAACGGCGTCGTTCCTATGCCATCGTTCCCTATCGTGGTTCCCACGAAACGTATCGTCGGCCGATTTACATCGAATGCCGCGAGGATGCCGTGGTCTTGCAGCCGGAAGGGACTGCTCTGACCACAGATGATTTCAGCGGTCCCATGGGGCCCGGCAATCCGTTGGCCGCGGCGTTGCGGGCCGTCCGCGAGCATCTCCTGGCCCAGGGCGAATTCGACCCGGAGAACTCCGGCGAGCCCTATCCGTTGCTGTTGATCCGCCCGGACGGCATCGGTGCGTACTACGCGGCGAGGACGGCGATGGACTCGTGGGGCTCGGAGTTCGGCTACGAGTTGATCGGCGAGGACTGGAGGCTCGATTTTGGTCCACCAGATCCGGAACTGGCGCAAGTGGTGCGGCAGGCCATTGACACGGCCCGAGTCCGTCAACGACTTCTGGCCGAGGCCGCCCCTCGCCACTACCACCGCTCGCGGCAGCAGACAAGATACCGAGTCTCGCCTACCCGAGGGGGTATCGAGGTCGACGGAGGACAACCTGCCAATCGTGACATCGCCCGGCCGTCGCCAAAGGCCCCCGGCACCTTTGGCCGGCGCTACGATTCGGGTGCATCCGGCGGCGATCGCACGTCCTCCGCGGGCAGTGAAGATCGGGGGCCAACTGCCGGTGAGGGGGCGGGACGCGCGAGCGGTCCGGAGACAACCGGCTTCCGGAATGCCGCCGGCGAACATCCGACGTCGTTCGGTTCCCCGCGAGAACAGGCAGAGCTTGCCGAGAATCGCGGCGGCGCCGCCATGCGCCCGGGAGAGTGGCAACCCGCTGCAACGCCCGCGGAGCGACGCAGAAGCGGCGAGCAGGCCGATCCCGGAGGCGCCGGCGAGCACGTGGAAAGTCTGGTGAAAAGCCGAGGACGCGATTGGGGACTGCCCGGCGCCGCGGACGGTTCGGTTTCCATCACGCGGCCCATCCGCGTTGAATGCCATCCGGACCGCCTGGTCGTTCTGGCCGAGCGGGGCTCTGCCAGGAGCAAGACCGTCTGGCTGAGATCGCGAGTCGACCAGTCAATCGACGAGTTTGTCTCGGGGGTCTGGGAACACATGGACTCTTGGGGAATCGCCGGCAGGGGAATGTATTGGCGCCCGATCCTCCACGTGTACGTGGCGCCGGGCGGCGAATCACGCTACCAAGAGTTGCAGATGCTGTTGGACGGCAGCGGATTGGCCGTGGACAAGAAATAATGGCTACTCTCGCCCCACTGCTTGTAAACGACGACGCACCGCCGACCGCCCACTGTCCGAACCCATGTCTCGCGTAATGGCCATGTCTCGCGTAAGGGCCCAAGACACCGACGCCCCCGGACACGACTCCTTTCTGGACATCGTGGCCAACATGGTGGGAATTCTGATCATCCTGGTGATGGTGGCCGGCGTACGCGTCAAGAACGCACCTGTGGCCGCCATCGTCGCGGCAACCGAACGGGAGCGGCTTGAGCTGGAAACAGAGCAGGCGGCGGCCCGGTCGGTCCGCGGCGACGTGTTGAGGATGGCTGAAGAAATCGAGACTCTCAAGAGGGAAACCTCCCTTCGACGTCGGCAGCGCGACGCGTTGGCCGGCATCAGCTTGGCCTTGGAAGAGCAAGTTCGGACACGCCGCGAGCAGATGGACGCCGAGACACGGCAGCGCTTCGACCTCGCTCGGAGTCTCGATGAATCCAGGGCCGAGTTGGAGAGCCTGAGCCGCCGGCGGAGACAGGCGGAAAGCGTTCCGGTCGCGCCGATCCGAATCGAAAGCTATCCAACGCCGTTGAGCAAGCCGGTGGACGGGCGCGAGGCCCATTTTCTGCTCCAGGCCGGCCGAATCGCAGTGATCCCGCTGGACGACTTGATCAGCCGACTGAAAGACGACGCCCAGCGACAAGCATACAAGCTGCAAGACTTGCCCGAATTGACCCACACGGTCGGGCCGGTGCGCGGGTTTCGGCTACGGTACACGTTGGCACGTCGCGACATCTCTCCCGAGGTGGCCATGGCCACGGGGCGTAGCGGCAGCTACGCCGAGCTTACACGCTGGACGCTGATCCCGGTGTCAGGGCGGATGGGCGAGCCCGTCGAGACGGCATGGTCCGAAGGCTCCGAATTCCGCCAGGCGCTCGCGCCGCTCGATCCGGCTCGAAGCACGGTGACGTTCTGGACCTACCCGGACAGCTTCGATTTGTTCCGCCGGTTGAAGAAGGAACTGTTCAACGCCGGCTATGCGGTGGCCGCCCGGCCCCTGCCACACGGCGTTCCCATCAGCGGCTCGCCCCACGGGAGCAAGTCGGCGGCGGAATGAGGACGGCGCCCCGTCGGCCGTCAACTGGAGGGCTTTGCCTCGATCCAGGGCACGACTTCAGCCGTCTCGGAGATGGGACCGAGATCGCCTTCACGCTGCTCAAGCTTCAGATCGGTGATGATGACGTCGGCAATGGCTCGGAGGCCGAGCGTTTCGTTGATCTGCTCCTGGAGTTGCCTCTTCAACTCGGCAAGACCGGGATCGTCGAAGTCGCCACTGTGGGCTTGGCGGAGCAACTGCTCAATATCCTGCTGGACCCGAAACCTGTGCGACTGAAGCTTGAGCCTGGCCAACTGGTGGACTTGGTCCAACAACGCGATGTGGAGCGAGAACTCCGCCTTGGCGACCCGGCCGTTTTCCTGCTGGTCGGCCTCGAACTGAAAGACACCGAGATCGACCTCGGGGCTGGCCGGCACCGGTGCGGACGATCGACCCAATCTAGAGTAGGCAAAGGTGAGGCTGGGAATCATCACACTAGCCACCACAAGGACGACCAGCCATCTCGGTGGGGTCAATCGCGACACCAAGGACTTCATGCCCGGGGCATTCGACTGCTTTTCGTCCGCTCCGGCAGCTTCCGTGGCCACGGTTTTGTCGGAGATCTCTGCGGCCATCCCCAGCTCCACCCCCCCTTTTTTGTGTGAAAGGCTTCCGCCTACGCGTGTTCCACTAGCACTCCATAAGAACCTTAGCTCACGATTGGACTGCGGCCGCGCAAAAAACTAGGGCCTCTGACGTGCCACATTCCACAGTGGCCTGCCAGGCGGTAAGGGCAAGGTAACCGTCTGGCCGGAATCCGTCAGAGGCCCCACGGGCCAGCTTAGTTAAGGCGAACTCGTCGTTCGCTCGGGTGAATACAGGATGCACGCGGCATGCCAATCCAGAGTAATCGCCGAAGGCTATTGGGTCTAAAAACGCAAGTGTCTTTCATGAAACGACTTATAGTTTCCTGGAGAGGCTCCAGAAGGCTGAGATCCTAACGACGCAGGTCCCTGTCGGGTGTATCGTTCCGCTACAGGTGAAGCGGTCTGGCGCTACAATGCAGCCGAGCAGATGCTGTGTCTTCCGCGTGTATCGCGTATACTGAGTCGATTCAGTACGTATTGAGACTCGCGGGCGAAGTCAGCCCTCTCCGCGGAGATCAGCCGAGATCATCTGCCCAGGAGCCACGTTCCTTGCCACAGGATCCGACGACTCCCCCCCCCTTGGCCAATCGTGTGGTCGTTTCAGTGAATCCGAATGCCGGGTCTCGATCGGCCCGCGAGCGGGTCCTACACCTCCGCAGGCTATTGGAGGCACAAGGACTCGAGACAGAAATCGTCGAAGCCCTTGATAACGCTGAGTTTTTGGCTAAGAAATGGCATTCGCAGGGGCGATTGAGGTGCCTGGTCAGCGTGGGGGGGGACGGCACGGCAGCCGAACTCGTCAATCGGACCGCTTCCGGGCTGCCTATGACCTTGCTTCCGGCCGGAAACGAGAATCTCTTGGCCAGGTATCTGGGACTTGGAGACTCGCCGGAGACGGTTTGTCGAACGATCACGGACGGGAAACTCATACACCTTGATGCGGGTGCTGCAAACGGACGCATCTTCCTGCTGATGATCAGTTGTGGCTTCGATGCCGATGTGGTTCGACGCGTCCACGATAGCCGCACGGGGCACGTCTCTTGGCGGAGTTACTTCAAACCGATTCTCAAGTCAATCCGTAGTTATCACTATCCGCGGTTGCGGGTATACTGGGACGATCAAAGCGGTGACGCGGCCGATCGTTCTCGTCCATCGCTAGAGGCTTGTTGGACTTTTGCGTTCAATCTCCCCTGCTACGGCATGGGGTTGCGATTGGCCCCCCGAGCCGACGGCCGTGACGGCTTGCTTGATGTCTGTGCCTTTCGACGCGGATCCCTATGGCACGGCCTGCGTTATGCGGGCGCCGTGTGGTTGGGGCGGCACGAGGGCCTGGCCGACTGTACGACCCGCCGTGTGCGACGTTTGCGAATCGAATCTGAAGCCGGCGTGCCGTATCAACTTGACGGTGACCCGGGGGGACTGCTCCCGGTCGACGTGGAAGTGGTGCCGAACCGCCTGACTCTGGTGGTCCCGTCGTCCTAAGAAATCGTAGAAGAACAAGGTGGGCGTTTTCATGGGTACGAAGCCGGCGGTCGGCATTGCACCCACTCAACAGGTAATGGACTCGACGAGGACTTTGAAATCGTGCCTGAAAACCCCGCCATTGTCGGGCCGTATCGATGCGGCAAGGGCCAGCCGCTATTGGTGATTGCCGGTCCTTGCGTCATGGAAGACGAGGCCCTGGTGCTGTCGATCGCCGAGCGCCTCAAGCAGATCGCCACGGAACTGCGGTTGCAGATGGTGTTCAAGGCCTCCTTCGACAAGGCGAACCGCACCAGTGTGGATGCGTACCGTGGGCCGGGGCTTCGGCGGGGGTTGGACATTCTGCATCAGGTCAAGGAGGCGACGGGGCTGCCGGTAACGACCGACATTCACGAGCCGCCACAGGCCAGCCCGGTCGCCGAAGTCTGTGAACTGCTGCAGATCCCTGCCTTTCTCGCCCGACAGACCGATTTGCTTTCCGCGGCTGCCGAGACGGGGCGGGCCGTACACGTCAAGAAGGGTCAATTCCTTGCCCCGTGGGACATGAAGCACGTCGTCGGGAAACTCGCAGCGGCCGGCTGCCGCCACGTCCTGCTCTGCGAGCGAGGGACGTTCTTCGGCTACGGGCGACTGGTCAACGACATGAGGGCGATTCCGCAGATGCAAACCCTTGGCGTGCCGGTCGTCTTCGATGCCACCCACAGTGTGCAGGAGCCCGGCGGGCTGGGATCGGCCACGGGCGGCAACCGGGCGATGGTGGAACCGTTGGCCCGGGCGGCCGTCGCCGTGGGTGCCGACGGCCTCTTTTTTGAAACGCATCCCGTGCCCGAAGAGGCGCTCAGTGACGGGCCGAACATGGTCCCGCTGGATCAGTTCGCCGGCCTGCTCCGGCGTCTGCTCGCCGTTCGCCATGCCGTGGAGGAATTGCCGTGAGAAAGCCCCTCAGGAAGACGAGTCGGCAGGCCAGACAGGATGGGTGCGCACTCGGCTCGTCGGTCGCGCCGTTTGCCGTGGCGGCCCTGGCATTCCTGCTGCTCGGCGGCGGGGGCGGGTGCCGCGATTCCTCGATTGCGCCAAGCCCCCGCGGACGTAACGCAGCGGCAAGCACCGGCCGGCAGCAAGAGGAATTGTTCCGCTACGCGATCGACAACCTCAATCGCTTGGAGGAATTCAACACGGGCCAAATGGCCCGCGATATCCTCCAGACCCTGGCCGACCTGGTGCAACCGGCCGGGACGTCTTCCGAGCGTCGAGAAGACCCCCTATTGTTGACCTGGCCGGAACCGGAGATGCTGCGACAGATCGTCAATCGCCTCCAACAGTGGGGGCAGGCACAGCCGCGGCAATCCGACTGGAAACCGGATCCGATGGTGGCCGCTCTGCCTGCCGCGATGGGCCAACTACCGTGGCTGCGCGACGCCGATCAACTGGAGTTCTCGCGCTACGACGGCTTTGCCTTGCGAGAAGCCGTTTGGATTCGCGGCGTATCCCAGTGGGCCCGTGGCGAAGGGCTGGACGATCTGCAACGCGCCAAGAGCCTTTTCGACTGGACGGTCCGCAACATCCAACTCGAAGCCGACTCCGCCGAGCGGATCCCGCAGTTGCCTTGGGAAACGGTGCTCTTTGGGCAAGGCACGGCAATCGAACGCGCTTGGGTGTTCATCCTCCTTGCCAGACAGCAGGGCATCGATGCGGCACTGCTCGCGGTGGCCGACTCAGCCGATGGCAAGCCGTCGCCGCCACGTCCTTGGGCGGTGGCCGTTCTCCACGAGGGGGAGTTGTACGTGTTCGATTCGGAGTTGGGGCTGCCCATTCCGGCCCCCAGCGGCAACCGGCTTGACGAGGCCGGCCAAGTGGATATCCAACCTGCCACCCTCGCGGAGATCGTGCGCGACCCGAGCCTGCTGCGGCGACTCGACGTGGAGCAGGCAGGCCCGTATCCCATGAAGACCGGCGACGCCCAGAGGATCGTGGTTCTTCTGGAGGCTTCACCGGCTTACCTGACTTGTCGAATGAAAATGGTGGAAGCACACCTGACGGGCAATCAGAAAATGGTCCTAACGACCGCCCCCTCGGCACAGGCAGAACGCTTTGGGGCTTGTGCGCACGTCGCCGGCGTGCGGCTATGGATGCGGCCGTTCGACGTAATCGCACAACGAATGCAATTGGAGCCGCAACGCATCGGTCGGCAGTTGGTCAAACTGCTGCCGTTTTATGCCGTTACGTCGGCGCCGTTGCGCCGAGGCCGACTGCTACACCTGAAGGGCCAGTTCACCGGCCCGCAGGGCGCCACCGAGTACTACCAGAACTGTCGGCCGTCGGATCGCAGCCTGCAGCAACACGAGAGCGAGCAACTCGAGAAGGCCGTGGAAGCCGCTCGCCAGTCGGGAGTGGAGTTGTCGCAAGAGCAGAAAGCGGAGATCTTCAGGGAGGTTCGTCTTGAGACGGTCATGCTCCATCAGGCCAAGCAGTATGCGAGCTACTGGCTGGGACTGATTGCCTTTCAACGGCAGAAATACGAGACGGCCGTCGACTATTTCTTCGTGCGGACGCTACAGGCCTCGCCTCGTGGCCCCTGGGAGCATGGGGCACGGTACAACTTGGCGCGCACCTACGAAAGCTCCGGCCAATCCGCCAAGGCCATCGAGCACTACGTTTCCGATACGCAATCGCCGGGCTATCACGGCAACGTGCTTCGGGCACGTTGGCTGGAAGCCTTGCGGAAGGGTGACCCAGAGCCACAGGCACCGTCCGATGCGCCCGCGGGTCCCGCGGAGGTGCCTGAGCCAGCGGTCGAGATGCCGGAACCAACAGCGCCACCGCCCGAACCGGCCATCGAGGTGCCGGAATCGGGGGCGCCATCTTCGCACGCCCCGGATCAATGAGTGGAAGGCGACCACTTACGAGACGTAGCTTTCCGAGGGGGCTCTGGTCGGGTCGGTTCTGCCGGGAATAGGGGGCAGAATCGGTCACATGGGTTTCCGAAACTGCGACGCTTTTCCAGGACGGCCGCGACTTGGGCACCCATGCTTCGGGGTGGCTTACCGGGGTCGCATCAGACGCCGATGTCACCGGAACGTCGCGACGGAGCTGGTTGGAGAGTATCGGTTCTGCGGAAAATCCGGGCGCGGTGTCCATGAAAACGCTTGCAATGGCGGCAGAAACCTGATAGCCTACAGGCTAAGGGCATCTGTACAGCCGCGCAAAATGCCCGGCCTGTGCGCAACGCTTAAGCGTCTGAATAAGAATGCGCACCTCGCTTCAGTTCGCGCGGCGTCTTGGCGGCGTCGCCAGAGCTTCTATGGCGTCCACGGCGCGGCGGCTGGGTCTGCGGACTGATCGCCGGTCGTCATTCGCAAGTCTCCGCGATGAAGCGACTTCCGGTTACCGCGTCGGCGGCGGCTATCGGCAGGGTTGGGTATGTCCCCTCCGCGTGATGCAACCTGTCAATCTAGGCAACATGCGCGCTGGTTTTTGGTTGATTTTTGCGTCGCCGTTAGTTCTAATCAATGAATATCCGCGCATATCCATAGAATGCGCCTTTTCGCATCGGAACAGACTGCCTGCATCGCTTTTGCACGGTAATTGACCAAAGGAGATTGGCCCATGGGGATCTGGAATTCGTTACGCCGTTTCTCGGAAAAACGGGAACATCGGCGGCGTTCCAACGGCCGCAAATCGGGGAAGAAGGCAACTCAATTCTGCAATCGGGACCTCCGGGTGGAGCAGTTCGAGGACCGAGTGCTCTTGAGCATCAGCCCGAGCGGGGGCGACGATGACCTGGCCTGGCAGAGCACGCTTGCCCACGCGATTCAGCGGGCAACCGACCTGCAACAGTACAGCGAAGCAAGTCTTGATGCAACGGACAATTGGGTTGTTGGCCTGGCGAACGGATTCTCGGCAGAGGCGGTGGCCGGAGCCGTGGGGGCCGATGTCCTGGGCAACGCGGCCAACCTGGACAACACCACGATTTGGCAGTTCTCCACCGAGGTCGGCTGGGAAGAGGCCGCGGAGAAGCTCGAGGCTACCGGAGGTGTATCGTTCTTCTATCCCCTGGTGAAGACGCAGCAGCAGGCGAGGCTGATCCCCAACGACCCGCTGTTTGCGACCCAGTGGCACTTGGACAATACGGGCCAGACCGGAGGGACTCTGGGCGAGGATCTCAACGCCGTCGACGTGTGGGACACGTACACGGGTAGCGGTGTCGTGATTGGAATCGTCGACGACGGCATCGATCCCAGCCACCCCGATCTCGCCAATCAGTATCGCAGCTCGCTGAGCTGGGACTACAACTTCAACGATGCGGATCCGACGCACGACGATCCCCTGGCCCCAGCGTCTTACGACCGGCACGGCACGGCCATGGCCGGAATCGCGGCGGCGGAACAGAACAACGCGGAGGGTGTTTCCGGCGTCGCGCCGGGGGCCGACATTGCAGCGTTGCGTCTGACGTCGCTGCCCACGACGGATCAGATGATCGCCAACGCACTGGTGCATGAATACCAGAACATCGATATCTACAGCAACAGTTGGGGGCCGCGCGACGGCGTCGACTGGCTGGTGGGTCCCGGTCCCTTGACGTTGGCCGCCCTGAGAGACGGAATCGAGAACGGCCGGGGCGAACGAGGAAGCATCTACGTCTGGAGCGGCGGAAACGGCCGGCAGAGCGGCGACAACGTCAACTACGACGGCTATGCCAACTCCCGATTCACGATTGCCGTCGGCGCGTTGGATCACAACGGCGTGCAATCGCCGTTGTCGGAACCGGGGGCTCCGCTGCTGATTTCGGCGTATGGCGGCGACGGCACGAGTGGGATTACCACGACCGACCGCACGGGCCCCGCCGGCTACGATCTGAGCGCCTATGCGACGATTTCCGAAGGCACATCGTCGGCGGCTGCGGCGGTTTCCGGCGTGATTGCGCTGATGTTGGAGGCCAACCCGGAGCTGACCTGGCGCGACGTACAGCACATTCTGGTGGAGACGGCCGTCCAGAACGATCCCACCGACTCGGATTGGGTCACCAATGCGGCCGGACATCCGGTGAACCACAAGTACGGTTTCGGAGCAGTCGACGCCGAGGCGGCCGTGGCGCTGGCAGAGACTTGGCAAAACGTCTTGCCGGAACACTCGCTCCAATCCGGCTCGGTTCTGGTCAACTCCGCGATTGCCGATGACTCGCCTTTCGGCGCTTCGTCGATGGTCTACTTGCCGATCGGCCTTCAGAGCGTGGAGCACGTGACGGTCACCTTCAGCGCCGACCACACCCGCCTCGGCGATCTGGAGGTGAAGCTGATCTCTCCCAGCGGGACCGAGTCCGTTTTGGCATTGCAGCACGACGATCCGGGCAATCCCGAGGGCTACAACGACTGGGTTTTCACTTCAACCCGGAATTGGGGCGAAGAGGCGGAAGGTATCTGGACCCTGGAAGTGACGGACGTGGTTTCCGGGCAAACGGGAACCTGGAATACCTGGGAGCTGACCGCCTACGGTCCCGTCGACCCGGACGCCGGCCCCCATTTGGTTTCCATTATCCGCAGCGAGGGCGACCTGCTTTCCGACGGCGACATTCTCGACGTGGCGCCCAGAGAGCTCACGTTGCGGTTCAACGAGGGGCAGATCATCAACCCGTCCAGCTTGGGCGCCATCCAGGTCATACGTGCCGGTCTGGACGGGACGTTCGACGACGACGGCGACGGAGTCGTCGAGCCCGGCGAATACGTGAACGTCGAGCTCGGCTACATCGGAATCGGTGAGCGAACGTACGAAGTCGTATTCCGTTTTCAGGAAACGCTTCCCGACGACTTGTATCAGATCAGCATCGACGGCAATATGCCGGGCGGGCTGACCAACGTGATCGGCGTTCCTTTCGTGCCCTTCAACGCTGACGGCGCCGATGACAAGGTGCAAGTGGTCAACTTCGAGTTGGACCTGGGCGGCCAGGTGATCGCCGTCGTTCCGCAACCGGTCAGCCGCGACGCCGCCGGACACCTGACGCAGGCCCGCAATCAGATCGACGTCTATTTCAACAACGACGACCTGGATCTCGCATCGGCCGAGGACCCGCGGTTCTACCAGCTCCTATGCACGAACGAGACGGCCGAGACGGGCGACGACAACGTCTATTACCCAACCTATGTCCGCTACAGTGCCGCCGACGACAAGGCGGAGCTCATCTTCCTGCGGCCTGTCGGTTCCGTGGCGATCCGGCTGGATGGAGAAAACAACGATTTGCTGCTCACCGCGGCGGGACCGGGCGTTGCCACGGACGAGGTGATCGAAGTCCTTTTCGTGGCCGAGCAAGCCACGGGCAACGAAGCAATTCTCCTGTTCGACGAGTCGGGAAAGACCCTCACGATCGACATCGACCCCGCGGCGACGACCGCCCAGACCGTCCTTGCCGCCATTCGCGCTGAAGGAACCTTCAACGTCAAGCTGGACACGACGCAGGATGCGACCAACGATGGGAGCGGGCTGATCGGCATGCTGGGGCTGGCGGGCCGCACCGGCGTGCCTTTGCCGCTGGACGAACTGGATCCGAAGGGTGAAGACGCGTTCCGGTTGCGTATCGGCACCGAGTATGAAGAGGTCGAGACGTCCGTGCTCGAGGCGGTCAGCCAGGTGACCGGGGGCGGCGTGCTCACGGGCGTTGTCCCCGAGCCGAGCGACACGATCCTGAACGTGTATGACCCGGGTATCGTGACGGACGTTGTCAACGGGTTTGAGGGCAGTGGTTACATCGGCGACAATCCTTACCTGCCCTCCGATTCCGCCAACGACGTCGATTTGATCCGCATCGAGCTGGCCACCGGTGACTATCTGACCATCGACATCGATACTCCGGATGACGGCCACACGCTGGACACGATTCTGCGGCTCTTCGACGCCAACGGCATGGAACTGGCCTACAACGATGACTACACCGGGCCGGACGGGCTCTGGTCGTTGGACTCGTACCTGTCGTTCACGGCGTCGGTCGCGGGTGTCTACTACGTCGGCGTCAGCAGCTTCGGCAACTTCGGTTACGATCCCTACGTCTCGGACAGCGGTTTCGGCGGCTCGACGGGTTATTACACGATCAAGATCAACATCGGGTCGATGGACGTCGTGCAGAAGCAAGACGCCGGTTCGAGCTTCGCAACAGCGAACGGGGACTTGGGCGCGTTCGGCCTGGATACCACGGCCCAGAGCAGAATCATTACCGGGGAGAGCATCGAGCCGACCTTCTACGACATGCAATACCTGCTGGAGTGGCCCGGCGCAGTGGACGAGCCCGGACATCGCGACATGCCCGACGAGTCGTACGGCCGGGCCGGCGACGATCACTATTTCGGCCACAAGTATTGGTTCTGGGACGACGGTTTCTGGGAATACAACACGCCGGCGGACGATTACGCCGGCACCGCTGCGCAAGTGCTCCCGTATTGGCTCACGCCGATGACCACGATCCCGTACAACTTCCGGGACGACTATTACGCCACGAACTACCACAACCTGATCACGGACGTTCAGAAGGATCGTGTCCGCGAGGTTTTTGAGTTGTGGAGCACGTACTTGGGCATCCAGTTCGTGGAGACCTCGCCGGAACCGGGCGATGCCTTTCCGGGCATCACGATCGCTACGGGCGAGGTGGACGGCTATACCTATGTGAACAGTGTTACCGGCTGGTGGCAGGACTCGCAGGGCGTCGACTTCCCGGTGGCGATCATCAGCAATACGCCGACCACACCCACCGGGACCTGGGGGACGTCCGCGTACGGCAGCGAGTATTTCGCCACGGTCATGGCCGCGATCAATTTCGTCTTGGGGTTCGGCTATGCCGAAGACTTGCCGCCTACCACGGTGATGAATCTGGCGGGTGTCGGCGGCATCGATCCGGTGTATGGCATCGGGGCCTCCGAGCGGGTGCTGCCGGGCGACAACGACGTCGTCCACGGCGAGCACCTGTACCGGCCCGACAGCAACGATATCGACCTGTTCCGGTTTACCGTCGAGACACCGGGGCTCTTCAGCGCGGAGACACTGGCCGAGCGGCTGGAAAGCACGAGCCAACTGGATACCGTGCTCACACTATTCCGAGAGTATGTCGACACCAGTAGTGGCGAGGCGGCGGTTGTCCGGGAAGTCGTCGCCCGCAACGACGACTACTACAGCGAAGACTCGTATATCGAGCTCCACCTGAAACCGGGCACCTACTACCTGGGTGTCAGTAGCACGGGCAATCACGACTACGATCCGTTGATCGAGAACAGCGGCGTCGGCGGCACGTCACAAGGCGTCTACGACCTGCGCGTGAATTTCGCGCCCGACATCGAGGACCACTTGATCGACGCCACGTCGACGCTGTTCGACGGCGACGCCGACGGCGTTCCCGGCGGAGTCTATGACTTCTGGTTCAACGTCCGGGATGAGGCAAACACGCTGTTTGTCGACAAGACCGCCAGCGGCGTCAGCCCGGACGGCACGCTGGCCCATCCGTATAGGACGATCTCCTCCGCGTTCGCCGCGGCGGATTCGGGCGACATCGTGCGCATCGTGGGCAACCATTTCGAGAACGACGATCCCTCCATTCCGGCCACGTTGCGGGACAACCAAGCGTACGAGATCGGCGAGGATGTTTTTGGGAACGCGTTGCCCGACGGAGAGCGGATGGAGGTTCCCCAGGGCGTGACCGTGATGATCGACGCCGGGGCGACCTTCAAGCTCCGCCGAGCGAACATCGACGTAGGCAGTTCGGCGGAAGGAATCGACCGCAGCCTCGGCGCCTTGCAGGTTCTCGGCACGCCGGAGCACAGCGTCTACTTCACTTCCTACCACAACGAGGCAATCGGCACCGACGGCGAGCCCGACCGAGCGACGGAGCCCAAGAGGGGTGATTGGGGCGGCGTCGTGTTCCGCAACGACCTGGACTATGACGACGGCCGCACGGTATTGCAGGCAGAAGGGATCTTTCTGAATTACGTCAACCATGCCGACATCAGCTACGGCGGCGGCCAGGTGACGGTCGACTCGATCCCAGCGCCCTTCAATCCCATCCAAATGATCGAGGCCCAGCCTGCGGTCTCCTTCAATACCTTCACCAAGAACGCCAACGCGGCGTTGTCGGCCGATCCGAACAGCTTCATCGACATCAAGTTCCAGAACCACTTCGGTGTACCGATAGAAGCTGCCCTGAACACTTCCGTGGAGGCCGATAACGACGGAACCGGCCTGGTCGTGCCCTTGGGCAGGGTGGCCACGACGATGCGGGAAGCCGAGAGCGAATTCGCCTCGGCGAAGCTCTCGCTGCCGGGCAAGAACAACGATTTGACCCTGACCGCCACCTGGCCGGGATTGGTCTTCGACGGCGTGGAAGTCGTTTTCATCGATCATTCCGGGGCAGGTGATCAGGCCATCGTGTTCTTCGATGCCCTGACCCGCACCTTGACGCTTGCCATCGATCCCGCCGCCACCACGGCAGCCACGCTGCTAAGCGCAATCAATGCGGAGGGCACCTTCTCCGCCGAGTTGGACGCGACCGCCGATCGGGCCAACGACGGCACCGGATTGCTCACTCCGCTGAACGGTGTCGCGGCAACCCTGGGCGGGGGCGGCGGAGGAATCGCCGCGGTCAGGCCGCTCGGCAACCACAACGATTTCATCATCACTCCCACCGTGCCCGGGGCCGCCTATCAGAACATCGACGTCGTCTTCACACACAACGCGGCAACGGGCAATCAGGCGATCGTGGACTTCGACCCGATTGCCCATACGCTCACCATCGACGTCGACCCCACCGCCACCAGGGCCCTGACGGTCGTCTCGCGAATTACGGCTGAGGGAACGTTTACGGCCCAACTGGACCCGTCCCAAGAGCCGGGTAACGACGGCAGCGGGCTGATCACCGAGTCGGGCACGCTTGCGACAACCAGCGCCGAATGGGCCGTACTCTCGTTGCCAGGCGAGCACAACGATATCGAGATCTCGACTCCCGGGCTGGAATCCGACGTGGATATCGTCTTTGTGCGCCATCGGGCGAAGGGGGATCGCGCCATGGCCAGCTACGATGAAGCGGCCGGCGTGCTGACGATGGATATCGATCCGTCGGCCACGACGGCAAAGACCGTCGTGGACGCGATCAGCCAGATGGGCAAGTACACCGCGGATTATGATCGCGTGGGACCGGACATCCACGGCAACCGGCTGGTCGACAACACGATCAACGGCATCTTTGTGCGCATCGACACGCCCTTCGGGCAGGAGTTGAAACAACTCGAAGTGCCCGCGCGCTTCGACGACACGGACATCGTTCACGTCATCGGCGAGAACCTGGTGATCAACGGCACACCGGGTGGGCCCGTAAGGGACATCGAGACGGGTGAGTTGCAGGCCCGGCTGGACGCGCGACTGGCCATCGACCCGGATGTCATCGTCAAGATGGACAGCGCGACCATCGAGGCCGAAATCGGGACGCAACTGATTGCCGGAGGGACGGTCGGACATCCGGTGATCTTCACGTCGATTGTGGACGATCGCTTCGGAGCGGCAGGAACGTTCACGACGACCATCGATCCGCTGGGGGCAGGGCCCACCGGCGGTGATTGGGGTGGCTTGTTTTTCGCTCCGATTTCGCGAGGCAATCTGGATCACGTCCTGATTGCCTATGCCGGCGGACCAACGACGATCGAAGGCGGATTCGCTGATTTTAACCCGGTCGAAATCCACCAGGCGTTCGTGCGGATCAGCAACAGCGTCTTCGAATACAACGCCGACGGTAGCGATTCGACCGATCGCAACGGGCGGAGCTCGACGGTTCCGGCAACGATCTTTGTCCGCGGCGCCCAGCCGGTCGTTGTGGACAATACCTTGCGCAACAATCAGGGGCCGGTGATCAGCATTGACGTCAATTCGCTGGATTCACAGACACTCATCGATTGGGGACGGAGCACCGGGGAAATCGGAACCACCGCGCAGTATGCCAACAACCGCGGCCCGCTGGTCCGCGGCAACCGTTTGGCCAACAATTCGATCAACGGCATGGCGGTCCGCGGCGGTACGCTGACCACCGAGGTGGTATGGGACGATACCGACATCGTCCACGTGTTGCGCGACGAAGTCGTCGTGCCGAACCATCACACCTACGGCGGCTTGCGACTACAGAGCAGCCCGTCGGAGAGTCTGGTGGTCAAGCTGGACGGCCCGAATGCGGGATTCACGGCCACCGGTTCGCCGCAGGAGATCGACGACCGCATCGGCGGGACGGTGCAGGTCATCGGGACGCCGGGACATCCGGTCGTGTTGACCGCCATGGCCGACGATTCCTACGGCGCCGGCCTCGACCTGTGGGACCAGTTGCAGTGCGACACGAACAACGACGGGATGAACAACGACCCGGATCCGACCCAGCGGGGCGCCCAACCCGTGGCGGGCGCATGGCGGAGCGTCAAACTGGACCGCTACAGCAACGACCGAAACGTGGCGGTGATTCCCGAATTGGAGGAAGCCTCCGATAGCATCGAGGACATGAACGCGAACCCGCAGAGTGCACAATACGTCGGTGACCTGGCACCCGACCAGAAGTCCGGCGACGACAATCTGCGGCTGGGCTTCGAGATCAACGGATTCATCCGGCTGGACGATGCCCGCGATGTCGACGTCTATGCTTTCAAAGCCGAAGCGGGAACGGAGGTCTGGCTCGATATCGACCGCTCGACTCATTCCCTGGATACGATCATCGAGTTGATCGACGCCAACGGCAACGTGCTGGCCCGGTCCGACGATTCGTACGACGAGCAGAATGGCCTGGTCGATCCCGACGGCTTGGCGCGGACCATGGACTCAGACGTTTGGCTGACCAAGGACTACGAGACCACGAATCCCCGCGACGCCGGGATGCGGGTCGTGTTGCCCGGGGCCCAGGGCCAGGTGCGGACCTACTACGTGCGGGTGCGCAGCTCGCTGGCGATCGGCCACGTGGGCGACGCGTCGGACCTGATGGATCAGGACTGGTTCCGCATCACGAGTGGGGAAACCACCCTGACGTTCGAATTCGACACGGGCCCGGACGTGCGCATGAAACCCGCCGGCGCCGCGGCCGTTCGCGACGGCGAGACCTTCCTGCTCAGCGACGGGACCAGCACGAAGGTCTTCGAGTTCAACAGTGGCCCGGTGCTGGTCGTCCGCGAGGACACGCCGGTGGCCGACGGCGATCGGTTCGTGCTCACCGACGACACAGGCGTGAACTTGCCGGTGACTTTCGAGTTCGAGCAGATCGATCCGGAGTCGCAGCTCGGTGACGGTGTCAAAGACGGCAACGTGGCGATTCCTTTCACCGCGTCGGACACGGTGGGGCGACTGGTAACGCTGATCGTCGAGGCGATCAACGGCGCCCGCGATGCGGAACTGCTGACCGTGACCGCGTCCGGTTCCTCGCTCGACGGGACGGAGGGGCGCGTTTCGCTGGTCAACGACTCGGCCGTACAACTGCCGAGTTGGGCCACCATCCGGCTCGACGGAGACCACAACGATCTGGAAATCCGTGCCGCAACGCCTGGCCCCGATTTCGAGAACATCGACATCGAATTCCAGAATGTGCCCGGACTTGCTGTCCCGGTTGCCAGCTTCGATGCAGGGGCGGGCACCCTCACCGTCACGGTCGACGTCGACACGACGACCGCCGGCGAGGTGGTCGTCGCCATCAACGACGAAGGCACGTTCCTCGCGGAATTGGACGCGACGGTCGATGAGGACAACGACGGCTCCGGCCCAGTCGGCGCTTCGGGCGTCGTGGGCCAGACCCGGGGAACCGCCAGCCTCGGGATCGAGGGCGACTATACCTTGGTCGATCCCGCTGGCCACGTCGCGATCGCTTTCGAGGAAACGGACTCGCACGATGTCTTCGGGCAGAAGATCGTGGCGGCCGTGGAGGCGGCCTTGCCGAACATCCATGCGGGCGCCGGCTTGGCCATCGGCTGGTTCGATCCTTCGGCACTCGACCCCCGAGTGACCTTCTATCAAGCTGCTGATGCTGCGTTTGCTCCGCGCGCTTCCGCGTTGGAGATCACGATGCCGGGCCAGAACAACGACTTGCTGATTGCCGCGAAGGTGCCCGGCCCTGAGTTCGACGGCGTCCGTGTCGTGTTTGTCAACGCCATGGCCAGCGGTGATCAGGCGCTGGTCAGCTACAACGACGTGTCGCGAACGCTGACGATCGACGTGGATCCATCCGCCACGCTGGCCACGACCGTAGTCGCGGCCGTCGGCGCCAACAGCCCCTTCACGGCCGAACCGACTGCGACCGCCTCGGACGTCTCCAACAACGGTAGCGGTCTGATAACGGCATTGGGCGATTCCGGCATGACCGCTGGAGGAACGCTCGTGAGCGTGGCGTCCTTCACGCAGTTGGACGTTGCGCAAGACGGCGTGGCCGCGTCTGCCGATATCACGATTCCGCTGACCGCCGGCGACAGTGCGGCTGAAGTCGCCGCGGCGATTGCAGCGGCCGTTGAAGAAGCCAAGGCGAGCTACGGGTTGAACATCGCGCCGCGCGTGTTGGAGGGCAAGGTCGTTTTGGACGGCCCGGCAATCGAACTCAACACGGGAACCACCCCGTTTGCCGCGGTCGGCCCGACCGAGGGCGCCTATCAATTGCAGCTCCGCTTGCGCGAACTCCAGGAGTACCCCGGTTCGGTCGTCCGCTACGCAAGTATCCACTATGCCACCAACGGCATCGAGGTGTACGGCTTGCCCAACCGCTCGCCGCTGCTGGCCGAGGTCGCCGAAGTGGAGAGTTCACCGGACACCGCCGCTGTGGCCGGCATCAGACCGGCCGGCGCGAACAACGACCTGGTGATTACGGCCGCCACGGCGGGAACGGCCTTCAACGGCATCGCCATCATTGTCGAGAACAACACCGCGACGGGCAACCAGGCGATTGTCACGTACGACGATACGGAACGAACACTGACGCTCGACGTCGATCCGGTAGGGACCACGGTCAACACCGTGATCGCGGCAATCAACGCGGAAGGCACCTTCCGTGCCGCACTCGACCGCAGCGTCGAATTCTCCAATAGCGGAGCCGGCGTGATCAGCGAAACCGGCACCGTGGGGACGACCTCCGGAGGCACCACCGGATCCGGAAGCAACAACACCTTTGCCAACGCCCAGTTCATCGGAAACGTGCTCGACTCCGACCAGGGCGTGTTGCGCGTGGGCGGCGCGATCGACATGGCCCACGACGTCGACTGGTATCAATTCACCTTGGACGCCGAGAAGGCGCGGGACTACAGCACCGGCAGTTGGCCGGTGACGTTCGACATCGACTATGCCGACGGCATGGAGCGGCCCGACTTGAACGTCTGGGTGTTCGACTCCGCCGGCAACCTGGTTCTCAGCGGCCTGGATTCCAACATCGTGGACGACCGTCCGGGACCCTATCAGGGTGCCGATATCGACAACCTGGATCGCGGGACGGTCGGTGCGGGGGACCCGTTCATCGGCACGGTGCAGATGGGGGAGAACCTTGGCACGACCTACTACGTGGCGGTGGCGAGCCACGACATGATGCCGGACATGTTGAGCCAGCAGTTGATGCGCCGCGAGCCGCTGCCCTCGTTGTATCGCGTGGCTGAAGATCATATCGGCTCGTGGGACAGATCGAGGATCGGCGGATACTCCAGCACCTACAGCACGCCGCTGTTCGGCGACGGCTCTTCCGGTTCGGTGATCTCGCTGAACGCCAACGCCGACGATTTTCACTTGGGCGACGTGGTGATGTTCGTCAACACGGGCGTCGAGTTGTATACCATCGATCCGTTCACCGGCGAGTTCGAGACCGACGTCACGGGCACGGGGCCGAACGAGCGTCTGCCCGACACGGTTGGCAGCCCATGGCTCTCGTATGGCGACATCGCCATGCGCAACGACGGCATGCTGTACACGTTCACGCGGACCGGTAATGTTGTCGCGAACCAAAACAACATCGCTGGCCAGTACCGGCGGTTCGACACGGGCGACGCGAAGATCCTGCTGCACGATCAGGACAACGGCATCAACACTTTCGAACTGGATTACCCCGACAATCCCTACAACATCGTTCCACAGAATAACAACGGCGGCGTCAACTTCGAGGCGATCGTGCACGAGCCGGTCGACCGCAATCGGCACGTGTACGCGGTGGGGTACCGCCAGCCGGGTAACGGCGTCAAATTCACGAGAAACTTGCTCTACAAGTTCGACGCCGACGGGGTGGCCCAACAGTATCCGGATCTGCCAACGGACGATCGCCTTCCGACCGACATCGTTCCCATTGCCCACCTCGTTGCCGGCCCGACGATTATCCTCTCCGATGCCACCGACACGGTCTATCCGTTCAACAACCCGGGAGATCTGCTGGACGGGGCGACGCTGGTGGTCGATGATCACGGCAATCTGGTGACCTTCGAGTTCGACTGCGGTCCCGACATCCGCTTGGACCCGACGGGGGCCCAGGCGGCGCGCGACGGGGAACTCTTCGTGCTGGAAGCCGACGGCACCAGCGTTACTTTTGAATTCGACAGCGGCCCGGTGCTCGCCCACGGCGACGGCACGACCCTGGTCGACGGCGACACCTTCACGATTCAGGACACGCCGGGCGTTATCTATACCTTCGAGTTCAACGACGTCAACAGCGGTACGCAGGTGGGCTCAGGCAACGTCGAGATCCAGTTCGCGCCCTTCGAAACGGCCGACGTCGTCCACCAGACCATCATGGAGGCGATCAACGGGGCCGGATCCGCGACCCTGGTTGCCACGGGCTTCCTGCCCGATGCGGACCACGGGCGCATCTCGCTGGCGGGCGACCGTGCGATGTCTCATGGGCTGGTCGCCACGAGCGTGCGGGTCGAAGGGGACTACTCCGATCCCGAAGAGACGGACAACGTGCTCGTGCTCTTCGAAGAGACCGACCCGGTCGACGTTTTCGGACAAGGCATCGTGGATACCGTGATGGCGACCTTTCCGCAAGTCGACGGCGGCTATGCCCACCGGACGGGCGAACCGGAACCGCTGACAGTCGGCGACCGGCTCACGCTGTACGGCACGACCGGCTATTCCGCCGCGCCGACGTACGCCACCGTGGACGTCGACCCGGACGGCGCGGACAACGAGTTCACGATTACGGCAGTCAATCCCAGCGCCAACTACAACGGCGTCGAGATCGTCTTTGTCGACACCACGATGTTCCGGACCGTTTCCGGACCGGACATCGTCGATTCGCAAACCTTTACGGTCAGCGACGGGACGACGACCGTCACCTTCGAGTTGGACACGGGCGATGGCGTGACGGTCCCGAACATGCCCGTGCTGTTCAACAACAGCTTCTCAGCCGCGGAGGTGGCCGACGCCGTGGCGACGGCCATCAACAACGCACCGGGCGGAACGGCGACGCTGACCTTGGCAGGCGACAACAACGACATCGGAATCACGGCGGCCACCCCGGATCCGGCTTACGAGAACGTCGCCGTCATCTTCATGCAGGCGGCGGGAACCGGCGACGTGGCAACGGTTGCCTTCGACGGCGGAGCCGGCACCCTGACCATCACCATCGATCCGGACGCCACCAGGGCCCAGACGGTTGTCGACGCGATTAACGCCGAGGGCACGTTCACCGCGGGATTGGACCCGACGATCGATGATCCCAACGACGGCAACGGATTGATCAGCGAGACCGGCACCGTGGCAACGACCTCCGTGGCGTTGATGGTGACGGCCACCGCGTCGGACGACGTGGTCAGCCTGGAACTCAGCCAGCCGCCGGGGGCCCTCTCCTTCGATCTGGACACGTTGACGCCCACGTCGTTCATCGACCTTCGCGTGACCGACGGGTTAGCGCGCGTCACTTTCGACATACTGGCGCAACCCCGCACGATGACCATCGACATCGACCCCGGCGTGACCACCGCCGCCACGGTCGTCGAGGCCATCAACACCTTCATCGACGGCATCGACACCAGCGAGTTCTTCGCCCAACTGGCAGAGGGTGTAGCGGGCGACGGCGTGATCACGACCTTGGGCACGGCCGGTACGATGGACGGCGGCTTTGGCGTTCCGTCATACACGCTCGCCATGGGGGTCAACGGGCTGAGCGATACGGGCATCGCTCCCACCTCGCAACACGTGATTCCGTTCACCGCCGCCGATACGATCGTGGATCGCCTTCAGGCCCGCGTCCTCAACGCGATCAACGGTGCCGGCGCCGGCTTCAATGCCCGCGGCATGGGGGACGATGAGGTCGAGATTCTCAACGCCGTGAGGGCGACCATTTCGCAGCCGCTGCAGATCATCGGCGAAGGTCCCGGCGGTGACATCACGGGAATGGCGCACATCGGCAACACGCTCTACGCCGTGAGCAATCTGGGCGGATTGTACCGTGTGCTGGATGTCGACAGCTACAATCTGCACCCGGTGACTCGAATCGTTTACGATGAGAATGGCAATCCGCAGGAGATCCTCGACGTCGCACGTGGCACCGGGGGCGCGCGGCTGGCGTACGTGGGACCTTCGGAAGACTACCTCCTGGGGCTTCAGTTCTCGGGCCTGGCCGCGGGACCGTCGAGCGTGGAAGGCGGCAAGTACTCTCAGGTGTTGTTTGCCACCACCAGCGACGGTCACCTCTACGCCATCAACGTGGAGAACAACCCCGCCCAGAGCAAGATTCCCGGCATGCTGATGCCGTACTTCCTCGACGGCGAGACGACCATTCAGCTCCAAACGGCGGACGGCCTTCCGCTGACGGGTCTGACCGGCGTCGATTTCTCCACCGTCGATTACAACCTCTGGCACGTGACCAACTATCGCGAGGGCGATGCCGGTCACGGTATCGAATCGGCTGACAACGTCGATGAAAGCCGGCCTACACCTGCATATCGCGTCGATGGTCGCACAAGCTTCTACTTCGGTTTTGAGGATCCCCGGCCGAACACGACGATTTCCTTGCAGCCGGGGGCCGGCAACTACACGGAAACCAACCCCGGCGTGTTCTACACCTACGATCTGCCCGGCGGTGCGCACGGCAGCCTGACGACCAATCCCTTCAGCCTCGTCGGATACAGCGCCGACGATGAGCCCATGCTGTATTTCAACTACCTGCTCGAAACGGAAGGGAGCGATCGGTGGGATAGCGCGCGGGTGTTTATCTCGCAGGACGGTGCGACCTGGAGACTCTTGAGCGACCTCGGCGACAGCGCCGACCAGTGGAGCCAGGCGAGGATCTCCCTGGCCGGCTACGTCGGCCAGGAGAAGCTTCAACTGCGATTCGATTTCAGCACGGCGGGCGATATGCACGTCGGCGACGCCAATGGCATCTACGCCAGCAGCGAGTTCACCACGGGAGCCTATCTGCGCGCCCTGGCCGGTAACGAACTGAGCGACGGCCAGCAGTTCACGATCCAGGGTGATCTCGCGGAGCCCTACCAGACGTTCGAATTCGATCTGGGGTACGAACTGCTGGTTCCCAACGCCGCCGGTGCGGCGATCAAGGACGACCCGGTCCGAGGGGCCGAATGGTTCTTGATCCAAGACGGCACGGGGCAGACGGCGGTCTTCGAGTTCGACGAAGACCAGTTCCTGGTCCACGGGACCGTGCCCGTTCCGATCACCGACACGATGACGACCAACCAGGTTGCCAGCGCCATGACAGCGGCGATCGAAAACAGCGGTCTGACCGACGTCACCGTGTACGCGTACGACGGTAAAGTGACCGTGCAGGGAGCGACCCTCGTTGCCCAGAGCGACCTGAGTGACCCGCAAGAGATGACACCGAGGGTCGTCCTCCGCGGCGGTAACGGCGTTGCCCTGACCTCCGTCCCCGTGCCGATTACTCCCGACATGACCGCCGAGCAAGTGGCCATCGTCATTGCCGAAGCCATGGACCAGCGCTACAGCGGTGCCCGAATGTTTCGTCCCGCGGACGGCGAGACCTTGGCGGCCTCGAAGTCGCTCACCGCTGCGCTGGATAGTACGGCCGACGTCGGCAACGACGGGTCGGGTCTGGCGACGCCGCTGAACCACGCCGTGGCAACGACCGACGGCACCGGCGCTGCGATCGTGCAGTTGGCGGGCGCCAACAACGATTTCGCCATCGGCGCCGGCACGGCCGCGGATCCCGCCTCGGTCGACGTCATCTTCGTCAACAATCCCGGTGCGGGCGATACGGCCGTGGTCGCCTACTTGGAGGCGCTGCGTATCCTGCTTGTCGAAATCGACGCGGCGGCAACCACGGCAAACACCGTGGTCAACGCCCTGAACGATGAAGGCTCGTTTACGGCCGCGCTGGACGAGACCGGAGCGGACAGCCCGAACGACGGCAGCGGAACGATCACCCCGTTGGGCGTCGTGGGATCGATCGCGGCGGACAGCGTTGTCGCAACCGCGGCCATTGCCCCGAACGGCAACAACAACGATTTCGTGCTTACCGCCAATACACCGGGAACGGGATCCGTGGGCGTCCACGTCATCTTCGTGCATAACGTGGCATCAGGCGATCAGGCGATTCCGGTATTCGACGGCGCGGAGGGTACGTTGATCATCGACGTCGACCCGACCGCCACCACGATGAACACCATTATTGCGGAGATTACCGCCGAAGGCACGTTTACCGCCGTTTTGGACGAGACGGCCGAACCCGGCAACGACGGCAGCGGTCTGATCGATCCCATGGACTTGAGCACGACGTTGGGGACGACTACCGGCGACGCCGTGATTTCCATCGCGCTGACGCTCGGCGACAACGATTTCACGATCTCGGCCGCGTCGCTGGATGCCGCTTTCGGAGGGATTGACGTCGTCTTCGTGGCCGACCAGGCGTCGGGCGACGAGGCAATCGCCGCCTTCGACGCGGTGGCCGGGACGCTGACGATTGACATCGACCCCGCGGCCACGACGGCCAATGCAATCCTTGCGGCCATCAATCAGGAAAGTACCTTCACCATCAGTGACGGGATCACGACCTTTACGCTGGAATTCGACAACCAGGCCTTTGCCGACGGGGTCGGCCCCGGGCACATCGCGGTTCCCTACAGTACCGGCGACAGCCCCGCCGAGGTCGCTGCCGCAATTCTCACCGCGTTCGATCTGGCCAACAGCGCCAAGGCAACACTGGTGTTGCCCGGCGCGAACAATGATCTGATGATTGCCGCCGCGACTCCCGGACCGGGGTTCGAGGCCATGCGCATCGAGATCGTGAGCACGCTCGGGCTGGGCGATGTGGCGAACGTCTCCTTCGGCGGCGACACCTTGACCATTGAGATCGACCCGCTTGCGACGACGGCCAACACGGTCATCGCGGCAGGGGGAGCCACGGGCATGTTCGTTGCCACGCTCGATACCGGGCAGGATCCGGGCAACGACGGCACAGGTTTGATCGCCCCGCTGGGCACGGCGGCGATCATTTCGGCGGCCAACGGCCTGGCGTGGGCGTCCGTCACCCCGACGGGCGACAACAACGACTTCCTGATCATCGCCAACGCCCGAGACGCCGATCTCCAGGGGATTCGCGTGGTGGTCACGGCCGATCCCGGCGTCGTGGGCGATGCGGCTACCGTTCAGTTCGATGCCGTGACCCGCGCTCTGGTAATCGGCATCGACCCCGATCCGATCAGTGGCACGACGGCCGCCACAATTGTCGCCGCGATCAACGCCGAGGGCACGTTCGCGGCTGTGCTGAACGACCTCCTGGAAGTGGGCAACGACGGCAGCGGGTTGATCGATCCGGCCGACCTGGACGTTGTGCTGGGCAATACGGCGGCGATTCCGGCGGCCCAATTGCTGCTGGCGGGCGACAACAACGACTTCGTCATCGACGCGCTGACCTTCGACCCGGCGCTGGAGGGGATCGAGGTCGTTTTCGAGCACGCTCCCGACACCGGCGACGTGGCGACGGTCGTCTACGACGACGTGGCGGGCACCCTGCTGATCACGCTCGATCTGGCGGCGACGACCGTCAATACGATCATCGGCGAGATCAATGCCGAGGGCACCTTCCTGGCGGCGCTGGACACGACGCTGGAGGCGACCAACGACGGCACCGGCCTGATCGCGCCGCAAGGCGTGGTCGCCACGGCCACGAATCCGGTTTATCTGAATATCACGGCCCAAATGCTGCTCGGCTCGAACGACGTCATCTCGTTGGACGGCCCGGTGGTCTTGTTCGACGCGGGGAACAGCCCGCTGACTATCGTCGGCTCCGTGGACCGTCTCGATACGTTCACCTCCATCAAGGTGGACGGGAGTCTGCTGCACATCATCGGCCACACGGTGTCGTCTTCGGGGCCGCTTCCCTACAGCAATATTCTGCCGTCGGACCATCCCACGCCGCTTCCGCCGCTGGACTATTTCCACGATTATCAGCGCGGCCAGGACAACGTGCATGAAGGCTTCTACATCGATGATCTCATCATCGGTTTCATCGAGCGTGGAGAGCTCTACACGGCTCAGACGGCCGACACGAATTTCCACGAGGTCCAAGTGGGCATCAACACCGGGGCCTATCAACTCGAAATCCGCACCGGGACCGAATACGGTGTGCCGCTCTACCGGGCCTTCGACACCAACGACCGACTCCGTCAGGCGATCACGCTCGAGGCACTGGACTCGGGCGATATCTACCACGGGCGGACTTTCACCGTCAGCGACGGTGTAAACCAGGTGACCTTCGAGTTCATCGATCCTCTCCTGCCCGTACCCGGCAACGGCGTGCCAATCCAATTCACGGGCACGGAGACGGCCGCACAGATCGCCAACCTCGTGGCGCAGGCCATCAACCACGTTACTGCGCCGCTGGACGTCTCGGCCACTTCCATCGCCACGAGCGATCGGGCCGACCTGTTCGGGGCCGCGTGGGTCAACGGCATCAACTACATCGTCTTTGGCGAGGCGTCCACGCCCAGGGTGTTCCCCCAGGACGTCGTCAAGGTCACCGAGATCACGACCGACGCCAACGTGCTCCGCGACGCGATTGTAGGGGCCGGCATGACACCTGTCGGCGACGCGACCCTCGTGGGCGGGGCGACGTCGGCCGGGCTCTGGACGTCCGGCACCCAGACGGGGATCATCCTTTCGACCGGCGACGCCGGTATCGGGGCGGGGCCGAACCGCGCCGACGGCGAGGACGGAGGGCTCGCCTCGGAGCAGGGTGATACGAGTCTGAACCGTTTGGCGGGGACCGTGACGACCGACACCACTTCTCTGGAATTCAACTTCGAATGGGTCGGCGGCGATTTGCAGATCGATTTCGTCTTCGGCTCGGAAGAGTACAATCAGTACGTCCACTTGGGACACAATGATGTTTTCGGGATCTTCATTGACGGCACCAACTATGCCACGATCAACGGCACGCCGATTCCCGTCACGGTCGACACGGTCAACGGCGGGAATCCGCTGGGTGTCAATGCAAGCTACGCCCAGTACTACCACGACAACGATCCCGACGGCGACGGCCCGTTCGTGAACCTGGTCGGCTATGACGGCTTCAGCGACGTCTTCTCTGCCCTGGCTACGAATCTTGCGCCCGGCTTGCACACGATCAAGCTTGCGATTGCGGACGTCGGCGACATGGCGGGCGACTCGGGCGCGTTCATTCGCCTGACCCCGCGACGCGTCGACGCGATCGACAGCGACATCAATCATTCCCGCGAACAGGGGCAGTTGTTGATCAAGTCGAACGAGATTACCCATTCGCTGCAATACGGGATTCTCGTCGACGCCGGCGACCGGGACACGGCCGCCAACTGGGCGCATCCGGCTTCCGTAGCGCCGTTGCGGGAGATCAACACCTCGCGTCTGGTGCCCGGTGTAACGATCGAGAACAACTTGATTGCCAATGCCGAGCGCGGCGGCATCCGCTTCAGCGGCGACGCGAATGCCAGCGGAAACCCCGTCGCTGCGGTGCCCTTCGGTCGGATCGTCAACAACACGATCTCCGGCGGCGTGGCGGTTACCAGCCAGGCGGTGACGCAGGCCGACATCGTGTTCCTGCTCGACACCTCGGGGAGCATGGGCACGGCCATCGAGAACGTGAAGCAGAACTTGCTGCAAACGGAAGCGGCGATGTTGGCCGCCGGAATCGATGCCCACTACGGACTCGTGGCGTTTCCGGCGTACGTCGGCGACACCATGGACGAGCGAAACGAACCCTTGATGCTGCAGGACGTTGTCGACTTCCAAACCTTTACGGCTGCCGGCAGTGCCTTCGACCAATTGACCGAGACACCGACGGCCACGGAATATGGAAGCCGCGCAGTCCTGGAATCGCTGAACCAGATCATCGACACCACGACCCTCAACTTCCGCTCCGACTCACGCGTCGTGCTCGTGATGGTCACCAACGAGGATGACGACAGCGATCCGACGGACATCGCCGCGGCTCAAGCCGCCGTCGCCGCCAACAACGCGCTGTTCGTCTACATCGGCGATCTGTGGTGGTCTTCGTGGTATCCATGGGGCGCGACGACGGATGCCTACGCCGACCTGGCGGCGGCCAGCGGCGGCGGCGGTTTCGAGATCACCGATTTCCTCAACGATCCGGATGCCTTCTTTGCCAGCTTCTCCCAGTTTCTCGTCGGCGCCGTGGTCGGCGGGACGCGCGGCGTGGCAGGCATCGTGGTGGACGAGAACGCCTCACCCACGATTCTCAACAACATCGTGTCCGGCTTTGAAACGGGCATTGCCGTCGACGCCACGTCGCAGACCACGGTCATCGGGGGCTCGGTCTATCAGAACAATCTGGCGAACACCTCGCCGGGGGTCGGCTTGGGCAGCTTCCCCATCGATCTGAGCGCTCCCGAATACCAAGGACTGCCGTTGTTCGTCGACGCGCTGAGCGGGAACTTCTACCTTCAGGAAGGCTCGCCGGCCATCGACAGTTCCATCGAGTCGTTGGACGATCGCCCGGCACTGACGACCGTCAAGGCCCCGTTGGGGATCGCGCCGTCGCCGATTCTGGCCCCGAACCAGGATCTGTACGGACAGGTGCGGGCGGACGATCCCGACGTGTCGGGATACGGCGGGTCCGGTGTGAATATCTTCAAGGACCGCGGGGCAATCGACCGCATCGACTTCGACGGTCCCATGGCCAGGTTGAACGCTCCGCTCGACGACTACCCGGAGGGACTCGACCGCGAGCCCGCCAGGCACCACGTGCGGCTCGTCAACCAGACCGTAACCGAATTTGCCATTCAGCTTTCCGATTTGGGTATCGGCATCGACGACAGCAGCGTGACCACCCACGCGGTGCGGGTCTACCGAGACGACAACGTCTTGTTGACTTCCCCCCGCGACTACACGTTCAGCTACTCCGCCACCAACGATCTGATTCGTCTGATTCCGGCGCCGGGCGTGTGGTACAACGGCAGCGACTACCGCATCGTGCTGGACTGCTCCGCCGACCCCTTGTTCGACGGCAACTACGTGGCGCCCATCCGCGACCTGGCCGGCAATCCCTTGTTGCCCAACCAGTCGGACGGCTCGGTCTCCTTCACGATCGAGCTTCGGGGCCTCGACTACGGCGATGCGCCGGATGCGCCCTACCCCTCGCTGTTGGAAAACGACGGACCGCGGCACGTGCTGCTGCGCGACTACCAGTTGGGCGTGCGCGCCAGCTACGAACCCGACGCCAGACAGAATGCCACCGCCACGGCCGATCCCTATGACGACGGCATCCTGATGGACAGCGCCCTGTGGATGGGTTCCACGGTCGACATGATCGTCACGCTTGACGTGCCGGCAGGGGGTCTTCCTCAGTTGCAGCAGGGCTTCTTGGACGCTTGGATCGACTTCAACCGCGACGGCGTCTGGAGCCAGAGCGAACGGCTGGCACAGGCCACGGCCACGCTGGCATTGCCCGGCGACAATAACGATCTGACCATCCAGGGCGCCACGCTGGGGACAACACTGGGCGACGTCAACGTCGTCTTTGTGCACGTCACGGCGGGCGATCAGGCGGCGGTCGTTTTCGACCAGAGCGCGGCCACCCTGACAATCTACCTCGATCCGTTGGCGACCACGGCCAATACGGTGGTTGCGACGATCAACGCCGAGGGGACGTTTACGGCCGAGCTCCATACGGCCGCGGAACCCGACAACGACGGCACCGGCGTGTTCGACGTGGCCGGCCCGGTGGGATCCACTTCGTTGACCAGCCCGCGGTTGGAACCTGGCGACAACACGCTGACGATCGCCACGCCCGAGTTCGACTTCCCGGCCGGCGTGACGCGGTTGACCACGTATGCCCGCTTCCGCCTGAGCAGTCAGGGTGGCCTGGGATTGACCGGCGAGGCGCCGGACGGCGAAGTCGAAGATTACCAGTTGGTTATGGTCCCGTACTTGCAGGACTTCGGCGACGCTCCCGACGACGCCAACACCCCGCTCTATCCGACCTTGGCTGCCAACCAAGGCGCCTGGCATCGCCTCGGTTCCGGCCTGTTTCTGGGGGCCGATGTCGACTCTGAACTCAACGCGTATCCCGACTCGGCGGCCCGCGGCGACGACGACACCCACCGAGACGACGAGGATGGCGTCGTGTTCAACGAGGCTCTCTTGCGGGGGCTGCCGGCCGGCATGACGGTGACGGCTTCGGCCGCCGGAAGGCTCGACGCGTGGATCGACTTCAACCAGGACGGCGTGTGGGACGAGAGCGAGTGGCTGGCCTCCGCCGAGACCGGTATCTCGCTGCCTGGCAACAACAACGACCTGGACATCCGCAGCACGTCGCTCGGCACGGCCAGGGACGGGGTCGACATCGTTCTGGCCAGTGCGCCCGGCGCCGGCGACCAGGCCATCGTCGTCTTCGATGAAGATGCGGGAACTCTGACCATCTTCATCGACCCGGCGGCGACTACCGCAAATACCGTGACGGGGGCCGTCAACGCCCAAGGCATCTTCACGGCCGAACTGGGGACCGCGGGCGATCCCGGCAACGATGGCAGCGGGCTCATCGCTCCGGGAGGCTTGCAGGACCCCGTGTTGGTAGGTTCGTTGTCGCTGACCAGCCCGATGCTGGTAGCCGGCGCCAACGTCTTGGACGTGGCAATCCCGGAGGAAGCCGGCGAAGGAGCGACCTACGCCCGGTTCCGCCTCAGCAGCACCGGGGGGCTGACGCCCTCGGGCGGCGCGGCCGACGGCGAGGTCGAGGATTATCAACTCGTCATTGCCGAGCCGCCGCTCGATTTCGGCGACGCTCCCGACCAGGCCGGACAGACCGGCTACGGCACGCTCATGGCCAACGACGGGGCTCGGCACCGCCAGGACCCGCGAGTGCCTTTGTTCCTGGGGGCGAATGTCGATGCCGAGTTGGACGGCCAGCCGGGCTCGATGGCGCTGGGCGATGACAACGACGGCAACGACGACGAGGACGGCGTGATCCTTACCGCAGCCCTGGTTCAGGGCCTGCCCACCACGATCACCGTGACGGCGTCGCAGAGCAGCAAGCTCGACGCCTGGATCGACTTCGACGGCGACGGCACATTTGGCAACGACGAATGGCTGGCATTGGCTACGGCCGTTCTCGATCCCGAGGGCGACAACAACGAGTTGCGGATCGAGTCGCGCACCCTTGGCAGCGAGTTCGACGGCGTCGAGATCGAGCTGGTCGGTGGGCAGTCGGGCGGCGAGGCCTCGGCCAGCTATGACGGCGTCGCCCGCAAGCTGACCATTGCGATCGACGACGTAAACGGCACGACTGCCAACGCGGTTGTTGCGGCAATCGATGCCGAGGGAACCTTCGCCGCGGCCGTCGACACGTCGGCCAATCCGGTCAACGACGGCACTGGCTTGATCGACGGCATGTCGCTCGGCCTGGCGGGCGCCATGTCCTTGGCGAGCCCGACACTCCTGGCCGGCGACAACGTGCTCACGTTTGTCGTGCCGCTCGACGCCACGTTGGGCGTCAGCTACGCTCGGTTCCGCGTCAGCACGGCCGGTGGACTCGCGCCCTTCGGGAAGGCGCTGGACGGCGAAGTCGAGGATTACCAGGTGGCGATTGTCGAGGCGCCCGAGGACTTCGGCGACGCCCCCGACAGTGTAGCCCAGCCCGGATACCCGACGCTGCTGGTCCACGACGGTGCCCGGCACCGAGTCGATGCGGGGTTCCGCCTCGGCATGGAGATCGACAACGAGTTGGACGGACAGCCGGATGCCACGTCCACCGGCGACGATCTGGACGGCAACGACGACGAAGACGGGATCACCTTCGTGGACTACCTGATTCCGGGCATGCCGTGCATGGTCACCGTGGACGTGTTCAACACGACGGGCATCGACGGGGTTCTCAATGCCTGGATCGATATCAACGGCGACGGCGATTGGAGTGATCCGGGCGAGCAGATCTTCGTGGATACGATCCTGCCCGCCGACGGCGGCGTGGAGGACCCGGTCACCGGTCTTCGTAGCTATGAGCTGACATTCAACGTGCCCGAGCAGATCAACGACGTGGACGTCACGGCGAAGACGACGGTGGGACGGTTCCGCCTCAGCCAGGAGACCGGTTTGTCGTATGCCGGCCCGCCGGAAGGCGAGGACGCGCCGGTCGGCGAAGTCGAAGACTACGGCGACGTGCAGATCATTGTGGGCGATTCGACCGTCAGCGGCTGGAAGTTCGACGACCGCAACGCCAACGGCCAGTGGGAGTTCGACTCCATCCTCACCAACGCGGAATTCGAGCTAGCGCCGCTTGGGCAACCACTGCTGTTCGAGTGGTACGATTCGACCACGGGTCAGTACCAACTGAGTGGCCCGAACGATGACGGCTACTCCTACCTCTCCGACATCGGTTTTTCGTTCGAGTACTTCGGTTTCAGCTACGACTATCTCTATGTCAACAACAACGGCAGTGTCAGCTTCGGCTACGCTCCGTACTACGACTCCGAGGGTTTCCCGCAGTGGTGGTACTACTCGCCGGTGATCGCGCCTTTCTGGTCCAACGTGGACACCCGCCCGGACGCCGTCACGGGCAATCCCGGCGGCCAGGTGTTCCTCAACAGCGGGCTCAGCAGTCTCAGCGGCAATCCCTTCATCCAGATCGACTGGCTCGCTGTGGGCTACCACGACCAGCACAGTGACCTGCAGAACACCTTCACTCTATACATGGAAGACAATCCCGAGGGTGACATTGTTGCGTTCGTCTACCATGACATGCAGTGGACGACTGCCGACTTCGACAGTTACGGCTACCTTCCCGACGGCACGAACGGATTCGGCGGCATGGGCGCGGAGATCGGGTTTGACGCCGGTGACGGCACCGCCTTTTACAGCCTGGGACGCCCCAGCACGCCCCAGGATCTGGCCGACCTGATGGCAACGGGAGAATACGTCGTCCGCTTCGATCCCATCACCGGATTCCCGATCTCGGCCGACGACGCCGGCCTGGCCGGCGTGCCGATCTACATCGATCTGAACGACAATGGGGTGTTCGACTACACCGACGTCAATCAGAACGGCGTGTTCGACCCCGGGTTGGACGAGTCCGACGAGCCGATCACCTACACCATGGAAGACGACCCGGCCACGATGGGCGTGGACGAAACCGGCTACTACGAGTTCAACGAGTTGTTCTCCGGCGACTACGTGATCCGCGAGATCCGTCAACCGGGTTGGGTCCAAACGTATCCCAACGTGGACAACGTGGTCTTGGCCAATGGGGCCTTGACCCATTACCTCGGCAATCCCACGCCCAAGGGTTGGGATCCGGACCTGGACGGTTGGTACACGGTCCACGTGAATCCGTCCTCGACGGTCGAGAACGTCAACTTCGGCAACTACAAGCTCGCCAGGGTCGGCATCTCCGACGCCTACGTCACCGAGGGCGACGAGGGAACGACCGAGATGCACTTCACGCTCGATCTGCGCGAGTCGTTCGGCGCCGAAGTCGAAGTGTTCTACCAAACCGTCGACGGGACGGCCACGTCGTCCGGCCCGGAGGCCGACTATGAAGGCATTACCCAGGGCTCGTTCACCTTCCAGCCGCAACACGTCCCGGCCCCGCCTTGGGAACTGACGGCGGTGACCAGCAACGACACGCCCGACTGGGACTACCAGATCTCCGGCTCCTATATCGTCTATGAGAACGATTCCGAGATCTACCTCTACAACGGCACCGACACGCTGCGGCTGACCAACAACACGGTGGCCGACCGGCAGCCTTCGGTGTCCAACGGCTACGTGGCCTGGTCGAGCCACGACGGCACGGACTACGAGATCTACCTGTTCGATTACAACGCCTACCTCGGCGGCGCAACGATTGCGGACGCTACCAGGCGGCTGACCTACAACAGCTACAACGACAAGGCGCCGCAGGTTTCCGACGTCGCCGTGACCTGGTACGCGGAACAGTCCACCGACGACGAGATCTATTACTACGACATCCTGGCCGGCGGATCGCCGATCAACGTCTCGAACAACGCCTACGACGACTACAGTCCGCAGATTTCCGGACGCAACGTCGTGTGGTACGGCACGGACGGTTTCGACCAGGAGGTCTATCTCTACGACGGCGCGACTCGGACGGTCACGCGGGTGACCAACAACGTCCGCAACGACCGCCGGCCTCGCGTCGACGGCAACCGAGTCGTATGGGAAGGCTACGACGGACAGGACTACGAGATCTTCCTCTTCGACTACGCCATGTATCGCGCGAATCCCGGCATGCCGGTCCGCGACGCGACGTTCCAGATCACCACCAACCAGGTCCGCGACGAGGCACCGGAAATCTCCGGCGACTACATCGTCTGGCATGGTATCGAGTGGGCCGAGACCATCGATCCCTACAGCGGTGAGACGACGTTCGTCACGTACGACCAGGAGATCTTCCTCTACGACTACGTCTACCACACCTACACGGGCGAACCGCCGGTCAACATCTCGCAAAACACCATGCTCGACGAGTTCCCGCGAATCTGCGGCGATCGGCTGGTCTGGCACCGCTACGAGGAAAACGTGTCGGGCGAGGGCGACTGGGAGGTCTTCTTCTACCAGGTCGGCAGCGAACACGCACCGACCAACGTTTCGCACAGCGCGGATCGCAACTGGAAGCCGCAAGTCTCGGAGTCCCTGGTCGTCTGGCGCAACTACGACGGCAACGACTACGAGATCATCGTGGCCACCCAGGGCGAGTCTTCCCTGAGCCAAGAGATCACCATCACCGTGTACGGTGATCTGCGGGTCGAGGGCGACGAGACGTTCTACGTGGAGCTTACCGGCGCCTCGTTTGCGGAGAATCCCGCCGGCACCAGGGCCCTGGGGCGGATTCTCAACGACGATGGCGGAACCAACGGGCTCGACTTCGGCGACGCACCGGATCCCACGTATCCCACGCTGCTGGCCAACGACGGGGCCCGGCACGCGATCAGTCCCACGCTCTACCTGGGTGCCAGCGTGGACGCCGACCAGGACGGCCGGCCCAATGCCACGGCCACTGGCGACGACACCTGGACCACCGACGATGAGGACGGCGTCCTGTTGCCCGTCTCTCTGGTGCAGGGCTCCTTCGCCATCACCACGGTCAACGCCTCGGCGGCCGGCAAACTGGACGCCTGGATCGACTTCAATGGCGATGGCGATTGGAGCGACCCCTACGAGCAAATCTTCGCCAGCAAGCCGCTGGTGGCCGGCGACAATCGGCTGTCGTTCTTCGTCCCCTTCGACGCAGAATTGGGGACCACGTTCGGCCGCTTCCGCTTCAGCAGTCAGGGCGGCCTCAGCTACACCGGCGCGGCCGCCGACGGCGAGGTGGAAGACTACAAGATCGACGTCGTGGCGGCCACCAAGGACTTCGGCGACGCGCCCGCCCCCTACCCGACGCTGTTGGCCGACGACGGCGCCCGACACACCTTCGTGGCGAACTACCGTCTGGGCGCTTCGGTCGATACCGAGACGAACGGGCTGCCCAACGCCACGGCCACCGGCGACGACCTCAACAACTTCGCCGACGAGAACGGAGTCGTCCTCACCTCCGAGTTGATCCCCGGCCAGACGGCCTCCGTGACCGTCACGGCCACCATGGGCGCGGATTACCTGCCGCAGGGTTACCTCGACGCCTGGATCGACTTCAATGCCGACGGCGATTGGGACGACCCGCGCGAGAAGATCTTCAGCAGCCGCTCGCTGGTCAGCGGCGATAATCTGTTGACTTTCGACGTGCCGTTCGACGCCGCGGCGCTGACCGCTACCTTCGCCCGCTTCCGCTTCAGCAGCACCGGCGATCTTGGCGTCGGGGGCGACGCGGCGGACGGCGAAGTCGAGGATCACCGGTGGGTCATCGGCGAGGCGCCCAACTACGACTTCGGCGATGCCCCCGACGACCCCGGCACCGCCGCCGACTATCCGACGCTCTACGACAGCGACGGCGCCCGGCACATCTTCGACCCGACCCTCTATCTGGGCGCCTCGGTCGACGGCGACCCCCAAGGCCAGCCCAACGCCACGGCCACCGGCGACGACGACAACGGCCTCGACGACGAGGACGGCGTCGTGTTCCTCGATCCGTTGACTCTTGGACAGGCGGTCGAGCTGACCGTGATCGCTTCCGACGTCGGCAAGCTGGACGCCTGGATCGACTTCAACGGCGACGGCGATTGGGCCGACGCCGGCGAGCAGATCTTCCTGAGCCAGGACCTGGTGGCCGGCGACAACACGCTGACCTTCAGCGTGCCCGTCGCCCCCGATGCCCAAGTCGGGGCCACCTACGCACGATTCCGTCTCAGCCGCGCCGGCGGCCTCTCCTACTCGGGCGAGGCGGCCGACGGCGAGGTGGAAGACTATCGTGTGATCGTCGTCTCCGGCGAGCAGGACTTCGGCGACGCCCCGAGCCCGTATCCTACCCTGTCCGCCAACAACGGCGCCCAGCACATTCTCGTGCCCGGCTTCCATCTGGGAGCCGCGATCGACGCCGAAGCGGACGGGCAACCGGATGCCATGGCCGGCGGCGATGGAAGTGACGAAGACGGCGTGGTTCTGGAAACCAACCTGGTCCAGGGTGAAACGGCCGCCATCAGCGTAACCGCCTCGGCTGCCGGCCGGCTTGACGCCTGGTTCGATTTCAACGCCGACGGCGATTGGGACGACGCCGGCGAGCAGATCTTCACCAGCGAGGAACTGGCTTCCGGCACGAACGATCTGCACATCGACGTGCCTCTGGACGCCGCCGTGGGTTCGACGTTTGCCCGCTTCCGCTTCAGTTCCGCCGGCGGCCTCTCCCCCGACGGCGAAGCCTTCGACGGCGAGGTGGAAGACTACCGGTTCGACGTCCAGTCGATGCCGCTGGACTTCGGCGACGCCCCGGAGAGCCTCGGCTATCCGACCCTTCGTAGCAGCGACGGCGCACACCATCGCCTCGACCCCGACGTGAATCTCAAACTGGGCAGTGCAGTTGACGCCGACCCGGACGGGCAACCGACGTTGGGGGCCACCGGCGATGATGATGACGGCCAAAACGACGACGACGGACTGATCGGGTACGACGATCTGGTGCCGGGAAACCTCGTCGGGATGGTCGTAAGGGCCTCCAGCGCGGGTGGATTCCTGAACGCCTGGATCGACTTCGATGCCGATGGGACCTGGGAAGCGGAGGAACAGATCTTCGTCGACACCGCGCTGAGCTCAGGTTTCAATATTCTGGACTTCACGGTCCCGGCCGATGCCGCTATCGGAACGACCTACGGCCGCTTCCGCCTCAGCACCCAGACCGGCCTGGCGCCCACCGGGTTTGCGATCGACGGCGAAGTAGAGGATTACGAATTTCAGATTACTGCGGGAGCCTTCCCGGCGATGGAACCGGCCCAGGTAGTCGGTCGCCATGTCTTCTACAACGGCTCGATCTTCGACGGCAACGACGCCGCGGCCAACGCCGACGACGACCACGCCATCGCCCCCGACAAGACCGCCTTGTTGCCGGGCGAGGCAGCCACCTTTGCCAACTACACCAGCTACGACTCCGGTATCAACGGCCTGATGATCGACGTCGATCTGCTGGGCGGCACGCCGACGGTCGACGACTTCGTGCTGAAGGTCGGCAACGACGACACGCCCGACGATTGGGCCGACGCCCCGGCCCCGACCGGCATCAGCGTGCGTCCGGGCGCCGGCGCCGGCGGCTCCGATCGCGTAACGCTCCTCTGGGACGACTACGCCGTCTTGAACCAGTGGCTCCAGGTAACCGTCCTGGCCACGCCGAGCACCGGCCTGGCCGAGCCCGACGTGTTCTACTTCGGCAACGCGGTGGGCGAGACCGGCAACTCCGCAGCGGATGCCAAGGTCAACACGACCGACGTTCTGGAAGTCCGCAACCACCCGCGGAGCTTCCTCGACCCGGCCCCCATCGACTCGCTGCACGACTTCAACCGCGACGGCCGCGTCAACGCCACCGACGTGCTGTTGGCCCGCAACAACCAGACGCACTTCCTCAACGCCTTGCAGCTCATCGGCGCGCCGCCGATCGAGCGGACCGCCAAGGCCGCCGAGGGCGTCGCCAAGGCCTTGGCCCACGACGCCGCGCTGCAAGGGGACGAAGAGCCCAACACGACCGCCGACGACGCGTCGCGAGACCAGTGGGGTTGGCTCTACGAATTCGAACGGATGCAGGCCAGGGACAAGGCGTCCCGCAAGGACCATGCGGCCGAACAGGCCGTCGACAGCCTTTTTGACACCGATTGGATGTAACTGCACTTTCTGAGAAAACGGCACCTAGGCCCATATGACGGATCCGTTGATCGACCCGCTGCAACGGAAGCAGCAGCTCCGCACCGAGGCATCTGCGCGTCGCCGGGCACAGGCGGGCAAGGATCGGCTCAGCCGCGAGATCTGCGGGAAGCTGGCCGCTTTGCCGGAATACCTCGCCGCCGCCACGGTGCTGTTCTACGTGGGCGTTCGCGACGAGGTCCGCACGCGCCCCTTCCTGGAAACCGCCTGCGGCGCCAAGCGGATCGTGGTCCCCTATTGCGTGGGCCCACGGCTCGAACTGTTCCACATCGAGTCGCTCGCCGAGCTGGACGTCGGCGGCTTCGGGCTCTGGGAGCCGAAGGCCGAGCTGCGCCCGCGCGCCGACCGCCGGGTGGCCGTTGCCCAGCTCGATCTGATCGTGGTGCCGGGCGTGGCCTTCGACGGCCGCGGCGGCCGGCTGGGCCATGGCCAGGGCTACTACGACCGGCTGCTGCGCCAAACGGGCCCGGACACACCCACGGTCGCCGTGGCCTTCCAGTGCCAGCTCTTTGCCGAGGTTCCCATGCTGCCCCACGACGTCTTCATGCGCAAGATCCTCACGGAAACGGCCGTCTACCCACCAGCGCCGCCCACGCCGGGCTGACGCCGGTGCGGGGTCGATCGGCCACTCGGCGGTCCGTCGTCCTTGGCCCCCTTGGCGAGAATCGACTCATGCGGAGACAGCGGGGCAACACGCCGCCCATCGGCGACCTGGGCCTAGTGCTCTGTCACGACTAAGAAATGAGGTTGAGTACCGAGGATAGTAACCCGAAGCGTGAGCGAGAGATGCGGTGGATTCCGCGTTTTTCCTCGCTTACGCTTCGGGTTACGA
>JAFGRD010000014.1 GCA_016935315.1 Pirellulales bacterium
AGTTGCCCTCGGCTAGCAGTTCCCCCTGTCAGGGTCTGCAGAGGACTTCCACCTCCAAGTTACAGGACATGCTGGGCACACAGAAAAGCAGAAAGCCGGAGGTCCCCCGGGGAATCCTCCGGCTTTGCCTCGCTCTTCCCTGCCGGCTGGCTTCGATCCTCTGGGTGTTTCAGTAGAGTTGCGTTTTCGCGCCGCTGGACCGCAAGACGACATATGGCTGTCCGACGCCTTGCCAGCGGAACGGATACCAGGGGTTGTTCGACGTCCAGCTTGGCGACCAGTCGCCGTGGAACGGATCGCTGAAACAAGTGGGACGTTGATTCGAAAATCCGAACCACTTCTTGGCCGCTATCCTCCGCTGGCGTTGGGCCGCTCGGAATTCAGCCTTTTCGCGGACCGCCTGCTTTGGGTCGGAATACTCGTTCTTGTACTGTTCGTAGAACCACATTTCCGGCGTGGGACTTACCGAGCCCAGGGAACTGCGGGTACTGGATACCGGCGGCTGGCGGCCTGGCTGGTTTTGGGCCAGAACGGGAATCGCCACGAGTGCCGACAGGGTCAAGGCGGCGACGGAGATCTTCTTCATGCGTACGGCTCCTTTTCGGTCCAAAATGTCCCCCCGGAGGACCATCCTGCGAGAGCGCCTGTTCTCAGATTCGGCCGTTTACGGCGAGTAGGATTAGACCGATTTTAACGATTGTGCCGGCTAGAAGAGGCAGGAGCAGAAGCAGGGAGGCCGGGGGGGGAAGGGGGCCTTAATGGATCCGAGCGAGTCTACGGGAACTGGGAGAAATGGGGGCCCCGGATACCTACTTCCGTCTCCAGGCAAATCGGTGAAAGGAGTTCCTGATGGGAGTTGTCAACGTCTATAAGCAAGTGCAGGCGACTTGAAAGCGTCGCTCTGGAGCTATGCGTGGGAAGCTTCGCTGCTGGGCCATGACGTCCAGGGACGCCGGTTTTCACCTGCGGTGCAAGATCGTGCTGAGCCTCGTCGCAGTGAGTGGACGCAGCGGACTTCCGAGATGCTCGGCTGTTCGCCGTGGCAAGCGTATCGCATTGGCCGACGGTTTTCCTCCCGGTCCAGGGCTGAAACAAACCGGTCGAACGTGTATAATGCCTTGGTTTTGTGGAGGGCCCCTTCGCCCATCGCAAATGGCCTTGGGTGATTTCGGGGAGGCTCCAGTGCTTTCGAGCCGCCTGCCGCGGGGCGGCGGCGGAGTGCGACATTCTCGGAATCGTGCAAGTCTATTCAGAGGCTGTAGCTCAGTCGGTAGAGCAACGGACTTTTAATCCGTAGGTCTGGGGTTCGAGCCCCCACAGCCTCACTTCGCAAGTCGTTTTTCACAAATGACTTGCGAGTTGCCTGTTCCGCGTCGCGGCGAGTGCGTACAACGGTGGCACGGAATTCGACCGACAACACCCCCGCCTAGCCGGCTTTAGGCGAGTGGGATGCAAGGCAAGCCCTTCGGCTCGCGGTTCGCTGAGCACCTTGGTCGAAAGGGCCTTGCGGGAATATCACCGCCGGCAGCCGGACTGTGCTGCCCGTCAGCAGTCCGGACTTCGCCCTCAGCAGAATTCTCCAAACGACGTTTGATTAAGAATCCGTTTCGTGGCATCCTTCGGGAGTAATCTGATTTTGGAGGATGACACCGTGGATACAGACAAACCAGTCAACGTACTTCAGGATGGGGCGGTCGCCGCTTCGATTTGGCTTCGGCAGACCTCGGCCGGCGTCTTCTACGACGTGACCTTCTCGCGTTGCTGGAAGAGCGAAAAGACGGGCAGGAAAGCTACTCGCAGTCGTTTTCCGACGTGATAGGACCCGATTGACTTCCCAGCGGCCCGGGGCCGACCGCCCCAACTCGTTGCTCCCGCCGGGCCTCTTTCTCGACTCTTCGACAATCAACTCGCCACCGTATGACGGAAAGCGCTTGAGTGGGCGACGCGCGCGTTCTGACTTTCCGGTTCGATTATTGTGTCCGCTCTTCTCGGCGAACGTAGCAGCGTTAGAAGCCGGATGGTGGTGGTATACGAATCGCGCTCCCGGTGCGATGGATTCCGCCGCCTCGACCGCTACCGCGGCACGGCACGACTTCTCCTCGTCGGTGCTCGCCACGGGAGCGATCCAGGCACAGGTAGGCGCGGAGGTCCAGGTGGGGGCGCGGATCTCGGGAAAGGTCGAACGGCTTCTGGCCAACATCGGTGACAACGTTATAAAGGGGCAAGTCGTCGCTGAGTTGGAGAAGGCGGATCTGGAGGCCACTGTCGCACAGCGCGAGGCCGAGCTTCGGCTTGCCGCGGCGAAGCTCGCCGCCGTGGAGAACCTCCTTCCCAAGGAGATCCAGAAGGCCGAGCTTGACATGTCCCGTTGGCTGGCTACCCGCACGCTCTGCGAGCAGGAAGTATCCCGTGAGTCACGACTGCTGAAATCCGAAGCCACGTCGGAACAATCGTTCGAGCAGGCACAGGAACGCCTCGCCGTGGTCAAAGCGCAGCTTGCCTCGGCCGAAAAGGAGATTCGCGAGTTTCTCCGCCAGCGGCACCGGCTTCGCGACAAACCGGACGACTTCACGATCCAGAATCAGGCCACGCTCTTGGCAACCGAGCGCGAGACGGCTCAGTCGATGACGCTGTTGGTCGGCAGCGTGGGGGGAATCTCACTCGTGGTAGGCGGCGTGGGTATCCTGGCCGTCATGTTGATCTCGGTGCGTGAGCGCACGCCGGAGATCGGCCTGCGGCGAGCCCTGGGAGCAACACGCGGCGACATTCGTTTTCAGTTTCTGATCGAATCGGCGTTGCTGGCAGGAACGGGAGGATTGGTGGGCGTCTTCGGGGGCGTAGTGACGGCCCTGGCCGTTTCCCAACTGGGGTATTGGGAGGCCGTTATCTCCTGGCCCGCTGTGCTGGCCGGCTTCGGCTTCTCGGTCGCCGTGGGCCTTGTGTTCGGCATCTACCCGGCAATCCGCGCCGCGGCCCTAGAGCCGATCGAGGCGTTGAGGTCCGAGTAACGACGACGCACTACCGTACTGGAAACCTCCGTGAGTGATATTGAGATTCGGAAGGCACAGGCTGACGATCTTCAAGCAATGCAAGAGATCGCAAGACGAACCATAGACAAGAGCTATAGGTCATTTCTTGCAGACGAAGCTGTTGATCGGTTCATCAATAGCGGTGCATCGGATCGAGAGCTTGAGAGATTTGTGGGAAACTGCGACGTGCTACTGAAGGACAATGTTATCGTTGCCTTTTCCATATACTTCGAAGACCTAATCCACCTCATGATGGTCGATGTTTCATTGCACCGTACGGGAATTGGCTCGATGCTTCTTGCTCATTCCGAAGACCGTCTTCTCGCGCGTGGGAATTCGACCATTCGGCTTGAAACGTCTGAGGGAAATCAACAGGCCATCGGTTTCTACTTGAAGAATGGCGGGTCGGTAGTCAGGAAGCACAAAGACAAGGAACATGGGTTCATGAGGGTGTTCTATGAGAAGGAGGCATAGCAACGAAGGGCACGGTAGTCGTGCGCAGGGGATGCGCTGCCGACGTCGCGGCTACGTTGGTGCACTGTTTTTGAAAACCTAGTGGACGAGGATCACGGACACGAGCCGTCTGGAATCGTACGAATGCCGTGAACGGAGGTGAACGCACGCGAGTGACCTACACCACCTTGGAGCACGTCAAACAAGGCTGGGCCTCTGTTCAGGGGATTGCAGGGGCGATTCGGCAAACCGATGGCCTCATGCAGGGCACCGGCGCATACCTGTCCAAACGCTGAACCCGAACGGGAATGCCGGTCAGGTCCAACTGATGAGAATTCGACTCCCTGCGCCGAGAAGCGAGGCCGCACACGGCCCGACGAGATCCTGCTGGTGCCGGCCCACAAGGCGTGACCGCCGCCACGATCTCCCGCTCGAACCCGTATCGTCCTATTGACGTTTGCATTGTGAATGATCCAGGCCGACCAACGGAAGGCCGGAGAAATCGGGCTCCCGTCGGTCGCCCTCGCGCATCGACTGTGCAAGCGTCAATAGGGTTGGGTCTTCTGGCGAAGGGGCCGGATCTTGATGTTGCGGTATTCGATCCGCGCCGTGTGGTCCTGCAGACAGATATGGCCCTTGGCCGGCGGCTGCTGGAAGTGTTTCATGTCCCGGAACTTGCTCTTGGCGACGCGTTCCATCCAGTCACCGCTGCCCAACTCGTACTCCAGGAGCTTCACGCCGTTGAGCCAGTGCTTGATGTGATTTCCCTCGGCCACGATTCGGACCGCGTTCCACTCACCCCTCGGTTTGGAGACGTCCTTGACCGGGGAGTAGAGGTCATAGCATGCCCCTGCCAACTGCCGCACGTCGCGGCCGGGATACGCCGCGTTGTCCAGGATCTGCATCTCCGGCCCGGTATGCCACGACGTGACCGCATCTTCCGAAGCCCTCAGGATGATGCCGCTGTTGCCGGCCCGATCCACGATCTTCCAATCGAGCTTCAACTCAAAGTCATCGAACTGCTCGACGGTAACGATGTCGTCTCCGCCGCCGGCGCCCTTGCCGCCCTCGCCACCGCTGACGCGTACCAGGGCTCCATCGATGACCTTCCATCCAGGCGGCATTTCCTTCATCTTGTAGCCGCGCCAGCCCTCGGTGGTCTTGCCGTCGAACAGTAGGCGCCAGCCGGCTTCCTTCTCCGCCTCGGTGAGGCGATGGTTTTGTCTGGCTTCCGGCGCGGCCGCCAGAAGCAACGCCGCCAGGGAACACGCTCTGATCATCGCGATCATCGTAGTCGCTCCTTTCAACTTTGTGCCAGAGGCTCGGTGGGTCAAGCCCGCATCGATTGTATCGCACCCGGAGGGCGACCGCAAATGGACAGCCCATGGGCTGCATTTGCCATGGCATTTTTTGGGGTGGACTCCCGACAACGCTGCGTCTGCCACAGGAGAGCGTATCGGACCGGCTCACAAGCTCGACGGTATACGAGTCGGCCTGAGCTCCACGTCGATGGTCGGCAGGACGATCCGCGTTCCGGCCCGTGCTGTGGCCGACATCGACCCGCAGTTGACCTGAAAACCGCCCGCGGCCAGCTTGGTCCACTGCCCGGGCTCCGCTTTCCGCAGATCCCGAGCGCTGCCCATCCCAGCGACTCCAGGCAACACGCAGGACGATGGACACATACTGGCATCTTTTCCCGGGCCAAGAGGCGGAGGCGGCGAGCCGGTTTCCGGTGGTGGTGTAGGGGGGTGGTCACTGCCAGTACATGGCCAGCAGTTGGTCGATGCTCTCGGTTTCCTTGGCGGATGGTCTGTTGGTTCGTGCCAGAGTCAGTTCGTAGTACCAGTCCGGGCTACCCGATGAGACCTGCGATACTTCTTCCTCGTGTTCAAACACTTCTTCTTTGGCTGCGTGGAGCGCTGGCACGGTGATCAGCTTCAAGGCGTTGAGGAAATGCGTCTGGTTGTTGCGGGCCAAAAGCATGTCGGTCGCATTGACGCGGGCGTCCCGGTTGTAATCGTAGGGAAAGTCGATCGTGGCCGGGTTGAGGAATGTCCGTGGATTGTTGCGAGCAAGCAGCATGTCGATGGCGTTGACCTTCGTGTCGGTTGTGGAATTGCCTGCCTCGGCGACAGCATTGCCGAGGTAGAACACATCGGGCTCGGCCAGGCCTGTGTCGGCCGTGGCTAAGACAGTGACTTGCAGCCATTGCTTCTGGATAGCGTAGTCGGGCCAGATAAGCGTGATGCGGTCGGAACCCTCCACGCCTGCACCCGGTCGCACGCTGACGCTGGTCGGGCCGGGGGCGCATGCCCATGTACTGGAATCACTGGAGTTGCCGACGCTGAACTCGAAATCATCGACATCGGGTGTGCCGGGCAGGTCTTCAATGTCAACCATAATCCCATTGACCCCGCGGCTGTAGCTGGTGTAATTGGCGAAAGCAGCCGTCTCGCCCGGCAGCAAAGCCACCTTGTCGGTTGCGATGGCCATGTCGTCCGCGGGATTGGCTGCCGGGTCGTCGCTGTCAAAGGCCGAGTTGTTGTAGAAGACGTGCCGGCCGACGATGTTCGAGCCAGGCACGTCGATCACGAACTGAAGCGGCTCGGGAAAGGCCACGTCGTAGTGAGTGAGCGGGTGGGGAGCCAGTGGGTCGGCAGTGTTGTAGAGGGCGGCTGAAAGTGCCTCACCTTCCCAGCGGTCCAAGGCGATCGTCGCAACGTGGCCACTGCCGGTGGGGGCAATCGCCCGGAGGCGAATTACGGCCATCAGCGCGGGCTCGGCGGCGCCCACACCGGGGAGTGGGCTGAGTTGGGGTATGGGTTCTCCGCCCGCCGGATCGGGGAGAGTGGCGTCCAGCGTGGCGACCGCAAAGAGCTCATTCAGGCCGTCGGCAGCTTCACCGTCCACATCCAGCCCCGCCAGGCCACCCAGCTTTCCCAGGAACGGAACAACCTTCGCCTCGGCCTCGCCGAAGGCGAACCAGTTGCCAAAGGGGCTGGCCTGGCCAGACTGGCCACCGCCGAGGATGCCGCGGGCGTCGTAGACGGCTGTGCCGCCGACATCGGCCAAAGGGGTGTCCGAGCGGAACTCGAAGTTGGCCCCGGCCCAGGCGACGTCCATGGCTGCGAGGACAACGCCCTGGGGCTCCTCGCGGAGGTCACGGACGAAGACGCGAAGCTCGATTTCCTTACCGACGGGAAGCTCGTACTGGCCGTCTTCATTGGGAAACAAGGGTGCGCCGTCGGCGTAGGGGACAGCCATGAGTGCAAGTGACGGGCTGTACGTGTCTGCGGAGGTCCCGCCCTGTTCGTGTTTGACTCCCGGCCGTTGAGTTCTCGATCCAAGCTCGGAGTCGTCCTGGCACGCAGCAGTCGCGGGTCGTTGGACCTGTTTGGACTGTCCCCACTGGTCGGAGAGGACGAGTAGATCCAGCGTGTTGACCACGCTGTCGGCGTTGAAGTCACAGAGCGGGTTCCATTCGTCAAGGGCGTAGGTGCTGCCGAATGAGATCGTCATGTCGACGATGTCGATCGTGTTGAAGTGTCCGTCGCCGTTGAGGTCGGCAGGCGGAAGGTTGTGAGACTCGAAGGCGCCAAGGTCGACCAGCGGCAAGCCGTTCGGCGGCCAGCCGGTGTCGGCCACGGCTGGATCAGCGGCGACTCGCGTGGACCAGCCCAGGTCCAGAGGCAGCCGTTCGGCACGGTTGCCGTCACCATCCAAATCGGCGATGTCCGCCGGGATGGCGAAGTTGTTTCCGGCATCGAGGGCGGGCGAGGAGGAGCGGAGCCGAAGGTCGCCGTAATCGTCGTCCGCGGTACCCCAGACGCCGTCCTGGCCGGGATCGGGCGCGCGGACGAACTGCGGGTCAGCCGCTCGGATGTTCGTTCCGGAGTACGCCCCCGGGTAGATCTCGGCGTCGCGGATGATGCAGTAGTCATAGCGCGGATGTGGCGCCGGGCCGCTGCTTAGCTCGTTGCCCGTGTGCCAGTAGCGCACGTAGGATGAGTTGTTCCAGAAGATGCAATTGCTGGCCAACTGCCAGGTCCCTCCGGAGATCGTGTGCAAGGCACCACCGTGGACACCCGCCCCGTTCGCGACGAACGTGCTATTGGTCAGAACCGGGCGCGTCCCGATGTCGTTCGTCATGCCCCCGCCCGAGTTGCCCGCCGTGTTGCCGACAAACACGCAGTTGGTGATCAGGGGGCTGCAGCCGAATCCAGCGGTTCCGTGCGATGCGCCATACTGCTGCGTATTGTAGATGCCACCTCCGAAGCGTGCCGCTCGATTGCCTAAGAACGTGCAATTCGTGACCGTGACTTGAGAGGAGTCGTTGGCCATGGCTCCACCCGAGCCGGCCGAGGCCGTGTTCCTGGTGAACTCGCAGCCAATCACCTCGACCGTGGCTTGCCAGAGCGAGTACAGACCGCCGCCACCCCAGGTACTGCTGGAGTTGGCGTTCTCGACAAACCGGCAGTTGGTCAGAGTTGCGGTGGATGGACTTGCGGGGACGCCGTATACGGACATTCCCCCGCCCTGGCCGCCCGCACGGTTGTGCGAGAAGGTGCATTGCCGGACGGTCACGGAGGCCATGCGTACGTGCAGGCCCGCGCCGCAGGTAGCGCGGCCTTGGGCGTCGCGTCCCCCGGCCTGGCCGCCGGTGATGGTGAACCCGTCGATCACGACGCCGTGGACCTCTTGGCAGACGACTACTCGAAAAGCGTTGTCAAACCGGTTGGCCCAGTCGGGGCCGTCGTCGCCGGCAAGGTCACCCGAGAGGACCGTCGGGTAGGCGGCGGGGTCGCGCTGCGAGGCCGACCCGCCGCCGTCGGGGAATCCGCCGTAGAGCTCGACGCCATTGCCGGGCCGAAAGGTCACCGAGTAGGGCCCGCCCGACTCGAATTCCACCGATGGCTTGTAGATGCCTTCGGCGACGTAGATACGGTCACCAGGGCTGGCCATGTGCAACGCGGACTGCAAGTCCGTGAAAGCGTTTTGCCACGAAAGACCGGTATTGGCGCCGGTGGCGGAGTCGTCGACAAAGATGCCGACCAGCGCCGGCTCCAGCGGTTGGTTCAGAAAGTCTCGGCCCTCGGCGACGCCCCCGGCGGCAAGGGTCACCACGTAAGGATCTCCGCCTGCGGGATAGGTCTGTTGCCAGTTGGGGCGAGACTCTTCGCGGACGATGTACGTGCCTGCAGCCAGGCCAGTGAAAACGTAGCTGCCATCCGGGCCGGTAAGCGTGGTGGGCTCGCCGGGGTCTGCGTCGCCGTTGTCGTTGAGGTCCAGGTAGATCTGCCAGTTGGACAGCCCCGTCTGGCTGAGGTCCGGATGGCCGTCGCCGTCGCCATCTCGGATCTTCCGACCGCGGATCTCGCCGCCGCCCGAGCCGCCCGCTTCGAGCCGGCTGCCGAAGTTGGCCATCTGGACCTGACCAGGGGCCGGTGTGAAGGTGCATACGCCGGTCAACGGTGGAAACGTGGTCTGCCAGCCGGACGGCAACTCCTGGGTGACCGCGTACGTGCCCGGTGGAACGTCGGTCAGCGAGTAGTAACCGTCGGCACCGGTGAGCTGCTGCAATTCACCGGGGTCGGGCAGGCCATTGCCGTTGTGGTCAAGGAAGATCAGCCGGCCCTCGATGCCCGGCTCGCCGGCATCGGGCTCGCCGTTGCCATTGAGATCGTCCCAGGCACGGCCTTGAATGGTGCCGATCAGGCTGGTCCCCCACTCGTACGCGCCCATATCGACGATCGGCGGTGTGCCGTTGCCGGTGTCGGCGACCTCTGCCGCGTCGTACAGGCGGAGCTTGAGGTCGAGGTCACATGGAGTCGGCTCGTCAGTAACGCCGTCGCAGTCCATGTCCGCCCCGTCCAGCAGAACGCTGGCGTTGTCGCCGGCGTCAATGCCCGGTGAGGTTGCTCCCAGCCGCAGGTCGCCGAGGTCATCTTCCGTCCCCCAAACGCCGTCGAGGCCCGGGGCGGGTGACGCGACAAAGAGCGGATCGGCATCGATATTCCCTCCACCGTCGGCCCCCAGCGTTTCTTGCCAGCCCTCGCCGCTTCCGCCGCAGCCTTCTACGTCGCAGTAGGCGAAGGTCGTTGTGCCGGTGTCGCCACCAACGTGGCCACCCGGGTTGGCCCAGAGGACCGTATTGACGACGGTGCGGGGCCCCTGCTCGCCGAGCAGCAAGGCTTCCGCCTGGGAATGGGCCGTGAAGGTGCAGCCTGCCACCACAGCCTGACCCTCGCCAACCAGCGCCACGCCGGCACCGTGTCCCCCGCCAGGCGTGTTGGCGACGAAGACGCTGTTGGCCAGCGACAGCGGGCCGGAACCATGGTGCAAGATCGCGCCGCCTTCGTTCCACTGCAGCCCGCCCGTATTGGCGCAAAAGACGCTGTTGACTACGACCAGCTCGCCGGATGCACCGTGGGCAATGGCACCACCGCCGCCCCGCTTGTAACCGCGGTTGGCGACAAACGTGCAGTTGAACACCGTCGCCGACGCCGCGTCGGCCGTGTGGATACCGCCGCCGACACCGTCATAGCTGGTCTGGGCCCCATTGTCGTGGAAGGCGGAGCCGGCGACGGAGGCGACGGAACTACCGGCGTTGTAGAAGGCGCCCCCTGTCCTGCCGAGATTGCCCTCGAAGACGGACTCGGCGACCTCGGGGAAGGAATCCTGGCTGGAGATGCCCCCTCCCTCCATGCTGCTGTGGTTGCCGACGAAACGACAGTCTCTGATGCAGGCGTGCGACGCGTCAGTGAGCCAAATCGCGCCGCCGCGGCCGCTGCAGTCGTTGTCCTCGAAACTGGAACCAACGATGGTAGGACTGGCCGCACAGCACCAGAGAGCCCCGCCTCCGCTGGTTCCGGCCGAGTTCTGCTGAAACCGGCTATCGACGATCACCGGAGAGCCCGAGCCGAGGTACATCCCGGCGGCGGCCGTACCGGCGTTGGCTACCACCGCGCAGTTCTGGATAGTAAGGTCCCCATGATCGGTAGCCAGGATCCCGCCGCCTTGATCGTGCGGCGCGGGGCCGTCGGCCCGGCCGGCTGTGATCGTGAAGCCATCCAAGAGCGAGGTCTCGTCCGTGGCTGTCGCGGTCACGACGTGATAGGCGTTGTCGGTGCCGTCTCCCGGCGTTCCCAGGTCACCGCTGAGGGTCGTCTCGTGGTTGGCGGGATCGCGACCGGCCCAGTCGCTGCCGGCTTCGGGAAAACCGCCGTAGAGCTTCACGCCCTCCTTGAGATGAAACGTGGCGGTGCGGGTATCGGCGGCGTCCGTCGCCGCCGAGGGCAGGTAGGTGCCCTCCGCGACCCAGATTTGGTCGCCGGGCAGCGCGGCGCCCAGTGCCGACTGCAAGTCCCGGTAGGCGTTGGCCCAATCCTGGCCCGTGTTGTTGCCCGTGGCATGCTTGTCGACGTAGTGGGTCTGGCCGTCCGGGTTGAGGATGACGAACCGGTAGTCCTCGACCTCACCGTTCTGGGCGTGTCCACTGGGTGAAAGGAAACCGTCTGTGCTGAAGCGGAAGCGGCCGTAGGTGAGCTCCGTTACCGTGGCATCTTTCGGCACGGGGAAGCTGAGCGTGTTCTCGCCCGCCGAAAGCGATTCGCTGTCGAAGATCTGCTCGTCGTCGTCGCCCCAATCGCCATCCTTGTTGAAGTCGATCCAGGCGTCGAGGAAGCCGCTTTGCGAAGCGGTGACCTCGATCGCGACCTGACGGCCCCTGACGAGCGGATCGAGGAATCTCACGCCGTCTTCGTCGTCCGTCCCGGCCTGATCGTCTCCGTCGGCATACTGGCTGGGCTGACCGGTCGGATCCGAGTCGACCGCGGCACCCAGATGGACGCCCGCAACGATGGTATGGTAGGCGCCGTCAGCCCCGGCCGTCGGGTAAGGGGCCGGGGCGTCGCCCGCGTCGACGTGCTGTTGCTCGTAGGCGCCCATGTCCACGATCGGTGGAGTCCCATGGCCCGTGTCCGGGGCAGGGTCGTCCACCACTCGACAGCGTCCGTCCAGATCGAACGGCGTGTCCTCGACCATGTCGCCGTCGCTGTCGAGGTCGGCCGCGTCGGACGGGATGCGAGCGTTGTCGCCGGCGTCGATGGCCGGCGACTCCTCCCGAAGTCGCACATTCCTCTGGTCGTCGTTGGTGCCCCAGATGCCGTCGGGACCGGTCTCCGGTTGCTGTCCGAAGAGGGGATCGGCTTCGATGTTCCCGCCGGCGTCGGTACCCACGGTCGCGTCCCAAGCCCCGTCACTGCCGCCAAAGCATCCCTGGATGAGGCAATGGCGGTAGGCTCCGCCCGAGGCGTTCTTGGCGCCGAGTGACGTGTAGCTCCCGGTGTTGCCCCAGAAGATAGAATTGGACACGGCCGGGGCCGGGAGGCAGGCCAGAGCGCGGAATCCTCCATATGTCCAGGCGCTGTTATTGGCAAAAGTGCAGTTGGCGATCGTGACGGCGGGGGAATTGGCGACGTACATCCCGCCGGCTGTGGAGTTCGTGCTGCCTCGGTTGCCGACAAACGTGCAGTTCGCAACCAGGACCGTGCCAGAGGTCTCAACGTACATTCCGCCACCGGCCCGGGGGCCGCAGGAGTTGCCCACGAACTCACAGTTCGCCACGGTCAGCGGGCCGGAGCCGGTGTGGTTGAGCCCGGCGCCGCTGCGGCCGCTGTTCGCGACGAACGTGCAGTCGATCACGGTGACCGCAGCTTCGTCCTGGCTCAACACGGCTCGGCCGTTGTTGCGAAACTCACAGCCGCGTAGCTCCGCCGTGGTCGTCCCACTATTAGAGACGACCCTTCCTTCGCCGGAGCTGGTCAGGTTGTCCTCGAATGTGCAGCCCGCGATGGTCACGTTGCAGTCGTGGTTCCCTATGGGGTGGCGGCTGGCGGTGAACTGGGAGCTTGTCACGAGGAGGGTGGAGCCGACACTGTAGATCACTCCTCCGTAGTCCCCAGAGTAGCCGCTGTTCTTGTCGAAGCGGCAACCGGTCATTACGATTACGCCCCCGTCGTTGTAGATCCCCGCAGCGCGTTTGTTCGAGCTGTTCGCTTTGAAGGTGCAGTCGGTTAGTGTCACCTGTGTGGCTACGTTGTGCATCCCTCCTCCGCCAAGATTCACGACCGTGTTGTGTTCAAACGTGCAATCGGTCAGCGGCAGGTTCGACGACTCGTTGTAGATGCCGCCGCCGCTTGCCCAGGCGTAGTTGTCCCGAAACGTGCAACCGGTAAGCGTGGGGGATCCACCCACGTTGAACAGGCCGCCGCCGACTTCGTCGGGGCTGTAGCGCTGGCTGTAGCCACCGCTGATCACCAGGCCGTCGAGTACGGCCGTCTTCTCCACGCCCGAGGCGGTGACCACGTGGTAGACGTTCTCGCCGTAATTGTCGAAGTCGGGTCCGTCGTCGCCGCCGAGGTCACCGCTGAGAACCGTCTCGTACAGGCCAGGGTCACGCTGGTCGAATGCGCAGCCGTCGTGGAAGCCACCGTAGATCCTCACCCCTGAGATCAATTGAAAGGTCGCCGTGCGAGGATCGTCGGGGTCTGTTTGCATGGTCGGGACGTACCGCCCGTGCGCAACGTAGATTTCGATCGGTGTGCCGGCCGCGGCCGCCGCCTCCAGCGCCGTCTGCAAGTCGAGGTAAGCGTCTTGCCAACTCGTGCCGTCGTTGGCCCCCTCGACGGCCGCTTGGTCCACGTAGAAGACGTTCTGCGACGAGGTAAGGGCGTGGTTGCCGAAGTCCCTGCCGCTTACCACCTCGCCGGCCGAGAGGGCCAGCGTGTAGGCACTCAGACCCTCAGGATACGTCGGCTCCCAGCCGGCCTGGACGACTTGGCGGAGCGTGTAGGTGCCCGGCAGAATGTCTGCGAGGGTGTACGTGCCGCTCTCGTTGGGTCGGCGGTAGGGCTCGCCCTCCTGCCACTGAGCGTCCTCGTTCAGGTCGAGGTAGACCTTCACCTTCGAGCCATCCAAGCCAGGCTCGCCATCATCCCGTTTGCCGTCGGCGTCTAGATCATTCCAGACCAGGCCCTGGACTTTGGCGGTGGTCACGCCGGCAGTGCATTCGTAGGCGCCGATGTCCAGAACAGGCGGTCTGCCCGCCGATGGGGCACCCATGCCTTCGTTTGGGACCGGGCTGTCGATCAGCCGGTCGGCGCCCGCCAGGTCCTTCGGTGTCGGCTCGTTGGTGTTGCCGTTCTCGTTGAGGTCGGCAAAGTCGCAGGGTAGCGCCTCCGGCAGTGCGTTGCCCCGGTCGATCAGCGGTGAGCCGGCCTGCAGGCGCAGGTCGCCGGGGTCGGCGGCGTCGAAATCTGGCGGGCTCTCGAAGAGCGGATTGGCATTGAGGTTGCCACCGACGTCGACGACATCGGAACCGTCGTCACTTAGGACGCCGGGCCCCTCCCAGCCGCCTTCGATGTCGCACCAGCCAATCGATGGCGTGCTGCCGTCGCAGTTCCAGATCTCTTCGACGTCCTCCTCGGCCAGGTTATGCCAGAAGATGCTGTTCCAGATGAGGGGAGCAGAGCTGTCGAAGTTGCCCATTGCCCCGGCAGCAAGCGCCCGATTCCCACTAAACGTGCAGCACGCGACCGTCGGGTTGGATGCGGAGGAATTGAACAGGCCCCCAGCGGTAAGGCCTGCCAAGTTCACACTGAACGTACAGTTGACTATCGCGGGAGAGGAGGTCAGGTTCTGCATCCCGCCGCCGGAGGCAACCGCAGTGTTGCGGAAGAACCGGCAATTGGCGATCCAGGCGTCGGCGTGCCCGTGGTTGGCCAGCGCCCCTCCGCTGCCCTCGGAGGAGTTGGCGTCAAATGTGCAGTTGACGACGACAGGCCGGCTGTACTTCAGGTTATACATCCCCCCACCCATCACCAAAAGGGCCAAGGAAGTCCTATTCTCCACGAATGTGCACCCGTCCACCCGGGGGCTGGAGCCGTCGAAATTCATCATCCCGCCGCCAAACTCAGCCTCGTTGGAGCTGAACGTGCAACTGGTGACTCGCGGCGCGGCGCCGTCGTAATTGGCCATCCCTCCTCCGGCGCAGGCCACGTTGTCACGGAACGTGCAATCGTGGACCGCCGGGCTTCCCTGGACGTTCAACATTCCGGCCCCGCAGTAGTCGGGCTCGACCTCGGAGGAGAAGCCGCTGCCGGCACAATTGCCGGCGGTGATCGTGAAGCCCTCCAGCACGGCCGTCTCGTCCGTGCCCGAACCGGTCACCACATGGCAACTGTTGTCGGTCGTCTGGCCGGCGTCGCCGATCTCGCCAGAGAGGATTGTGGCATAGGCGGCGACATCGCGAGCGTCGGGGTCCTCTCCGGCACAGCCGGCGTATCCGCCGCGGATCTCCACACCGCCGTCCAGCCGAAACGTGGCGTTCCGGTCGTTGGTGTGCAAGAGCCCGTTCCAATCCGGACGATAGAGGCCCTGGGCGACCCGGATCTCGTCGCCCGACTCCGCGGCCCAGAGGGCCTCCTGAAGCTCGGTGAAGGCGTCCTGCCAGCTCGTGCCGTTGTTTGCCCCACCCACGGCCGAATCGTCCACATAGAACGTCGACGGCCCGGCCTCGGCGATCGCCACCGCGTAATCCTCGACCTCACCCTCGGGAGTTGGCAGAGTCGAATCGAGAACAAAGGGGTGATCGACCCCCGCACCGCTGAAACGGAAACGGGCGTAAGTCTTGTCGGTTACCGTTGCCCAATCCGGCACGTGAAGAGCCAGGGTGTTCGCGCCGGTGATCAGGTTCAGGTGCGTAAACACCCGCTCGTTGTCGTCGAACCATAGGTTGCCGTCAAAGTCGACCCAAGCGTCCAGCACGCCGGGGCTCGATGCCGTAACGACCACCGGGGTCGTTCCGCCGCGCGCCAATTGCCCGACGAACTTCACACCATCTTCGTCGTCGGTGCCGTGGTTGTCGTCGCCCAGGGCATCCTCGTCGGGCTGGCCGTCGTCCTCGGCGTCCACCGCCTCGCCCAGATGGAATCCGGGCACGATGCGGTGTCGGGGCCCATCCGCCCCCTGTGTCTGATACGCGCCCGGCGCGTCGCCGAAGTCGTACACCTCCGCCAGTGGGCTGGTCAGCGCCTTGATGCAGAGGTTCGAGGTCTCGTCGACGAGTTGGAGGTCGTGCCAAACGTCGCCGTCCCAACTCCAGAAGCTTTCACCAGGGTTGGCTGTGCACGAGGAGGAGAAGCCCTCCAACCGCTCATCCATGGCGTGGTCGGTCGTGCCGCCGTCGCTGGCAAGGAGGTGCAGGTACACGTAGAAAGCATCGTTCGATGCCAGCTCGACCGGATCGTCAAGGTCCACCGTGTGATTGCCAGAATAAGTGGCCGTTCCGTTCGTCTCGGAGAGCAGGCCCGATAGGGCCCCGCCCGAGAACGTGTCGTAGACCCGCACCTCGTACGACGCCCCATCGTCCAGCGTCCAGAAGTTCACCGCCGTCAACAACTCGTTGCCCGCCGATGTGAACGCATTGAACGCGTAGGCGGACCCGATGCCGCTCATGAACCCGAAGTCATCGTAGTCGTAGACCCGCAAAAACGTCTCCGGTTGCGGAACAGGGTCGGAAAAGGACGCGACATTCTTGAAATCCCCGCCCAAGCCGCCGTAGCGGTCATAGTACGAGAGCCAGAAGTAGCCATCACCAGCGAATGATGCCCCATGGCTGTTCTGGATGAGCCATGCGCCCGGCCCCGGGGCCCCCGCGGACGACGTATCGATCTCATCGTCCCAGCCGACGATGGTCACGGCATGGTCGGTCTCGCCGTCGCCGGAATAGTAGTAGTACTCCTCCGTCGGATCGAAGAACGCGAGATCGAAGTACATGTCCGTGTAGAGCGCCCCACGCGTCATCAGGGCGTTCTTGATCTCGGCCATGGTGTCGAAGTACAGGTTCTCGCGGACGTAATACTCGATGGTATCGAGACTAGTGACACCGTCCCCTGTGGCACTTACCTTAAAGGGATATGGATGCTCGGATTCGGCCTTTGGGTCGTGCCCCCCGGCGAGCTGGCATTGGGCCATGAACGGGTTGCCTCCCTCGCAAGTTTCCCGGTCGTGGGGGCGGTTGGCGATCAGGTGGTACTCGGAGAAGTCCTCGGTCGGACCGCCGCCCATGAGGATGTTGCTCTCCAACGAGGCAAACGTGGCAAACGCCCAGCAGGCGCCGCAGTTGCCCTGGTCTTTGACGGGTGTGACGTAGCACGCGCCGTCGACGTCACGCAGGTCGTAGCTGGTGGGCAGGTTTTTCGCGTCCAGCCCATTGGGCAGCGTCTCGACCTTCTCGGCCGATGCCAGCCAGTCGTCCGAAACGATCGGCACCATCTCGGGCAGCCACTGGGAAATGGATAACAGAAGACGCTGTTCCAGCAACTCAATCCCCCTGAGCGTCTTGCCCAAGTGTTCAACTGCCAACCGCGGCCCGCAGCGACGTTTGCAGCGCATCTTCATAGCTGACCTCCCTTTTGGATCTACCTCCTCTGATCACCAGGCAAGAAGACCATCGACGTCCATCATCATAACTCTCGTAATCTTACGAAAGACAGTGTTCTGGGCGTGATTCTCTGAAAACGGCTCTAGTGGGGGGTGATTCGGTTTGCCCGTAACAACCCTCCCAGGGTCATCGTGCCGGAAGCCGTGTTTATCAGTTTCGTGTGCCGAGATGCTCCACTTCCACGTCTTGTGGCACACCGGCTTTTGGCACACCGGCGGCGTCTGGCTGGCCAAGGAGGGGGCCCATCCCAAGACGGTGCAATCCGTGCGGCATAGCACGATCACCCTGACGATGGACACGTACGGGCACCTGTTCCCGGGGCAGGCGGCGGCGGCGGTGCACCGGTTCCCGGTGATGGTGTAGGGGGTGGTCACTGCCAGTACATGGCCGGCAGTCGGTCGACGCTCTCGGTCGTCTTGCTCGTTGGCTTACTGTTGCGGGCCAGGGCCAGTTCATAGAGCCAATTTAGCTGGCCAGCCTCTACCTGCGGCGGTTCTTCCGCGTGTTCGATGGCTTTTTCTTTGGCGGCGCCGATTGCAGGCACCGTGATCAGTCTCAATGCGTTGAGGAAATGCGTCTGGTTGTTGCGGGCCAGGAGCATATCGGTGGCATTGACCCTCGCGTCGCGGTTGTAGTCGTACGGGAAGTCGACGGCCGCGGGGTTGAGGAATGTCCGTGGATTGTTTCGAGCAAGCAGCATGTCCGTCGCGTTGACCTTGGCGTCGGTCGTGGAATTACCTGCCTCGGCGACCGCGTTGCCGAAATAGAACACGTCTGGCTCCAACAGCCCGGTGTTCGCATTGGCCAGCACGGTGACCTGGAGCCACTGCTTGCAGACGGCGTAGTCGGGCCAGACGATCGTAATCCGGCTGGAACCATCGACGCCCTCGCCCGGCCGCACGTTAACGCCGGCGGGTGCCAGGGCATTGGCCCATCCGCCCGGCGTATTGTTATTGCCGACCCGGAAGTGGAAGTAGTCGCCGGGGTTCACCGTGCCGGAGGCCGGCGGCAGGTCGGCGACGTCGACCATCAGGCCGTTGATGCCGCGGCTGTAGCTGGTGTAGTTCGCAAACGTCGCGGTGCCGCCGGGGCACAGGGCCGTTTTGTCCGATGCGACAGCCGTGTCGTCGTCGAAGTGGGGATGCTGCGGCGTGGGGGTGTCCCAGTAGGAGTCGTTGTAGAAGACGTGGCGGCCGACGATCACGGGTGCTTCATTGGACTGGCGGTTGCCGAAGTCGCAGTCGGCAGTTTGGGTGCCCAGCAGGCCCACATAGTGCGCCCCGCCAGCCGGTGCTGTCTGCTGCCAGCCTTCCTGGAGCACCTCCCGCACCACGTAATCTCGCGGGGGTAACTCGGCAAACGCATACTCCCCATTGGCATCGGTCACGGCTACCGGGTCGCCGACCAGCAGTGCCAGAGCCCAGCCTTCCAGCCTGCCCAGATCGCCACCGGCATCGTCGGTCACCTCGAGCGTCCAGATCCCGTTGGGGTCTTCGTGCAGGAAATCGGCCAGCGTGCCCTCGGGCCGGAACGTGCCCGTAAAGGGCGCCGCTGCTTCCGTGATTGAAATCGAGGCATCATCGTCCAGGCTGGTTTCAAAAAAGTCGTCCCCGTCGCCCCCGACGTCGGTAAACAGCTCGACGCGCGTGCCGGCCGGGCTGATCAGGTACACGTCCAGGTCGGAATCGTAGGGATGCGCGATGTGCAGACCGATGTTCACGTGCAGGACCAGGCCGACCAGACCGGCAACCGTGATCTCCGATGCCACCGTTCGCACATCGGGGATTTCGAGGGGCGTATCACCTGAAAGGGTCTCGAACAAGTCGTGATTGGGGCTGCCGTTGTCGTCGATGTCCAGAAAGATCTCCCAGTCGGGCAGGCCCGGCTCGTTGCCGCCCCGCTGGCCGTCGCCGTCGAGATCGTGGTACTTAGCGACGCAAATGGTGCCCGGCCGGGCGTTGCCGAAATCCACGCCGAAAGTGGGCTCGCCGCTCAGCACGCTCAATTGATCGTAGTAGCCTTCTGCCGGGGCAGTTTGCAGCCAGCCGGACTGATGCTCTTCACGGACCGCGTACTGGCCGGGCGACAAAGCGGCAATTTCGTACAAGCCGCCCGGGCCGGTGATCGCGTGCGGGTCGCCACAGGTGAGCGTGATCGACCATTCCATCAGCTCACCCGTCACGCCGGGATCGTCGTCGGCGACTTCCAGCCGCCACAGACCGTTGGGATCCTGGCCGTCGAGGACCGACAGCAGCCCCTCGGGCCGGTAGCTGCCGGAAAAGGGCGCCGTGCCGGCGGCGATCGAAACCGCGGCTTCATCATCCAGCGTTGTGTTGGCGAAATGATCGCCTGGGCCTCCGACGTCGGTGAACAGCTCGACGCGCGTGCCGGCCGGGCTGATCAGATAGACGTCCAGGTCCTGGTCGTGTTGATGCGAGATACTCAGTGTTACGTCTACGTCCAGCACCAGCCCCTGCAGTCCCATGATCGTCAAGTAGTCGAGCCTTGTGCCGAAGTCCGGGATGGGTGCTGGGACGGCAGTCGCCGTGAACACACCGACGTGCTCATCGCGAACGGCGTTGCGATCGACATCCACGAAGACGGTCCAGTTGGCCATCCCCGGCTCGCCCTCGTCCCGCTCACCACTGCCGTCGCGGTCGAGCCACTTGACGCCTTCAATCCAGGCGGGCTGCGCGTTGCCGAAGTCCAGACCTTCGGCTCTCTCGTCTGAGCCCAACACGACGGTACGTGCGCCGTCCCGCCAAATGGTGATCGTGTCGAACTGTCGGACGCTGCCGACACCGCTGCCGCCCAGGCCGATGCCGCCGGAGGTAATCGTGGCGTGGCGGGCCGTTATGGTGTTCAGCAGCGTCGTGCCGTCGCTGCCAAAGAGTCGGATCTCGATCATGCCCGTGTTGCCCCAGGCCGCCTCCACGCGATACCAGGTATCGGCCTCAAAGCGCTGTCCCGCACCGGCGAGAAAGTCGGTGCTCCCGGCATACTGCCAGTGTCCGCACTGGATCTGTTGGAGATCGGCGGCCAGCGTGACGAACAGCGTCTCGGTGGCCGACGCGCCGAACATAAGGCTTGCCGACCCGGTGGGGTTGTTGGCGAAGCGGACCCAGGCGGAGAGCACGTCGCCCTGACGGACGGTCGCCGCCGGGTCGGCGCGGTACGTGGGCGTCATGGCTACGGCGCCGTAGCTGCCGTCGTGGGCCGCAAAGGGATTGGTGAACGCGGGGCTGCCCGCACCGATCTGGGAATACTCGACCATGTTGTTGTCGTCGAAGTCGTCCAGCAGGATCGGGACGGCGCTGGGGGCCGTCTGCAGCCAGCCGGGCTGGCTCACCTCGCGTACGCTGTAACCGCCGGGCGCCAGGTCGCGGAACTCGTAGCGGCCGGCCGGGCCCGTCTCCTGCACCGGCTCCGTGCAGGAGAGTGTCAGGAACCAGAACTGCAACGTCCCGGAATCGCCGGCTGCAAGGTCGTTCAGCTCCAGCGCCCAGATCCCGTTCGGGTCCTCGCCGTCGAAGGCGGACAGCGGCTCCTTGGGCCGGAAGCGGCCCGTAAACGGGGCACTGCCCGAACCGATCGGCACGGAGGCCTCGTCATCCAGGATCGTGGCGTAGAAGTCGTCGCCGGTGCCCCCGACGCGATAGAACAGCGGAACTCGCGTGCCTTCCGGACTGACCAGGACGGCCTCCAGGTCGCCCACGAAGGTGTGCGCGAGGTTCAGCGTTACGTCGACGTCCCGGAGCACTTCCGGTGCGCCGCTCACCGAGAGCGTCGAGAGCGAAGCGGACAGGTCAGGCAAGGGCTTCAAGTGATCGGGACTCTCGGCGTAGCAGGTCAGTTCGTCGAATCGGCCGTTGAGGTTTCGGTCCAGGGCGACGCCCCAACCTGCCAGGGGCGGGTCGCCTTCATTGAGGCCGTTGCCGTTGAGGTCGTGGAACTTGCTGCCCCGCAACTCAACACACTGCGCATTGCCGAAGTCCACGCCCAAGGCATCCCGGTCGGAGGCAGCGAGCACGATGTGTGCGCCCTCGAACGGCGTGCCGCGCGAAGTTCCGGAGGTCAGTCCGCTGAGCCAGTCCACGCCGGTCGTTCCCATGATGTAAACGCCGTTGAGCGTGGGGCCCACCTCGTACAGCCAGCGACTGCCCGCGCCGGCGAAGTAGAAACGGTCGTGATCCGGCTCGTAGGCCAGTCCGCCCGTACTGCCGATGTTCGCGCCGACCGATCCGACGTCGATCACCTCGCGTGTCTCGGTGTCGATGGTCACCAAGTGGTTGCTCAGGCCGCCGCTGAATCCGCCCATCAGCCCGTAAAGCACGTCCCCGCGGAAGGCCAGCCCATCCACCTGGGTCCCGGAGGCGATCGTGCCGCCGCCGTACTGCAGCGGCCCCAGGTCCAAAACCGTCGGGCTCGTGGTCATGAAGTTGTACATGAAATACAGCCTGGGCGGACTTTCGAGAAACGTCCGCACCGCGTAGGCGGCTTTGCCGTCGCCCGTCAGGGCAAGGGCCCCTTCGCCCCAGCCAGTCACGCCGAGGTCGAACAGACGCGTCAACTCGCCCGTCAACGGGTTGACCGAATGCAGGGCCCGTTGGGCCAAGCCTGAATCCGCAATCGTATACAGCGCCCCGGCTCCATCGGAGGCCAGTCCCACCAGCTTCTCGGCGCCGGTGGAACCGATGGCGTGTGCGCCGCCGGTGTCGGGATCGATCATCATCAGCATCCCCTCGTCCACGAAAGGGGCCACGCCGTAGAGTACGTCGTCGGCTGGGTAGGTCTGGATCCAGCCCGGCTGCAACTGCTCACGGACGACGTAGCTGCCCGGCGCGATGCCCGTGAAGGCGTAATCGCCGCTGCCGTCGGTCTCCGTGAGCAGGTCGCCAAAAGTAATCGACAACGACCAGCTATGTAGCGTACCGGCGTCGCCACCGGCGTCGTCGACCACCCGCAGACTCCATGCGCCGTTGGGGTCTTGCCCATCAAGGTCGGAGAGCGACCCTTCGGGCCGGAAGCTGCCCGTGAACGGAGCGGTGCCGGAACTGATCAGCGTGGCGGCCTCGTCGTCGATCGTGGTGTTGGTGAAGTGCTCGCCGCCTCCGCCCACGTCCGTGAACAACTCGACCGAGGTCCCGGAGGGGCTGACCAGGAATACGTCCAGGTCGGCGTCGTAGGTGTGGATGATGTCCAGGGTGACGTTGACGTCCAACAGCAGGCCCTCCAGGCCACTGACCGAGAGGGTGGACGTTACGGCGCCCAAATCCACAATGCCGATCGGCACATCGGCGGAGGCCGCGGTGCTCGGCGTCGCGTCGGGTATGCCGTTGTTGTTTACGTCGAGGTAGACGATCCAGCCGGGCAGACCCGGTTCTCCAGAGTCTTGCACGCCGTCGCCGTCCAGATCGTGCCATTTGCGGCCGCGAATGTCTGCCGGCTGGGCGCTGCCGAAGTCGACACCGGCGACGGTCGTCCCGCTTTCGACCAAGACGCTGTGAGAACCGCCGAACGGCTCGGTCCGCAGCCAGCCGGCATCAAGTTGCTCGCGTACTACATGGGGACCCGTCCGCAGGTTGGCAAAGGCGTAGTCCCCATTGGCGTCGGTCAGGGCAGTCGGGTCGCCATAGGTGATCGTCAGCGACCAACCGTTCAGGGTGCCCGTGTCACCGCCCGCGTCGTCGGTAATCTCCAAGGTCCACAGGCCATTGGCGTCTTCACCGTCGAAAGTGGCAAGCGACCCTTCCGGCCGGAAGCTGCCGGCAAACGGTGGGCCACCGGAAGTAATGGCTGTGCCGGCCTCGTCATCGAGCGTGGTGCCGGTGAAGTTGTCGCCGCTTCCGTCCACGTCCGTGAACAACTCGACGCGACGGCCGGAGGAGCTGACCAGGTAGACATCCAGATCGGCGTCGTAGGCATGCGCGATGTCCAGCGTGACGTTCACGTCGAGCACCAACCCCACCCGGCCCGTCACCCTGATGGTCGACTCTGTCGTGGTAAAATCCACGAGGGCCTTGGGCACGTCGGCGGATGGGAAGGTGCGGGTGTACTGGTCGGCCTGGCCGTCGTCGTCTGCATCCAGGAAAACGGTCCGTCCGGAGAGGCCGGGCTCGAGAGCATCCTGTTGTCCATTGCCGTTGAAATCGTCGTAGCTGGTGCCGGCGATCCCGCCCGGTGAGCCGGCCGCCGCCAACGAGGTCTCGGGGTCCCCGAACAGCGTGCAATCGAAGTACATCCAGCGGGATTGGGTGCCGTTGGGGTTTTGTGCGCCGGCCAGGATTTGGGCCTTCGCATAATCCAGGGCCTCGCCGAACTGGCGAAGATTCTCGTGGAAAATCGCGTACCAGAAGCTCCTGTCCAGCGTATAGTTGGCACTGCCGATGCCGATGTCCCAGCCCTCCCGAGTGTTCATCACCACGGCCACCGCCCCGTGCTCACCCTTGACGTGGTGTTCGGCGATGCAGTCGCCGTCGGCACGGTCGAACATGCCCGACAGGCACCCCGCGGAATACATGAAGTAGGGATGCGTGTTGGTCAGGGCGTCCACGTCCTCCCGGACGAGCCTCGCGTTATCCCACGTCACGGCATGGCCCATATGATTCACAATGTGGGCATTGGCGTTGAGGTCACCGGCAAAGCCGCCGGACCACGCCTCAGCGGAGTCCGGCTGGGCGAAACCGGGCGAACCATAGTCCCAGTACACTTTCGTCGGGTTTTCAAAGGCAAATGCGAGCCAGACCGTCTCTCCGGCAGCCACGTTCACGGGGCTGATGAGGTTGACCGTCTGCCAGCCGGTCGTGGTGTGGGCCGCGGTTACGGGCGTCATCCCCAGCCTGTAGTCCGCCCCCACCTGGCCATCTCTCAAACGGTCCTTATAGACCGCCATCACCAGCCCACCGCCCGCGGGATCCCCCTCGTGATAGATGCTGATGCTTTGGATCGTCCCTGCCTCGGACATCGTGAACGGCATTGCACGAAGCGCGCTGGGAATCGCTTCATATGGCAGAACGCTGGTGACGCCGACCGTCGACGTCGTCGTGGCACCGGTGGTGTAGCTGGCGTAGATGCTGTGGATCTGGGGATACTGAGTAAATGGCCGACCGAAATAGAAGTGTACCTCAGTCCCTATCCACGGGGCGACCTTGTCGTACCGCTTGGTCAACGTCCAGTTGTTCGGCGCGGTCGAGATATTACATTCGGAGTCGACCTGGTCTTTCCAGTCGCCCCCCCACAGATCCGAAACAGGAGGTGGGCCGGGGCTTGCCCACTGCACTTGCTCGCCCAGCCAGATCCCCCATTCCGGATTCGGGTGCGGGACCGACTCATATAAGATCGTCTTGTTGACGAAGTTGGTTGCTTCCGCCCCTGTGTCCACCGGAGCGCGCCCAAGGTACACTTCCGGCACCAGGTCCACGTCGCCGCCGCGGGCCCCGTCGGTTCGCTCCCCCCAAATGTTGTCGCCGTCGCCGTTCCACGGCCCATCCAGGCAAGCGAAATAGATGTCGGTGGCCATGTAATCGTAGGACTGGCCCGGTGGGTCCCAGCCCGCATAGCAGCCACGATGCGGCACCACCGAACCTGCCCCTCCCGCGGGAACGTTCGTGCCCTCGGTATCGCCGCCCAGCAGAACCCACTGCGTGCTCCAACCGTTGTAGGCGGCGCGGATGAAGTCGCGAATCTTGTCGGGGTTGTCGCCGGCCGTGTCCATGCCGGTGAAGTTCGCGTAGATGTAATCCGTCGTGACGATACAGGCCGTCAGACCGCGGCTGATCTTGTGATCCACCAGCGGCTGAAACTCGTCGGCCAGATCGGCACTCGTGATAATCACGTATTCATAAGGCCCTCCAAAAGGCAGGGGGCCCGACTTCGACGCCTCCAGGGGCTCTGCTCGATAGTCACGGATCGCCGAATCGTTGTCGACCATGCGGGCCACGCGTTCCACGTCCGAGGCCGATGCCCGCACGCACGCCGTGTCCCGGCCGGGCGCCGGATCGGTCGAAACCGTTACCGAAAGCGACGGGTAGTAGGTCAAACTCTTCGATCCATAGTCATACTGGACCGGGAAAACGGACAGCAGACCTAACCTGTACCCGCACATCACGTGCGTGGAGAAGCCCAGCCCCGGCGACTCGGGAAACGAAGCCGACAGCACGTTCTCGGCAGGGTCGCCAACAGCCTCGGAAGTTGCCACGCCGATCGTCGCCTGCGTCACGGCCAGAGTCACGTCAGTGGCGATCACCGTACCGGGCCCGGGCTCGACCTGCACCGAGAGAATCTCGGCTCCTTGTGGCAGAACGATGACCGAATTGCGTACCGGCAGGATCGGATCGCCTTCGACGCACCAGGTCTCTTCGTCGGGCAAGGCGACCGTGGCCTCTCCGGCCGAGTCGTCCACGACGGGCATGCCCTCGAAAGAGTAGCGGAAGACGGCCGTTTGACGTGCCGATCCTTCCGACGACGAAACCTGCCACCCGTTCCAGGCAAACTGCCCACTGGCATCGCCCGCCGCATCGGCAGGGATCGAGACAGAGTCCTCCGACAACAGACTCGCGGGGCTAATCCACAGGCTGTTCTCGACCGAGTCAGACTGCTCATCAAGCGGCAGGCCTTCCGGCACCAGGCCCAGACTACTTAGCAAGGCCCGCTGCTCGAGCAGCTCCACCGCCAGAAAGCCCCATCGGGAAGAAGCTAACCGCTTTCCCGAGATGCGTCGACACACCGAACGACAACGACGGCACGTAGCGTGGCTATTCACGGCCCGCCCCCCCAATAGTGAACGGTTCATTCAATCGCCCGCGACGGCCCCCAGTATACCTGGGCCTCGTGGCGTGTCAACGAGTCTCAGGCCTCAAGACGTTGTCCGGCAAAGGTTGACACACTCCGCTTGAGATTGCCGTGTATGGTGCTCCTGGGCCTGAAAGAGAGTGCGTAGCTGGTCGCTCCGCTCGGCCTCCAACGTATTGGCGACGAGTCGATTTTCAGGAGCGACCTGCATGCCATGTGTGTGTGGCAGTCTGTTGGGCCTTGGCAGTCGTGACGCCGATTCAGCAAACGTGCGACTGCCCATCCGGCGGGTGGACTTTTTGAGAGCGTACCTACTACTACAGCGCTAGGTTGCTATTGCCTTATTTGGGGAAATTGGTGAATCTGTTGGGTGTCCCGATCCTCTGGAGGTGCTGGCATGGA
>JAFGRD010000132.1 GCA_016935315.1 Pirellulales bacterium
GCAGACGACTTCCTCGCGCCCCGTAATCAAACCCCGCTAGCCGTGACCATCTTGCAGCGCACGCCAGGGTGCGGAAAATGGGACTAGCATAGTCGCCCATCAGTTCGAACAGGGTCTGCCGGATCGTTGCCAGAACCTCGGCGGACTCGCCGGGCCGTTCGTACGCAACCGGCTGCGGGAGGTGACTGCGGCGTTGGTCTCCCAGCCAGCCCAGCCCCCACTGCAGCAGATCCATCACGCGAGGTTTCCTATTGGCTTATTGACGCTTGCACACTCAGCACGCGAGGGCGACCAACGGAAGCCCGACTTGTCCGGCCGGCACTGATGGCCGCGCCGCGACCGGGAGTCTACACGGCCCGCCGCATCCCCTGTTAGGTGGTCGAGCCGCTGACGTTACAGCCGGGAATGTGCTGCTCCTGGCAGTAGCCGGCGACCCGCGACGGGCCGCTGCCGCTCGGTTGACCGACCCACGTAGGATGTGGAAGGGATTGGCCAATTGAAGAAAGCAGGGGCGGCTACCGTTGCGGACGTCGAGCAATCAGGCCCAGCAAGACAAGCCCGCCGAGACCGAGCAGCGTCAGCGAAGATGGCTCGGGGATCGGGCTGGCCAAGGAGGATGGGCTGAATGACGTGCCGTCATAGAGCAGTTCGCCTGGCCGCCAGGCGCCGGCGTCGGCTTGCGGATCGTACTGGTACAGGTACCCGAAGCTGCCCAACATGCGAATCATGCCGTCGGCGGCCACATCGAGCTCGGTGAAGATGCCGCCATCGAGGTTGGGTCGGCTGTGGATGCGGGTGGCGATGCCGGTGGACGGGTTGACGCGGTAGAGATGGCTGCCATCGATCGCGTAAAGCGTGCCGTCGGCGGCGAAGTCGATGCCCCAGAACGCCAGTGCGCTGTCGAGATAGGTCACGTCGACCGTCGTGTCGGGCACGGTAGCGCCGCCGGGCGCGATTTGGCGCAACGTGCTGCCGCTGGTCACCCAGAGTTGATCGCCCGGCGCGAAGCTGAGGTAGTCGCCGCCGTCGGTGATCGTGTACTGCTCGGTCCAGAAGGTCTGCGGCCCGGAGACATCCACCGCCACCAGCGAGTCGAGCCCGATGCCGTAGAGCCGGTTGTCGCTGGCGAAGTCGGCCGACTTGAAGAAGGTCGTCTCGAGAATGTCGGCCGCCGGCAGCAACTCCACCTGCGAGGAGGCCGCATTCATGCGGTAGATCTTGTCCCACCCGTGGCTGTTGAAGTAGAGGGTGGTGGCAAGCGCCGGCCCCGCGGACAGCACAACAAGAGGGAGGATCACGGTCAGCGCCAGTCGGGCGCGGGCTGAAGCGAGCATTTTCTTGACCTCCTGGTAGCCGAAGTCGGAAGATTTCAGTTCTGGGACCATCAGTATTGCAGCAAAAGCGCGCGGGTAACCACGTCAACCCGACTAAGGTAGAATAAATGCTCCGACACTGGCTGTCAAATCATGCCGGAGCATGCTGGGAAACGGCAGACTGCCCGCGGGGCGCATGGCAGCGCGGGGTCGTGGCGGACGCGTCAGGGCGCCGGCGGGGCGGGCATCCATGTGCGGCGGAGGTGCTCAAAGTGTTTTTGCCAACGGACGCGTTGTGTTTCGTCGAGCACGGCGGAAATCTGCGCCTCGACCGCGTCCAGTTCGGTCTCGACTTGCGGCTGGAACCGGCGGCGGATCTCTTGCAGCGCGAGCTGCCGTTGCCGGAGAATCTGCTCGACCTGTTGCGCCTGATCGTCGCGCAGCGACAGGGTCCGGCGCAGCCGGGCGGCGATCACCGCCGGCATGTCCTCGGGATGGTGTACGGCGTGCAACACGCGGTTGCGGACGACGATCAGCGTGCCGCCGGCTCCCACCACGACGCCGGAGACGAAGATGGCCAGCGATAGCAGGAGACGGACCCAGGCACGGCGCCGCGGAGGCGCGGCGGGTCGGGGCAGGGCAGACATATCGGGGCTCGATGCGGTCATTGCATCACCATAACCAGGGAACGGAGCCAATCGACCATCGGGTCCTCGGTCAGCATGCCTTGCAGCGAGGCGATCGCCAGCACGCCGGCCGCGGCGGCCACGGCCAGACCGGCCGCCCCCCAAGACGGCCAAACGGCGTCACGCGGGGCGATGCGACGCTGGATGCTCTCGACCACTCGGCCCGCAACGTCGATCGGCGGCAGCGGCTCGCGGGCGGCCTGGCGGATGAGCCTTTGGAAACGGGGGCGACTGTGGCTCATGGCTCGATTCCAACCTGAGTGCAGATCTTCGCCAGCCGTTTCCGGGCGCGGTGCATCTGGACCTTGACCATGGTAGGGGTCCAACCGGTCAACCCGGCAACCTCCTCGACGCTGCGCCCTTCCAGGTAACCGAGCGTCATCACGAGCCGGTCGCGCGGGGCGAGCCGGTCGAGCACCTGGTGGACGACCTCGGCCGCATGGCGGGCGGCCTCCGCCCGGTCCGACGTTGTGAGCAGATCGGTAATCGGCGAGAGCGGGACTTCGCGGCGGTGCCGTTGACGGCTTTTCCAGAAGCGGTAGCCGACTCGGGTAGCGATGCGCTTCAGCCAGTGGGCCAGGGGCGCCCGGCCGGCATAGGTCGCCAGACTGAAATAGGCGTCGACAAAGACGTCGTGGACCAGCTCCTCCCACTGGCGCCGGTCGCGGCTGAATCGCCACATGTAAGCCCCGATGGGCTGCTGGTAGCGATGCACCAGCCGGGCGTAGGCCTGGCCATCGCCGCCGAGCGACGCGCGGACATCGGCCCAGTCGGCGGCGGACGTTTCGGGCGATTCGGCTGCCTCGGTGCCGTCGCTTTGCGGGCCGCACGCGGCCGCGACGGCCGTTTCGCGGCGACGACATCGATTTGCGGCAAGGCCGTAGCGTATCCACGACCGCAGCACGGCGCGCAACAACGCGGGGAGCACCGCCCAAACGGCAGACTGCGCACAGGCGGTCTGCCGTCGGAGGGAACTCCCCATCGCGTTGTCGAGACTCGCGCAGCAGGCGTTCATTGATTCTCCGCGGCGCTGGTCAGGAGCTTGTCCACCGCCGCATCGTTCTCCTTGAGAAACTTGCCGATCAGGCGCTGCTGGTCTTCGGTCAGGATAGGTGCGATCTCGTTGCGGAGCTTGGAAGCCTTGACGGCCGCATCGCCGATCGCCTTGCCCAACTCGCCGGCCGCGGCTCGAATCCGGGCCTCGTCGGCCTTGCCGGAGAGAACGGCGTTGCGCAGCACCAGGCGTTTGTCGCGGACCGACTTGACGGTCGCGGCGATCTGGGCCCGGTGGCCGACAAGCACTTCGCGGATTTGGGCCTTCTGTTCGGCCGTGACGTTCAACTCGGACCGCAGTACGAGCAGCCGGCCGATGCAGCCGGAGAGCATGCGCCCCAGCGGGCTGTTGGCCAAGGGATGCCCGCTCCATGGCCCCGCATCGGGCGCCGCCGCGATTCCTACCGCCGCCAGCGCCGTCAGCAATACACTTGCCACCAACACACGTCGCATCATCGTCATACTCCTGAATTAGGGATTATCCACGGTCCCTCGGTCCGTTCCAAGGGGTTGTCTGTACAGGCTAGTGGGCGCGACCGGGCGGAAGGTTACACCCGGCGGAGGATTATTGGGCGGGAAATTTCATAACATGCAGGCCCGCACTTTCAATCGCTCGCTCGTGGTCGGTCTGTCCCGGCACCACCGTGACCCATCGGCTTGCAGAGGACACCCTCTGGTGACTTCGTCCTACCGGGTTCAAGAACCGCTACCATCCGCGGTCTTGCCTACCCTTATCGCACCGTCGCCATAGCAGTAGGCCGAGCACCGCGACGGCCAACATGATTAAGGTGCCCGGCTCCGGCACCGTGGCCAACTCGGCAGACTTCGCGCCCGGCACGGTGATCAGTTTCAGCGCGTTGAGGAAATGCGTCTGGTTGTTGCGCGCCAGGAGCATGTCGGTGGCGTTGACGCGGTCGTCGCGATTGTAGTCGTAGGGGAAATCGATGCCGGCCGGGTTCAAGAAGGTGCGCGGGTTATTGCGCGCCAAGAGCATGTCGGTGGCGTTAACCTTGGCGTCGATGGACGAATCGCCCGCGTCGGCGATCGCGTTGCCGAAGTAAAAGACATCGTCCGCCAGCAGGCCGGTATCGTCGTTGGCCAGCATGACGATCTGCAGCCACTCTTTCTGGATGGCGTTGTCGTTCCAGAAGATCGTAATCCGATCCGAGCCGCCCTCGCCTTCGCCCGGCCGCAGGATGACGTCGATCGGATCGGGTGCGCTGCTCCAGGTGCCAAGATCGTTGCTGTTGCCGACCTTGAACGCGAAGTCGTCGGCCTCGATCGTCGCTGCGCCGCCCAGGTCTTCGACATCGATCATCACGCCGTTGATGCCGCGGCTGTAGCTGGTGTAGTTGTCGAACGTGGCCGTCTGGCCCGGCAGCAGGGGTTGCTTGTCCGGCGCGATCGCGTCGTCGTCGGTGTAGCCGCGCAGGGGATTGTCGAAGGAGGACCCGTCGTAGAAGACGTACCGGCCGGTGACCTCGGCCCAGGGGGCAATCAGGGCCACATCGTTTCCGGTGCCGGCCCGATAGGTGATCTCCAGGTCGGTGCCGCCGAAGTTCCCCACCCAGTCGCCTTCGCCCAGGCCGGCGAACTGGCCGTCGAGGCTGCCGCCGACGTCGACGATGGTGAACTCCTGGCCGCGGTCGGGAACGAAGCCGCCCCAAAGCGCCACGCCCAAGTCGCCGGCCAGGCTGGCGTCTCCCTTGACGATGAGTTGGTCGTAGCCGCGGGGGCCGGGCATGGTGCCGCCGAGCTCGATCCCCAACTCGCCGCTGCGGGTCTGCTCGTAATGGCCACCGATCTTGACGGCTCCCGGCGAGAGCCCGAGGTTGAGCGTACCGTGATTCACCACGCTGACGTCGATTGCGGCGTCGTCTTCGATGTCGACCATGGCCCCGGTCCCGACGACCAGATTGGCGGTGCCGGTGAAGGTCGCTCCATTCTGGATGTCGGCCGTGCCCAGCAACTGGAGGTCGGCCATAAGGCTGTTGTCGCTGGTTTCCGTGAAGGTGCTGTTCGACTCGATCGTCGCCGGCATGTTCTCGACACGCAGGATGCTCTGCTGGATCAGCCGCGGAGCGTTGTATCTGCCGCCGCTCATGTTCATCCGGCCCGGCGTGGTGACGTTACTGATGACCAGGCCGTGCGTATCCATGCGGAACTCGCCGCCGGCGCGCGTGTTGAGTGTGCCGTTGAAGGCATAGAGGCCGCCGTAGTCGTTGAGCACGTGGAGCAGTTGACTGCCGGTATCGACCACGCCGTTTTCGGTTCCGCTACCGTCGAGGTCCGGGTTGGACGCCGTGTGGACCGTCAGCGTGCCTCCGCTGGCCGTGAGCGTGCCGTTGTTGACGAACCGCGTCGGGGCCAGCAGGCCGCGGCCAATGGTGGCCCCGTCGTTGGTGATCTCGGCCCCGGTGACTTCGCCGCCGCGCAGCTCGAGCCGGTCGGCCACGTTGGTATTCCAGGGAAGGGTCACGTCGAGTCGCCCGCTGCTGGCTGCCGTGCCGATGGTGCCCACCTGCACGATGGCGCCGGAGACGCTCAGCGTGCCGCCCTGAGCCAGCAGATCCGTGGAGGCGAAGAACTCCACGTCGGCGCTAATCGAACCGTTCCCGATGAGGCTTCCGCCGCCGGACGAAACGGTGCCCGGCCCGACGATCCGGCCGCCGTCGATGGTGTTGGCGTTGCCGCCGCCGAGTTGGATGTAGTCCCCGGGATCGCCGAGGTTGATCTCGCCGGTCAGATCGAACCGGGCCCCGATGGCCGTGGCGCCGGTCACGTTGATCTGCCCGCTGATGGTCACGTCGGCCCCGTTGATCATGTATCGGTTGTTCAGGCCGTTCTGATCGAGGTTCGCCGTCCCGCCCATGGTCCACGCCAAAGGCGTGTTGACGTTCAACACGCCCGGGAGGTTAATGTTCATAACGCCGTCGAAGGTGGACCCGACCGTGTCAATGCGCGTGACGTTAAGGGTGAGAGGGTCATTGAACGTCACCTCGGTGGTTCCGGAAGTGCCGTCGAGGTCGTAGGTGTGTACGTCGATGGTCGTTGACGACTGGACCGCAGCGTCGCCGTCCTGGGTGATGATACCGCCGCCGTTGTAGGTGCCGCCGTTGAAGATGGTCCGTCCATTGATTTCGAGCATCGAGGTTCCGGGAATGGTGACCGCGGCGGAGGAGCGGAAATCGACGTCGCAGTCGAGCTTCGACTCGAAGCCGGAGATCGCCACGTCGCCGTAGACGATCATTTCGGAGCCGGCAACACCGGAGTTGTCGAGGTTCAAGGCCCCGTCCAGACGCCACGAAGCGGCCGTATGAACGGACAGCAGACCCGCATCGCCAACGGTGATGATGCCGTCGTGGCCATCGGCCGCCGGATCGCCCGCCTCGATCTGGTCGGAGTTGATCGTCAGCGTCACGCCCGGCTCGATGGTCATGCGCGAGCCGCCGCTGATGCCGTCGAAGTCGTAGAGGGTCGCGCCGATGGTCGAATCGCCGTAGACGGTGGCATTGCCGTTTTGGACCAGCGTGCCGACGCCGCTTGCCGTGGCGCCGTCGTAGACGGTCCGTCCGTCGAGGTTCAGTGTGCAGTCGGTGCCGACCGAGACGGTCGATCCCGGCTCGAAGGTCACGTCGGCCTCGACGGTGCTGGTCGTGCCGGCGAAAAACGGGCTGGCGGCGAGTTGGCCGAAGACCCGCAGATCCTGGCCGCCGACCACGCCGCCGATCAGGGTCATGGTGCCGTCGAGGCGCCAGGGATCGTCCGTATGGACGACCAGGCTGCCGCCAAAGACCGTAATCTCGCCGTCATGGCCGTCGGCGGTGGCCGAACCGACTTCGATTCTTGAGGAATTGATCGTGAAGGTACCGCCGGCAATTACGGTGGTGGAGGTGCCGCTGCCGCCGTCCCAGTCGTAGACGTCCACGTCGATTCTCGTATCGGCGCTGACGATCGCCTCGGTGACCTGGTAGATCGTGCCGGCACCGGTGTAACTCCCGCCCTCGTAAGTAATGGTCCCGTACAGCGACAGTGAATCCGAGGCCCCCGGCACAACGACCTGGACCCCGCTGCCAAACTCGACGTCCGGGAGGATTCGTGCGTCGCCGGTCGCCTCGATTCGTCCGTCCAGGGCACTGAGCAATCCTCCCGCCGCCAGTCGAGCGGCGTCGGCAGGCTCGCTCCCGCCGTTGAGATCGAGGACGCCCCCGGCGCCCAGTTCCCACGGCTCGGCGATGGTCAGGTTATGCCCCGCGCCGACGACCATGTCTCCGTCGAACGCGTCGCTTAGCGATCCGCTGACGAACTCGACGTCGCCGGAGACAGCCTCTACGACGCCGTTACCGGCGCCGTCGAGGTCCCAGACGGCCCCGCCGCTGGAGGAAAGCCTTAGCGCGGCGTCACCGGTGGCACGGATCGTGCCGTTGTTGACCAGCATGGTCTGCACATCGACGGTGGGCGAGCCGCCGCTGGCACCGGTGAGGAACGTGCCGTCGTTGATTGTCACCCGGTTGGCATCGAGCAACCCTCCGGCCATGAAGACCTCGGCCTCGTTCTGAATCACGACCCGGTCGGCCTCCAACTCGCCGCCATCGCGAATCATGATGTCGGAATTGAATCCGTCGACGGTGGCGGTGTTCGCGACGTCGAGCTTGAACGCTTCGGTGTCGACGTTGTCGCCCTCGCCGACGAACAGATTGGCGGCGAAGCCGTTGGCCGACAGGTTGGCCGTCGGATCGCTTCCCTGCAAGCGGACGAAGGCATCGTCGAGGTACCCGGGCGGTTGCCCCCCCTCCCAATTGTAGCCGTTGTTCCAATTGCTGCCTCCCCAGAAGTCCTGCCTCGGCAGATCGATATCGCTCCAGCCCGAAGCCGCCGCAATGGCCAACACATCGGTGGCCGTCGGCAGGCGGCGCAGGCTGTCGCCGCCGCACCCGCTGCACATCAGCGCCACTCGATCCGCCACGTGATAGTTGTCCGGGGCGTGCTCGAGGATGTCGGTGTTCGTGCCGAAGACCATGCTGCCGGGTGCATCGTAGTCGCCGTCGGCCGCCTCGCCGGCGGCCACGTTGGCGGTCAGGCCCAGCGCGTGTCCCATCTCGTGGATCACCGTGCTGAGGATGTCGAGATGACCATCGGCGGCACCGCCCGGCACGGCCGACCCGCGGAATCCGACCTCCAGCACCTCGGGAGGCGAGCCGGCGAACCAGTCCGCCTGCTGTACTCCCGTCAGATCGCGGTACAAGGTCTGCTCGATATCGAACTCGGTGTGGCTTTCAGGCGTCGGGTCGAACCACCAGTCGCGTGCCACGCCGTAGCGCTGCGTGTCGATCCGTATCCGGGCCTCGGTCGGCCTGCCGTCGCTGGTGGCCAGGTTGTTGTGCAGCCCCAGATAGCTGTCGGGATCGTTCAGATCGTCGTAGTAGTACTCGATGTCCAGCGTCCACAAGTCCTCGATGATGTCTTCCCAGTAGTCGGCTGCCTGCTGGAAGATCGACACCAGGTTCGCGCCGGTCGGGTCGAACGACGGGGAAGCCGAGGCACCCGAGTCGAAGGTCAAATTGATGGTGACCGCCTCGCTGTTGCCGGCGATCGGGCCGACGGCCAGAATCAAACTCAGGGCGAAGGCCAATAAGTGACAATCTCTTCGGATCATGGCGGTGCTCCTTGTCGGATAGGATTGTTCGGGTGTCGCTCTGTCTTCTTCCCGACCCGGGCTCCGGCCTCGATCGCGTGCGGGGCCCCGTTCGGGCAGCCGCCAAGCCATTCTGGCCGACATGACGTGTCTTCCGGCGAGTCGGTCACCACTGGAATGCAACGGATGATCGGCAGCGGGAGAAAGACCCGTGCCCGGCTATCGATCCGGCGTGGCGTGCTGCCGTCGGACCGGCACGATCGCTGCCTCGTAGCGCGGTGGATATGGTCGATGGCTCGAGGGAATCACCCTTTCCCCCCAACTGGCCAATGTAATACCCGCGGTTGCGGTGTGCAAGGGCCAATTCGCCGTCTTGCCGCAAAAACGGGGTGATTTCGGCGGAGGTCCGCATCGGCATCGGCCGCGGGAGCGAGCCCTGGACACGGGCAGAGGCGGCCCGGTAAGATAAATGGATGATGCATCGGCCACCGTTGGGCGGAAACGCTACGAGGGTTGCCACCATGGGCTTCAATCGACTTCGGTTTCACCATGGATAGGGATCTCGGCTTTGACGTGGCGACGTTCCTCTGTCACCGAACGCGACACGGTGACCCTTACATGGAGTTGAAAGGGCATGTGGAAGACATCATCGATTCTGGCGGTTGTTGTTCTGGCGCTTGGGGGCGGAGCCGCGTTGCCGGAGACCGCGTCCAACGTGTTTGAGAGTTCTGCCACGCCGACGCCTGCGAACGAGCTGGATCGGATCGTTTTTGCCGGGTTGTCGAAGTTGGAGATCCAGCCCGTCCTTTGTTCCGACGCGACCTTCGTCCGACGCGCGTACCTCGATGTGATCGGCACGCTGCCCACCGCGAAGGAGGCGCGGGACTTCATCGAGGACGCCGACACGGAGAACAAACGGGTTGCCTTGATCGATCGTCTGCTGGAGCGGGAGCAGTTCGCGGACTACTGGTCGATGAAATGGGGCGACATTCTGCGGATCAAGGCCGAGTTTCCCGTCAACCTCTGGCCCAACGCGGCACAGGCGTACCACCGCTGGGTGCGGGCGTCGCTGGCCGAGAACAAGCCCTACGACCGGTTCGTCCGGGAAATGCTCACCTCCAGCGGCAGCAATTTCCGCGTCGGCCCGGTCAATTTCTACCGCGCCGTACAGAGCAGAACGCCGGAGGGCGTCGCTTCGGCCGTGGCCTTGACACTGATGGGATCGCGAACCGACTCTTGGCCGGAAGCCCGCTTGTCGGGCATGGCGGTCCTCTTCTCGCAGATCGGGTACAAGCCGACCAGCGAGTGGAAGGAGGAAAGCGTTTTCTGGGATCCGCTGCACGGCAGCACGGTGGCCGGCAACGTCGCGCCTGGCCGGGCCGCCATCACCACGTCGACAGCGGCCGGCGGCGGCGAGCCGACCGTACTCCCGGCCAACAGCGGGCCACAGACGGCGATCTTTCCGGATGGGGCCAGAATCGAGCTGCCCCCGAACCGGGATCCGCGGGAGGTCTTCGCCGATTGGCTGATTACGCCCGAGAATCCCTGGTTCACGCGGAGCATTGTGAATCGCGTCTGGGCGTGGCTGCTGGGTCGCGGCATCATCCATGAGCCGGACGATATCCGCGAGGACAACCCACCGAGCAACCCCGAGTTGCTGGCCTATCTGCAGAAGGAGTTCATCGCTGGCGGCTACGATTTGAAACGCCTCTACCGGCTGATCCTGACCTCTAGCACGTATCAGTTTTCCTCCGTGCCCCGGTTCAGCGATCCGCGGGCCGAGGCCGGTTTCGCCAGCTACCCGCTGCGCCGACTGGAAGCCGAGGTATTGATCGACGCCATCAACCAGATTACCGGCACGTCGGATCTATATACGAGCGCCATCCCGGAACCTTATACGTATATTCCCCAGGACATGCCTGCGATTGCCCTGGCCGACGGCAGCATCACCAGCTCTTTCCTCACGTTGTTTGGCCGCTCGGCGCGGGCAACCGGGATGGAGAGCGAGCGGATCAACAATCCGGTTCCCGCCCAATGGCTACACATGCTGAATTCGAGCCATATCCAGCGCAAGCTGGAGCAAGGTCCCCGGCTGAAGGCGCTGTTGGGTTCGGGTCGCAGACTGGACGAGCTCGTTGAGGAGCTTTACCTGACGATCCTTTCGCGCCCGCCGACGCAAGACGAGCTGGCGACCGTTGCAGAGTACGTTCAGTCGGCCTCCTCCCGACGCGATGCGGCGTTCGACATTGCCTGGGCCTTGATCAACAACACCGAGTTTCTCTATCGGCATTGATTGTCGGTATTGACTATCGGCATGGACAGTTGCGGAGTTGGGAATTCCCCGAATCGTGCAAGTCTGTTCGGAAAGGAAACGGAAACCATGAGCGCGAATCCCATTTCAGGCAACGGGACGAGCATCTCCCGGCGCGAGGCGATGCGACGGGGGCTCTGTGGGGCAGCAGGACTGATGCTGACCGATCGTCTGGCATGCGGTGCCCCGGCGGCCGCGGCCGAGCCGGACAAAGCGCTGGACAAAGCGCCGGCCAACGTCAAGGCCAAGTCGGTCATCCAGATCTTCCTGTGGGGCGGCATGTCGCACAACGACACCTGGGATCCGAAACCCGATTCGGGCCGCGAATACATGGGGGATTTCGGCCAGGTGATCCCGACCAACGTGGATGGAATCCAGCTTGGCGCCCTGTTTCCCGAACTGGCCAAGCAGGCCGACAAGTATTCGCTGATCCGCAGCATGACGCACGGCATCAACGGCCATGAAACGGCGGCCTACCTGATGCAGACCGGGCACGCGCCCGGCGAACGGCTGGCCTATCCGAGCGTCGGGGCCGTGTTTGCGCTGTTTAAGAGCCCCGACTACCAGGGATTGATTCCGCCCTACGTGGTGCTGACCAAGCCGGCCGGGCGGTTTTCCGAAGAGGGCTTTCTGGGACCGAAGTTCAAACCCTTTGCCACCGGCGGCGACCCGAACGCGCCGCGGTTCGAGGTGGAAGGCGTCGTCGCCCGGGGAATCACCGACCAGCGGCAAAAGGCCCGTCGCCAACTGCTCGATAAGATGGACGTGATGGGCGCCGCGATGGCAGCCAGTCCCCAGATGACGGCGGCGAAGGAGGCTAAGGAAGCGGCCTATGAATTGATCCTGGGTGCGGGCAAGGACGTCTTCGATCTCTCGAAGGAGAAGCCCGAGCTGAGGGATCGCTACGGCCGCCACACCTTCGGGCAGGACTGCCTCGTGGCGCGGCGGTTGGTCGAGACCGGGGTCCCCTATGTCACGATCAATTACCCGGGAGGCTGGGACACGCACAAGAACCACTTCCAGACCATGCGCCGGCAGGCGCCGCAACTGGACCAGGGCCTGGCGATGCTGCTGCAAGACCTCAGCGACCACGGCCTGCTGGAAAGCACGCTTGTCTGGTGCTGCGGTGAATTCGGCCGAGGTCCCAAGGTCGACTGGCAACCACCCTGGAACGGCGGCCGCAACCACTACGGCAAAGTCTTCACCGTCCTGGTCGCCGGCGGCGGATTCAAGGGTGGCCGGGTGGTCGGCTCTTCGGATGCCAAGGCTGAAGAGGTCCAGGACCGACCCGTCTATCCCGTGGACCTGATCGGCAGCATCTACCGTCTGGCCGGCATCGACGCCAACGCCCGGCTGCCCCATCCCATGGGCATGGAGGCCCACGTGCTGCCCGCCCCGTCGGAAGGCGCGAAATCGGCCGGGCTACTGACGGAGATTATGTAGCCATTGCGGGTCGGCGCGTCCGTCGCGCCCGAAGGAGACAAGAAGGAGGCGGTTCACCTGAAACCGCGGCAACGCTCGCTGATCGTTTCGACCGTGCAGACATGGGAGCGACTTGATGAGAAGAGTTCTATGGCTTCCGATCCTGGGACTGGGCAGCTTGCTGGCGATACCCCACGAGGCGCACGGACAGGCGACACCCTACATCGGCTTTGTCTATCCGGCCGGCGGCCAGCAGAATACGACATTCCAAGTGAAGCTGGGCGGGCAACGTTTGGACAATGTGGACACGGCCATCGTCTCCGGCACGGGCGTCCAAGCCAAGGTAGTCCGGTACTACAGGAAACTGGGTGCCCAGGAGCTGACTCTGCTGCGAGAGCAGCTTCGGGAGTTGAGGCGCGGGGCGCAGCGGAAGCGAAAGCCGGTGGCGCGGGACGAGGCAACCCAAGAGCTGATCGGCCGGATTGAGAAGAGAATCGCCGAAAGCGTTCCCAGGCCCGCCTGCGCTTCGCTCTCCAGCCTGGTGGAGGTTGAGGTCACCATCGCCGCCGACGCGAGTCCGGGCCCACGGGAAATACGGTTGGCGACGCTGCGGGGCGTGTCGAACCCGTTGGTGTTCCACGTCGGCCAACTGCCCGAATTCTCCCGCAAGCCGATGATTACCTGTCCGCTGCAGGTGCTCGGCAAGGAGCAGCTAGCGCTGCGCAAACGACCGGCGGAAGAAGAGGAATCGCAAGTCACCGTACCGTGTACTCTCAACGGCCAGATCGCTTCCGGCGAGGTGAACCGCTATCGTTTCGAGGCCCACAAGGGCCAGCGGCTGGTGATTTCCGCGGATGCGCGGGAACTGATCCCCTACATCGCCGACGCCGTTCCGGGTTGGTTTCAGCCCGTGCTGACGCTTTGTGACGCCGGCAGGAGGGAAGTCGCGTACAACGACGACTACCGTTTCAAGCCCGATCCGACGATTCTCTTTGAAGTGCCCGACGACGGCGAATACGTGCTGAGCATCACCGACGCCATCTACCGCGGTCGCGAGGATTTTGTCTATCGCATTACCGTCGGCGAGGTGCCGTTTCTCACGAGCATCTTCCCCTTGGGCGGTCGGGTGGGCGAGGCAGCGACCGTCGAGATGCGCGGCTGGAATCTCCAGGCGGCCAAACTGGCGCTACCGCCGGACGGCGCGGGGCCGGGAATCCATCGGATCCACGCGACCAACCGGCAGGGACTTGTCTCCAACCCCGTGCCGTTCGCCCTGGATACGCTACCGGAGTGTTTCGACGAGGAATCGAACGACGACCAGACGCACGCGCAGAAAGTGCAGCTTCCCACCATCGTCAACGGCCACATGGACCGCCCGGACGACTGGGACGTCTACCAGGTCGAGGGCCGCGCCGGCGAAACGCTCGTTGCCGAGGTCCATGCCCGCCGGCTCGATTCCCCGATGGACTCGCTGCTGAAGCTTACCGATGCGACCGGCAAGCTGCTGGCGTTCAACGACGACCACGAAGACCCGGGCACGGGTCTGAATACACACCACGCCGATTCCTATCTGATGGTCGAGTTGCCGGCCGACGGAACCTATTACGTTCACTTGGGCGACACGGCCCGCAGTGGCGGCGAGGCATACGCCTATCGCCTGCGGATCAGCGCGCCGCAGCCCGCTTTCGCGTTGCGTGTCGTCCCGTCCAGCGCCGCGTTGCGCGGTAGGTCCTCGACCGCTGTCAACGTCTATGCCATCCGCAAAGACGGGTTCGAAGGCGCCATCAAGCTGGGCCTGAAGGACCCGCCGGACGGATTCTCGTCGTCGACCGTGACACTGCCGAACGACAAGGAGAACGTGCGGTTGAGGGTGAAGACGACGCTGGCGCAAACGGATCCGCCGGTCGGCCTTTCTGTCGAGGGCCGCGCGATGATTCAGGGCCGGGAGATGGTCCATGAAGCGGTCCCGGCGGAAGACAGGATGCAGGCGTTCTTGTGGCGGCACCTTGTCCCCGCGGAGGAGTTGAAGGTCCTGGTCTTCAGCCCGGGCCGCCAACCGCCGCCGAAGCGCGTCCCGCCGCCGCCTGCCGCCAAGGACCAGGCCGCGGTCACGCCCGCCGCCCCGGCGGCGAAGCCCACGTTTACCAAGCGCCAGGTAGCCGGCCGTCTGCGACAACTGAAGCTCCTCTACGAGGAGTGGCTGTTGACCGATGATTTCTACAGCCGCAAAGTTGCCGAATGCGAGGCCGCGCTCTGAGGATTCGGTTTGCCGGCGCCGCCGGCGAGGCGCGATCGGTGGACCACCATTGCCACTGGCGGCGGTGCTTCTCTATTGATGTTTGCATTGTGAGTGATTCAGGCCGCCCAGCCAATGCAGTCGATGCGCACAACTCTCGGGGCAAGCGACGACCTCCAGGTCGTACCCTTTTTTTCACATACATCCGGGCCGCGCCGACGTCGTCGATCTTCGCCCCCACAAGGTCCAGCTTCATGGCCCAGCCGGTGGTCAGAGTCTTGAAGCCCTTCGCGAGTCTCAAGGTGGAATCACGGACGAACCTTGCACAAGCCGATTCCGAACGGCGCTCGTATGTCCAGGCATTCTATCAGCCGCAGAAACCGGCTACAATGTGGCGAGGCTTCGACCCTCTGGCAACCGTCAACAAGGAGGCATGAACGTGTTTGTGGCGCCCCTCGCGAAGATCGTTCCAGGCTTGGCCGTTCTACCCGTGCTATTGGTGATGTCGAAGCCCTGCCGGGCTGCCGAAAGGGACCCGGCCGACTCCCCAAGGCGCCTTCCGCTGGAGTGGATTGTCCCCAGCGAAGACAAGGTGCACTTCGTCGGCGAGGAATCGGGCAGGCGGATCGTCCTCTGGGGCGTCAACTACGATCACGACGACGACGGCCGGTTGCTGGAGGATTACTGGGAGCCGGAGTGGGACACGGTCGTGGCCGATTTCCACGAAATCCAAGCGCTCGGGGCGAACGTCGTGCGGATTCACTTGCAGCTTGCCAGATTCATGAAGACTCCGCAGCAGCCCGACGAGAACCGTCTCGAGCGATTGGCGAGGCTCGTGCGGCTGGCCGAGCAGACCGGGCTGTACCTCGACGTGACCGGCCTGGGCTGCTATCACCGAGAGGATGTGCCTGCGTGGTACGATGCCTTGGACGAAGCGGCGCGTTGGGAGGTCCAGGCCCGCTTTTGGCAGGCGGTAGCCGACGTGTGCAAGGCCAGCCCGGCCGTCTGCTGCTACGACCTGATGAATGAGCCCATTCTACCCGGCAACGAGCCGGAAACCGAGTGGCTGGCCGGCGAGTTCGGCGGCAAGTATTTCGTGCAGCGTATCAGTCTCGATCTGAAGGGCCGCACGCGGACGGAAGTCGCTCGCGATTGGGTCAAGAGGCTGGCGTCGGCGATTCGCGAAATAGACGACCGGCACATGATCACCGTGGGGGTGATTCCCTGGGCACTGACCTTCAAGGGCGCGAAACCTCTGTTCCACTCAGCCGAGGTCGGCGAGCCGCTGGATTTTGTCAGCGTGCATTTTTACCCGAAGAAAGACGACGTCGAGAGCGCCCTGGAGGCGCTGCGGGTCTACGAAGTCGGCAAGCCGCTGGTCATCGAGGAGATGTTTCCGCTGGGCTGCAGCATCGAGGAGCTGGAGCAGTTCATCGACGGCTCGCGGAAACACGCTGACGGCTGGATCAGCTTCTACTGGGGCAAGACGATTGAAGAGAACGAAAGGACAGGCGACCTGAAGGGGGCGCTGATCGCCCAATGGCTGCGCTGTTTCCGCAGACAATCCCCGCTTTCTCCCCGCGACCGGCACGAGCGGAAGACGACTCGCTAAGGACTCACTGCCGGATACCCGCTTCGCCCGGGCGGCGCTCGTTCGCTCAGTTCCGGGCGGCGACCGGCAGGAGCCGGATATCGACGGGTTGGTCGCGGTCGCAGGTCAACCGGCCGTCCGACTCGCCGAGCTCGACGACTTGGATCGAGCTCCGGCGCTGCTGGTAGCCGTCCTTCCGCTCGTCCGGCCCGCGCCGGCCGGGATGCGTGAAATAGAACAGGAACGGGCGGTCGCCGCTGACCACCACGCCCGGATGGCCGCCCTTGACCTGGTCGTCGGCGCCGCGGCCGGGCTTCTCCAGCAGGTTGCCGGGCTGCCGCGTCCAGGTCAGCGCGTCGTCCGAACTGTACGCGGCCAGGCCGCTCCAAACGTCTGTGATCATCCAGTAGCGATCACGCCATCGCAGCACTGTGGGGCCTTCGCCGGCCTGGTCCCCGACCGCCTTGCCGCGATCTTGCCAGGTCATCAGGTCGGGCGAGTCGGCAAAGTAGATGGACTTGCGGTCCCGTTCGTTGTTGTACCACATCCGCCACGTTCCGTCGGGCAATCGCAGCACGCAAGCGTCGATCACGCGGTCGGAGGCAAGCTCCAAAACCGAATGGTACTTCCAGTGCCGTAGATCGGTGCTGGTCAAATGGACGATCCAGCGCGGATGGTCCCAGTCCGCAAACACGCCGGGCACGACCGAGAGGAACATGTGGTGGGTGCCGTTCGGCCCCGTGACCACCTCGGGCGCCCAATGGGTCGCCTGCTGCCCGCCGAACCGCGGCGGCAGTTCAATGTCGGCCTCGCCCAGATAGTGCCACGACACGCCGCCGTCGGCCGAGGCGGCAATCCCGATCCGTGTCCCATGCACCCAACTGACACCCGGCAGCTTCGGGACGTTGGCCCGGCGATTGGTGTAAAACATCCACCACTGACGCCGATGGCGATTCCAGATTACCGTCGGATCAGCCGCGCCGTCGTATACGGGATCGCGATAAAGCGGCTTCGGTGCCAGCCGCCCTTTCTCCGACACCGGCCCGGATGAATCGGTCTGCGCGTCCGGCGAGGGCGACTCCGCGGTGACGTCCCCCCAATCGAGCACCAGCAACGAAACGGCCTGACGCGGCAGACGCAGCTCCAACGCGAGCGTACCATGGTCACACCCCAGTAGCCGGGTGTGCCGGCAGGTCTGCAACCCGCCGGCCTCTTCGAGCTGGGCATAGATGTCCGGCCCCGGCTGTTGGGGACTTCCCAAACGCTTCCAGACCGCGAAGGCGTTGCTGTGCTCTTGATCGACACGATAATGATCGACGCGCGGGACCGGAGCCGAGCTTTCCAACCCCTCGACGGTCAGGCTCACCGCGGCGGCTGGCCCAGGAAGATCATCGTCGTGGTAGTGCCAGAGCAGTACGCACAGCCGATTTCCGTCGCGGCTGGCCAGGGCCGAGACGTCCGGTCTCGCGCGGACTCCTTCCCGAAGCATGGTATCCAGCGGCACCGCCCCGTCGCTGTGCACGGCAAGACGCCGGCCGCTCATCTTACCGAACATGCGGAACACATTAAGCACCGGCTTGTCGATGCCGTTGGTTGCCAGCGAGCGAAATCCGGCGAAGTAGGGTTGGCCTTCGAATTCGAACGCCCACGTCAGTGCACCGAGCAGATTCACACGGTGCCGCTCGGCCAGGTCGAGCTTCCGGGTGAAGCTGGCTGCCGTGTAGCTGGAATACATCGTGCCGTTGCGATAGGCCAGTTGCGGACCCTGGCAGGCCGCACATCCCTCGGGGTCGGATTCCCCGATGACGATGGGAGTGTCCTTCAACTCGGGATAGGACGCGACGATGCGGAACCCTTCCTCGATGGTGCGAAGCTGGTTGGCGATCCCCATGCGGACGTGCCCGTCGACGTGTTGCGGCGCGCCCTTGGCATGGAAGGAGACAAAATCCAGCGGAGTGCCTTGATCTCCGGTGGCGTGGTTCTCGCCCCGCAGACAGTGATCGAGAAAGTCTCGCAGGAACCGGCCACCGCTGCCGGCAACGTCCGGCCCTCCCACGCGGGCTTCGGGTAGCGCCCGCCGCACGGCGTCGACGGCATAGTCGTGGAGCTTGCGGAATTCCTCCGGCGCTGCCTGCCAATAGCCGATGTTCGGCTCGTTCCAGGTCTCCCAGTACCAGGAGGCGACTTCCCGGCGGCCGTACCGCTTCACGCAGTGCCGCGTCCACTCGTGGACCAGTGCGGCCCATCTCCGGTAGTCTTTGGGCGGATAGGCCCAGCCGGTATAGATCTCGCCGTACGGGGCCCCCGGCCGCCAACGGTGCTGATACGGCTCGGGCCTGACGGACAAGTCTTTCGGCATGAAGCCGATCTGGGCGTAAGGCTTCACGCCGTGAGCTAGATAGGCGTCGAAGATCCGGTCCAGAAGGGTCCAGTCGTAGACCGGCCTGCCCTCGGCGTCCTCGCGATAGACTCCCGTGGAACCCCATTTCAACGCAGGAGCCCCGTCGCCGCTGTTGAGCAGGTTATGGGCACGGAAGTAGACCGGCGGCGGCCCGATCCGCCCGAGACGCGCCAGCAGCTTCCGGCCGTTGGGCATGTAGGCGTAGTTTGGCTCGTCGGCGCCGAAGAATCGCCAGATGGGACGCAACTTGCCCCGCGGCGAGTTGGCGTCGACGCGGACGGCGACGGAAAACGGCTCAGTCGCGGTCTGGCCGTCGGTGCCGTCCACGTCCGCGGCCAGCAGGGCGCTGCCGCCGACCCATGCCCCAAGAAACAGCGAAACCAGCAGTCCTGGACGGCTTTTTGGGTTCATCCGACTCAACAGTGTGCAAACGCAAACCATGACTACGGTGCGGACTGCGCCTCGGCGTTGCCGGTCTCCTGGAACAACAGCGGGGCGAACTCGCCCAGGTACTGACGCCAGTTGATCCACGTGTGGCCGCCCTCCGTCTCCTTGTAGACCACGTCGAATCCGTGCTTTTTGAGCGCGTCCACCGTGGCGCGGGACGTCTCGATCAGGAAATCCTCTCTGCCGGTGGCGAACCAGACCAACTCGATCCCCTTCTTCAATTCGGCGTTGCCCAGCGCATCCTGGTGCTGTTCTTCCCACGTCGGCCCCTCGCCCGCACCGAAGCCGCGCCCCGTGATGCCGAAGACGCCCGAGCTGAAAACGCCGATGTATCCGAAACGGTCCAGATTCCTGATCGCGATGTTCAGCGTCTGGGCGCCGCCCATAGACAGACCGGCAATCGCGAGATGCTTCTGATCGGTGTAGACACGGTAGCCCTTCTCGACCTGCGGCATGATGTCGCCGAGGAAATCCTGCGTGAACTCGTCGACCGGCGGCCGCGGTCCGCCGCGCGAAGCGAACCGGAACGGTCTGGTGTGTCCGGCGGGCATAACGACCACCATCGGCCTGGTCTTTTCGGCCGCAATCAGGTTGTCGAGGATGAACCCGGCACGCCCAACCGACGTCCACGAATCGTCGCTATCGGAGGCCCCATGGAGGAGATAGAAGACCGGGTACTTGTCGGTGCCCGACTCGTAGCCCGGCGGCGTGTAGACGTGCATCCGCCGAAACCGCTTCAGCGAGTTGGAGTAGTAGGTGACCTCCGCGACGGCGCCGTGGGGCACGTCCCTAGTGTCCGTCAGCTCCGAGCCGGGAACGTAGACGAGGCTCCAAGCGTTGCTGTTGGACTGGCTCGTGGAAGGGTTGCGGGGATCGATCACCGATACGCCGTCGACGTCGAACCGGTATCGGTAGGCGCCGGGATCGATCGGGCCCAGCGCCGCTTCCCAGAAGCCGCCGTCCCCCTTCTGCATCTGCACGCCCTGGCCGACTCCGGGAATGTCGCCGCCGCCAAGGCGTACGCTCTCCGCCTTGGGCGCCAGGATGCGGAAGGTGACGTGCCGGTCGGGTGCGACTTCGGGCGAGTCTGCCTGCGGCCGCCGCGGCCTGGCGTCTTGTGCGGACGCCAAAGATGACAGCGTTGCGGCCGCCAGCATCACCACCGCAACGACCGCCGCTGTGCTGTTTCGAATCGCCATGTTGGTTCTCCTTTGCAGGTAGTCGAAGGAACGAGGCGATCGCGGAACGTCGGGCTCTGAGACCTGACCAACTCCCGGTGCGTGACCCCCGCATACTTCGCGAGCCAGATTACGCCTACGTACTACACGGGGCCATTCTAGCCAGCCGCGCGAAGCGTGTCCACCGGGCGGCCGCAAAACGGCGGGGTAAGGGCACGGCGGCGGCACGCTGCCGTTGCCGGTGGCGATGGCCCAGGACTGCCGGATTCCGGGGGGGCGAGATAAAGCTTCTGAAGGGAGTTCCTGTCGAAGAAATCGAATCGGTAACCAAGCCGTCGGCACCCGTTCGCCCTTGGCGTCTCCACCCTGCGACTGGACACCGTTACACGTGACATGCCGTGACACACCGTGACGGACAGACCCCTATTCGCGGGGTGGGTGTGCGGCCTGTTTGCGCACGGCCTGTTTGCGCAAAAGAAGAGGGGCCGATTTTGATCGACTCCCTGGATTGGCCGCCGCGGCTTTCTTAGACCTGAGTGATCGACAGATGCCGCAGATCGTGGGGCGTCCAGTCGGCTACGCCATGTCCTGCTTTTCTTGCCCGGCGGATCGCGTAACCAACGTCCTGCCGGCACCCGCGTGGTATCAATCACGAGCATTGGGTACATACTGCGATACGCCAACGCCGCAAGGGCCACGGTGATTCCCAAGAAGATTGGTAAGTATGACGCACGACGTTACTTTACGCAATAGATCTGCGTCAATATGCTTTTTGCCGCGCGGAATTGCATAGGGCAACTATGTGCTGTCAACGGGGATGCCGGTGGAGTTGAAGCCTGGAGTCGAGTTGCGACTGATCGTCTCTTTGCAGAGGTAGCGGCGCCGCACCGCGGCCTGGTCGCCCTCGCGCATTGAGTGTGCAGGCGTCAACAAAACCACTTCAGATGGCTCAAGTCTTACCCCCACTTCAACGCAGCAAAGC
>JAFGRD010000133.1 GCA_016935315.1 Pirellulales bacterium
GCTTTGCTGCGTTGAAGTGGGGGTAAGACTTGAGCCATCTGAAGTGGTTTTGTTGACGCCTGCACACTCAATGCGCGAGGGCGACCAAGCCGCGGTGCGGCGCCGTTACTTCCGCAAAGAGACGATCAGTCGCAACTCGACTCCAGGCTTCAACTCCACCGGCACCCCGGCGTGCAACGCCTCGCCGCGAAGGCTCGATTCCTTTTGACTGCCCACGTGGCGCACGGCGTAGAGCGATGGCGGCTGGGCAACAAACCACTCGGGAAACTGGTTGATCCGCGGGTAGTCCAACGGCAGGTGCATCTGGAGCTTGTGCCGCGGCCGGTCGAACAGCAACCGGCCGGCCCATGCCTTGTCGGCCGTCAGGCTGACGTAGAGCGTGTCTCCCCGGCGGACAGTCCCGACGCGGACGTCGGCGCGCCACGGTTGAACGGTCAGTCCCTGGGTCTTCCAAAGGGCGTACATGATCCCGGTCCGCGCGGAATTGCCGTCTCCGTGCCAGCCCTCGATGACCCCGTCGGGCCCCTGCACGCTCCACATGTCCTTGATTTCGCTGTCGATCCAGCGGGCCGCGGAGTCCACCGGCTCGCGGTTGTAGAGGTTGATGGCCCCTTCGATCGAATCGGCGTACTCATCGGCCGATCCCCAGTGATAGGTGGTGAGGTGCTCGTGCAGATTGCCGAGCACCTTGCGGACCGCCTCGCGATAGGCCTCGGTGTTGTCGATCAGATAGACCGTGTAAACGCCGTTGTAGTTGTAGCCCCAGGTGTCGCAGATACCATCGTCGTGCTGCCCGGTCTTCGGGTTGATCGTGTTGTGGAGCATGCCGTGCTCGTTGCGGCCGACTTCAAGAATCCGGTCGAACATGGCGTGGATCGGCTCGCGATAGGCCTCCTTCTTCTCGGGCAGGGCGAAGCTGACGGCCGTGTAGAGTTCCGAAAGGCCGGAGGTAATCTCGCACCCGTGGTCCCGAAGCCGCAGGCTGGTCGCGTCGCGGGTCGGATGCCGATCGCCCAAGAGGTAGTAGTCGCCCAAACGGATGGCATAGCGCAGGTACTTCTCGTCGCCGGTCATCCAGTAGATCCGCGAGAGCGACTGGAGCATTTCGCCGTTGACTTCCACGTTCGCCGAAGGAATGTTCCCGTAGGGCGTCTCGATCGGTGCCTGGCTCCAGAGGTCGTCGACGATGCCCAGCATCCGATCGCACCAGGGGCTCGGCCCCAACCATTCCGTAAGCGGCAACAGCCCGTCCTTCACGTATTCCGAGCCGCCGAAAACAATCGAGCCCAGGTTGACCTGCGCCGATGCAAAAGCCTGTTTGGAGAACGACCACGTGTCGGGCAGTCGGCCGACGCGGCAAGTGAGTTTCGTTTCCGTGCGGAGCATCTCCAGCATGCGGCCCTCGAACAACTCCCGATCGGTCAGGGCGGCGGTGAGCACCATGAACGGGTAGTTGTCGGCCGCCGCATCCTGGGCATTCCAGATGTCGCGATCGCGCGAGAGATTCCGCGGGATCAAGCCGGTCGTCGCATCCGCCTGGTGCAGCCAACCGTCGACAAACCGCCGGCAGCGGAAAAACTGCTCGTTGGCCTGCCGGGCGTGCTTTTCGGCCAGGCGGAAGGCGGCTTCCTCCGACGCTTCGGGCAACGGCGTTTGCGGCGCCGGCGGCTCCCGATCCCAGATCTCCTGCATTTCGGGAAACGCACTGGGGCGCGTGGGAGCGGACGTCGTCACGCGGATCTTGTGTACCGCCGCCTGGAGGTCGGCCGCCGTGGCGGCATCCGAGGGTCCAATGAGGCGAACGCCCCCAAAGAATGCGGCCTTGTCGTCGGCCCGTTGCAGCAGGATCTCGTAACGCGGAGCGGAAACGCCCTCGGGCACCGGTATCGGCAGCCAGCGGAATCCGTCGTAGCCGCCCGAACTGATCTTCAGCGCCTTGCCGTTGATGGTCACCAAGGCATCACGGCGGTCGTTCTTCGAGCCCCACAGGAGTTCGAGCACCTGGCCGCCGGCGGGCTTCACGTCGATCTCCAGGCGGATGTCCACGTCGCCGAGCCAGAGGTACGCCGTGCCGGCGTACTGCTGTGGACCGTTCTCGAAGCGCACCGAAGCCAGCCGCCTCGCGTCGTCCGCGAGCTTGTCCGAGTCCTCGGCACCGGCCGCGGGCCTCGAGCAATGGCAGGCAACTGCCCAGGCAGCAAGCAGCCCCCAGCCGAACACGATTGCAGGGTTTCTCATCGGTTTGTTTCCTTCCTCGGCTCCTTGGCAGGGTCTTGGTGGAAGCAGGGTCTTGGTGGAAGCAGGGTCTTGGTGGAAGCAGGGAGCCGACAGCCAGACCACGTTGATAGCCAACCGCTGTAGACGGACAAGCGCCCTTGATAGACAACCGCCTCAGGACGCATTATCGCCGCAAATCGCCCATTTACAAGGCTTTGGGGCCGGGGCGCCAGAAATCGGCCGCGGTGCCCAATCCCGGGAAATCCGGCCGATCCGACGGCGGTAGCCGATTCGCCCGCCGAAAACCCGCCGAGAACCGGCCGGAAACCATCGGTCCTGCCGCTGGACCACGGGGTGTCGACATCCGGATTGCCATCGTGTACCCTGGATACGTTGGTTGACAGCACCATCGACCGTGCGCCCTTGCGCTGGTTTCGCCCGCCCCGCTGGCCCACCATTGACCTTGACCTCGTTTCACCGGTTGACTGTCTGGTCGAATCCCGCGCCGAGCGGCCTGAAGATCCGTCGCACCCGGAAGAGCAACAAGGGAAACGCATGACCAAGACCCTCCTCAGAAAACAGTCGAGCGAAGGCGTCGGCTACGCGGTGGTCGAACTCAACGGCACGCGGCATATCGTGGCCAGTGCCGTGCCGCAAGCAGGGGCCGACCTGCGCGAGCAGGCCCACGACGCGCTGCGGACCATCGAGGCCGTAATGGAGGACGAAGGCACGCGGGGGTCGATCGTCCGGCAAGCCGTGTTCATGAAGGACATCGGGCAGATCGAGACCTGCCGGCAGATCATCCACGACTTCTACGGCGAGCAATTGCCGGCCACGATCTACATCCCCCAGCCGCCCTGCGAGGGCAAGCTGCTGGAGATCGAGGCGTTGGGTGTCGGTGGAAGGGGAGACGTCGAGATCCAGCGGTATTCCGAGCGGATGGTCGTTTCCCGCCACGACGGCGTCGCCTGGGTCCACCTGGCCAACGTCTATCCCGAAACGACCGCCACCGGCGTCTACGAGCGGTCGCGCAACGTCTTCGAGTTGGCCGCCCAAGGGCTGGCAGCCCGGGGGTTTTCCTACGACCAGGTCATGCGCACCTGGCTGTATCTCGGCGACATCGTCGGACCGGAAGGGGAGACCCAACGCTACAAGGAGCTCAACCGGGCGCGAACCGATTTCTACGAAGGCATCCGGTTCGGGGCGCATCTGACGCCGCCCGGCTGGGAGCGGACCATCTATCCGGCCAGCACGGGCATCGGCACCGACGGCAACGACGTGGTCATGAGCTGCATGGCACTGGTCAGCTACCGCAAAGACGTGCTGATGGTGCCGCTGGAAAATCCGCAGCAGACGTCCGCCTGCGACTACGGCCGCAAGTACGGCTTCAAGAGCCCCAAGTTCGCCAGGGCCATGGCCGTTGCCGCCCACGACCTGGCCACGATCTTCGTTTCCGGCACGGCCAGCATCACCGACGAGGAGACGCAGTTCGTCGGCGACGTCCAGGGCCAGACGCGACAGACCCTCGACAACATCGCGGCGCTGATTTCCGCCGACAACCTCCGACAGCACGGACTCTCGGGGCTGGGCGCCACGCTGGACGATTTGGCGCTGGTCCGCGTCTACATCAAGCACCAGGAAGACTACGCGAAGACTCGGGCCGTCTGCGAAGCGCGGCTCGGCGAAGTGCCCACCATCTACGCGCAAGCCGACGTTTGCCGTCCCGAGTTGCTGGTGGAAATCGAGGGCATCGCCTTCGCCCATCCAGGCGTACGCTGATCGGCTTCGCGGTCTACTCTATCCCACGGGCCCGTCAGCGAGCCGCCGGGGGTGGCCGCGTGCCGCGTTCACGCTTGCCGTGGACAGGCCTCGGGAGGTAGAGTCGGGGCATCGTCCGGGGGCATCGACGGCGGTGCAGACGAATCGGATGTGCGACGCGACGCCTACAGCCTGACGCTCGAGTGGTTGCGGCGATAGTCTCCGCGAGCTGAATTGTCGGACCCGGAGGGTGGACGCCAACCGGCCGATCGGTCTGGCAGCACTCGTGGTATCTCGTTCCACAGAGCGAAGAAAAAGGCCGGTCATATAGGCCGGCCGAACCGGTCCGAGGACCGGGGAGTCGTCATGTCTCTGTGAACCCGATCGGGCATTCTTGAGAAGAAGTCGACACGCCTTTGAGGCCATTTACGGCCCAGGCGCCGCGACCCCACGGCAATGCTAGGAGCGGTCTTTTCGTGTGCGGCCGGTAGCGCCGGGGTAGCACTGCGCAAGACCGCCTTCGACTCAAACAGAAAGCCCCGACGTAAACTGTTGTTACGCCGGGGCTTACGTTGTGGAGGATAGGGGGCTCGAACCCCTGACCTTCTGAATGCCATTCAGACGCTCTCCCAACTGAGCTAATCCCCCAAGTTGGGCCACAGGCGGGCGGAGCCCCGGCCGCCTGTGAGCAACATTGAAAGCTATCACCGCCGCCTGGGCCTGTCAAGGACCAGATACTCCGCTTTACATGGGGGCGGTGCTTGCAGTATCTTCTCGGGCACCCCACACCCCCTGCCTGAGAAGAACCCGACTTCGAGGAGTCTCCGACCATGTTGCGAACAGGCACCACGATTCCGGCCGCCCTGGTGTGCGCGATGCTGGTCTTCGACGGTGTTTCGATGGCCGCGCCGCCGCCGCCGAGCAAGGACTTCCGGATCGAGAACAAGGTGTTTTCCAGAGGCCAGAAGGCCCCGCTGAACGAAAGCACCACGATCTTCCACAACGGTGTGGTCTACGACTACCTGGAAGACCCGGAGGAAGTGATCGTCTTTGAAAAGGCCGCGGGGCGATTCGTGCTGCTGGACATGTCGCGCCGGGTGCGGGCCGAGGTGACGACCAGGGAGGTGGAAGGGCTGACCAAGCGTTTGCAAGAGTTGGCCGAACGCCAGGCCGACCCCTTCTACAAGTTTCTGGCGGCCCCGAAGTTCACCGAGCGGTACAACGGCTCCACCGGCGAACTGACGCTGTCCAGCCCCTGGATGACCTACCGGATGATCCTCTCGGAGATCCAAAGCCCGCCCATCTCGCAGCAGTATCGCGAGTTCTGCGACTGGTACGCCCGGCTGAACACGCTGTTGAACCCGGGCTCGAAGCCGCCCACCGCCCGTCTTGCCGTCAACGAGGCCCTTGCCCGACACAACGCGACCCCTCGCGAGGTCTTCCTGACGATGACGCCCAAGAAGACCTTCCCCCCCCATAGTACCAAGCTGCGCAGCGAGCACCACCTGGTGGATCAGGTAGCGCAGGCGGACCTGATTCGGGTGCAGCAGACGCGCCAGTTCATGGGCATCTTCCAGGTGGTCAGCTTCGAGCAATACCGCGGGCAGGACGGTCCCTGAACGATGTCGAGCGCCGAATCGGGATCTCGATCCCGCGGCGAAATCTTGGCCCGGCGGACCTCGAATTGTTGCGTGTCGCGCTACGGCGGCCTATGATGCAGCGTAGACATGCGTTGCCCGCGACGCCCGTCGGGTGGCCGCCCGGGCAGACAGCCTTCCAGTCATCCTTCCCGAGGAGCCCCCGCCATGACGCGCCGATTCTTCTGCCCGATGCTGACCATTGCGATCTGCCTGTTTGCCATAGGGCTTCCTGCCGCCGAGATCACGGCCGAACGCACCGACAAGGGCGCCACGGTCAAGATCGACGGTGAGCCGTTTGCGCAGTACGTGCTCGACTTCCACGGGACACCCATCCTGTGGCCGATCATCGGACCGACCGGCAAGCCGATGACGCGAGCCTATCCGATGGCGGAAGGGCCCAACGAACGCAAAGACCACGTCCATCACCGCTCGCTGTGGTTTACGCACGGGGACGTCAATGGGCTGAGCTTCTGGCACCGGGAGACGATCAAGCACCGCGAGTTCGTCAAGGTTGCCAGCGGGCCGCAGGCGGTCCTCGTTACCCGAAATGATTGGCTCAGTCCCGAGGGCAAGAGCGTCTGTGAAGACGAACGGACTTTCACGTTCGGCGTCGACGGCGACACACGACGCATCGACTTCGACATCACGCTGAAGGCCGCCAACGGCCCGGTCAAGTTTGGCGACACCAAGGAAGGTACGATGGGCGTCCGTGTGCCGGGCACCATGAAGCTGACCGCCAAGATGGGAGCAAAGATTGTCAACAGCGAAGGGCAAACGGACGGCAAGACATGGGGAAAGCCAGCCGCTTGGGTTGACTACTGCGGCCCGGTCGACGGGGAGCAGGTCGGCATCGCCATCCTCAACCACCCGAGCAGCTTCCGCTTCCCCACCTATTGGCACGTTCGGGACTACGGCCTCTTCGCGGCCAACCCATTCGGGCTGCACGACTTCAGAGGGAACCGCGACGCGGACGGCTCGCACACTTTGGCGTCGGGCGAGACGATGACGTTTCACTATCGACTTCTGTTCCACCGCGGCGACGTGAAGGCCGCCAAGATTGCCGAGGCATTCGCGGCGTACGCCAAGGAGTCAAAATAGGATGGATGCGGCGTCGCAGCCGGTTTTGTGGCGACGTAGGGACTTGAAGAAAAGAAAACGTTTTCCGGGCTTCTGGTCTATTGGGCAGTTTCATCTGCTTCTGCCGCATGGATTAACGTCACGAGAGCCGGTCCTCCTATAGCCCACGGATGCCCCAGAACATCAGATTCTGGGTCGAAGTCTACCGCACCAATTTGCCGATAGCATTTTTTATCGGCACTCACCCCACTTTCCCTCACCATCGCAGAGCACTATATATTGCGCTTGCTTTGCGCTTTTCCAGGAGATCGTCCGCAGAAATGTTGACTCGTCTTCATCAGATTGACAGCCTACACGACCTTCGGGACTACATCAACGCAACCCTTTGTGACCAATTCCAGCTCCAAGAAGGAGCCTTTGAAATGACAGAGCGGGTCCTGGTGCGGGGCGGCAAGCCCTGTGGGATCTACTTCTGCCTGCACGGCCCCCGACTGCTGAAATTCACGGCAATCTGGGAGACCGACCGCAACCAAGTGCTTTTTTACGGGCCGCGCGGCGAGCGGTTCCAGAAGACCCAGTTGATCGAAGCGCCTCACCTGGAGTTGGCTGCGGCCTAAGCGCAGACCGACTGCGGTGAGATAGTAGCAGATTCGCGTCTGACGGGCGCTCGGCTACGAGCGCGCAGCGCAGAAGGGGCCTTGTGGTCGGCGACGGCCACAAGGCTCAGAGGAAGGACGTCACGCGCGCGGCCGCACAGCACCGGTCAGGCCGCTGTAGTCCGACCGATCCTCTGTGTGCCAGAGGGGCTCGCCTCGCAGGACGCGCTGTGCCAACACATCGAGCTTTGCCTGCGAACCCGCCGGGGCGTCGGTGGGGTTGAATTCCTTCGTTTCGGTGGGAGCGAAGTCCTCATCGTGACCGCACTCCAAGATTGCTTCAAACACATTACGCATCACAAAACACTCCATCCTGCTAACAAACCACTCAACCGACAGAAAGATTCCTGCCAATAGGGCAGATGCCTGAAGAGGCGGTTGGGACAAAAACGCCAAAGCGCCACGAGTATCGGATGCGGCGGGTATGGATCAAATCCGAACGGGTAGGATGGCGCTACCGACGACGTTTCATGTCATTATCTCAAAAAAGCGGCTTCCGTCAAGGGGCAGGCGGGAAAAATCGCCCTCCGTTGGACGTTTCCCGGTGGAAAACGGGTCGGTAGACGCCTACCGGGCCAGCCGTGTCTACCGCTTGCCGGGGGAGGGTAAAGTGGAGGACTTTTTCTGCCAGTTGCGGTCCCTTCCTGCGCCGAATCTCGATCGCTTCGTCCGAGGGGGTACCCGACTGGTGTCGGCAGAATCCACTCCGATTCTTGACGCTTTCACTTGTCTTTGGGCTTGCGCGCATTGCATGTCAACGCACCGTCGGCAGAATACGCCTTTCCAAATTCGGGAGACCGGGTAGACTAGTGGTTTCTGGTTGCCCCGTGTCCCCCGGTGATGTACCACAGTGAGCTGGTTCCAGAGCGAAATCGTGCTGCCTGCCCTTTCCCGAGGATGTCACCCCATCACCGGGTACATCCTAAAGGCCCTGCCCGAGCTGGCCGACGTCAAGGTGGGCCTGCTGCACGTCTTTCTCCAACACACTTCGGCGTCGCTGACGATCAACGAGAACGCCGACCCCGACGTGCTGGTGGATCTGGACCGCGTGATGGACACGCTGGCCCCGGAGGATCTTCCTTACCTGCACACTTGCGAGGGCCCGGACGACATGCCGGGCCACGCCAAATCGTCGCTGTTGGGGGCCTCGTTGACGGTTCCGATTCGAGACGGCCGCCTGCAATTGGGCACCTGGCAGGGGATCTGTCTCTGTGAGCACCGCCGTCGGGCGTCTCGCCGCCGCCTGGTGCTCACGCTCCACGGCGAGAAGCGGTAGCCCATTGTCCCACCGCGATGGCAGTCGCTGCTGGACCTCGGTAAAATGCCCATATCTTGCCATTTTGGCGACACTTCGGTGATAAGGTAGCTGAAGTCGCAAGACGTCAGATTGGGTGCCGCCGCAAGCCGAATCCTTGCGAATCCTGCTACAAGGTCAGACCCAGTGACCACACAGCCCGTCCAACCCGAAGGCCAGCCCCTGGGAAACCGTGCCGGCAAGGTCCCGTTGGCCGCGCGATGGCTTGCCTTGTTCGGGGTGGTGGTGGCGACTGCCGGCGCGGCGGGGGCGGCAACGCCGCTCGGCCCCGGCGCGATGGCGCCCGCGCCCAACGGTCGAATCCTCTACGTGGCCAACGCCGACGGTCGCCAGATTGCCGTGATCGACCTCGAGCAGGGCCGGGTCGCCCGGCGCATCGCGGTACCCGAGCGCCCGACCGGCCTGGCGCTGAGCCCCGATGGGGCGACTCTATACGTCACCTGCGCCGCCGTAAAGAGCACGGTCTTGGTGATCGAAACGGCCTCCGGCCAGGTGCAACGGACGCTTGGGGCGGGCCACACGGCCATGGGGCCGGCCGTCTCGCCCGACGGACAGCGGCTCTACGTCTGCAACCGCTTCGACCACAATGTCTGGGTGATCGATCTGGCGGCCGGGGAGCCGATTGCCCGCATCGCGGCGGTGCGCGAGCCGATCGCCGCGGCCGTCACGCCCGACGGCAAGTCGGTGTTGGTGATTAACCACCTTCCGACCGATCGGGCCAACTCGTTCTACGTGGCGGCGGCGGTGACGATCATCGATGCGGCGACGCACGAGACGACGACCGTCCGGCTGCCCAACGGCGCCACCAGCGTGCAGGGTCTTTGCCTCTCGCCGGACGGCCGACTCGCCTACGTGACGCACATCGTGTCGAACTACGAGCTGGTGCCGGCGCAGGTCGATGCGGGCTGGACGAACACCAACGTGCTGAGCGTGCTCGACACGGTCGGGCAGCGGCTGATCAACACCGTGGGGTTGGACGATCTGTATCTGGGGGCGGGCAATCCCTGGGGCGTCGCCTGCACGGCCGACGGCGAGTCGATCTGCGTGGCCCATGCCGGCACGCACGAGCTGAGCGTGATCGATGCCCCACCGATGCTGGCCAAGCTGGGACTGACGCTGCAATCCGGCGCCCCGGCCTCCGATACGGGCACGGGCACGGTCTACGTCTCGCCGGCAGTGACCGGGATACCCAGCAGCATGGGGATGCTGGACGGTCTGCGGCAGCGGGTGGCGCTGGATTGTCGGGGTCCGCGGGCCGTGGCCGTCGTCGGCGCGAAGGCCTACGTGGCCGGGTACTTCTCCGACACCATCGACGTGGTCGACCTGCGGCCCCGCGGCGACGCCGATCGGACCGGCGCGATCGCCTTGGGCCCACCGCCGGAACCAACCGACCGGCGGCGCGGCGAGATGCTCTTTCACGACGCGACGATCTGCTACCAACACTGGCAGAGCTGCTCGAGCTGCCATCCCGACGCCCGGGCCGACGTGCTCAACTGGGACCTGCGCAACGACGGGGTGGGCAACCCGAAGAACACGAAGAGCATGCTGCTGGCCCACCTGACGCCGCCGGCGATGGCTACGGGTGTTCGCCCCACGGGCGAGGCGGCCGTTCGGGCCGGCATCCTCCACACGCTTTTCGCCGAGCGGCCGGAGGAGGAAGCCGCGGCCATCGACGAGTACCTGCGGTCGCTGCGTCCGGTATCCAGCCCGTACCGCGTCGACGGCCGGCTCAGCCCGGCGGCGCGGCGGGGTCGGCGGCTGTTCGCAAGCGATCGGGTCGGCTGCCACCGCTGCCATCCGCGGCCGCTTTACACCGACCGGTTGCTGCACGACGTCGGCAGTCAAGGCCCCTACGACGTCGAGGGCCGCTTCGACACGCCCACGCTGGTCGAGGTCTGGCGGACCGCGCCCTATCTGCACGACGGCCGCTACACGACGATCGAGGCGCTGCTGGTCGAGGGCCAGCACGGACTCTCGCCGGAGCAGCTTCAGACACTCACCCCGCAAGAGATCCGAGATCTCGTGGCGTTCGTGCTCTCGCTGTGAGCGCGCGGGTCCGAAATGCGTTCACCCGCCGCAGCCGGTCGTGCCGATGCGCAACCGGCCCGGACCGCCTTGCGCTCGACGTAACGCATCACGCTCCGCCGATGCTCGTCGGCCTCGATCGGAGTTTCAGGCGCCGTAGTCTTCGTTCTCGTGAAACACGTCGTTGCGGCCGTTGCCACGGTTCAGCACGTGACAGCACATCCGGCCGACCAAACGCCATGCGGTTCCAGGCATGGGCGAACGATCCCGGTTTTCGCGACTACGCGCGCCAGAATAAGATGGCAACTTCTCCTTCCCTGCCGCAGAAGCCCCAGTCACAACTCGATGACCTCAGTAGCCTTAAGTGCTTCCCTTAGGCGGTCGAGATCATCTCGCGCAAAAACGCCACGACTGACCCGAAGCCTCTTCAAATGCGTCAGCGCAGCTAGGTGTTCGACGGCTGCCGGCGCAAGTTGGATTCCACGGAGGTCGAGCTCTTCAAGTTGCCTGAGATTCGCGAGGTACCGGAGCGACTCAGAAATCAGAGGGTTGTGCTGAAGGGCTAACCTACGGATCGTTTGCATTGTTGACAAGTGCTGCAATCCCTTCCCATTCAGTCCGCATTGCCGAAGATCAAGAACACGAAGACTGGCTAAAGTGGTTAGACACTCCAAGTCATCATCCGACACCAGGGGATTATCTCCGAGGCCCACCTCTTCCAGCTTCTGCAGCCTTGCGAGATGGATCAATGCCTCGCCAGGGATTCGACAACCATACAATTCAATCGATCGAAGACTCTGCAGTCCGCTGATCTGCCGAAGCTGATTTTCAGAGACAGGCCTGTCCGACGCAAAATCCAGCCTCTCCAGGCACTCAAGATCGTGCAAATAGGGAAGTGCACGTCCGTCAAGCCCACAGTCCGACAGGCCCAAGAAGCGCAGATTGCGGAGCCGCTTGAAGTAGGCCAGGTCGTCGTTGGACAGCGGTACCGACGTTAGATCAATCTCCTCAAGGGACGTGAGATCCCGCACGTACTGCAATGCATCACCGTCAACGTCGGAGCGACGCAAGGCAAGAACTCGAAGTCTGTGCATGGTTTGCAGCGAGTTGAGATCTCCTGCTTGAATGCGCGCCTCGATCGACAAGACCTCCAGGTTCGGAAGTCGAGCAAGACGAAACACGCAGAAACGCTTGTCGTCTGACTCGCGCTGATACGGCACCGCAATTGCCAAATTCTTCAGCGACGGCAAATCGTCGACATGAACTCCATTGAGTTCCTCGCTCGAGAGCGCGAGTTCCGTAATCCTCGGCAGAGCTGCAAGGTGTACCGCTTCGAGCGGACAACGTTCGGTATAAACCACTGATAGTGAGGGAAAGCCCTTCACGAGCTCTAGGCGCGAGATTCGATTATGGTTGACCAGAAGTGTCTCCAGCCTCGGAAGACTCGCGAGCGCGGGAAGGCCCTCACCGGTCACCTTGGTGTCACTGAGGTCAAGCCACCGAAGTCCCTGCAAGGCCGTTAGACGCCCAAGTTGGGCATCTGTGACTCGCGTGCCACTCAAGTCTATTCCCTCCAGGCAAGGCATATCTGCGAGATGCCGGAACGCTTCATCCGTGATTCCGGATTCGGACAACGAGATCCATCGTAGGTCACGAATACTGCGCACCTGCGCGACATCTTCATCCCCGAAGTGTTCACCGCGCAGCATGATCTCGTAGCCGCGTACAAGAGGCGGCCCATAGTCCTGCCATTCCCTGTAAGGCATAAGGTGGATGCCCTTTTCTCGAAGATGCTCAATGGCTTTCTTGTGGGAATCGCATTGCTCTGCTGAAAAAACAAGAGATGGTGTCGCCATAGCCAACGTGGCGCAGACCGCGTACAGGACGTGTCGGACGGCGCAGACGGCTGAGTAGCTTACTCTGACGGTCACTGTCTCCGGGCGCGGTGGAATACAGTACATTGAAAGCCTCCTTCTAGCTCGCCTCACGCCTGTGCCCTGGCAGTTGGGTATAGTGAGTGACAGAATGTGTCTATGCGCTAACTAGTTGCCGGCCGTGAAATCCTTCCAAAACTTCTTGGCTGCGTCGCCTTCGTGAAAGGTTTTCACGGCTGGACGGCACATAGCCTCCGCCGTGTTCCTCAGCGCCACCGCGCCGTAGTCTTCATCCGCGTGAAAGAGCTGGTTGCGGCCGTTGCCACGGTCCAGCACCTGATAGCACATCCGGCCGACCGAAGCCCGTGCGGTGTTGGGTACGGGGTAATGACACCACGTTGCCGACTACCCCGCCACAGCAGAGTACAATGTCGCCTCTCACCGTCCGCCTGTCAAGTCCGAAGCTCCGCACGTTCAGCCGCCTGCGGCCTGTCCGGCTTGAACGGCCACGCGGGCGTCGTTTTCCAGGTTGCTCTCGGGGGCCAGCACGACCTGCTCGTCGGCCGCGAGGCCTTTGACCACCTCGACCCGCTCGTCGTTGATCAGGCCGATCTCGATCTCCTGGATCCGGGCGCGGCCGCCGCGAACCACGTAGACCTGCCAGAGGCCGTCGGCGCCGCGGAAGAGGGCCGAGCGCGGGATGGTCAGCGTCTCGGGCTTCTCGGCCGTGGTGATCTTCACGCGCACCCGGTATCCCACGCCCACGCGACGGTCTTTCAGCAGCCGCGCCAGGTCGTCCGGCGCGAAGCGGACGATCACCTTCACGCGCTGTTGCTCGACGCCCAGCGAGCTGATTTTCGTGAAGCCGGCGGGGAAGATGCGGGCGACGGTTCCCCGGGCACGGGGCAATCCGATGGCCGGTCCGTAGATCTCGACCGGATCGCCCACCTCGGCATCGACGACGTCGAGGCTGAGCACGTCGGCCTCGACCTCCAGATCCTGCAAGTGCCCGACCTCCAGCAGCGTCGTGCCTGCGGAAAGGAAACGCTCGTTGCTGATCGATCGCTGCAGCACGACCCCGTCGACGGGGCTGCGCATGGTGCCGCGCTGCTGGTCCTGCATGACCTGGCGGAGCTGGGCTTCGGCTTCGGCTTTCTGCTTCTGCAGCACTTCACCGGTGCGGGTGGTTTTGCGGTTGATGAACTGGCGGACCATGGTGGGCATCAGATCGGTGGCGGCTTTCAAGGCGACCGTGGCGGCGTGGACCAGCTTGTCTTCCTGCAGCGCGTGGCCGGCTTCCTTCAGGCGCAGCTCGGCCCGCTCCTGCTCGTCCTCGGTTTGGGCCCCGCCCGTAACCGCCTTGCGGACCCGGCCCAGATCGCTCTCGGCGTAGGCGAACTTGGCGTTGCCGGCCAGCACCCGCTCCCACGCGACGTCGACCGTCTGGGCCATGGAGACGGCGAACTGCTGGGCCTGCTTGAACGCGGTTTCTTCCACCTCGACGTCGGCGTTCTCGCGGATACTGGCATCCAGCCGGTCCCGCGCGGCGGTGGCCTGTTCGACCGACAGATCGAGGTCGTTGCGGACGATTTGGGCGACGACCTGGTCCTTGGCGACGGCCATGCCCTCTTCGAGCTCGATGGCCTCGATGCGGCCGGCAAACGGCATGGTAATCAGGAAGGTCTCCGGCAGCCGGGTCATCGCCCGCTCGTCGACGTATTCGCGGATCGGGCCGCGCTCGACCGGGGCCGTGTCGACCGGGACGCCGGAAGCCGTCGCTTGCACGATTCCCACAACGACCGCGACGCAGAGGACCGCGCCGCCGAGGATCAGCCAGGTTTTGGTGTTCATAATCGAGACTCCGTATCGGCTGCGTCGGTTTGCCTTGTATGTGCCATGGATTGTTTCCCCTTACTCCTTCGCCTGCAGGGCTTCGAGCCAGTCCATCTTGTGAATCGCGCGTTGCACGGCCAGGTGGGCGCTCAGGGTGAAGAGCACGGCCAGCAGCAGGGTCCAGACCCAGGTGCGCGGCGTCGCATAGACCGGGAAGCGAAACAGCTCGCTGTCGTAGGCCCAGGAGGTCAGCACGGTCAGGAAATACCCCAGCGGCATCCCCAGCACGGTGCCGATCAGCGTGACGATCAGGCTCTCGCGCAGCAGCAGGCTGCCGATCTGCCACGGCCCGTAGCCCAGCACGCGCAGCGTGGCCACCTCGCGCTGGCGCTCGGCCAGGCTGACCAGCGAGGAGTTCAAAATGCTGCCGAAGAAGACCACGCCGGCAAAGACCACCAATGCCCCGATGAACACCCACATGTTCTGGATCAAGGTGTCTTCGAGCATGGCGATCATCTCGGTCCGGCTGTTGACGGCCTCCAGGGCGGGCATCCGTTTGAGCTCTCGATACAGCGCGGCCGTGTGCAGCGGATTGCGGTCGGTGGCCAGTTGCACGCTGGTGACGGCCAACTCCTCACCGACCAGCCGGCTGAGGTAGTGGATGTCGGCATAGACGGTGGTTCCCATGTAGCTGTCGACGATTTCCGCCACCGGCACTTCGTGCGTTTGGCGGAGCCCCTTGACCGGGCGGAAGCGGACCACGTCGCCCCGTTTCAGGTGCAGGATCTCGGCCAGCTTGCGGCTCATGGCCAGTCCGGTCGAGGGAATGCGGATCGGCCGCGCCTGGCGGTCGCGGGGCACGGTCAGCCGCGCGTCGGGCGCCAGGCCGGTGATGCTGGCCTTCTTGCGGTAGGGGCCGTTGAAGAACGTGCAGCCGACGCCCAAACGCGGCTCGGCGCGATCGACGCCCGGCAGCCGGGCCGTTTCCAGCAGGGCGTCTGTGCTGTGTTCGTCCTTGAAGGTCAGCTCGACGTCGCTGCGGAGCGTCCACTTGAACTGGAAGTCGATCAGGTAGGTGGTGGCCTCGACCATCATGAAGCCGGTGACCAGGACGCTGGCGCCCATCATGGCGGCGAACATGCCGGCGGCCGTCCGCACGCGGCTGCGGACAATGCCGCGCAGCACCATGCGCCATCCCGAGCTGAGTCGCCTCCAGAGCCAGCCGATCCGTTCCAGCCAGACGGCCCCGCCCTCCTTGGGCGGCTTGGGGCGCATGGCCTCGGCCGGGTTCAGCCGCAGCACGGCCCGGGTGCCCCGCAAGCTGCCCAGCACCGCACAGGCGACGCTGACCAGCAGCCCGGCCGATTGCAGCCCCGGATAGAAACGGTTGGTCAGCTCGGGGAACTCGAAGTATTTGCGATACTCGGCGGTCATCCAGTCGGCGATCAGCCCGTAGCCCAGCAGGCACCCCAACAGCCCGCCGGTCAGGCCCACCGCCAGGCCGAACTTCAGGAAGTGGGCGAACACCTGACGGTTGGAATACCCCAGGGCCTTGAGCGTTCCCACCACGGTTCGCTGCTGGTCGGCCAGCCGGGTCAACAGCACGTTGAGCACCAGGGCGGCCACGGCGAGGAAGATCGTCGGCATCACCACGGCGAAGCTCTTCAGCCCGGCGATTTCCTGGCTGACGTAGCGGTTCGAGGCCTGATCGGCCAGCGGCGTGGTGCCGAACACGCCGTAGCCGGCCAGCAGATCCTCGGCCTGGCGCAACAAGGCCTGCGGCCGCTCGCGCACCCCCGGCACCAGCCGCCCCAACACCTGGTTGGCCGCCCCGTTGAAATCGAACACGTCTTCGGCATAGGTCTGCTTGAGATAGAAGACGCCGAAGTGTTCGGGGTCGGGCATGATGGCCCCCGGGCCCAGCAGGTAGACGAACTCGCTGCTGATGGCCGTGCCCACGATAAACAGCTCCTGGCTGCGGTTGTTCAACACCAGCCGGATCCAGTCGCCGGGGCGGAGGCCGTGCTTGCGGGCGAAGGCGTCGTTGACCAGCACTTCGTTTTCGCGGGTCTCGGTGAAGTAGCCGCCCTGGCGCAGCACGACGTCGTTGATGATCGGTTCGCGGCGATTGGGCAATGAGAGCACCAACCCGTTGAGCGGCTTGACCGTGTCGTCCAAGTCGACCGTGGCATGGAACTGGATGCGGGGGCGGATTTCCACCACGCCGGGCAGTTCGGCCAGCGGCCCCAGCTCGGCCAGCGGCACCTTCTTCAGCTCGATCGAGAAATCGGCCATGCGGCACTGCACGTAGTAGCGCCGCTTGGCTTCGCCCAGGTTGTTGTACGCCGAACCCATCGCCACCAGGCACGCCACTCCCACGGCGATGATGCTGGTGATCGCGCCGAGCATCAGCCAGGACGATTTCAACTCCCGCCGAAGCTTGCGATCCAGCACGCTCACCAGGTGATCTCCTCGGGCGGGACCGGTTCGGGGTTCGCGTGGACCTCGACCACCTGGCCGCTGCGGAGCCGGACCACGCGGTCGGCGATGGGGGCGATAGCACTATTGTGGGTAATCAACAAGATCGTCTTGCCCAGCCGCTGCTTCAGGTCGACCAGCATCCGCAGCACCCGCTTGCCCGTGCTGAAATCGAGCGCGCCGGTCGGCTCGTCGCACAACAGCAGATCGGGGTTCTTGGCCAGCGCCCGGGCGATCGCCACCCGCTGCTGCTCGCCGCCGGAAAGCTGCGAGGGAAAATGGTCCACCCGCTCTTCCAGGCCGACCAGCCGCAACGCCTCGACGACGTCCATCGGATGGTCGCTGAGCTCGGTCGAGACCATCACGTTTTCGCGGGCCGAGAGATTGGGCACCAGGTTGTAGAACTGGAAGACGAAGCCGACCGTATCGCGGCGGTAGCGGGTCAGCTCGGCGGAGCTGAAACGGGTCATCTCGCGGTCGCGATACCAGACGCGGCCGGCCGTGACCGTGTCCAGCCCGCCGACGATGTTGAGGATCGTCGACTTGCCCGACCCGCTGGGACCGACCATCACCAGCAACTCGCCCTGATAGACTCGCAGCGACACGTCGCGCAGCGCCCTGACGGCCACCTCTCCCATCTGAAACGTCTTGTCGACGTTTTCCAGGCGGAGCAGGGCGTGGTTGGTGTCTTGGGGAAGCGTAGGCGGCATGGGAGAACCCGGTGTGCATCGGCGGGCGGGCGCGGCCAGCCGGCTACCGAGCCCACGACCTTTGCCGGTGGAAGTAACTGCGCGTGCGTTCCGGTTGGATAACGCTTCTATAGCCCTATGTGGAAGGTAGGTCAAGACTTATGGCCGAGCAACTCCTTGGCGGCCCGACGCTGGGCCCGTGCCGGCTTTTTCGATACAATCGGTGTGGCCCCCCGGTTCGAACGGTGCTCGCGCCGCGTCGATCGGAACGGTGCTGTTTTGATCCGACCCACACCGTCTCGATCCGACCCACATCGCCTTGGACCGACCCACACCGCCTTGGACCGACCCACACCGCCTTGGACCGACCCATGCCCAGCCGACGGAGATCCGCTGTGTACGCATTTCGACCGTATTTCCTGATCCTTGAATTGCAGATCCTTATCCTTGCTGCCTCGACGATTCTGATGCCGCCGAGTACCGTCGCCGCGGCCGACTCGTGGAGAGACTACGCCGCCCGGCCCGACTCGTGGTATCGCAGCGAGGAAGGTCTGCGGGTGGCCGACAACGTGCTCTCCTTCCAGTCGCCGCAAGGCAGTTGGCCGAAGAGCGTCGCCACGGCAGCAACCCGCTACCAGGGCGATCCGCGGCGGCTGCGGGGAACCTTCGACAACGGGGCCACGCGAAGCGAAATCCGGTTCCTTGCCCGGGCCTATCGGGCCACCGCCGAGCCGCGCTTCCAGGACGCGGTCCAACGGGCGCTGGACCACATCCTCCAGGCCCAATATGCCAGCGGCGGTTGGCCCCAGTCGTATCCGCCCGGCAACGGCTACCACCGGCACATCACGTTCAACGACGGGACCATGGTCGGACTGATGCTTCTGCTGCGGGAGGTGGCCGACTCGGACGCGTTCGCGCTGGTCGGCCCGTTGCGCCGCCGGCAGGCCGGCGAAGCGTTCGAGCGGGGCGTCGACTGCATCCTGAAGTGTCAGATCGTTGTCGACGGCCAGCCGACCGCGTGGTGCGCCCAGCACGATGCGGAAACCCTACAGCCGCGCGGGGCACGCAGCTACGAACACCCATCGCTCAGCGGTGGCGAGAGTGCGGGCATCGTGCGGCTGCTGATGGGTCTGGACGACCCCGGCCCCGACGTCGTTTGGGCGGTCAACGCCGCCTGCCAATGGTACAGGCAAGCGAAGCTGACCGGCATTCGCCAGATTCGTCGCGACGGCGACAAGCAAATCGTGCCCGACCCCAAGGCCCCGCCGCTGTGGGCACGATTCTATGAAATCGGCACGAACCGTCCGATTTTCAGCGGGCGCGACGGCGTGATCAAGTACGATCTGGCACAGATCGAGCGCGAGCGTCGCACCGGGTACTCCTGGTACGGTCCCTGGGGCGCCGAAGTGCTGGCCGACTGGGCCAAATGGAAGCAGAAACACGGACAGTAACCGGCCGCCCGCGCGGCCAACGAGTCTCCATTCCCTCCCCGATTCGCGAGAGAGCCTTTCATGGTCCATCAGCAGCAAATCACTTTCCATACCAACGGCCATCGCCACATGCACGACCTCACCGGCGAGGTGGCCGAGGCGGTCCGCAACGCGAAGATCACCACCGGCGTGGCCCAGGTGTTCGCCGTCGGCAGCACGGCGGCGGTGAGTGTCATCGAATTCGAGCCGGGGCTGCAGCGCGACGTGCCCGAGGTGCTCGACAAGTTGATTCCCCCCAGTCGCCAGTACGGCCACGAGCAGGCCTGGCACGACGGCAACGGGCACTCGCACCTTCAGGCCACGCTGATGGGGCCTTCGCTGGCGGTGCCGGTAGCCGAGGGGAACCTCGTGCTGGGCACCTGGCAACAGGTCTTTCACCTTGAATGCGACGTCCGCCCGCGACAACGGACCGTGGTCGTCACGGTAATCGGCGAGTGAGCCGTGGGGCTTATCCCCGCGCAGGGGCCGAACGCCGTCTCCGCCAGCCGACGACCAGCACACTGACCGCGCCGACCAGCACCAGCGCGAGCGTCGACGGCTCGGGAATGGCCAGCTCGATGTCCCAGGGCGCCCCGGGGCTGGTGTACAGGAGTTCGTAGCCGCCGCTGCCGTCCATGTTGCCCCGCATGATCGAGTCGGTGCCGGTGGTGGTCCAATAGATCATCTGGTCGTCCAGGTCGAGCGCCATGCCGTGCGGCTTGCCGCCGTTGGGCACGGTAAACAGGGTCTGGAGCACTCCGCTACCCAGCTCGGTGCGCTTGACCTGGCCGAGGTCGCGCTCGTTGAAGTAGACCGTGTTGTTGGCCAGATCCAGACCGATGTCGCGGACGCGATTCAGCCCCGTGGCGGCCTCCTCGACCGAACCGGTCCCGTCCATCCGGCCGCGATAGATCCTCGTGTCGCTTTCCTGGCCCCAATAGAGCATGTCGCCGTCGAGGTCCAGCGCCAGGTAGTAAGGCTGAGTCGCGCCGGAGAACAGGTACGCACGGCCGGTCCCGTCGAGGTTGGCACAGCCGATCGCCGAGCCGGCCGTCTCGGCCCAATACATCTTTCCGGCGGCCAGGTCGAGTTCCAGGTCGCCCATAAACGGCAGGCCGCTGATCAGCGTCTGGACCCCGTTGCCGTCCAAGTCGGCCCGGCAGATCGTGCCGGCCCCGGCGTCGGCCCAATACATCATCCGGTTGGCAAGATCCAACCCCAGCCCGCGCGGCTCGACCAGTCCGTCGGACCAGTCCAACAGCACTTGGCGGGGTGTGGCGCCGTCCATGTCGCCTCGCCAAATCGTGGCATCGTTTTTGTCGGTCCAATAAAGATCGGCGGCGACCAGCGGGCCGATGCCCGCACTGAACAACAGAAAGCAGATCGCCAGGCAAGTTGCTGCACGTAGCATGATGCCTCCCCTCCTGTGCAAGAGAGCTAAAGCAGATGAGGATACCCGTCTGTCCGTAAGCAGAAACCTAGCAGAAGGTGACGATTATGTCAATAGCTGCCTGTCCAGGGAGCCATTCAGCCATCCCTCGATAGTCCTATGCGGCTGCCGCGGACGGGGTCACGCGGACGATGCCCGGCGATTCCCGCAAACCGGACGATCTGAGCGTCGGCCGGCGAGATCGGCTCGTGCCCAGCGCGATGCTACGGCGCTTCGTCGTAGGCCTGGCGCTCGAAGGGATTGGCCCGATGGGGGTCCTTGCCCCGGATCCACAGAACGGCCGAGCAGAGCAAATACACCGGCACGAACAGCGGCCCCCAGAGTTCGTACTGGCGGACGTGGACCAACTCGTGCGCCCGCGAAACATCCAGCATCGCAGCGCTGCGCCCCAGCACCGTGTGTCCGAGTGTCATGGCGACGGCGAACCGTGCGCCGGGCAAGCGTTCCATCAGCCAAGTCACGGCGCCGCCGTGGAACTCGATCACCCGCCCGCGTCTCTGCGCGTGCCCACCGGTGGCCAGCCCCAGCAGCCCGACCGACAATCCCAGCGCCGTCCAGGGCGACGCCCAGATGAGTTTGCCCACAGTGACCAGTTTCTGCGTGCCGTTGGCAGTCACGAAATGCTCCCAGGGACTCGCAAAAGAACAAGTTGGACATACAGGAACGAGCAAGGACGCGCAGCGGCCTCGCTCTTTCATCACACGCTGGCTGAAGATGTCTTTGGGTTTGGTGGCTCTCTCCCGATCAGAAGTTGCCCAAAAACCGACGTCTTCCCCGTGTGCAGCGTCGATTGTACCCAACTTCTCCGCAAGTGTCAGGCAGTCGCCGCGGCCCGCGACCGGACGGGGTCGCCGCCGGTTTCCTCTCGACCCGCCGGGCGCAACCGCCTAGAATGCCACAGCAGGATCGCCCCCCGTCATGGAGACTCCGCATGAGCCAGGCCGCCGGCGAGAGCCCCGCCAAAGCCATTACCCGCGAGGACCTGGAAGCCATCCTCGACAGCCTCGTCGAGGGCATCGTGACGCTTGACGACCGGCGGCAGGTGATCGGGATCAATCGGGCGGCCTGCGAAATCCTGGAGGTGGCCCGCGAGGACGCCTTGCAGGCCGACTGCCACGGCCTGTTGGGCGAGCAGTTCTGCGCAGCCGCCTCGGCGATTCGCGACTCGCTCCAGCGCGGCGAACCGGTGCGCAACGTCCTCTCGAATATGGAGACCCCCGCCGGCCAGGAAAGGGTGCTCAGCTTCAACACCAGCGTGCTCCGCGATCCGCAGGACCGCGCCCGCGGAAGCGTCGTCGTCTTCCGCGACGTCAGCGAGCTGGTCGCACTGAAGGCCGACCTGGCCCGCCGCTACCGGCTGCACAACATCGTCGGCAAGAGCAAGCCGATGCAGGAGATCTTCCGCCTGATCGAAGAGGTGGCCGATTCGGAGGCCACGGTCCTGATCGAGGGCGAGAGCGGCACCGGCAAAGAGCTGGTTGCCCGGGCGATCCACCACCTCAGCTCGCGGGCCGACGGGCCGTTCGTGGCGGTCAACTGCTCGGCCCTGGCCGAAGGCGTTTTGGAAAGCGAGTTGTTCGGGCACGTCGCTGGGGCGTTCACCGGGGCGCTGCGCGACAAGCGCGGCCGCTTCGAGGCGGCCGCCGGCGGCACCATCTTCCTCGACGAAATCGGCGATCTGGCGCCGGCCATCCAGATCAAGCTGCTGCGCGTGCTGCAGGAGCGAACCATCGAGCACGTCGGCGGCGAGCAGCCCATCCCCGTCGACATCCGCGTGATCGCCGCCACCCATCGCCCTCTGGCCGAGATGGTCGCCGAAGGCCGGTTTCGGCAGGACTTGTACTACCGGCTGCGGGTGGTGCCGATCGAGCTTCCGCCGCTGCGCCGGCGGCGCGACGATCTGCCGCTGCTGGCCCAACACTTCGTCGAACGGTTCCGCGAGGAAACCGGCCGCTCGATCGATTCGCTCAGCCCGGAGGCCATGACGCTGATGCTCGACTATCTCTGGCCGGGCAACGTCCGCGAGTTGGAGAACGCCATCGAGTACGCGTTCGTCAAGGCCCGCACCGGCCAGATCGCTCCGGAACATCTGCCGCCGGAGTTTCGCCCCGCGGGGCCGGCCGACGGAAGACGCGCCACGGCGCCTGCCGAGGTGGCATTTGCGGCGGGTTGCGCGGCGGCGAGTTGCCAGACGGCCGCTCCGACGGCGGCTGCTCCGACGGCGGACGACCCCCAGGCGTTGCGAACGGTGCTGGCGGCTACCGGATGGAACATCGCCAAGGCCGCCCGACGACTGCGTATCAGCCGCACAACCCTCTACGAGCGGATCGCCCGATTCGAGCTTCAGCGGCCGGGCGACTGACCTCCGCGGCTGGCAGATCGTCGACGCCATCGTCGCAAGGCGCTGGATGCACGGGGTGCTGAACACTTGCGTCCATTCTGGACATAAGCGCCTACTTGCCGTTGCCCCGCGCGGCCCGTGCGCGGCCCGTGGGCAGCCACGTATCTTCTTTATCCAGAACGTCTTACGCCAAACGGTGTGCTGAAACGCCAGATTTGGCGCGCCGGTTGCTAAGAAGTGAGTGCTTGATCCTTGGGATCAAGGCATCAACTGAGAAGGACCTTCTCGACCATATCTCTATCGGAAGGAGAATGAAGCTATGACAACCCTCGTATTGGCCGCCGTCGTTCAGGCCACGGTACTGGCCGGGCCGGCGGATGACAGACCGATTGCCAAGGCGGACGCCAGGCCGGATGCGTTCACGCTGGCCAGCCAACGGAGCATCAAAACTGGCCGCCCGCTGGTCGTGCTGCTGGGGGCCGATTGGTGCCCGGCCTGCAAGGTCATGAAAAAGACCACACTGCCGAAACTCGCCGAGGCGGGCGGGCTCAAAGACGTCGAGTTCGCCTACGTGGACGTGGACCGACAACGCCGACTGGCCGGCCGACTGATCCGCGGCAATTCGATTCCCCAACTGATTCGCTTCGACAAGACCGAGAAGGGCTGGAAATCGCAGTATCTGATCGGGTCGCAGTCTGTCAAGAAAATCGCCGAATTCGTGGAGGTTTCCCCTCCCGACCCACCCATCCGGCTCAGTAGCTGGCTGCAGGAGACGTTTTTGCCGCCGAAGCGCTGACCTCGGCGCTAGCGGGGAACTTTCCGGTCGACTGGATCGTCAAACCCTCGAAGGAGGAGTCTGACCATGATCCAGCTCGAACGCCGATTTCCCGTTGTTATTACCTTCATCAGTCTGGCTTTGCTCGCGCCGGCGGTCTCCGGGGCGGCGGCCCAGGACCCGGCCGCCACCGACCGCCGGCTGGAGGCCATGCAGGCCGAAAACAACCTGCTGAAGGCCCGGCTGGCCGAGACCGAAGTCAAGCTGGCCCAGGTCATGCAGGCGACGGCCAAGCTGCAAGACGAGAGTGCTCAGATCCGCAAACAGCACGCCCAGATGCAACAGCTCACCGCCCAGTTGCAGGCCGAGCGCGACAAGAATCTCCAGTCGGTCGTGCAACTGACCAACCAATTGCACCAGGCGTTCGGCGAATTGAACCGCTTGAAGCTGGAAAACGCCCGGCTCGGCGCCCTGGTGCCGGAGGCCTTCCGCAAGGGCGTGGCGATCCAAGGCCTGGTCACCAACGTGGGCAAGGAAGGTCTGGTCGAGATCTCGATCGGCGCCGACGACGGGCTGCGTCAGGGGCACCGCCTGGTCGCCTATCGGGTCGCCGGCGACACGGTGACCCAACTGGGGCAGATCGAGGTCGTGCAAACCAGGCCGGACGGGGCGACGTGCCGGATCGATCCCGAACTGGCCAAGGGGCCGCTGCAGAAGGACGATCGCGTCGCGACCAGCGTCGCCCCCAAGGGCGCTGCGCCGCCGAGCCCGCCCAGCGTGGATGCATCCGGCACCGAGCCGCCGCCGAACCTGGTCGACGGCAGCGTGCTTTCGGTCGGTCAAGAGGGCGAGCTGGAGATCTCTTTCGGCGCCGACGACGGGCTCCGGGCCAGGCAGCAGTTGGACGTCTACCGCGCGGTCGACGGCCAGGGCATCTACATCGGCCGTATCGAGGTGGTCCAGACATCCGCCAAGAAGTCGGTCTGCCGTATCGTACCCGAGTTCCGCAAGGACGCGATGCGCCCCGGCGACCGAGTCGTCTCGAAGATCGATTGAGCAACTCATCACTCGAACGCTCCATTGCACGCTCAATCGAGGGCGTTCCCAATGGCATTCCAGCCGTCCATCGCTTCGAAGTACTGGAAGCACAAGAGGGCCGCGATCGTTGCAGCAACGAGGAACGTGCCTGCCGAAAGGCAAAGCCACTTCATCCGTCTGTTGATCAGCAGATGAACATTCCAGCCGAGAAGAAGAAAAGAGGCTAGTGTGGCGATGACCAGTGTTGGCATCATAAGTGCTCCGCTCCATAAGGATGGTCTATTGATGTTTGCATTGTGAATGATCCAGGCCGACCAACGGGAGGCCGGGCAGGTCGGGCTCCCATTGGTCGCCCTCGCGCATTGAGTGTGCAAGCGTCAACAGAACGCCTCGCAAACGGCGTTTCGCGAGTCTCGAAGTCGCGCTCGAATGGCCGATTGATCGTTCCTAGTGCTTGTAGACCTCCTGCCCGATCTCGTGGACTCGCTTCTCGATCTGCGCTTCGTCGTCGGAGACAAGCAACTCGTAGAGTTCTCGCACCTCGGTGGCATCGTGCCTCTCGATCCACCGGCGCTGGGTCTCGTGGTCGAGCCCCCAGACGGCTCCCGGACGCCCGTGTCCCAGAAGCATGGCCCCTCCCCAAAGGTTCCTTCCCGTTCCGGCGTAGTTCGTCCAGCGATGCACCAGGGCGCCCGGTTCCTGGGACTGGAGAAACTGCTCCAGCGGGGAACTCTCGTACCATTCGCCCGTCTTCAGGCCAAAAGGCCATTGGCGATAGCCCTTGCGAGAGCCGGTGTTCTCGCAGATATAAGCCCAGTCGCGACAGACCTGAACGGCCGGCAGCACCCCGGCAACAACCACAACCGCCACCGCAGCCGTGATCAGCCAGCACTTCGTTCGTCGTTGCGGTGTCATGTCGACCGAACGTAGGCGTCCAAGAACCAATTGTCAACCATCGCGCGGTATGAACGACTACGGCGGTGTATCCGTGCTGACGTCGAAGCGGCGGTAGGCCCAGGCGACACAGGGGACCATCGAAACGGCGATCGCGCCGAGAGTAAGCCACGCCGTCAATCCGGCCGCGGTCGCCGAGTCGCCGAATATCACGTAGGCCAGCATGCCGAGCCCCGCGGCCAGGCCGCCGCAGGCCGCCAGGATCAGAATCTTGGCGAGCATCTCCAACATCATCCGGCCGACGAACTGCAAATCGCCCGGACCGGCGGCCGCCATGCGCGATGGAAAGAGCAGAAACAGCAGGTTTTCCAGGCCGAACAGCAGCCAATTGAAGACCGGCGCGAAGGCCATCACGAGCAGCGCATAGGCCCGCAGATTGGGCACCAGGCAGGCCACGCCGCCGAGAATCAGCACGTGGATCAGCGTCATCATCAAGGCCGGGGCGACGAGTTGGCCGGCCGCGGTCGCCCGGCAGCCCAGCGGCAGCGACTTCAGCCAGTCCAGGTGATCGACGTCGCCGCGAAAATCGAACGGCAACATGCGCGCGAGGATCACGGTCAGAAACACGAGATTCCCGATGACGGGGGCCAGCAGCGAAGCGCCCGGCGTGGTTTCTCCCTGCCGGCCGAGGGTCATCAGCATCGGCCCGGCCGCGATGGCCATGATGATCAGCAGAAACACCAGGCCTTTGGCGGTGCGTCCGGCGCCGATCAGTTGCCGCCGCGCGATCAGCCCCGCGCCGCCCAGACGCGGAAAGGGCGGCAGGTGCCATCGCGGGCGGCCCGCCGCGGCGGCCCAGGCCACGCCGCCGCGGCGGGCCCGCTGCGTGCGCTCGTAGAGCTTCGCGCTGACGGCCATGGCCGTCTCGATGTAGTTCACGTCCAGTTTCATCACCAGCACCAGCAGCGCCGCGTCGACGGCCACCGCCAGCGTGCCCCAGACGAGCAGGTCCGGCACCAGGTGTTCCGCGGCCAGCGTGCGACCGAAGACCTCCAGCGGCGCCAGCACCCAGAAGCCGGGCGACTGGTGAAGCTGCCGGGCGAACTCCAGGAACCCCTTTTCGGAGCCCGCCGAAAAGACGTGCCATCCGGCCACCGCCGCCAGCGTCAACGCGACCAGCAGCACCAGCCGGCGAACGCGGGTGTAGGCGTGCTCGGCCGCCGTTTGGCTCAGCAGCAGCAAGGCCATGCTGAAGAGCTGGATGAACACGATCATCGTCAGGTAACCGACCAGCGCCGCAATCCAGAAGGTGGAATGGCGCAGAAACACGGCCGAGAGCATCAGCGCCACCAGAACCGCCGCGGCCGCGCTGCCGGAAAGCTTGTAGGCCAGCAGCTCCCGCCGCGTGAAAGGGCCGCTGAAGAGGAAATCGACCTCGGCCGGCGTGAAGTGCATGCTCTTCTCGTTGGCCGAGGTGACCACGTTCAGCAGGCACATGGCCAGCAGCGCCAGCGGCACGACCGCCCGAACGGTCTGGGGGTCGGACCGCAGGTCCATGGCCGTCGCCATCGCCAGACTGGGGCCCAGCCACAACACGATCATGGCGGTGCCCATCAGGAAGAAGATCCCGCCGCGCAGGGTTTTCACGTTACGGAACACCCGCCGGCGGAAGCCCCGCAATCGCAACCTCAACAGCATTCTCAGCGCCCGGCTCATGCGGCCATCCGTTACGGCGGTGCAAACGGGGATTTCCCCGGCGGCCCGTCGTCCGCCGGGGTCTGGGGATCGGGCCGGCTCGTGTCGCCGGGCTGGTCGCCGTGCCGGTTGTCGGCCTCGGTCGCCCGGAAGAAGATCTCCTCCAGCGAGGCGCTGCCGCTGAGGTCGGCGAAGGCCGCCCGGGCTTCGTCGATCCGCCCGAAGAACAACCGCTTGCCGCGGTCGAGGATCAGCAGGTGCGTGCAGATGTCTTCGACCAGGTCCAGCAAGTGGGAGCTGATCACCGTGGCCGTGCCGTTGTGGCTGCGGCCCACGATCGAGTCCTTCATGGTGCGAATACCCCGCGGATCGAGTCCCGTCAGCGGTTCGTCGAACAGTACGGCTCCCGGGGAATGCAAATAGGCGCAGGCAATGGCCACCTTCTGCCGCATGCCGCGCGAGAGCTCCTGAGCCAAGGTGTCTCGCTTCGGCGTCAGATCGAACCGCTCCAGCAACTCGGTCGCTTGCGGCGCGTAGTCGTCGACCCGGTAGGCCGCGGCGATGAACTCGAGATGCTCCCAGATGGTGAGCGTTTCGAAGAGTTTCGGATCGTCGGGCACGTAGGCCAGGTGGCGCTTGGCCGCGACCGGATCGGCCACCACGTCGCAGCCGGCTACGGCCAGCCGCCCGCGGGTGGGCGGGATGATGCCGGCCAGGGCGCGCAGCGTGGTCGTCTTGCCCGCCCCGTTGGGCCCGACCAGCCCCAGGATCTGGCCGGGCTGCACGTTGAAGCTCAAGCCGGCCACGGCCACCGTCTCGCGGTAGGTCTTGTGAAAATCGTCGACTTCGATCAAGAGGGATGTCCCGTTGGAGAACCGATGGACGCGTCAGCCCCGACCCGAGCACGTGACTATAGCAGCCCGGGGCGGAAAATCAATAGCCCGCCGCGGATCGCGAAGGGGCAGCGGACGCGTCGGCGCGATCCGTCGGCCGGATCAGTGCCGCCGTTGGTCCAGCCAACCGATCAGATCGGCGAAGACCTGTGCCTTTTCCGGCTCGTGCAGCAGATCGTGGTAAAGGCCCTCGTAGCGAAGCAGCGTCTTGTCGCGCGAGCCGGCCAAGGCCTCCAGCCGGTCGGCCCCGGCCGGATCGACCACGCGATCGGCCGTGCCTTGCAGAATCAGCAACGGCGCACGGATCGCGCCGGCGCGCGTTGGTACCTTCGCGGCGGCGCGGAGGATCTCGGCGCCGATCCGCACGGGAAACCGATCGTGGAAGACCAGCGGGTCGTTGCGGAATTGGGCCACGACCTGCGGATCTCGCGAAAGCCATCCGGTCCCCATCCTCACAATCCGCAACCGTGGAAAGAGCCGGCCCAACCACTTGGCCACCCGCCGCAGGATGGGAAAGACGCCTCTGCCGACCTGCACGGCCGGGGCGCTGAGGACCAGGCCCCGCACGTCGCCCCGCCGCGCGGCGGCCCAGAGTGCCACGATCGTCCCGCCCATGCTGTGGCCGAACAAGAACAGCGGCTTGCCCGGTTGCCGCCGGCCGACCGCCTCGAGAAACACGTCCAGGTCGGCCAGGTACTCGTCGAACGAGCGGACGAAGACCGGTTCGCCTTGCGACCGGCCGTGCCCGCGCAAGTCCAACGCGTAGACGGCGTATCCCTCGCCACAGAGCCGCTCGCCCAGTTCCGTGTAGCGGCCGCCGTGCTCGGTGAATCCGTGGAGCGCGACGACCACGGCATCGGCCTGCGCCTCGGGCAGCCACGCCTGCTCGAACAGGGTCAGTCCGTCATGGGCGGGGAAGTGGTTTTCCTGGTGCAGCATCGCGGTCGTCCCGTTTGACATCCGACCTGGCCTGCGTCACACTACAGCAGACGCGGTGACCATACAAGAGGGTCCCGGTTCCCGATTCAAGGACTCGTAACGAGGTGTGCTACGATGAAAACGATTGGCGCGGTTTCCCTGGCAATGATTCTCTCGGCGTTGGGCGCGTCGGCCCCGGCCGCCGAGCGGGCGATTACTTTCGAGTCGCTGTTGGCCGAAATGGTCGATCGCGACGCGGCCGCCCGATTTCCCGATCCGGCCTACACCTGTCGCCAGGCCAGCAGCTACGACCGGGCGTCGGTCTCGCCGGACGACCCGGGTGCCTGGCAGGCCAACAACGACCGCAGCTTCTTCCTCCGCTCGGAGACCAACGGTGGCCGCGAGGAGTCGGTGATGCTCGACGCGAAGGGCCCGGGGTGCGTGGTCCGCTTCTGGGCGACCTCGGGCAATCCGATCGGCAACATCCGCGTCTACATCGACGGCGCCGAGGAGCCGGTGATCAACGAACCGGCCAAGGGTCTCGTCGGCGGCGACGCCCTGGTCGGGCCGCCGCTGTCGAAGGTCCGCGCCCGGGGAATGAACCTCTACCTGCCGATTCCCTACGCCAAGAGCTGCAAGATCACCTACGACCGCCCCAACTTCCACAAGACCCGCAACGAAGACGATCTGCTCTACTACCAGATCAACTATCGCACGTACCAAGCGGACGCCAAGGTGCAATCGTTCAGCCGCGAGGTGTTCGACGGCGCCAAGGACCGCATTGCCCAGTTGCAGGAAGAGTTGCTTCAGCCGCCCTTTGGGGCGACGAAGCAGCGCAGCCGCGACGGCTTCCGTCTGCCTCCGGCGACCTTGCGCCAGGGCGACTCGGCGCAGCTTGCGCCGCAACGGCTCAGCGGCCCCGCGGCCGTGGTCTTCCTGGCGGTGCGGCTCAAGGCCGAGGATCTCGCGGCGGCCGCGCGCTCGACGGTCTTGTCGATCCAGTTCGACGGAGAGGAGACGGTCTGGTGCCCGGTGGGCGACTTCTTCGGCAGCGGCGTGGGCGTAAATCCCTACCAGGGCTGGTGGCGGTCGGTTGGCAAGGACGGATGGATGGCCTGCTTCTGGGTCATGCCTTTCCAGAAGTCGTGCCGGATCGACATCCGCAACCTCGGCCAGCAATTCGTCGAAGTCGAGGCGGAACTGGGTACCGTGCCCTGGAACTGGGACGAGCGGTCGATGTATTTCCATACGAACTGGCGGCTCGAATACCCGATCGACGCCAGCGTGCACCACGACTGGAACTACGTGCAGATCACCGGCAAGGGCGTCTACATGGGCGACACGCTGGCGATCAACAATCCGGTCGAAGGCTGGTGGGGCGAGGGCGACGAGAAGATCTACTTCGACGGCCAGCAGTTCCCCTCGCACTTCGGCACCGGCACGGAAGACTACTACGGCTATGCCTGGTGCACGCCCGAGTTCTTCGAGTCGCCGTTCCACAGCCAGCCACTGGCCGAGGGGCCGCGAAACAAGGGCCACGTGACCAATACGCGGGTGCGGTTGCTCGACGGGATTCCCTTTACTAAGGATTTCCGCTTCGACATGGAGGTCTGGCACTGGGTGCCGGTCGAGATGGTCTACGCCGCGACGACCTACTGGTACGGCCTGCCGGGCGCCAAGGGCAACTACGGGCCCATGCCGGAAAAGGCCCGCGTGTTCGTGGCCCAGGGCCCCAAGCCCCGCAAGGTGGAAGGCGCCATCGAGGGCGAGACTTTGAAGATCCTGGAAAGAACCGGCGGCAGCATCGAGGTCCAGGAGATCGCCCAGCACAAGTGGAGCGACAACAAGCAGCTCTGGTGGCTCGACGGCAAGCCGGGCGACAAGCTCGTGCTGGCCCTGGATGTCCAGAAGGCCGGCAAGTACGCGCTGAAGGCCGAGCTGACCAAGGCGATCGATTACGGCATCGTGCGACTGTCCCTGGACGATAAGCCGTTGGGCCAGCCGATCGACCTGGTCAACGACGGCGTGATTCGCCAGGTCTACTCGCTGGGCACGTGCGAGCTGTCGGCCGGCCCACACCGTCTGACGATCGAGATCGTCGGCTCCAACCCCAAGGCGGTCAAACGCCACATGTTCGGGCTGGACTACGTGAAGCTCGAACCGGCCCAGTGAGCCACGGGGCCGGAGCCACGTCGGGCGCTCAGAAACCGACTCCGATGGAGAACCCGTTGCCGTAGTAGCTGAAACCGCGATAGGGCACGTATGCGGGGCTGTAGACGCGCGGGTACATCGGGGCAGCCGGGACGACCACTGACGGATATGCCCACACGGGCGGCCGGACGATCACGGCGCCGTGCCTGGGGTATCCGCGATGATGCTTGTAGGGTCCGGGGTCGCGGTGACGGAACCGTGCGGCCTCTTGATACAGGACCTGGGGGTTGTGGCCCGGATGGTGGATGCCATACTTGGCCGCCACGTGAGCGCCCATCGGATAGGACAGCGCGCCGTCGGCCAAGGCCAGATTGGCCGCCAGACCGACGATTCCGAGTGCCGCCAGGGTGATTGTGATGCGTTTCATGGCTAAATCCTTTCGCGTTTCGGGGGAGAAGTGGTGTTGCGGCCTACTCGATTTGCACGTTCCGTGCCAAGCACGCGACACAATGGCGTAAGGCATTTCATGTAAACGCTTTGTGGAACTCAGGAACAGCCGGATCGAAAGGCAGGCCACCTTGGCGTGATGTCAGTGTGACGGCATAAGAGAATCTTTGTGACTTCACTCGGCGAGCCGGATGTCCTCACAAGGAGACAGGCATGGACACTGCCAGGGCCCCACGTAGCAACAGGCGGTCGCTGCGGACCGGACAGCCGGCCGATCCGGGGATCGGGGCCGAGACAACTACCGCCCGGAGACCAGTCTCCGTAGCACCGTTTGCAGGATGCCGCCGTTGCAGTAGTACTCCAATTCGACGGGCGTGTCGATGCGGACCTTCGCGCGAAACTCCCGGACCGTGCCGTCGGCAGCGGTCGCCCGAACCAACAGCTCGCCGCCGGGGCTGAGGGTCTGGTCGAGGCCTTCGATGTCGAAGGTCTCCTCGCCGCAGAGGCCCAGCGACTGCCACGATTGGCCGGCCGGTAGTTCCAGCGGCAGCACGCCCATGCCGACCAGGTTGCTGCGGTGGATCCGCTCGAAGCTGGCAGCGATCACGGCGCGGACCCCCAGCAGTTGCGTCCCTTTGGCGGCCCAGTCGCGGCTGCTTCCGGTGCCGTACTCGGTTCCGGCCAGCACGACCAGCGACACGCCTTCCTGGCGATACGCGACGGCCGCCTCATAGATGGTCATGGGACGGCCGTCGGGCAGGTGGCGCGTCAGGCCGCCTTCGGTGCCCGGGGCCAACTGGTTGCGGATCCGGACGTTGGCGAACGTCCCGCGGGTCATCACCTGGTCGTTTCCCCGCCGGGACCCGTAACTGTTGAAATTCGCCGGCGGCACGCTCCGCTCTTGCAGATAGCGACCCGCCGGGCTATCGGGGGCGATCGTCCCTGCCGGGGAAATGTGATCCGTGGTCACCGAATCGCCCAGCGCCGCCAGCACCCGGGCGCCGCGGATCGGCTCGATCGGGTCCGGCTCGGCCGCCAGATCCAGCAGGAAGGGCGGCTCCTGGATGTAGGTACTGGCCTGCTCCCAGCGAAACAGTTCGTCGACGCCGACGGGAATCGCGTTCCATTGCGGGTTCGACTCGAAGACGTTGCCGTAGCGCGTGCGAAACATCTCCGGTCGCATCGCCCGGGCGACCGCCTCGCCGATCTCCTCGGGGCTGGGCCAGATGTCTTTCAGATACACCGGCTTGCCGTCGCTGCCGTCGCCCAGCGGTTCGCTGGTCAGGTCGAGGTCGGTGGTGCCGGCCAAGGCGTAGGCGACCACCAGCGGCGGGCTGGCCAGGTAGTTGGCCTTCACCAGCGGATTCACGCGGCCCTCGAAGTTGCGGTTGCCGCTGAGCACGGCCGCCGCCACCAGGTCGGCCTCCAGCACGGCCTTGGCCACGGGCTCGGGCAGGGGGCCGCTGTTGCCGATGCAGGTCATGCATCCGTAGCCGACCGTTTGGAACCCCAGCCGATCCAGCGCCTCGTCGAGCCCGGCCTCGCGCAGATAGTCGGTCACCACGCGGCTGCCGGGGGCCAGGCTGGTTTTCACGTGCGGCGGCACGCTCAAACCCCTCTCGACCGCCTTCTTGGCCAGCAGCCCCGCGGCCAGCATCACGGCCGGGTTGCTGGTGTTGGTGCAACTGGTAATCGAGGCGATTACCACGGCCCCATGGCCGATCGTGCCGCGGCGGTCGCCGCCGGTCACTTCGGCCGTGCGGCCCAGTTGCTCCTCGGCCAGCGCGAAGCCGCGCTGGGCGACGGGCGCCTGCAGCGACCGGTGGAAGGCCCGTTTCATCTCCGACAGCGGCACGCGATCCTGCGGACGCTTCGGCCCGGCGAGGCTCGGCTCAACCGTGCCCAGCTCAAGCGAGAGGGTCTTCGTGTAGCTGGGTGTCCAGGCCGCGTCGCCGGCGGCGCCGACGGGACGGAAAAGCTGTTGCTCCTTGGTATAGCGCTCGACCAGGGCGACCTCTGCTTCCGTGCGGCCGGTTTCGCGCAGATAGGTCAGGGTCTGCTCGTCGACGGGGAAGAAGCCCATCGTGGCCCCGTACTCGGGCGCCATGTTGGCGACCAGGGCCCGATCGGCCAGCCTCAGATGGGTCATGGCCGGGCCGAAGTATTCGACGAACTTGCCCACCACGCCTTCGCGGCGGAGAATTTCGGTGATCGTCAGCACCAGGTCCGTGGCCGTGGCGCCGGGCGGCAATTGGCCGCGCAGCTCGAAGCCGACCACCTCGGGCGAGAGCATGTACAACGGCTGGCCGAGCATCACGGCCTCGGCCTCGATGCCGCCCACGCCCCAGCCCAACACGCCCAGCCCGTTGATCATCGTGGTATGGCTGTCGGTGCCCACCAGCGTATCGGGCAGGGCCACGGGCCCGGCGGCGTCTTCCCGCACGAACACGCCCTTGGCCAGGTATTCGAGGTTCACCTGGTGGATGATTCCGACCGACGGCGGCACCACGCGAAAATTGCGAAACGCCTTCTGCGCCCAGCGGAGCAGCTCGTATCGCTCGCCGTTTCGCTGGAATTCCAACGCGACGTTCTCGGCCAGCGCGTCGGCCGATCCGAAGCGGTCCACCTGCACCGAGTGGTCGATGATCAGGTCGACGGGAATCAGCGGGTTGATGCGCGCCGGATCGCCGCCCATCCGCCGCATGGCGCTGCGCATGGCGGCCAGATCGACCACGGCCGGCACGCCCGTAAAGTCTTGCAGCACGACCCGCGCCGGTTTGAAAGGCACCTCGACCGGGGTCGTCGCACCAGGGCTCCAGGCGGCCAGACGCTTCACGTCGTCTTCGGCCACCTCGAGCCCGTCGCAGTGGCGCAACACGGCCTCCAGCAGCACGCGGATCGAGAAGGGCAGGGCTGAAACCCGGGTCAGGCCGGCGTCCTCGAGCGCCGTCAGACGGTAGATCCCCACCTGGCCGCTGCCGCTGTCGAAGGTATCGCGGGCAGCAAATGGGTCGTGTATTTTCTGCGAGCCATTCATGGGATATCGGTTCTCCTGAACGAAGCCGCGGGCGGCTTCCTTACGGGTTGGACTCCAGACATCACTGCGCGGCAACGCATACCCCCGCGCATCCATAAAATCCTACCCGATCACGAGGAACTGGGAACCGCACCCCCTGAGCAGGCTAGTGTGCCCCCCTGGATGAGCGCCGGGCAGTTGCACGGCCGCAGTTGACAGTCTACGATTGATCGCACGCATCGGTCGACCTCCGGGGCGACCCACCATCCCGCACAACGCACCATCCCGCACAACCTGCCATCCCGGGCGGCCCGCCCCTGCCTGCTGTCGCCTCGAACGATCAGGAAGCCTTCCATGAAACGCACGGTTTGCTCTTTCCGTCTTCCGGTCTTTGTCGTTCTCGTGTGTGCCATGGGTGCGCCCGCGGCGGCCGCCGGGCCGCCCGACGGCCAACGCGACTTGCTGACCACGGAGTCCGACTCCGGCGAGCTGCCGGGCTGGAAGGCATTCTCTGAAGAACCCGACACGAAGACCGGCGAGGTCTGGAAACTCAGTGACGGCGTGCTCGTCTGCAAGGGGACGCCCAAGGGCTACTTGTATACCGAGGAGGCCTACCGCGACTTCGTGCTGAGGCTCGAGTGGCGTTGGCCGCCGGACAAGAAGGCGGGCAACGGCGGCGTGCTGGTGCGGACGACCGGCAAGAACAAGATTTGGCCGAAGAGTCTAGAGGCCCAGATCAACGCGGGCGATGCGGGCGATTTCTGGGGGCTCGACGGATACCGGCTCGACGGCCCGGCCGATCGGCTCACGTCGTTGGAACATCCCCAGTTCGGCAAGCTGACCAATTTGAAGAAGATCCGGGCCGCCGAGAAACCGGCCGGCCAATGGAACCAATACGAGATTATCGCCGACGGCCCGACCGTCACGCTGGTGATCAACGGCCAGGTCGTCAACAAGGCGACGCGTTGCGAGCCGGTGCCGGGCAGGATCTGCCTGACGGCCGAGGGCGACGAGATCCATTTCCGCAACGTCCGGCTGACGCCGGTCAAGAGCGCGGCCCGTTCTGTTTTCTATTGAAGGAGGACGCACGATGCGACGCATCGCGAGTTGGTTGGTAGTGGTCACTGTCCTGTTTGGCATATGCAGCGCGGCCCCGGCCCAGGACAAGCCGGCGAAGAAAAAGCCGGCCGGGGGCAAGCTGGTCAAGCTCTTCGACGGCGAGTCGCTGGAGGGCTGGGAGTGTTTCACCATCGCCCCGGACGTCAAGAGGGAGGACGTCTGGAGCGTGCAGGACGGCATCCTGGTCTGCAAGGGCGAGCCGCTGGGTTATCTCCACACGAAAAAGAAGTACGCCAACTACAAGCTGGTGGTCGTCTGGCGCTGGGCCCCCGACACCGAGCCCGGCAACAACGGCATCTTGTTGCGGGTCACCGGCGACGCGGTCGACTTCCTGCCGAAGTGTGCCGAGTGCCAACTGAAAAGCGGCAGCGCGGGCGACCTCTACGGTTTCCACGGCTACCAGCTCCAGGGCGACGAGGCCCGGTTCAAGGTCATCGAGCACGAGAAGCTCGGCCAGATCCGCGCCGTGGAGAAGATCAAGGGCATGGAGAAGCCGCCGGGCAAGTGGAATAAGGCCGAAATCACCGTCGACGGCGGCACGATCACCGTGGTCGTCAACGGCGAGAAGGTCAACGAGGCGACCGACTGCGACGTGGTGGCCGGCCACATCGGCCTCCAGTCGGAAGGCGGCCAGATCCACTTCCGCCGCGTGGCGTTGACGCCGATCGAGAAGTGACCCCGATCGCGGCTGGCCCAGATGGCCTTGCGCGATTCTGGAAAGAACCCGATGTCTTGGAGCCGCCTCCCAAAGGGTGGCGGCGGGGTCGGTAGTTCTCGCAATCGTGCAAGTCTATTCAGATCGTCATTTCCAGCGCGTTGTTGATCGTTCCCAGATAGAACGCGAACAGCCGGAAGATCAGGAAGATAATCACCGCGGCGATCAGCATCCACACCATCAGACCGCCGACCTTGGTCAACACGGCGATGGCCGTTCGGGCGTGCTCGCGATACTGGCGGGCAAGCCGGCCCATCGATTCGACCAGCTTACCGCTCTCTTCGCCCACGGCCAGGGCGTCGAGGAACTCGTGGGGAAAGCAGCCGGTTGCCACGAACGCCCGATGGATCGAGTTGCCCGCCACGATTTCCGCGTCGATCGGCTCGATCTGATCGGTGAACTTCGCGTTGCGCGTGCTCTGGAGGCTCAAACGCAGCGCCCGGCGGACGTCCATGCCGGTGTTCATCGTCAGGTGCAGCGCCCAGGCCAACCGGGACAGGGCCATCGTTTCCAGGGCTTTGCCCAGCGCGGGGATTCTCAGCACGCCGCGCTGGATGGGGCGCGTCCACACCAGGCCTCGTCGCACGGCCTGGACCAGCAGCAGCACTGCCGCGGCCAACAACGTCACCACGGCCACGTACACGGCCAGCCCCGAATTGCCGACCAGCCCGAAGCCCAGGGGATCGACCGCGTTGCCCGTGATCTGGCCGATGACGCCCATGATCCAGATCAGAAACCCGACAATCAGCACCGCGAGGCCCAATTGCAGCAGCGGCCAGGAGATCACGGCGAGGAAGGTCTGGCGCAGCTCGGTCTGGTGCTCGTAATGATCGGCCAGTTGGGCGAAGACCTCGCTGAGCTGCCCGGTCTGTTCGCCGACGGCGACCATTTCGCGAAACAGCGTGGGGAAGTAGTTGCCGGTGGCGTCCAGGGCCGCGGCCAGACTCCGGCCCCGCTCGACGGCGTCGCTGACGGCGCGCAGCGCCCGCCGGCCCGCCTCGCCGCTGGCCCGATCGACCTCGCGGCTGAAGACGGTCCGCACGTCGATGCCCGCCCCCAATGCCGTGGCCAGTCGGCGACACAGGCCCGCGAGCGATTTGGCATGGATCCGGGAGGAAAGGAGCATGCCAGTCAGTATACGCCAGCGGTTTGGGGGTGGGCAAGCTGGGCACGGCCGCCCCGGCGACGGGGTGCTAGCAGTGCCTGCGGTGGCCCGGCGTTTGCGTGTGCTTGACCGGTTTTCCGCCAGGGCATATAATCAGCCGCACCATTGGGGACCAGCACAAATCGGCCTCGGCGCCATCTGCCGCCAAACCTTCCGAACGTCCCCAGACATGCTTGCTCCCCAAGGGGCAAAGAGCACGGCAAACGGATTTGTCGACCTGTGTAAGATTGGGTGCGAAATGGATTTCGCGAGTGTGGCCACACAGGAGCCTTCGGTGTCTACTTCTTCGCCGCTGGACGCTAAGGAGCAAGTCAGGCAGGCGATCGACATCGTCGAGTTGGTGGGCAGCCATATCCAGCTACGTCGCCAGGGCCGCAACTACGTGGGCCTCTGCCCGTGGCACGACGACAGCCGACCCAGTCTCCAGGTGAACCCCGAGCGGCAGTCGTTCCGCTGTTGGGTCTGCGACATCGGCGGCGACGTCTTCGACTTCGTGATGAAGTCCGAAGGCGTCGAGTTCCGCGAGGCGCTGCAGATGCTGGCGGAACGGGCGGGTGTCGCGCTGGGGCCCTCGCCATCGCCGGCACAACGCCCCGTGGGCGGGCCGGGCGACAAGCGGACGCTGCTGCAGGCCATGGCCTGGGCCGAACAGCAGTACCACCGGTGCCTGATCGACTCGCCCGAGGCGGAACCGGCCCGGCAGTATCTCCAGCGGCGGGGGATCACTGCCGAAAGCATCGACACGTTCCATCTCGGCTTCTCGCCGAACCAACGAGACTGGCTGCTGCGCCAGGTGGGCGGGTCGGCCGAGAGGGCCAAGGTCCTGGAGACGATCGGCCTGTTGGCCCGCCCGGCCGACGGCGGCGACCCGTACGATCGCTTTCGGGGCCGGGTGCTGTTTTCCATCCGCGACACACAGGGTCGGCCGGTTGGGCTGGGCGGCCGCGTGCTGCCCGAGTCGGGCGCAACCAGCCCCGCCAAGTACGTCAATTCGCCCGAAACGCCGCTCTTCTCCAAGAGCAACCTGCTCTACGGCCTCGACGTCGCCCGCGGCGCGATCCGCAAGAACGGGACCGCCCTGGTCATGGAGGGCTACACCGACTGTATCGTGGCCCATCAATACGGGTTCGCCCATGCGGTGGCCGTGCTGGGGACCGCCTTGGGCGAGGGCCACATCCGCATCCTCAACCGCTTCGCCGACCGCACCGTGTTGATCCTCGACGGCGACGAGGCGGGACAGCGCCGGGCCAACGAAGTGCTCGAGCTGTTCGTGGCCCAGCAGGTCGATCTGCAAATCCTCACGCTGCCCGAGGGAACCGATCCCTGTGATTTCCTGCAGCAGCACGGGGCCGAGGCGTTTGCCGAGCTGCTGGCCGGCCAGGCGGTCGACGCCTTGGAGCACGCGTTTCGATCGGCCACGCGGAACATCGATCTGCAGCGCGACGTCCACGCCGCCACCCAGGCCCTGGAGCGCCTGGTGGCCATCGTGGCCAAGGCGCCGCGGCTGCGGCAAGACACCACGCGCCAGGATCGTTTCCGCGAGGAAAAGATCCTCCAGCGGATGGCGGCCCGGTTTCGCGTGGACGAAACGGAGATCCGCCGCCGGCTGACGGCCTTGCGCCGCCGCGGGCAAACCCAGACGCCGCGACCGCACGCGGTGGAGGAGATCCCGCCGGGCGAGCAGCCGGCCGCAATACGCGGCCCGATCGATCCGGCCTGGCGGGAAATGCTGGAGATTCTCATCGGCCATCCGGAATGCTGGCCGCAGATGCGTGCCGCCGTGGGTTCCCGGCAGATAGCGCCCGAGCCGTGCCGGAGGATTTATGAAACATGCTGCCGACTCGAAGACGCGGGCCACGCGCCCACGTTCGATCGGCTGATGCTCGAGTTCGACGACCCGGCCGTGAAGAGCCTGTTGGTCGAGCTCGACGAAGCGGGGCGGGCCAAGGGTGAGCGCGATGCGGGCCCCGAGGCACTTTTGCTGGATCTGATCACCACCTTAAAGAAACAGGAGGCACAGCGGCAGCGCCCCGGGCAGATTGTGGCGCTGCGCGAAGGAGGGCTGAACGACAGCCAGGAGACCGAGCTGCTGGAACAAATCATCCGGCAGGAGCGAAGCCGGCAGGGTATTTCCGAGCCCACGGACGGGTGAGGATACTCTGAACCGGGTGATCACCCCAAAAATGCCGCTCCCGCGCGGCGCCAAGGGGCACCGATCGCATCCTATAACACCCAGCGCGCCGCCGTGGCGCGAAAGGAGTTTGAGGTGGACCTTTTCGATAAGGATATGCAGGAATTGGTCGCCAGGGGCCAGGCACAAGGATTTCTGACCTACGACGAAGTCAACGCGTACCTGCCCGACGAAGAAGTCGATCCGTATCGGCTCGACAATCTCTTGATTGCCCTGGAGGAGAAGGGCATCGATCTGGTTACCGAACCGCCCGAAGGCGAATTCTACGACGTTTCCGACCGCAACGACCGGGAAACCGAGGACAATTCCCCGGCGGAGGGCCTGTCGCCGCCGGGCCCGGCGCCCGCCCCGGCCGGTGAGCTGCCGCTCCCGGACGACGTCGTCAAGTGGAGCAGCGATCCGATCCGCATGTATCTCAGCCAGATGGCCGAGATCCCGCTGCTGTCGCGCGAGGAAGAGATCTCGCTGGCCAAGAAAATCGAGGTCACCCGCAAGCGGTTCCGCCGCACGGTGATCGGCTGCAACCTGGCGATGCAAGCCACGGTGAACCTCTTGAGCAAGGTCCATCGGGGCCGGCTGCCCTTCGACCGCACGATCAAGGTCTCGTTGACCGAACGGCTGACCAAGGAGCAGATCCTCGCGCGGATGCCGCACAATCTGCGGACGCTGCAACACCTGATCGAAGAGAACCGGCGCGACTTCAATCGACTGCTGAACCGCCGGACCCCTCGCGACCGGCGGCTCTCGGCGCGGAAGCGGTTCATTCGCCGCCGCCGCAAAATGCTCACGCTGATCGAGGAGCTCAGCCTCCGCACCCGCCGCGTGCAGCCGATGATGCGGCAAATGGAGGAGACGCTTCAGCAGATCGAGCAGATCCGCTCCCGGCTGCGGTGCCTGGTCGATACCCCCGCCACGGCGGACAAGAGGGCCAACCTCCGCAGGGAGCTTCGCGACCTGATGACCTTGACGCAGGAAACACCCGAAAGCCTCCGAAAACGCTGTGAAAAAATGGGCCGCCAGTACCACGACTACGAGCAGGTCAAGCGGCAGCTCTCCGGCGGCAACCTCAGGCTGGTCGTCTCGATTGCCAAGAAATACCGCAATCGGGGGTTGAGCTTCCTGGATCTGATCCAGGAGGGCAACACGGGTCTGATGCGGGCGGTCGACAAGTACGAATACCGCCGGGGATACAAATTCTCGACGTATGCGACCTGGTGGATCCGGCAGGCGATCACCCGGGCCATCGCCGATCAGGCCCGGACCATCCGTATTCCCGTCCACATGATCGACGTGCTGAGCAAGCTCCGCAACGCCTCGAAACGGCTCCTGCAGGAGCTGGGGCGGGAGCCGACCACGGAGGAGACCGCCGAGGCAGCCGCACTGAGCATGGACGAGACCCGCCGGGTGCTTTCCATGGGCCGCAACCCGGTAAGCCTTGACCGACCGGTCGGCGAGAGCGAAGATAGTTGTTTTGGAGAATTCATCGAGGACGGTGGCTTGCCCCGCCCCGAGAAGGCAGCCGGAAATGCCCTGTTGCGTGAAAGAATCGAGGCCCTGCTCAAAACGCTCACCTATCGCGAGCGGGAGATCATCCGCCTGCGGTATGGTCTGGGCGACGGGTACACCTACACGCTCGAGGAGGTGGGCCGGATCTTCAAGGTCACGCGGGAGCGGGTGCGGCAAATCGAGGCCAAGGCCGTCCGCAAGCTGCAGCACCCCGTCCGCAGCCAGCAACTCGCAGGATTCATGGAGCGAGTGGCAGGCTGACGCGAGTCGCCAAGCCGCTGGTCAAACGACCAGCGGCTTTTTTCGTTGGTGCGGGACCCATCCTGCCGTCAGGAGTCCGGTTCATGCCAAGATTCTCCATCGGGACGACCACCCGCTCCGCGACGGCGGTCTGCCCACGTCGTTCTGCGTTATCGCGAGGCGCGTCGCCCTATCGACGCCATCGCCGCTTTGCAGCGCGGCGCGCCTCGATCACCTTTTTTGCCGAGAAGACGTACCATGAGCTCTCCGAACGTAAGCACTGACGTATTGCGCACGCTGCACCGGATCCACCGACAACTCTCCGACCTCAACGGCCGTCTGCAGCGCGGCCCGAAGAGAATCGAGGCTGCCCAGTCGCACGAGCAGCACCGGGAGGCCCAGCTTGCCGAGGCCGAGCAGGCCGCCAGGGCGTCGCGCATGGCCTCCGACGCCAAACAAGTACAACTCAAGGGCGGCGAGGACAAGGTGCGGGAGCTGAAGCTGAAGCTCAACACGGCCGCCAGCAACCGCGAGTATCAGGCACTGAAGGACCAGATGGCCGCCCAGGAAATGACCAACAGCGTATTGGCCGACGAGATCCTCGAAGGGCTGGAAAAGCTCGACGAGTTTCAGGCGAGGATCGCCGAGGCCAAGGAAAACCTCGAAAAGGCCCGGCAGAATGGCGAGGCGATCTGCGCGGAAGTCCGGCAACAAGAGCCGCTGATCCGGACCGACCTGACGCGGTTGCAGTCCGAACTGGCCGAATGCGAGGCGGCCTTGCCGATTGAAATCAAGGAGCATTACCTCCGCGTGATTCGCCAGAAGGGCGAAGACGCGCTGGCGGCCGTCGAGAACCAGTACTGCAGCGGCTGCAACCAGCACGTGCCGTTGAACGTCTGCGCCGAAATGATGATGGGCCACCCCATGTTCTGCAGAACCTGCGGCCGGATGCTCTACATGCCCGAGGAAGGTACGGCGAATCCGGCCGAGTAAGGACTCGCAAAGCGGAATTGCCCTGGAGTCGATGCCGCATTTCTGGCAAACTCTCGGGCGGTTGGCTGGACTGACGGGCTCGGACACCGGATCGGATGGATTCAAGGAGGAATGCGATGCGGACCAGTCGCCTTTGGGGCTTGGCGCTGGCGGTTGCCGGCGGCAGTCTTCTCCTCGGGGGATGCGGTGGCGGGGATCGCGAAGCCGGCCTGCGCCCCGTCGCGCCGGCAAACCAAGTCAAGCCCGATTCCGCTGTTGCGGATCCGGACGTGGTGAACCCGACCGTGGCCGACCCGACCAGCGCCAACGCGAGCACGCCTAACGCCGAGTCGAGCACGCCTGACGCCGAGTCGAGCAACGATCCCACGCCGCTCGTCGCGCCGCCGCAGCCGGGCGACCTGCAATGGGAATACCTTCCCAGCGCACGCGAGCCGAAGTCGTCCAAGGGTTCCAAGGGCGTGGTGCGGCCAGCCGCGCGAGATCCGTCCGAATCGGCCGCCCCGGTTGAGGCAATCGCGCCGGTTGAGTCAATCGCCCCACCCGAGGTGGCGTCCCATGACGTCCGACCGCCTGAGGCGGCGCCCGAGGACGTGCCGCCGAGCGGCAGCGTGCCAGACGAGGCGCCGTCGGCACCTGACCCGTCCGACTACACGGTCGTCCAGGTATTCTACGGCACCGACAGGGCGGCCGTGACACGCTCGGACGCCGCGGGGCCGGGCGCGATCGCCTGGGTGACCGTGACGCTGCTTTCGACCGGCGCGGCGATGATCCTGCTGGCGGTGGCGTTGCGTTTCTGGCGCACCCGCCTGGCGCGCGGGCTGGCCGCCGCCGCCGTGGTGTCGACCGTCTGCCTGGGGTTGGTGGCCGTCGTGCGCAGCGTGGGAGATGCTCCGCCCGTGGGGCAAACGACGCCGAGCGAGCTGACCTACGGCTATCAGCGGGGCGCGCTCCAACTGGGAACGTGCGAGGTGAGCATTCCCAAGAGCCACGAGGTGGGCGAGTTGGAAAGCCCGTCGATCGTGCGATTCGAGTTCCGCGAAGACCCCAGCCGGCACGTCGTGCTGCTGAACGTCGAGTCGCTGCCGTCGGCGAAGTTCTACGACGCGGTGAAGGCATGCGTGGCCGGCTCGCGGCGCAAGGCGGCGTTCGTGTTCGTGCACGGCTACAACGTCTCCTTCGAGAGCGCCGCGCGGCGAACGGCCCAAATGTCCTACGACCTGAAGTTCGACGGCGCGCCGATCTTCTACAGTTGGCCTTCCCAGGGCGGGCTGCTGGATTACACGATCGACGAAAACAACGTCGTGTGGACGGTGCCCCACCTGAGGCAATTCCTGACCGACGTTGCCGAGCGGTCCGGCGCCACGGAGGTCCACCTGATCGCCCACAGCATGGGCAACCGGGCGCTGACATCCGCCTTGCGCGACCTCTCGTTCGAGCCGGAAGCCGCGCGGCCGAAGTTCCACCAGGTCGTGCTCACGGCCCCCGACATCGACGCCGAGGTCTTCAAGCACGACGTGGCGCCGCGGATCGTCAAGACGGCCCAACGCGTCACGTTGTATGCCTCGTCGAACGACAAGGCCCTGGCGTCGTCGAAGCAGATTCACGCCTACCCCCGGGCGGGTGATTCCGGGCAGCAACTGCTCGTGCTGCCGGACATCGACACCATCGACGTCTCGGCCGTCGATACCAGCCTGCTGGGGCATTCATACTATGGCAGCAACGACACCGTGCTGGCCGACCTGTTCGACCTGCTGCACGACGCCAAGCCACCCGACCAGCGCCGCTGGCTGCGACCCGAGCGGCTGGGCGACATGACCTACTGGAGCTTCTGGCGCCGCTGAGGCCCGTCACGTGCCCGAGAGCGGCGCTTAGGCAATCCGCTCGATTTCGCTGACCGACTCTTCGGCGTCCTCGGGCTGCTCGGGGGCTTCGGCGGTCTGCTCGTCCGCTTCGGCCGCGGCGGCGGCCACGATGCGACGGTGCCGGCGCCAGTAGTAGAACGCCACGCCCGCCCCCACCAGCACGACCACCACCGTCAGCAGGACCTCGGCCTCGCGAATCCAGCGGTAGACCGCCTTGCCGTACCGGTCGCTGAGAAAATAGCTCAGCCCGAAAAAGGTCCCGATCACCATCGACGCGCTGAACAGGTCGATCAGCATGAACCGGCGGAATCGCACGTGCAGCACGCCCGCCGAAAGGTAAACCGGCGCACGAATGCCGACCAGGAACCGGGCCAGGAAGAAAACCTTCAACCCGTGCCGATGGATCATCTGCTCCATGCGGGCTTCCCGCTCCGGGTGGATAAACCGCGTCCACCAGTGGTGCTCGCGGAGCACGCGGCGGCCGAAATGGTAGCCGATCCAGTACATGACGCAATCGCCGGCCAAGGCCCCAGCCAGGCACGCCAACAGCGCCAGCCAGGGGTCCAGCACCCCGTGTGCGGCGGCGACACCCGCGGCAATTATGAAGACCTCTTCGGGAACAGGCAGACCGGCCCCGGTGAGCATCAAGAAAACCGCAATGCCCAAATACGCGAGATAGGGACCGTGACTGAACAAAAAGTCGGTCATCAAAAGGCCTTCGCGGAGCGACGACAGGGTTCGGCTCGCCGAATCAGAGCCGCATTCTACTCGGATCGGTCCAATGGGGTCTATGGGGTTTGGGTAATTCTTGCGGCCTGCAAGACCCGGGCAACTGTACAGGTTTGATGAGACCGCCCTGACGGTAGTCTAGCGAATGTACCACGTAGTGGCCAGGGGCGCGACCCTAGCCGAGCAACTTGATCTCCGCCTCGGCAAAGCCCACGGAGCGAATCTCCACGCCGCCGCTGTGGCGCACCGGACACGCCAGCAGGGCGGCGATTTCCGGGCGTTTCTCGCAGTATTCCACCGTCTTATCCGGGCCGAGCACGTAAAAGGCGGTCGAAAGGGCGTCGGCCAAGGCCGCCGTCGGGGCGATGGCCGTCGCCGAGAGGACACCTTCGGCCGGATGTCCCGTGCGGGGATCAATAATATGCCCATAGCGCCGCCCGCGATGGACGAAGGACTGCGCCCAAGATCCCGAGGTGGCCAATGCCCGATCGCAAAGCCGAATCTCGGCCAGCCGCCGATCGGGACGCAGCGGATGCCGCACGCCGACGATCCAGCCTTGCGAACGATCCTTCGGCAGACAGCCCTTCGTCATGAATTGGGCCCCACGCGCCAACACGCTGCTGTTTCCGCCGTGGAACAGGAAATCCTCGATGCCGGCCTGAAGCAGCAAGTCCGCACAGCGATCCAACGCATAGCCCTTGCCTATGCTTCCCAGATTGAGCTGAACCCCCGGCTTGTCAAGCTGGATTGTCCGCCGCTGGGCATCGAGTCTTACCAGGTGGCCGCCGACGCGGCCGAGGGCCTCGGCCAGTTGCTCTTCGGTGGGCACCGCCGCGGCGCGGCGCGCGAATCCCCAGACCTCCCAAAGGGCCGCTGAGGTCAGGTCGAAGGCCCCGTCGGTCTCGGCGTACAACTGCATCGCCATCTCGAGCAGCTCGAACAGCCTCGCCTCGACTTCGACCGGCCCTTGGGACGCCGTCCGGTTGATGTGGCACAGTTGGCTCGTGTCGCGGAAGATCGACATTTGCTCTTCCAGCGTGTCGACCAGATCGAGCGCTGCCAGGGCCGACTCCGTGTCGTGGGGATACTGGCCGGCGTTGACGCGGACCTCGAACTGGCAGGCCATGGCACGGCGCGAGACGTGGACAAGGAATCCTCCTGCCACGGGCGGCCTCTGCGCGGCCGGCGGCGCCTGGTCGCCGGGGAAGGCTGCGTCCACGGCCTCGTGCACGGCGTCGGAAACCGCGTCGGCGGCCGATCTGCCCTTGAGGAAATCGCGGCGGGTGCTCTTGCGCTTCATGAGGGGACTTCGGCGAAACGCTACTCGCCGCCCAAAAACGGCGCAAAGAGCGTCGGCGTGTCATTGCCGACGCCCGTGCCGAAGTTGCCGACCACGATGAAATCGCCGTCTCGCTGGCAGGCGTACTTCCTTCCGGTCAGCGGGCTGACCGCAAACGGCAGCGGTTGGCGGCCGGTCGCCGCGGCCAGGGCCACGGCCCACGCCTCCCAGTTCGCCCGATCCTGGGCCTGCATGGCTTGTGCCTTCCGGACCTCGGGCAGAAGCAGCCGCGCGGCCACGGTGGGAAACTCGGAGAGGTTTTTCTTCTGTTCCAACTCGTCGCGAACGGCGTCGAACAGTTCCAGCCGGGCGTAGTAAGGTTGCCGGCAGCTTTCGATGATCTGCCGCATCGTTTGCAGATAGTAAAGCTCGTCACGGTCGGCGTTCCGTTTGGTGGCGGCGATGAAGTCGTCGATCTTGGCCTCTTTGCTGAACTCCTCGATCTCTTCGTCCGTAAGCAGCGCCACCAGATTGCCGTCGCGGATCATCTCGTAGGCGTGCATGCCCAGGGCCCGATCTCCCACGACCGCGTCAGCGTCGTTGGGCCACTGCTTCAATTGCCGCTGGACCGCCTCGTATAAGCGGACGAGACCCGCCCGCGTGGTCTTCTCGTGTCGCGCCGTCGCCTGGAGCACGACGAAGGCCTCGGTGCGGGCGAAGGCGCCCTGCGCCCTGGCCTGGGAATGCTTCTCGGCCGCCAGGTGCGCCGCCCACAGCAGCATCGCCTCGAGCGAATCGATCGCCTCGTGAGGCTTGTCGTCCGCCAGCGCCTCGGCCGCCTGAAACGCCTCGAGCCGACCGCAAATCCGCAGCACGTCGACGATCGTCAGATCGGCCAGAAACCCGCTCATGAAGTCGATGTCGAGCCGGCAGCGGGGGCGCTTCAGGGCCTGGCGGGCACGCAGTTGCTCGGACTCGTACTTTTTGCGGAAGCCGATCGCCTTCTGCAGTTGGAGCGGATTGAACTCGAACTGCCCGGTCGGGAAGATCTTCTGCGATTCCAGCAGGATCGACGCCACCTTGTCGGCGGGAAACAGGTCCCGCAATTCAGCCGCCACGTTCTCGGCGTCGGCGATCGTCGCCTCGCTGAGTTGCTCGGGCGTACCGCCCTGCTCGACGATCCGGTCCAGCTCCTCGCGGAGCTTGGGGCTGGACGAGTTTTTCAGGGCCGGCAGCCGGCCGTAGTCCTCCGGTGCGAGCTGCGCAGGCGTTGCCTCTTCCGAATGCCTGCCACAACCGGCAATCGGCAAGCAGAATAGCAGGGCGAGGATCGTTGTTGGGCAGCGCACGAAACGGCAATCCGGGGATGTCTCCAGTGCGAACAGTCAAACTATCTCAAAACTAGCACATTCCGAGGATTCGTAAAAGAACAACCCCTCAGCGGCCGCTTCGCAACCAAGGCAGGGCCTTCAGTTCGATCAGCTTGGCCAGTCCGGCGTCGGCCAGCTCGGGCCCGGTCACGTAGCGCCCAGCCTGAACCCACTGCTGGATCTTCTCGTTGGGAAAGTCCAACAACTCGGCCAGCAGGCGGTCCATGTCGCCTTCCAACTGCCCGAAATGCCGGGCCCACTCGGCCGCTTCGCCCAGGCCCACGTTTTCCTCGCTTTGCCATTTCATGGGATGAAACAGCAAGACGCTGAATCGCGTGACCAGCCGGCGGTGACAGGCGGCAAACGGCCACAACGCGGCCGAAGAGCACTCGCCCGCCACCACGCCCGTCGCACGAAGCCCGCGCAGCGTCAGCAGCGAGGTCAGGGCCATGGCCGTGTACGGGCTGCCGCCCAGCGAGTCGATATACAGGACACACTCCCCGCCCGGCTCCACCGCCAGCAGCTTCTCACACAGATCCGCCTCGTTCTCGGTCAGGTCGCCGACCAGGGAGATCTCGACCGGGCCTTCGTGTTGACGCTCTTCCATCATGTGTCTCCAGGATTCACGGGGCGGGGCCCCAACGAGCCGCGTGCGTCGAGGTCGATCGCGCGCACCGAAAAAAAGAGGGTGCGCCGCGTCGCGCGCAGCCCACCCTTCCTTTTCAGAAAAAGCTGCACAGAAGCCCTATTCGTCCATGCTGATGGCATCCACGGGGCAGGCGTCCACACAGGCGCCGCAATCACCGCACACTTCTTCGTCGACGACCGCGATGTCGTCCTGCATCGTGATCGCGTCCAGCGGACACGATTCGACGCACGACTCGCAGCCGGTGCACGTTTCCTTGTCCACAATCGCTGTCATAAGAGCATCTCCCTTGGTCGTTTCGGCTGAAAAACCACAATCGTGAATTTATACACAGCGGCGAGCCCCCCCGGCTATCCCCTGTTTGCATCCGTGGGGCCACCCTGGGCTAGGGGCACCGCAAACGGCGCCGCCCGCGGTGGACCCCGCAGCGGCGCAGTCGACGATGGCCTGAAAAGATACCGCTTCATTTTCCGGCGTCAAGGGGCCGGACTTTCCGACGGATGACCGGCCCTCTTTCGATGCAGGGGCAGCCGCCGTACCGCGGCTGGCTAGCCTTCGGCCGAGCGGCTCAACCGATCCGCCCAATAGAGGGGCTCCGGAAGCCGCCGACCGGTCAACAGCCGCCGCACCAGCCGCTCGGCATAGGCCACATCAAGGCGGTGGCCCGGCGAGAGGAACACCGGCCGCCGACTCCCGGCCGTCGTCCGCAGGGCCACGCCGATCAAGCGGTCTTCGTGGACCACCGGCCGCGACTCGCCCGGGCCCATCGCCTCCAGGTCGACCCGTCCGCAGAGCAGCTTCTTGGTTACGCCGACCGTCGGCAGCGAAGCCACCACTCCCAGATGGGTGGCGATGCCGGCGTGGCGGTGGTGGAGGATCCCGCTGCCGTCGACCAACACTACCTGGGAGAGCTTCTCGGCCCGGCGGACCTGCTCGAGCAGATCCAGCAGGATCGGCAACTCGCGAAAGGCCAGGTAGGTGCTGATGTAGGGGAAGACCACGCGGCGGCGCACGGTCGTCGACCAGACCAGACGCCCGGACCTGGTTTCGACCAGGGCATACGCGGCCACGCCCTGGCCGGCATGGGGATAGGAAACATCCACGCCGCCGACCAACCTAGGAATGCGTCGCCGCGGCCGCAGCGAGACCTTGGCCGCCAGCTCCTCTTGCACGCGGCGGAGCCGCTGAAGCGGCCGGTCGGAAACGAAGCGATCGAAGCCGTAGCGATCCAAATCGACCACGCCTTGATGCACCGCGACGCCCTCCTCGGCCAGCCGCTGCCGTTTGGCCCGTTCTCCGCCGTCGATGTACTGGCCCAACTGGCCGCCGGCGCGGACCACGCGGTGGCAGGGGCACTGCTGCTGATGGTCGTGATGCAGCATGACATGCCCGACCCATCGGGCGGCGATCCGGTTGCCGAGTGCTTCGGCCAGCGCGCCGCACGTGGTAACACATCCGGCGGGCACTTGCGCCGTCAATTCGCGCAGCCGCATGGCCAGATCGGGGATCTCGCAGGACAGCCCGGCCATTCGCCTTTTCGGGTTCGCGCTACCAGAAGATCACGTACAGGGCGAGGGTCGCAATGACGACCAGCACCCCACAGATCTTCGCGCCTTGCGAGGCGGCCATGTTGAATGTCTGCTGCTCGGGCAGTTCGACGGGCCTCCTCAGCGGGTTGATCAGGGTCAGCAGGACGATCGCCCCGGCCACGACGCCGGCGGTGATCGCCATGCGATTGAGGAACGCCACGTCGTTGAAGAACAGTTGCAGTATGCCATAGGTGATCGGGCAGAGGATCAGCCCGACCGCTCCAGCGATCCGGGGCGTCCACGGCACGAACAGGCCAAAGAGGAAGACCGTCAGTACACCGGGCGAGATGTAGCCCTGGAACTCCTGGATGAAGTGGAAGGCACCCTGGAACTCGGGCCGGGCAAGCTCGGGGGCAATGAAGCACCCGACCAGCACGGCCGCCGGCACACACAGCCGGCCCGTCGTAACCAGCGCACCCTGCGAAGCATTCTTGTTGATATACTCTCGATAGATGTCCATGGTGAAGATCGTCGAGGCCGCGTTGAGCATGGCCGCCAGCGAACTGACCACGGCGCCCATCAGGGCGGCGAGCACGAACCCTCGAAGCCCGGTCGGCGCGAGATAGCGGACCAGCAGCGGGAAGGCCCCGTCGTGGTCGTAGCCGATCAGCTCCTGCTGCTTCTTCGCCTTCGGCGCCTTGCCGCCAAACCAGTTGACCCACTGTCGCCAGACCGGCAGATGCCCGTCGGTGGCCAGGGCGACCACCTCGCCGTTGAGATCGCCGATGCCGAGCACCTTCTCTGCCTCGTCCTTCTGACGATTCTTGTTGTACTCGGCCATCTCATCGAGTTTCTTCTGGAACTTCGGGTCCCTCTTTGCGAGCTCGGGAGCGAGTTCCTCGCGAAGCTGGGCCAACTCGGCGTCCGCCGTAACCCGCAAACCCGCGACCGTCGCGTTGAAGGCCAGCATCTCCCGGGCCGTGTCGGGGTGCAGTTCGGCGAAGTCGCCGTTGAAGGGAAAGACTTTCTCGGCGGTGGCCGGCGTGCCCTTGACCTCCTCAAAAGCGGCCAGGGCGGGCTTGTTGAGCCGCTTGCCTTCCATCGCGTTTTCCTGCATCAGCTTGCCGCCGAACAGCGAGAAGGCGATCACGCCCGGGATACAGACAATGAAGGGGATGACCAGTTTCAGCCCGGCGGCAAAGATCACGCCTCGTTGGCCCTCGGCAAGCGACCGGGCCCCCAGTGCCCGCTGCATGATGTACTGGTTCAGGCCCCAGTAGTAGAGGTTGGGGATCCAGATGCCCAGCAGGAACATGGTCCAGGGCAGCTCCGGATTGTCCGCGTCGAGGATCATGTGCATCTTGTCTTTTTTCAGCTGGCCAAACTTTTCGCCAAGGGAGGCGCCCTCCTCGACGCCGATCGACTTGCAGACCGCTGCGTTGTCCACGCCGATGTCGAAGTTTTCAGGCTTGTCCAGGGCCATGAAGGTCAACACCATGATGATCGCCCCGCCGACGATCAGCGCGGAGCCCCAGAACAGGTCGGTCCACGCACAGGCCTTCAACCCGCCCGCCGCGACGTAGGCCGCCGCCGCAATGCCCACGATCCACGACAACACCCTGATGTCCAGCTCGGTGCCGAAGACCAGTTGATCCTTGAAGAGCGGCTCCAGCGCCTTCGCGCCCATGTAGATCACCGCCGTGATGTTCACGCACACGAGCATGGCCACCATCAGCAACGACATGATCGTGCGGGCGGAGTGGGTGAAGCGGTATTCGAGATATTCGGGAATCGTGTAGATGCCGCTACGGAGAAACTTCGGCAGGAAGAAGAAGGCCACGAAGACCAGGCTGACCGCCGCGATCCACTCGTAGCTGGCGATGGCCAGCCCCACGTGGTCCTTGGCCGCCGAGCCCGACATGCCCACGAACTGCTCGGCCGAGATGTTGGCCGCGATCAGCGAGAAGCCGATCAGCCACCACGTCAGCCCGCGACCGGCGAGAAAGTAGGATTCGCTGTCCTTCTCGTGCCGGCTGTTCAGGACACCGAACGAGATCACGGCAACCACGAAAACCAGGAAAACGCTAACGTCGATCAGCGACAGTCCCATGGGAATTCCCTTTCTTCGGCGGTGGTCGAGGCTTCCCGGATCGAGGCGAACACCCGCCGGTCGGGTTCCTCTGAGCTGGACTCCTGCAAAATGGCAGACAAGGACCCATGGATAATCCACCCGCCGTGGACTGTCAAGCCCCCGCGAGGCGGAAAACCATGGCCTGGATCATTCACCATGCAAACATCAATAGCTACCGGCCGGCTGAAGTGTCGCCCTCCTGACGCAATTGCTCCAACCGCCGCTGGGCGCGGGTGCGCGACAGACCGGTCAGCTCGGGCAGCGCTTGTTGGTACCAGAACGTGGCGCGAAGCTGATAGCAGTGCCGGGCGGGATCCGTCAGCGGCTCCGACGCCGTCCACCAGCGATCGGCCAAGGCCAGCATCTCGGCGGTCTCGGCCGGCTCGGCCAATTCGGCCTCGGCCAGCTCGCGCAGCTCGGCGTCGTTGCCCCGGGCCAACTCCGGCAGCCCGAGCTCGAAGTTGCCTTGCACGAAACAGTGGTACTCGCCCGCCGCAAGGTTCGCCGCCGGATCGTCCGGCTGCCGGACCAAAACGCCCTCGGCCGCCAGAAACGCCTGACGCTGCTGCTGCCAGGCCGCCACGTTGCGGATCATGCGGACCGCCCGATCCAACAGCTTGGCGTCGCGCTGGGACGCCGGCGCCTGGAGGTTTCGCGCCATGTCGCGGGCGGCGTCCGCCAGCAGGGCCGCCGAATCGAACTCCTCCCGGGCCGCGGCCTGGCCGGCCAGCAGCAGCGCGGCCGCGGCCAGCCGGTTGTTGGCCTCCGGCTCGCGGGCCAGGCGGGCCGACTTGCAGATCGTCTCGGTCGCCATCAGCAGCCAAGGCACCTCGTACTCCGCGCCCAACGTCTCCACGGCCTGCAACAACACGTCAGGCTCGCCGACCGCCACGGCCACGTCGCGGGCTTCGATCAGCAGCACGTAGCGGGCCACCGGATCGTCTTGCGTATCGACCGCTTTCCGCAAGAGCATCGCTGCCAGCGCCCGCCTGGCGGCCGGCGACTCGGCCGCCTGTCGGTACTCAGCCTCAAACAGCCGGCGGACCTCGCGCCGCGTTGCCTCTTGGACCTCCCCCGACGGCACCGCCAGGTGTTGTTCCGGCAGCCCGGAACCCTCCGGCGCGCGGCTCTCCGGCCCGGAGCCGTCGGGGGCGGTTCCCTCGGCGTCCGTTCCGTCGGGGTCGGTCGGCGGCGATTCCGTACCGTCCTGGTTGCCCTGCTGTGGCTGCGAAGGCCCCGGCAGCGACGCATCGGGCTGCGCCGGCCGGGGCTGCGACCGGTTGGGCACCGAAGGCGCGGGCGATGGGGTCGCCGCCCCGGGGCCCGCGTCGCCGGGCCGCCCTCCGGCGGCCGTTTCGGTCGCGTCGGGGCCGCCGATGTTCAGCCCGCCCCGCATCGTGGCGATGGCGATCAGCCCTCCCAGCGTTAACACCATGGCCACCAGCATGGCGAGCAGGCACGAAGCCAGCGGCGAGCCGGCCGGCTCGATCGGTTCGCGCGGCGCGGCGGTCTGCGCCCGCTTCGGAAGCGGCGGTGGCGTGGCCGGCTCGGCCGGCGTCGGGGCTGCCGCCGCGCGGTCGCTTTCGGCTTGCCGCTGGGCCCGCAGCCGCGCGTCGTATGCGGCCTTCTTCTCCGCGTTGAGCAGGCAGAGCTTCGCCGTGGCCAGTTCATTCAGCAGCCGCTGCGACTGGGCCGAATGGCGGCCGGTCTGAAACGTCCGCACGTGGGCCATCTGCCGATCGGCCGCGTGTTCCAGCACACGGGGGTCGTCCTCAAACAGGGCCACGCCCAGCAGGCGATAGTGGTTGGGCGGGCGTTGCGGATCGCGGATGCCCAGCCACGTCAAATACGGGTCGAAAGCTTCTGCCATGATCGCAGCCGCAAGGAAGGTGTATCCGGCTCAAACGACCACCGGCTCGATGCCCGCCAACCGGCAAAACTGGACCGCCTCGCGCTTGAAGTCGCCGTAGAAAAACACCTGGTGGAAGCCCGGATAGGCCAGCACGTCGTCGACGCCGTCGAATCGGACCATCACCGAGACGACGCAGCCGCCGGCCGGCGGGACCGAGACGTTGTCGATCACCTCGCCCGACGAAATGATCATCTTCGGCGGCTCGTCGGGCCCGGCCGGCAGCACGTCGAGCGAGGTCACCCGCTGGCCCGTCTTCCAGATCGTCCGCGCGGTGGCGTCGCGGTTGGCGTGGTGGTGGCGAATGTCGTAAGGCTCCGGCGGCGTGCCGAACCCGTTGAGCCTCGTGGGGCAACAGCAGTGGGCCCCGATGATCGCGCCTTGCGACGTCTCGGCGACCGGGTCCTGCTGGAACCCCGGGCGGTCGAACAGATACTGGACCAACACGTGGGTGGCCACCGCGCCCAGGTCGGCCTCGCAGGCGGCCGGAATCCCGTCGTCGTTCATCTTCGACCAGGCGATGCACGGCAGGCTGACCTTCAGCCTGCCCAACGCCCCCAGACAGTCCATCGTAATCGCGTCGCATTGCTCGCGCCGCAGCAGACTCGCCGCCACCCGGTAGCTCTTGATCCCGTTGATCACGTCCTCCTCGGTGCCGCTGACCACCGCTTGGGCCCCCTGGATCAGCTCGGCAGCCATGGCCTTGACCTCGTCGTCGGTCGGCGTCTGGCGATACTCCTCGATGAACGTGCTAGCCGGCACGTAGCGAAGCTGGATGCCCAGGCGCGGAATCTCGCGGTCGAATCGCTTGTTGCCCGCGATCACCAGGCAGCGGGTCGCCCGCATCTTGGCCAGCGCGTGCAGCATCTTCATGCCGTATTGCACCTGGCTGAAGTCGTCGGTCGAGCAGATGAAGCAACCGGGCTTCTTCGACGGCTCGACCGTGTTGGTCGTAAACGAGCTGCCGATCGGCGAGAAGATCACCGTGGGGATCTTCGTGTCGATCGCCTTCTCGGCGGTGGGCCAGGCGTGCTCCTGCCGGTCCAACAGCACGACCAGCAGCCCGTCGGGCGTGGCCGCCGTGGCCTCGGCGATCCAGCGGTCCGCCTCCTCGGGGTTGTAGATCGGCTCCGGCTGCAGATCGAGGTTCAGGCCCAGCTTCTTGGCCGTCGCCGAGATCTGGTCCACGTACTGCTTCCGCGCCGATTCGCCGTCGTACACGGCGCCCGGCCACCGCATGCCGTAGTCGCCCTTGCGGCGGACGAAGCAGACCTTCAGCTTCGGCGCGCATTGGGCCGCCGGCCCCTGGGGCTCGATCTTCTCGGCCCAGGCAGGCGTGCCTTGCAGCAGCCAGTTGCCCAGCATCGAGGCGGACGCCAGCGACGCCGACGTGGCCAAAAAGTCTCGGCGGTGCACCCCGCGGCAGTCGGAGCATCCAGCAGCACATCGATTGGCTCGCATCGTCTTATCCCTTTCGCATGATGAAGAAACCGGCAACCCTCGCGCGCCACGCTTCGGCGAAGTCCGCTTGTCTGACTATTGTACCCGCTATCCGCAGGCCGACTCAACCCTTGCCCTGCGCCTCCTTTTCACGGAGCCGGGCACGGCAACGGGCACTCGTCGGCCATCACCCATCACACGCTACTTGCCCAGCCGTGCCCCGCGAGGGTAGACTGTTGGGAGCGTGACGCGGACCCTGCTTCGTCATGTAGATCAAGGGCGTCGGGGTCGATTCAGTGGGTACTCCCATGGCGGAACTTGACGAGATCAAAGAACTGCGACGACTCTGGGAGGCCGATCCTTCTTCGGGCGACTTCCGCCGTCTGTACCGCTTAAGCAAGTGGGGAGGATGTTTTGAAGAGACCGTCATCAAGGGGATCCGGGGCGAACAAACAGACGCCATTGAAGACGGCATTCACTATCTGGAGGCCGACCCGTGGTATTTCCGGTCGGGCTATCAAAAGGCGGCTATTGCCCGTGCGCTGAAGGCGGCAAGACTCTCGCCGTCTCAGGAAGAACGGTTGCGTTCGGTGATTCTCAGCAGCCTCGATGGTCGCATCGGCCGCGAAGAGTTTCGCGAGTACGCGCGACTGGCGATTCGTATTACCAACAGTGCATTGCTCAGGAAACTGGAGGAGCAAGCAGCCTTGCCGCGAACCTGGGCGCAGCTTCGTGCGAAGTTCATCTTGGAGCTCTGCAGGAGGCACGGCAAGGGTGCAGACGGAGGCGGACAATCAGGCCGTTAAGGGCAAAAACGGGTCAGGACTATTTACCGGTGACGGCGACTACTTACCATTCCTGGGGGCGATCGCCGACCTGAAAAAGCGGCAGCCGTTCGATTTGTTCGGCTAACCATGCGTCCCCGCGGAAGACCAAGGAAACGTGGGAAAGCCCGTTAAACAGTTCTGACCCTGTGTTCTTGTGCTGTTGTCTCTGCTGTTTTCTCTGCCAAAGTTAGCTCATTGCTTATCCTGGGACAGCACCAGGGCACTGTATGGTGCAACGTCGATAGTGCCTTTGCAGGGAAGTTCATTTTGGCCGGGTTCGGCTGCGTCCACGCTTGGATATCCCATGTCGGTGAAGTCGCTATCGTAGGCCTTGCTGTCCGTGTTTAAGCGGACCCTCCACGTCCCTTGAGCTGGAAATCCAATGGTGTAGTTCCTTAGCGGCTGGGTGGAAAAGTTCGCCACCACAAGGACACTGTCGCCGGGTCCGCCACGACCCCAGCGGTGATAGCCCACAACCTTGCTTTTGCCGTCCACGTGGTAAACGCTGATTTCCTGCCCGCAGAGTCCTGCGGTCTGTCCGTCGCGGTTGAGCCTAAGACGTATCAAGTCCTGGTACAGGCGGAAGATGCCGGCAAATCGCTTCTTCTTTGACCAGTCCAGCGGGTCCTGGTCGTGGAACCAGTCGTCTTCGAGGAACTCCTGCCCTTGGAAGATCATTGGAATTCCAGGGGCCGTGAACACGAGTGCCGCGCCCAGTGCAGACTTCTTCCGGGCCGCCCAGGATGATGCCTTGCCGGGATCGACCTCTTCAGGTATGCGCGCTTTCCCGTTAGCTACTTCGTCGTGCGATTCCGTGTAGATGACCCGCTCGAACGCGTCGAGATAGTAACGATGGAGAAGCGCGTCGCGCACGGCGTCAATGTTGCGGGCAGCATCGTCGGCTGCACACAGGGCGGCCCGCACGGGATGAACGAACCCGCCGTCCCATTGAGCGTTGAAGCCAGCGCCGTTGTCCTTGACTGCTTTCGTTAGGAAGGGATTGCACCGCAGGTCTTCCGCGATGCTGAAGGCAGTTGTCTGAGCTTTCCGCATCTCGGTGTTGATCCACTGCATCAGGCTCCACCCGTCGGGTAGATCGCTTCCTGTGCCGTTGTCGTGGCCATGCGCGTTGCGGATGTATGCCGTCGCATCCCACCTCAGTCCGTCCACGCCGTAGTCGCGAATCCACATCAGGGCGTTGTCGCGCAGGTACTCTCGGACTTCCGGGCGCCCGTAGTCAGGCCGTGTGTCGCCCCATGGGGTCTGAGCACGCCAGTCGTTGTAGAAATAAATACCGCCCTTTCCGTTTTCACTCCAGCCGTCGAACTGCCACAGGTCGAGGTCACCCGGTCCAAGGTGGTTATAGACCACGTCTACGATGACCGCAATTCCGAGTCGGTGTGCTTCGTCTACAAACTCCCGAAACGTCCGCGGTGTGCCGTAGTCGCTCTCCACGGCGAAGAGCAGTGAGGGGTTATAGCCCCAAGAAAACCCTCCGGGAAATTCGGCAACCGGCATGATTTCCACCGTATTGGCACCCAGTTCTTTGAGATGCTCCAGCCGTTCGATGGCACCCTCAAGATTGCCTGGGCCCGGCGTGGCTGTCTTCTTACCGAATGTCCCGATATGCATCTCGTATATCACTGTCTGGTTGAGAGGCGGTGGGCTGAATCCTGACGGCTTCCAATGTCTCGGAATCTCAGGAATCATCCCGTTGGCAACCGAACTCGTGACTCGTCGAGCATACGGGTCGATGCGCGAGTACTCTTTCCCGCTCGCAACGATTCGAAAACGGTATTCGTCACCAGGCTTGACTCCCGGGACGTCAGCCCACCACGTTCCGTCGGGATTCTTGGCCAACGGATTGGCATCTGAGCACCAGTCGTTGAACGTGCCAATGACAAAGACCGCATCCGCATGCGGTGCCCATACCGCAAACTTGCAGCCGCTCGTGTAGGGCGTCGCGCCCTTTGAGATGGTAGATCTGGTCATGGTCGCTCCGAGGCCAACTTGCCCTGAACTGGACTCCTGCAATCTCTCAAACGGCATTGGGAGAATAGGCGAGTTCGTGTCTAATCTCTGCGATTTCGGATGCCACCTTTCGGCGCGCCGTCGGCTTTCGACCACCTCGCGGAGCGTCTTTCTCAATGCCTGCCAGACGATGGTCGGCAAAACGCGTCCGCCCCACCGACACCGTCTTCGGCGCCGTCTGCAATCGGCAGCGATGTCCTTGTGGACTTCATCCTCCTGACAAGGATGAAACCCCACGACGGCCCAGAACTTGCACTAATTCTGAATCACTATACCAGCGACATTCGTGTCCGCCACCTGGCGCGCTTGTGATCCCCCTGTTGGTGGGTGGCCTTGGCGCGAGAAATGCCCTCTCTGCGGTCTATCAATCTCGGTCGGCCCCACTCGGTTTCGACCGCCTTCCGCCACCATCCGAAATCCGCCTGCACGCTCATGACACGCCCTCGTCAATGTCTCGCATTTGAATACGGGAGTGAACATTCAGGAGCCTTCTTGTCGTGTTACGTGCGTTTTTTCTCGCTGATTCAATGCCGGCCTTGCAATCTATCGATAATTATCGATAATACAATTGTGGCAACCTTAGCTGCGCGAGAGATTCATGTCGAAAGCCCGAGCCAATTCCAAGACGCAACGGCAAAGAGTCGTTGAAGCGATCCAAAAGAGAATTCTGGACGGTGACCTGAAACCGGGTGACCCGTTGCGACAGATTCCTCTTTCAAAGGAGCACGGGGTTTCGCAAAGTGTGATTCGCGAGAGCCTTCAAACGCTGGAGCAGTGTGGCCTGGTGACCGGCATTGACAAGCTGGGCTTCGTTGTACGGAAGCTCGGTCGACAGGAATTGGTTGATGCCTATCGAGTGAGAGAAGTTCTGGAAGGCCTCGCCGCGAGGCTTTGTTGCCGCAAAGCGAGCCGCGACGACGTGGAATGGCTCAAGAACATCGCACACCAAATCCATGCTCAGTCAGGAGGAGGCTCTCGTGTCGATCGAAGCGACCTGGAGTACGAGTTTCATCAGCGTTTTCTGTTGATTTCCGGCAACGAAATGCTTCAGCGAGTGAGTATCGGTTATCGCTTCGTTGGCAACCTCATCGTGACAGATCGGGCGCCGGATCAACTGCTTGAGGAACACCTCGCGGTCGTGGAAGCGGTTGCGAACAACCAACCAGATGAAGCCGAACGACTTGCACGCCTGCACGTCGCAAGGTCAGCAGATTCGATCATTTGCCATGAGGCATGATGTGCTACCAGTATGGCCGCCGTTCACGTGAGATCCCGTTCTGTCCTTTTTCCCGATCCGCGGCAAGGGGGCAGGTGCAGGACGATTATCAGGAAACGTCGATTCTCTGGGTCTGCCAAAGAAGCAGGAGAGGAGCTTGATGACAACAGTTGCCGAGAAATGGACAGAGGTGCTTGGCAGAATTGGCGTTCGCTATGTCTTTGGCATCCCCGGCGGCCCTTGGGTGGAGTATATGGAAGCGCTCCGCACCAGTGATCTGGAATTCGTGTTGGTCAGCAACGAGGCCAGTGCGGGTTTCATGGCCGACGTATGCGGACGGATTACGGGGATCCCCGGGGCCTGTTATGGCACCTTCGGCCCCGGGGCAACCAACCTGAGTACCGGTGTGGGTGGAGCATTGCTCGATCGATCACCGCTATTGGCGTTTACCCACGAAATGTCGGATTCCATGCTCGGCCGGACGACGCAGATGGGAATCGACCATCAGGCCGTATTCCGCCCGATCACCAAATGGACAACCCGGCTCGAAGCCGATCACGTCGAGGAGACGCTGCTTCGCGCGGTGCATGTCGCCACCTCCGAAGGGCCGGGGCCCGTACACATCGGGCTTCCCTCAAACCTGGGTACCATGAACGCCGGCGAGAACGCGTTTCCGCTCGAACCGCCTGAGCAGCCGGTGGCGGCCGACCCCGAGGTACTCGACAGACTCGTTGCGGCCTTTACCGCTGCGAAAAAGCCCGTTCTTGCCTTGGGGCTTACCGCCGTTCGGGCCGGTGTGCAGGCTCTTGTATTGAAGATCGCGGAGCAGCATGGCATTCCGGTCGTGCTGACGCCGATGGCCAAAGGCATGGTGTCGGAAGACCATCCGTGCTATGCCGGCGTGCTGTTCCATGCCTTGAGCAATCACGTGGCCGAAACCCATCGGCAGGCCGATCTGGTGATCGGCGTAGGATACGATCCGGTGGAGTTTAACTACGAAGACTGGATGCCCAACGCACCGCTGGTTCACATAGACACCAAGCCGGCCGACCTGGACAAGAGCCGCTACCGATTGGAATGCGACGTCGTGGGCGATTTGCGCCCGGCGCTTGAGCGGCTTGCCGGGCTCCCGCCCCAGGAGAACGACTGGGACTTGGGGGCACTGGCCGAACGTCGCCGGCGGATGTTCGAATGCCTTCAGCCGCGGCAGGGCAGCTTTGGCCCGACGGCAGCCCTGAGCATCCTTCGCGAGGCGCTTCCCTCCAACGGGATCCTGACGTGTGATGTGGGAGCCCATCTTCACGTGATCGGCCAGCTCTGGCAGACTCCGGCCCCCGGTTCACTGTTGATGACGAACGGTTGGTCGTCGATGGGATTCGGAATCCCCGCAGCGATTGCGACCAAACTGTGCCTTCCCGACCGGCCCGTGGCATGCGTGGTCGGCGACGGCGGCTTTCTGATGATGGTCGGCGAGATGGCCACGGCAAAGCGGCTTGGAGTCTCCGTCGTGTTCGTGCTTCTGACCGACCACAGCCTGGAGCTGATCCGAATCAAGCAGGAGCGAAAGAACCTCGAGTCCTACGGAACCCCGCTGCACGGTGACGGATACGATTCGGCACACACCTTTTTTGGGGTCCCGGTGCTTCAGGCGCACGACGCCGCGTCCTACCGCTCGGCACTTGCCGAGGCCTTTGCGGCCGGGGGCCCCGTGATCGTCGAGGCGTTCGTAGATCCAAGAGAATATGGTGAGCTGGTATTGAAGGGAGACAAATGAGCAGGCAAGTGAAGATCGTATTGTGCGGCCTCGGGAACGTGGGCAAGGCGTTGCTGGAATTGCTTGCGGAACGTGGCGGCGAAATCGAAAGCAGATATGGCGTGCGCTTGATCCTCTCTGCCGCGGTGGATATCGGCGGCGCGGCTGTGGGGAACGACGAGGGACTCCCGGCGGCTGAGCTTCTGGCGCACCTAAGAGTGGGAAACGCGGTCGAAGCGTTTGGTTCGTTCGCCCAACCCGGCAAGACCGGCAAAGAGACGATCGACGAGGTGGAAGCCGACGTTCTCATCGAGACAACGCCCACCAATTTGATTGACGGGGAACCGGGCCGCACGCATGTCTTCGCGGCATTGGAGAAGGGGATGGAAGTCGTCAGTGCCAACAAGGGGCCCATCGTCTTGTTCTATCAGGAGATTCACGAATTGGCCCGACAGAAGGACTGCGGCGTCCATATCAGTGCGGCGACGGCCGCGGCGCTTCCCACCCTCGACGTCGGTCAAGTCTGCCTGGCCGGCGCAAGGCTCCTGGAGATCGAGGGGATTCTCAATGGGTCGACCAACTACATTTTGACGCGAATGCAGCAGGACGGGTGTGGTTACGAGACCGCCCTGAAGGAGGCCCAGGAGTTGGGCATCGCGGAGACCGACCCAAGTCTCGACGTGGAAGGACGTGACACGGCCCACAAGATCGTCCTGATTGCCAATCGCCTGTTCGGCATCTCGCTGGGGCCGAAGGACATCACGGTCGAGGGCATCACGAAGATCACGGTTGACGACGTTGCCGCAGCTCGGGACGCAGGCCAGGTGATCAAGCTGATGGGGACTGCCACACGAACCGACTCCGGTGTGCAACTGAGCGTGGGGCCGAAGCGGCTGGAAGAGCAGCATCCTCTCGCCTCGGTCGGCGGTTCCGAGAAGGCGATCAGCTATCTGACCGACACCATGCATCGGATTACGGTCAGCGGCGGCAAGAGCTCTCCGACGGGCGCGGCAGCGGCCTTGCTGAAAGACCTCATCAATGCCTGTTGAGGAGGAACGACAATGCGAGCCATGAAATGGCGAGACACGACAACCGTGATATCGACGCGAGCCTTGCTGGTGGACGTCCTTGTCTTGATGCTTCTCGTGGGAGTGGGCCGGGCTGAAGTCAGCCGCACGAGCGGGCTGATCGCCGAAGGCAGCAAGTGGGAGAACCCCTATTCCATTGTCGACTCGGGCGTCGAAGGTCCCACGCTCCTGATCACCGGCGGCCTGCACGGCAACGAGCCGGCCGGCTATCGGGCGGCCGAGCAGATCCGTCATTGGCCAATCCGATGCGGCAAACTCATCGTTGTGCCACGGGGCAACACGCCCGGACTCAAGCAGGGCACGCGTTGGTTGCCCGGCGAGCCTGATGCGACGCGCAACGCCAACCGCAATTTTCCGAAGACCGGCGAACCGAACGAGGCTCGTTCCGTGGCGATCAAGGCGCTCTGGAAGTTCATGCAGGACCAGAGTCCCGATTGGGTGGTCGACTTGCACGAGGGATTCGACTTCAATATCGTGAACGCAAAGTCGGACGGTTCGAGCATCATCTACTTCGATACGCCTGAAATGCAGGAGCTTGCCGCGAAGATCCACAATGACGTGAATTCGACGATCGCGAATCCGGATCGCAGAATCGTGAAGCGGTCCAAAAGCGGTCCCATCAACGGCGGGCTCGTGAGGGCGGCAGTCGAACGGCTTGGAGCCAGGGGATTCTGCTTCGAGACGACTTATAGCAAGCAGCCCATTTCGATTCGCACGCGGCAACATCGCATCATGGTACACCGCCTGATGCGCGAGCTGGATATGGTCGGTGGCCAAGGCGTTAACTTAATGACGTCGCCGGATGACGAGGCGATCCGGGTCGCCGTTTACGACGCCGGCGGAACGGGCGGCAAGGGCGTAGAGAACCTCGAACGAATCCTCGAATCCAAGCCGACGTTTCTCTTGCATCACGTCGGCCCGGAAGACATTCGAGCAGGTGTGCTGGGGCAATTCGACGTGGTCATCTTCCCGGGCGGCAGCGGGAGCAAGGAGGCAGCAGCCATCGGCCGCGACGGGTGCGCAGCGGTACAAGAGTTCGTCGGATCGGGCGGGGGATATGTCGGGATCTGTGCAGGTGCGTTCCTGGCAACCGCCAAGTACGACTGGAGCCTCGCACTGGTGGACGCCAAGACCTTCACGGGCAACCGGGAGATTCCTGGCGTCGGTGTGAAGTCGATGTGGTTTCGCGGCTCGGGAGCCGTGAAGATGGAATTGACCGACGAAGGCAGAGCGATCCTTGGCGATTTGCCGGGCCTCGTGGAAGTTCGCTACGCCAACGGCCCCATTCTCTCGTCCGCCGGCAAGGAAGACCTTCCTGATTATGTCCTTCTGGCCGTATTCCGCACGGAGATCTCCAAATACGAACCGCAGGAAGGCACGATGATCGATACGCCGGCGATCGTTGCCTCCGAGTTTGGGGCAGGCCGCGCCATCGCGATCAGCCCGCACCCGGAGGCTACGGCTGGACTCGAATCGCTGGTCCAGCGTGCCGTGGCCTGGGTTGCCGGCGAATCTGGCTCCGTTTACGATTCTCAGTAAGCGACTTCCTCGCTTCTGGTGCCCGGTCGCTGAAAGGAATGGCAACGCATGTTGTTCGCAGATAGACATTGCTTGATCCTGCCGATTGTGATCTCCGTGCTGACCGCCGTATGTCCCGCCACGGCGGAACAACTCGCTTACTCTTCGGGACAGTGCGTGCGCGCCGAAAATGGCATGGTCGTGTCGGCCAGTGGACACGCCAGCCGTATTGGGTGCGACGTGCTCAAGCGGGGAGGCAACGCGGTCGACGCGGCCGTGGCGACCGCCTTCGCGCTAGCGGTCACCTGGCCCGAGGCAGGCAACATCGGTGGCGGCGGTTTCATGATGGTTCATCCGGCAGACGGCCGACCCACGGTTTGTATCGACTACCGCGAGACGGCTCCAGGAGCCGCGAACCCGACGATGTTCCAAGATGACGACCGACGGCACACCTGCAAGATGGTCGGCGTACCGGGCACCGTGCGGGGGTTGGCGTTGGCACATCAGAAATACGGCAGACTGCCCTGGAGCGCGCTCGTGCTTCCGGCGGCCGGTTTGGCCAAGGACGGCTTTGAAGTCGACTCGGAGCTGGCAAGCTCGATCAACCGAGTCCTGGATAGTCTGCCGCAGCCTCCAGCGCCAGGTTTTGCGGAACTCAGACGCATCTACGGGAAACCCAGCGGCGGACCATGGAAGTACGGCGATCGCATGATTCTGGGAGACCTGGCCGCCACATTGCAGCGCATTGCGACGAAAGGTCCGGATACCTTCTATGCCGGCAAGGTCGCAGATCAGATTGTCGCCGAGATGCAGCGCGGTAACGGCATCATGACCAACGCCGATTTGAATCGTTACGAGGCGAAGGTTCGCCAACCGATTCAAGGTACCTATCGCGGATACGAGATCTTGGGGCCGCCCCCGCCCAGTTCCGGCGGAATCTGTCTGATCCAGATGCTCAACGTTCTTGAGAACTTCGACCTGCGAAACCACGAGCGCTACTCGGCCCGGAATTTGCACGTCATGGCAGAGGCCATGCGGCGGGCTTTTCGCGACCGAGCGCAGTACCTCGCCGATCCCGACTTCGTTCGCATTCCGGACCACTTGATCGATAAGGCCTACGCCCGGCGCCTGGCAGCCGAAATCGACTCGCGCAGGGCGACTCCGAGTGACTCGTTGGCAGGAGAGATCGACCTTGCCCCGGAGAGCCCCGATACAACCCACTTTTCCGTGATCGATTCCGACCGCATGGCCGTTTCGAACACCTACACGCTCGAAGCGAGTTGGGGATCGCGGATCGTGGTCCGCGGCGCCGGGTTTGTTCTGAACAACGAAATGGGCGATTTCAACAAGAAGCCAGGCCACACGAACCGCGAAGGTGCGATCGGCACGATGCCCAACCGGATCGCGCCCCACAAGCGAATGCTCAGCTCGCAGACACCGGTCATCGTTGCCCGCAAGGGACGCGTCGTGCTGATCACCGGAAGCCCCGGCGGCCGCACGATCATCAATACGGTGCTCAACGTCGTGCTGAACGTTTTGGAGTTCGGGATGGACCTGCCCGACAGTGTGGCCGCCCCGCGTCTGCACCATCAGTGGTTTCCCGATCAACTTCAGTTCGAAGGGCTAAACGAGGATCGCTACTCCGAGGCCGCCGACCAACTTCGTGCCATGGGACATTCGCTGAAACGGCCAAGCGGCAGCGGGCAACAGGGGTCGGCGCATTCCATCCTGGTCGATCCGGAGACGGGAACGCTTTACGGTGTGGCCGACCGCCGTTGTGGGGGTGCGGCTTCCGGATACTAGGTCGGCTTGAATAAAACTGATCGGGGCCAATTCCGCCTTGTCTTGACGAGTTGTTCCATCGTGTTCTGATTGGGCCCTGTGGTGAAAGCCGCCCGGCCGGAAAACGCACGCAATGGCCGCGTTCAGGCATACAGCTTCCCTTTGCCGTCGGGTGAGAAGAGGACGCAATGCACGGAAGCCGCGTGGCCTTTGAGCACGCTCGGCTCAGACTCGGCGCCGGACAGATCCCCGAGGACGATCGTGTTGTCGAAGCTCCCCGAGGCGAGCATCTTTCGCCCGATGCTGTTTAAGACTCCCGCCCCCTTGCGGAGCGGATCTCTCTGCCGCGGCCTGCTCCCGGTCAACGCGTGGGTGTTTCCGTCTCCCGTTGACCTTCAGCGATCTGATGATAGGCAACAGGTCTGCAACCGCGTACCACCTGCTGTTGAAATCGACGGGGTACGGCTTCCCGATTTTGGAGCGGACGTACATCAAGGCAAGACCGGGTGCATGGATCAGCGCGTGCAGAGGATACCGCCTGGCGTAGCGCGAGATCCTGCGAAGGCTCTGCCCAAAGAAGTTCACCGTGGCTAGGACCTGAATCCGCCTCAGGTCATATCCCTTGAGTCCGGCTGGCACATACGTGGCGCCCGCCTGGCCGTACTCCGCCCATGTCCTGGCGGTTATCTCCCCCGTTTCCAGCGCTCTTTCTCGGAGTTCCGTGCCGGGATACGGCGTGGCGATGGAGTAGGAAAGGTAATCCGGATCCAGCTCGTCGGCCCGTTTCATGGTCTCAAGAATGGTCTCCGGCGTATCGCGATCGTGGCCCACCATGAACCCGGCATAGGAGCCCAGGCCCGCCTTCCTGATCCTCTCCAGCGTATCTTTCACTGCGTCGAGCTTGATAGCCTTCTTGATGCTTCTGAGGATCTCCTCACTTCCGCTCTCGACCCCGATACTGATCGAGGTACAGCCCGCGCGCTTCATCACATTGAGCATCTCATCGTCAACCAGGCCGGCACGCGTTTGACACCACCAACGGATATTCAGGTCCTCCTTGATGATCCTCTCGCAGAGTTCCATCACTCTGCTTCTCTTGAGCGTGAAGACCTCGTCTCTGAACAAGAAGGCATCCACGCCGTACCGCGTCTTGTACGACCTGATCTCATCGATCAGTTTGTCGACGTCCTTGAAGCGCACTCTCTTCCTGGAGAGGATCCAGTTGCAGCAGTACGTGCAGGAATACGGACAGCCTCGGCTTCCGGCGATCGGCATGGCACGCCGTTTCGCATCAAACGGTAGTGTCATGTGGTAGTACTGCAGCGGCACCAGATCCCAAGCGGGCGGCGGCAGGACGTTCAGATCGGGCAACGGCCGCTGTTCCGTCCGAACGATTCGCCCGTCCTTCCAGTAGGCGATTCCCTTCGTCGAGAACTCGGAAGGTCTTCCGCCGTCCACTTCATTCAGCAGATCCAATAGCGTCTCCTCCCCGTCACCGAGAACGACTGCGTCGCAATGCGGTGCAATCTCTTCAGGAAGCAGTGTCACGTGGACGCCGCCGCAAAGCAGTATGGCGTCCGGCTGGTCCTTGCGCAGTTGTTCGAGGAGGGCAACAGCACTGTCCGCGAAGTTGGTGAATGGAATCGAAACACCGATGATTCGGGGACCATGCGCCTGGACACGCTCGCAGCAGGCAAGAAGGTCCAGGTCCTCTGCGGTCGCGTCAATGATCTTGACACTATAGCCCGCTTCGCGAACCACCGCCGCAAGAGACGGAAGGGAAAGCTGGTAGTCCAGACGCCTACCAGGTGGATAAACCAGCACAACATCCACTGCCGAACCGCCCGTTTCTACGTTCATATCTCGATCCTGATGTGCGTCGCGAAGAGAATCTGCGCAACCGGATTCATAGACAACATGACCCCCGTGGCAACCACAATCACCGCCACCGGGTTTTCCTTCAAGACCCGGACCTTCTCGTCAAGTCCCTGCTCCCCGCCGGTAAAGTGCTCGATTGCTCGAGCGATTGTGACGCGAAGCCGACAGCATAAGCACCTGGGCGGAACGTGTCAATCTGTCTGAGACGGTGTGGCGCTGCCATGCCGGCCGGGCGATCGCGCGGGCCGGCGGCGGACCAAGACCGCTGGTTGACCACGGCGGGCGAATGCTATACGTTCGTATATTCCCCTCGGAACGCCGTTCTTTGATACGCCACCTCTGCCCGGCGGCACGCCGCGACGCAACAGACCGCAATTGTTGACTTCTGGGTGGCAGAAAGCACTCAATGATCATTTGGCCCGAAGTCGTGTGCTGCCAACGGCTTGCGCCGCCGGAGGTCGCCGCCGGCGAATTGTTGAGGCGGTGGAGCATGCCTTCACAAAATGGGATCCGCTCGGCAGCGGCATTCCGGGCCACGGCGGTCGCTGGATTCGCCGGCGTTCAGCCGAACTGGGGCTCGGCACCGATGGCCTCTATGGATGTCTGCATTGTGAATGATCCAGGCCGACCCACGGGAGGCCGGGCAAGTCGGGCTCCCGTGGATCGCCCTCGCGCCATGCGCGTGCAAGCGTCAACAAACCCTTGCGAGTTCCGCCACGGCGATGCTCTAGTCTGTTTACCCCGATGACCTCGTCGCGGATTTCGGCCCGCCAAACAGTGGCTGGCTACCGGGGGGCTAACCGACCTGAGCGCGCACCTCGGGCCGGGCCGTGTCGGCGAGCTGACGCCGCAGACGCTCGAATTCCTCGTGGCTGCGGAAGTGGATCACCAGCTTGCCGCGGCCGCGGGCGTTGTGGGTGATCTTCACCTTGGTGCCCAACGCCGCGCGCAACTCCTGCTCCAACGCGGCCAGATGCTCGTTGGGGACCCGACCGGGACGCGCCGACTTGCCGTCGCGATCGATCAGCGTTAGCGACTCGCGGTCGGCCTGCTCGATCGCCTCTTGCACGGCCGACTCCGTCTGGCGGACGCTCAGCCCGTCGCGCTGGATCCGCTGGCAGAATTCGATCTGCTCCCGCTCGTCGCCCAGCGGCAACAGCGCCCGGGCGTGGCCTTGGGTGATCTTGGCCTGGCGCAACACGTCCTGGACCGGCCCGGGCAGCTCGAGCAGGCGGATCAGGTTGGCAATGGTCGAGCGGTCGAGGTTCAGCCGCGAAGCCAGCTCCTCCTGGGTGGCGCGGTACTGCTCGAGATAGCGCTGGAAACAGGCCGCCTTTTCCAGCGGGTTGAGGTCCTTGCGCTGGAGGTTTTCGACGATGGCCAGCTCGGCCGTCTGGCGATCGTCGGCCTCGATCACGTTGGCGGGCACCTCGGCCCAACCGGCCTGGGCCGCCGCCCGGAGTCGCCGCTCGCCCGCAATCAACTGATACCGATCGTCGACGCGGCGGACAACGACCGGCTGTAGCAGGCCGTGGGTGCCCAGGCTGTCGGCCAGCGACTGCATTTCCGCCGGATCGAACTCCTGGCGGGGCTGGGACGGATTACTGTCGATCTGCCGGACGTCGATCCGACGGGGGCCGCCGGCGTCGGGCGGTTGCGGTAGGGCCGGCTCCGTCGAGGGCGGCTCCGTCGAAGCGGACTCCGGCACGTCGCCCGAGTCGTGGGGCGGCGGTTCGGCCAGCTCGACCGTGGGCGCCGGGGGCGGCTCGTGCGACACGGGAGAGGTCGCGTAAGGCTCGTCGGTCGTGCCGCCATACGGCCCTTCGGGGGCTTCCGCCGGCGCGGAAGGCTCGGGGATTCGGCCCAGCAGGGCCTCCAGGCCGCGTCCCAATCGTCTTTCCTTAGTCACGGTCAAGTACCTCCATGCAGAGCTCCACGTACGCCCGGGCGCCGCGCGCCCGGGGTGCGTAATCGATGACTGATTTCCCGTGGCTGGGTGCTTCCGACACCGCCACGTCGCGCGGGATGACCGTCTGGTAGACGATCTCCCCGAAGAACTCGCGGACCTCGCGGTCGACCTCGCGGGTCAGCTCCAGCGAGTGGTCGTACATGGTCAAGACAATGCCGCCGAACTCGAGCGAGCGGTTCTTCTGGTGCATCACCTGGCGAATCACCTCGATCATCTGGGCCAGCCCCTCCATGGCAAAATACTCGCACTGGATGGGCATCACCACTTCGTGCGAACTGGAAAGGGCCGCTCGGGTCAGGCTCCCCAAGGACGGCGGGCAATCGATCAACACGAAATCGTAGGAGCTGAAACCGCGGACCAGATTGTCGCGCACGTGGTCGGTCTGGTGGTCGTCGCCGCGGGCCAGGGCCTCGACGTCGCGAAAACGGCGCGTGCCGGGAAGCAGATCCAGATGGGGCTTGTCGGCACGAAGCACACTCTGGCGGACGGGCTCGCCCTTGGCCAGCGGGTGGCTCGGGGTCGGCTCGGCGCCCAGGGCGGTCGTGGCGTTGCACTGCGGGTCGAGATCGACCAGCAGCGTGGCCGATCCGGCCTTGGCCAGCCCCACGGCCAGATTGACCGCGGTGGTCGTCTTGCCGACGCCCCCTTTCTGATTCGCAATGCACAGAACCCGGCCCACTCCGGCCTCCTTGCCGATTTGTCCGCGCCCACAGCGTTCGGCGGAGCGGCAATTGTAACAGGGGATCGGACCGGCGGGAAACGCCAGTTTCGGCGGAAAGGCGCCGCTGTGTGATCGGGGCGTTTCACGTGGAACGACCGGATTGCCAAAAGCGCCTGTTTCACGTGAAACGCGCAGATTCAGCTATCGACACCGTCCGCACAGGCAGGTTTCACGTGAAACCCGGGGGTTGTGCAGCGCGGCGACGGCCGCGTGGCTACTGAAGCGGGTTGAGAACGAGACCGCTGAGCAGCTTCGGATAGAAGTAAGTGCTCTTGGCGGGCATGCGCTCGCCGCCGAGGCTGATGGTGCGGATGTGCTCGACCGTGGCCGGCATGACCAACGCGGCCAGTGGATAGTCGCCGGAGCGGAGACCTTCGACCACCTCCTCGACCAAGTGGACGTAGCCGGGCTTGGGCAACTCGGTGGCTCCGAGAAGGCTCTCCACGATCAGGCGGTGCAAGATGCTCACGCCCAACTCACGCCACGCGGGCGTGTGGTCGTCGGCCACTTCGGCCAGCCGCGTTCGTCCGGCATCGGTTAGCGACGCGATCAGCCATCGGGCATCCTTGCGGGTGTACAATGCCAGGGTGCCCTGGTCGTCGGTCGTCTCGACGTCTTCCCACACGGTCGGCGCCGCGTCGGGACCTTCGCCGGCCGGCCGCACCGTGAAACACTCAGCGAGCTTGGCCGCCAGCTCGTCGGAGGTCATCGCCGGCAGTCCGGCAAACAGCCGGTGCGTGGGCAACACGGCCAGGCCGGGGTCTTCCATGGCCACGCAATGCGTCAGCACGAAGTTGGCCGGATGGTCTTTCGAGAGGAATCCGCTGTCGTAGATCTGGTCGCGATAGTTGCAGGCCGTCTCGTAGCGGTGATGTCCGTCGGCGATGAAGATCGGCTTGGACCCGATGGCGCCGGCCACGTCGGCGATCACGGCCACGTCGGTCACCGGCCACAGCTTGTGGACGACGCCCAAATGATCGGCGGCCACCAGCGGCGTCTCACAGGCGATGGCCTCCTCCAACGGCCGCTGGGCCTCGGCGGCCGAGTCGGGATAGAGCGCGAAGATCTGGCTGAGGTTCGTCCGGCATACGGCCGTCAGCATCAGCCGGTCGGCCTTGGGGCCGGGCATGGTTTCCTCGTGTGGGAAGACCTGCCCTTCGCCGAATCGCGACAGCCGCAGCCGGGCCATGAAGCCGCGGCGGGTGTAGCTCGCGCCGGCATAGCTGAACTCCTGATGGTAGACGTAGATGGCCGGATCGGCCTCCGTGAACAGCACGCCCTCCGAATGCCAGTTCTTCAAGAACCGGGCTGCCCGGATGTAGGCGTTGTCTGCCTCGTCGTCGCCCGGCTCGCGGCGGTTGAGGATCAGTCGGACCACATTGCAGGGATGCTGCTTGTAGAGCTGCTCCTGCAACTCGGGTCCGATCACGTCGTAGGGAGGCGCCACCACGTCGCCAAGCGAACCGACTTGGCCCAGGTTGTAGCGGATTCCGCGGAAGGCTTGAATCTCTGGCATGCTGTTGATGCTGGCAAGCGGACAAGGAAAGCGAGACACGTCGCGCAGGTCGAGGCACGGTCGGCGACCTGTGGCCGTCTGCTGCGATTAGTACCGGTAGTATTCCGGCTTGAACGGACCGTGGACCGGAACGCCCAGATACGCGGCTTGGGCCGGCGTCAACCTGGTCAGTTTCACTCCCAACTGCCCGAGGTGCAGCCGGGCCACTTCCTCATCGAGCTCCTTGGGCAACGTGTGCACGCCCAGCGGATACTTCTCCGGCTCGGTCCAGAGGGCGATCTGGGCCAGCACCTGGTTGGTGAAGGAGTTGGACATCACGAACGACGGATGGCCCGTGGCGCAGCCGAGGTTCACCAGCCGCCCTTCGGCCAGCAGAATAATGGCGTGTCCGTCGGGAAACGTGTAGCGATCGACCAGCGGTTTGATGCTCACCTTCTCGACGTTCGGCAACGCCTCGAGCGCGGCCACCTCGATCTCCAGGTCGAAGTGTCCGATGTTGCAGACGATGGCGTCGTTGGGCATCTTCTGCATGTGCTCGGCAAGGATCACGTCGCGGCAACCCGTGGCGGTCACGAAGATGTTCCCCCGCGACGCGGCGTCCTCCATGGTTGTCACCTCAAAGCCCTCCATGGCTGCTTGCAGCGCGCAGATCGGATCGACCTCGGTGACCAGCACGCGGGCACCGTAGCTGCGCATCGAGTGGGCACAGCCCTTGCCGACGTCGCCATAGCCGCAAATCACAACGACCTTGCCGGCCACCATCACGTCGGTTGCCCGCTTGATCCCGTCGGCCAGCGACTCGCGGCAGCCGTAGAGGTTGTCGAACTTGCTCTTGGTGACCGAGTCGTTGACGTTGATCGCCGGAACAAGCAGCTCGCCGCGCTCCTCCATCTGGTAGAGCCGATGCACGCCGGTGGTCGTCTCTTCCGACAGGCCGCGCCACTGGGCGACGATCTTGTGCCAGAACTGCGGGTCCTCGTCGAGCGTCTCCTTCAACAGCGAGTTGATGATCTTCAGTTCCGGGTTGTCGGTCGGCTCGTCAAGGATCGCCGGGTTGTCCTCGGCCTGGTGCCCGCGATGCACCAGCAACGTGGCGTCGCCGCCATCGTCGACAATCAGGTTCAGTCCTTTGCCGTCGCCGAAGACTATCGTCTGCATGACGCACCACCAATACTCTTCGTTCGTCTCTCCCTTCCAGGCGTAAACGGGCACGCCTGTCTTGGCGATGGCCGCGGCGGCGTGGTCTTGAGTCGAAAACCTGTTGCAGCTACTCCATGTGACGTCGGCCCCCAGCTCGGTGAGGGTCTCGATCAGCACGGCCGTCTGGATCGTCATGTGCAGGCAGCCGGTAACGTGGGCCCCGGTCAGCGGCTTGGTCGGACCGTACTGCTGGCGCAGGGCCATCAAGCCCGGCATCTCGTTCTCGGCCAGCTCGATCTCCTTGCGGCCCCACTCGGCCAAAGAAATATCGGCTACCTTGTAAGGCATTTTGGTCTCCACCTGTGACACGGGGCGTCTCCTTTTTTTCCGGCAAAAAAATCTTGACCTGCACTTTCTGAAAAAACGGCAGCTAGGCGTAGGTGCCGTTTTTTCAGAAAGTGCAATCTTGGCGACACGCGGCTGCTATCATACGCGCTGGCACACGCTCTTGGCAAGGGACGAATGCTGCGGTGTGAAAACCGGCCGGCGCATCGGCGGTGTCCGCTGTGCAACGCAAGCGGCCCGCCCGACATCCAATCATATCTCAGCCAGCGCGATACGAGCGGCTCGGACGAACGCCTCGACGGCGGCCGGGTCCTTCCTGCCCGGCGAAGACTCCACTCCGCCGGCCGTGTCGACGGCGGCCGGGACGACGGCCCGGATGGCTTCTGCCACATTGTCTGGCCTTAGGCCCCCCGCTAGAACCAAAGGCGGGAGCCCGGCGACTTCTCGATGTCGGCACGCTTCCGACCAGTTGGCGACTTTGCCCGTCCCACCGTACTCCCCCTTAATGAGCGTATCAATCAAGACCATTTTGGGCCTGCAGTCCAACTGGCGGCACCGCTGGACGTACTCGGCCATCGGCTGCAAGCCTTCCGGGCCAATACGAAACGCTCGCAGGACCGGCCGGTCGCCCAACTCGGCCAGCAGCTCGGGTGGCTCGTCGCCGTGGAGCTGAATCAGATCGCATCCAAGGCGATCCACCGCATCGATGGCATCGGCCACCTGGGGGTTGACGAACAACGCGACCTTGACCACGCCGCCCGGCAGTGCATCGATGATCGGCCGGGCCCGTTCGGGAGCAACGTAGCGTGGGCTTGCGGGAAAGAAGTTCAATCCCACCGCATCGGCCCCGGCCCGGGCGACCATTCGGGCATCTTCCGCGCTGGTGACGCCGCAGATCTTGATCTGAAACATGGCTATCCGTGTGTTCTCATCAGGGCGGTCATCAAGAAGACCGCCGCCCAGTAGGCCAGCAGGAGAAACACCACGAGGGGCCTTCCGCCCAATGTCGGGGCCGCGGTTCGGCTGTCGCGAATGGCCGCCACCAGCAGTCCGATGCTGGCGGCGCCGCCGACGGCGACCACGATCGCCAGCGGCAATGTCAGGGTGGGATACAGCGTACGCACGGTCGCCAGCATCACACTGATCACGAAGGTGAATGCCAGCAGTTGCCGCACGCCGAACTGCCACCGCCGGTGCGTTGCATACGGCGATGCGTCGCTTTCAGGAGGATCCCATTTGCAGTTGGATTGCGACATCGGAATCGTTCGCCGGCCTATGGATGACCTTTACCTATTCTGGCCGATCGGAGCGTCCCTGACAAGCATTCAAGCTTGAGGCGGCGTCGGGTCGATGTCGAATAGGTGGGATATTCTGCGCGACCTGAGACGTTTCGGGATCGACAATGATGCGAGACACGCCCCGGCACACCGTCGCGCCGCGCTCTCGATGGCGGCTGCGGTGGCCCGCGTACGTGCTGATAGTCGTGGCCACCGGCCTGGCCGCCTACGGCTGGGGGCTGGCGACGGCCGGCCGCGCGGAACCAACTTGCAGTTTCACGTCCACTGCCCGTGTGCTGTGGCCGGCGGCGGCTGCCGACGCCGAGCAGGCCGAGTTCGCGGCCTCCATGCGGCCGGATCCCGAAACGGTGGAACGCCAGGTCGGTTCCCAGGCCAGCCTGCGTCGGGCCGTTCGGCAATGGCGTTCTGCCGCCAGGCCCTCGGTCGCCGAGGGCTCTCGGTCGGATCCCGACGACCGCGACGTGGGGCAACTGCAGCAGCGATTGCGGGTTTCTGCCGCTGCGGTCGACGAGTGGGGCGACCTGGATGTCTCGATTACGTACACCGATCGGGACCCGCAATTCGCCGCCGGACTGGTCAACACCTTGGCGGAAACCTATGCGAGCGAGCGCCGAACGGAGTGGCGGGCGGCCGCGCAGCAGCGGTATCTTGAAGCCAAGCGTGCGGCTGATCGCGCCGAAGCCGAATGGGTGGCGGCCACGTCCGAGCTGGACGAGTTCCTTCGGCGTCACTTCACGCGGCAGGCGCCGCCGCAGAGCCAAGATCCCTTGGTCGAGCCGCCCCAGCCGGAACTGCGGGCGGAGGCCCCGGCTGGGACGTCCGAATCGAAGCAGACGGATGAGCCCGATCGAACCGCGCTGACTCGCGAGTTGGCCGAGAGGCGGCGTCGCCTCCAGGAGTTGCTGATCACCCGCACGCCCGTTCACCCGGAGGTGCAAGAAGCTGAAGACCAGATTGCCCAGGTCGAGGAGAAGCTGGCAGCGCTCACAGGTGACGAACAGGAACCGCCCAGCGAATTGCCAGAAGCCGAATTGCCCGGATCCGAATTGCCCGGACCCGAATTGCCAGAGCCCGATGGGCTGGCCTTGCCTGTCGAAACGCCACGGTCGCAGCCGGGGCTGTCCGAAATCGCCGGAGGTGAAACGGTTCGGCAGTTCCGGCAGTTGCAGGCGGTCGTGGCTCGGGCGGCCGAAGCCCGCGATCAAGCGGTCCGCACCGCGGCGGAGACCTGGAAATACCAGGCGATCGAGCCGCAGATCGACGTGCTTCTCGCCCGAGCCATCGAGGCGCCGGGATCGGAACTGCCCGGAAGGGGTCTGGTATGGCTGGCGGTTGTCGTGGGCGTTGTGATGGCAACCGGAACAGGATTGGTTTCGGCGGGTGCGTCGATCGAGCCGACGTTGGACACGTGTGACCAGGTCGAGGCCGCCATTCGGGTTCCGATTGTAGGAAGCCTTTCGGCAACCGATTCGACGCACCGACTCGCTGCCCAACGCAGCCGCAAGTTCCTGGTGCGACGGATCTTGATCGGCGGCGGCCTGATCCTGATGGCCGCGTGCGTCGGCGCGAGTACGGCTCTGCTGGGCCGCTTCTGACAGGACGCCGCGCACCGGTCAACGGGTCGGCTGCCCGCCGTGCGGTTCCGCTTGAGGCGCGCGGCCGGCTTCATGCCGTGTCGCGGCGGGAGTCGTCGAGGACTTCGATGCGCACACGTTCGATGCGGCGCGAGGTGGCGTCGGTCACGGTAATGCGGACCTTGTCGCGGGCGAGCTCCTCGCCGACCACAGGGATGTGTCCCAGCTCGCTGAACACGAAACCGCCGATGGTGTCGTAGTCGCCGTGGTCGGGCAGATCCAGTTCGAGTTGCTCATTGATCTCATCGATGTGGACCTTTCCCAGCACCTCGGCGAGCCCGTCGTCGATCACGCGGATTCCCTCGGCCTGTTCTTGGTCGTATTCGTCGATGATTTCGCCGACGATCTCCTCCAGCACGTCCTCCAAGGTCACCAGTCCCGAGACGCCGCCGTACTCGTCCAGCACGACGGCCATGTGGTTTCGCGTTGCCTGGAATTCCTGCAGAAGGACGTCGATGGGCTTGGTTTCGGGCACAAAATAGGCCTCGCGCAGCAGCGAAGTCCATGGTTTGACCGTTTCGTGGGGGCTCTTGGCCAACTCGGGCAACAGGTCTTTGATGTAGAGGACGCCCACGATGTCGTCGCGGTTCTTGTTACTGACGGGAATCCGCGTGTGGCCGTCCTTGACCACGAATTCCAGGGCCTCTTGCCAGGTGAAGCTCATCGGCAAGGTAACCATGTCGGTTCGCGGCGTCATGATTTCCGACACATCGAGGTCGCCCAGCTCGATGACCCCCTCGATCATCACTCGGGCGTCCTCTTCGAGCAGGCCTTCGCGATGACCTTCCGTGACGATGGTGCGGATGTCCTCCTCGAACGATTCCTCGTTGGGGGCTTCGTTGCTGCGGCCGGCCAGGCGGTGCAACAGGCCGTCGACAAACCGGGCCACCAGCACGAAGGGGCTCAGCAGATGGCCGACGAGCTGCCAGACATTCCAGGTGTAGAACAAAAACGGCTCTGCCCAGAGACGTACGAAGGCCCAGGGAATCCAAATCTCGGCGGCCAACAGCGAGAGGGTGCCTCCGGCGGTGATCACGGCGAACCGGGTCCCGCTGAGGTGTGCCGCGGCCTCCCACATCCAAATCCAGGAGGCGCCGGCGCCGAGGAACGTGGCCGTGGCCATCACCTGAAGCGTCTCGGCCGCCAGGGTCACGTGATCGCGCCGCCGCAGGATCTGGCCCAACCGATCGGGGGCCTTGCGCCGACGGCAGATCTCCTCCAACTCGTGAGGAGAGAACTCGGCCAGCGAGCGGGCGGCCATCGCCGCCAAACACGTTGTCGCCAGGCCGATCGCGGCCAGCCACCATACCAGTTCGGGACTCACGGAATCTGATTCACCTCCCTATGCCAAGTCGGGATCGATCTGGGACGCATCCTCCTGCGGCACGCGCAGGCCGAAGTGGGCCAGATAGGCCGATTCCCGCTCGCGCATCTCGGCCTTCTGCGGCGGGGTCGCGTCGTCGTAGCCGACCAAATGCAGCGTGCCGTGGATCACGTACAACAGCAACTCGTCTTCGGCCGCCCACCCGTACCAGCGCGAAGTGACCTCGGCCGTCTCGGCGCTGACGATCACCTCCCCGTCCAAGGAATGCTCGCCTCGCTCCAGGGCGAAACTCAAGACGTCTGTCGGTTCGGCTTCTCCCAGGTACTTCCCATGCAACTCGCAAATCGTCGCGTCGTCGACGATGGCCAGGCTGATTTCGCCTCGCGAGACCGATGCGTCGCGGAGAATGACCCGCACGGCCTCGCGGAGCCGATCCTCATCCAGTCGTATCCGCACTTGATCGTTGTTGACGTCGACCTGGATCATCAGCTCCCTACGCGGTCCTCTGGTCCGGATACTTCAAGCGGCCGTGGTAAATGGATGTCAGCGACTTGACCATGCTGCGCTCGATGGTGCGAAGCTCTCTCAGCGTCAGGCCGCTCTCGTCGAACTGTCCGCCGTGCAGGCGGCGTTCGGCCAGCTCCCTGACGAGGCTTTCGATGCGTGCCGGGGTGGGATCGACCAGCGTTCGGCTGGCGCTTTCCACATTGTCGGCCAGCATCAGCACGGCGGCCTCCTTGGTCTGCGGCTTGGGGCCCGGATAGCGGTACGTGCTCTCGTCGACGTCGCCGGCATTGGGATCCGCCTGCTTCTGCTCGGCGGCCCGATCGTAAAAGAACTTCACCAAGGTCGTGCCGTGGTGCTGCTCGATCAGATCGATGATCGGCTGGGGAAGGTGATGTTGGCGAGCAAGGTCGGAACCGTCCTTGATATGAGCGACGATCACCAGGCTGCTCATGGCCGGCACCAGGGCTTCGTGCCGACTGGCCCCCGGGCCCTGGTTTTCGATGAAGTACCCCGGTTTGAGCATCTTGCCGATGTCGTGGAAGTAGGCCCCCACGCGGACCAGCAATCCCCGCGCGCCGATGCTCTCGGCAGCCGCTTCGGCGATCGAGCCGACCGTGACCGAATGGTTGTACGTGCTCGGTGCCCGGCGAATCAACTCCTGCAAGAGCGGATGGGCCACGTCGCCCAGCTCCAACAGGCTGAGGTCGGTGAGCACTCCGAAGAGGCGTTCGATGAACGGCAGCAGTCCGGTCATCAGGAAGCCGGAGGCGACGGCACACGAAGCGGCGCGCACCGCGTCGGTCAACAGGGGCGCGCCGATTCTCTGGTTCTGGATGATGCCCAGACCGAGGGTCAACAGCACGGCCACGCCGCCGGCGAACAGGCCGACGTAGATCAGTTTGCTGCGGCTGCGGATGCGCGCCATGTTGAGGTTGGCCGTGGTCGTCGTTCCCACCATCAGCAAGAACTCGTTCAGGCCCTGTCCGACGGCCACTACGACGACCAGGGCCAGCACGGCACACAACAGCAAGGCCATTTCCTGGCGATAAGCGATGGCCACGGTCATGCCGAACAGCATCAGCGGAATCAGCTCGACCTGCCACTGGTCGGCCCACCGACAGAGCGCCACCGTGACCACCACCAACAACAAGATCATGCTCAAACGCCGGATGCTGGCCAGCGGGCCGCGCTGGCGATAGCGCATGTAGATGCCGCAAAGCACGAACATGGCGAAGACCATGGCGACCACGGCGGCCCCCCGGGCGAGCTTCTCGCCCGCGGCCCGCTGCGCCAAGGTCGCCCGGTACTCGGCCTGCAGCAGAGCGATCTCTTCCTCCGAGTCGATCGGCTGGCCCGCCCGGACCAGCAACTGTCCGGCGACGTATTTCCGCACCACCGGCTCGACGGCGATGGCGGCCTGTTGCAGGGCACGTCGCGTCGCTTCTTCGTCCTTCAACGAAAGCGTGGCCATCAGACGCGGTCGCAGCCACGCAAACACGTGGTTGGCGACCGTGTTCGATTCGAGGTTTGCCAAAAGGCTGTTGTGTACCGCCGATCCATCGCCGATTCGCGCATCGTCGACGCGAACGCGCTGGGCCGTGCCGGGTTGGTCGGCCTGTTGGACAAGGATCTCTCTCTGGTTTCCTCGTTCGGGCAGTTGGGGAAGCGACTCGAGCAGTCCGCGTTTCTCGAAGGGAGCGAAGGCCGCCTCGGTGTCCTTTTCAAATTCGGCCAAATGGCTGTCGCCGGCCAGCGCCTCCTGGAACTGCCGCAGTTGCTCCTGCCGTTCCCGCGGTGTTGGCGCGGCGATTCCCGGGGTGGACCGCAGCTGGAAGTCGTCCCAGAGCGTCGGTTTGCCATCGCCGGAGAGGATCGCGGCCACGGTCGTGACCAGTTCGGCGCGAAGCTGTCTCAGCGGTTCCGGATCCTGAACGTAGAGGTACAGGACCCGGCTTCGTGCGCGGTCCCGATCGGCCTCGGTGGCCCGGGAGTCTTCTCTGGAAAACGGGACCGTGGCCACGACGTTGCGCAAGGGAACGTAGCCGGGGCGGAAGGCAAACGGGGGATCCCACGCCCGGATTACCGCGCCGATCGCCAGCGTGGCCAACAACGCCAGACCGATGCGCCCCAGTACGTCGCGCCGGCGCAAGCCCTTCCACGCGCGTTCCCATTGCCCGGGGGGCAATTCCAACGCGGCAACCCGCTCGGATCGGGTGCGTTTGTGGCCACCAATGGTCATGGCGTTCGTCGCTCGGCAGGGCTGCGCTTCCTGGGACCGTGCTCATAGGCGTGCACGATCTGCTGAACGAGGGGATGGCGGACGATGTCGGCGCGGGTCAACTTCACCGAAGCGATCCCGTCGAGCCCCCGCAGCCGGTCCAACCCGTCAACGAGCCCGCTCTTCGCGTTGGCCGGAAGGTCGATCTGCGTGATGTCGCCGGAAACCACGATCTTGGAGCCGTTCCCCATGCGGGTGAGAAACATCTTCATCTGGGAAATCGTCGTGTTCTGCGCTTCGTCGAGGATGATGAAGGCTTCGTTCAGCGTGCGGCCGCGCATGTAGGCCAACGGGATCACCTCGATGATGTCCTCTTCGGTATATTGCTTGATCAGATCGTGATCCATCATCTCGTGCAGGGCGTCCATCAACGGCCTCAGATAAGGGTTGATCTTCGCCTGCAGGTCGCCGGGAAGGTAGCCGAGGCTCTCGCCGGCCTCGACCGCCGGGCGCACCAGCACCACTTTTCGGATGGCGTCCTCTTTCAATGCGGCAGCGGCCATGGCCACCGCCAGATAAGTCTTGCCGGTCCCCGCCGGACCGTAGCAGAGCACGATGTCGTGGTTGCGAACGGCCTCCACGTAGCGGGCCTGGCCCGGAGTCCGCGGCCGAATCTGTCGTCCCGGCCGAAATACTCCAATCGGCGGGGACTCGGATGCCCCCTGCCCGTCTTTCACCGCGGCCAGCACACGGGTCACGTCGTCCGAAGCCAACACGCCGTGACGATGAGCGACCGACTGGAGTTGCTCCATCACTTCGGTGGCCGCGGCCACCGCCTCTTGTTCGCCTTCGATATGGATCTGCCCGTCGCGCGCGGTGATCTGCACACCCAGCGCATCGCGGATTCTCCGCAAATGCTGATCGCAGGCGCCGAAAAGCGTCAGCAGCGATTTGGAACTGACAACCGAAATGGCCGTTTCAATCATTCAGATCTGCACCGCTGCCCTGCGAGGGTGCTACCCAACTTGGAAGAGTCCCGCGAATCACGTCGCATAGGTCAACGCTGCATCCATGAGTTTAGGTCGGAAACACCGGCTGTCGAGATCGGAACTGCCTGCCGTCCAAATCGAGTCGGGCCGCTCGCAAGGCGACCGCCTAAAAATCGCTCAATTTGGCGATGTACGTGTGGCAGAAGGGGCAAATGTGGAGTCCTACCGAGATCTCTCGATTGCATTTGTGACAACTCTTCTTCGGCGGAGTCCCCTCGGGCAACGACGATGTCCGCGAACTCTCGACCGGTTTCCTCTGCACGCCGCCCGTCGCCGGTTCCGATGTCGTGGAGGCATGTGGCCCCAAGATGCTCATGATCGAGTCTTCCGACAACTCGTCCTTCTGTGGGGCGGGTACGACGACGCGAGCTTTGCACCTCGGGCAGAGACCGGTTTTGCCGGCCAAAGCGTCCTTGACGTTCAGCACATGTCCGTTCGGGCAAACCACACGTATCGACATCGTTCGAGCTCCCCGATCGACCGTCGGCAATCTCCAACGGGCCTGCTCCGATGCCTCTCGCCTTGTTTCCGCGTTTCCTGTTCCTGCTCCTAAATCGTAGCACCTTTACCCTGGTTTACTCGCATCTGGCCGCACCAATGATTCCCCTCTGCCCAAAAGAGGCTCGCGATCGGAGACCGACCATGACTCCGTTCCCTGACTCTTATCATAGCCTCCCCCGGCCGAAAATGAATAGGCGTTCTTGCCGCCATGCGTCTGCAATGACTACAGCCTGTGTCGTCTTTGATCGCCACTGGGGGACGCGGCTGTCTGCTGGAAGCCCCAATGGACTGCACTCCGAAGCACGCCAGCGGCGGCCGCCGGGTACCATCCGGCAACGCAACCTGTTAGATCAACAATTCTTGCGTCAATTCGCCCGCTTCGGCGTTTAGGAGGGGCCAAAACTGGGTGGTAGATAGCTAGCCGCCAAGGTGTTCATCGGCGTTGTGTTTGTGACGCTTGCCGGTTGGGAACCGCCGGCGGTAGTTGTCCGCAGGCAAACGGAAGGCCGCCCAGCACCGCCAAGAGGCTTGGGCAAGCCCTCCACTGTTTGGCCGTTGACGTCCGAGACTGGGCGATTATAATTCGGGTTTGTGTCGAACTCCGAATTCGGGGCGTAGCTCAGCCTGGATAGAGCGCTGCGTTCGGGACGCAGAGGTCGCTGGTTCAAATCCAGTCGCCCCGACTTTGTAAGGGTCGTTGTCACGAGTTGACAGCGGCCCTTTACTGTTGTCATAGCAAGACTTTACGGCGCGAGACAACAATTCGGGTGGCGGATCGTCTGGGACTGCCATTTTGACAGGAATTGTCCCATTTTGCCCAGGGTGCCCCGTGGTTGGTGCAAACTCTGGTGCAAACTGGAGATGGACTGGCTCTTTCAGTTTCCGCTGCGAGCGCAGAGGTCGGCCGTTCGGCTGGCCTCGGTCGATCGGCAACTCGGGCAGCGATTCGATCGCCCCAGCCACATCCAACAGTGCCGGGTCAGTGTAGACGTTCATCGTCAGTTTGATGTCGCTGTGGCGCATCGCCTCCTGGGCCGTCCTCGGCTTGACGCCGGCGGCCGAGAGCATCGTGCCGAAGGTGTGCCGCAGGGCGTGGATGTCCACGGTCCGGCCGCGGCAGTCTTTCTTCGGAATGCCGGCGGCCTTCAGGTCGCGGTCGAGAATCCGCAGCAGGCCGGTCGGGACATTGAAAAGCGGGGCGTCAGGGCCGGCTTCCGCCTCGGGCTTCTCGGCGATCCACGCTCGGAGGTCTTCAGCCAGGTCCGAGCGGAGCGGGATGCTGTTGCCCTCTCGATTCTTCTCGTTCTTCGGATCGAGGATCAAGTGGGGCGGTTCGGCGTCGAGTTCCAGCCAGCCAATCAGCAGGGTCGCCAGTTCGTTCTTGCGCAGCCCGGTCAGGGCCATCGTCTTGTAGATCAGCGACCGTTCGCGCCCGAGTCGCTCCTTTCGCTCGCGGACCTCCGGCCGGATGTTGGCTGTGCGTTGTCCCTTCTTTGGGCCGCGTCGAATGGTCATCGCGTCTTCGAGCGGCCGGCGCCGAGCAACGTCCAGTAGTCGGCGAAGCTCGTCTTCGTTCAAGGCGCGTCGCTTGCGACGGCAATCCGCCTTGGCATCCGCCTTGGGAACGTCGGCAAACGGATTCGCCGGGATTCGCTTCTTCCTGACCAGCCAGTTGCCGAACCCAATGGCGGATTCCCGATAGCCGTTGCGAGCGCCGGCCCCCATCGGCTTCTTGGTGCGGTCATCGTACTCGGCCTTTTCGAGCATCCATCGTTCCAAGGCGTCGGCGGATATGTCAGTGAGCCGACGAAGATTGCATTGCTCGGCAAGTCGCAGCAGCCGGCTCTTCGTGCTCTTCACTCGTTGGGCATTCACGCCCTTTGCCGTTTGGTGGGTGATGTACTCGTCGACATGCTCCAGCAGAGATGTGTCTCGGTGCTTCGACATTTCGCTTTCGACGCTGGTGAGCACACCGGCCTTCACCTTCTCCGCCTCTTCCTCCAGTTTGGCGAGCACCATTTCCGCTGCACGCTTGCCCCGGCAGCCGGTGGCATGTTCGTGAACGACGCCCAGACCATCGCGGTACTTGGCCGTATAGGTCTTGGCCTCGACGCGGATTCGCGGCTTCCCGTCACGACCGGTCGTGATCGGTGCAGAGTAGGTCTTGCCTCGCCGATCTTTCCACTGAGCATATTGCCCCTTCTTCCTGGTGACGATCTCGGCGTCAGGCGGCAGAGGCTTCGTGACAGCTTTCTTGTAGACGCTACCCATTTCATGTCTCCCGCGGGAAGTGCGATTGCCGGCCCGGTGGCAATCGCCGACTCTTGTCGACATTGTGATTGCAGAAAAAGGCTTCAGCAAGGACGTCCCCCGCTGAAGCCCGACTTTCGCTCGAACGAGTGCTTTTTGCGACGCTTCGTAGCGTCTACCGACATACTGGGCAGTCGTCGGCGAGCCACTTTTCGAGTTCGATCCGGTCCCATCGAACCAACGCCCCCAACTTCTGGGGGCGTGGCATTCGTCCCGAGTCGGCCAGCCGGTAGACGTGCCGTGCGCTGCACGACAAGAACCGTGCAACGGCGTTCACGTCCAGCAGCCGCACTTCCTCGGCCGGTGGAAGAGCTACGGTGGCTTCTGACATGATGGATGAACTCCTTGGAAGAGAAGATGTTGGAGGGAGCAGCCACGACATCCGACCGGCTCAACTGGCTAGAACGACATTGTCCGTGGTGAGCGTCTTCCGATTGCTGATCGCGTGACGGATGAGAC
>JAFGRD010000134.1 GCA_016935315.1 Pirellulales bacterium
TGAACAGCATCCCATTTTCACACGATTTCCGCCCGCCGACGCGGCTCAATAATTCCAACCGGTTGTCACCACAGGACTTACGACGCGCTTTCAGCCCCGTTTTCGGCCGTTTGGGGAGCAACCCAGGCGGCCGAAACTCGACGCAACCCCATATGCCAAAGAGGCTTGCGTCAACGGGCCTATTTCTCACCGGGCCGATAGTATGCGAAACAATTCGAGTCCCCGGCAGCCGGAGCGGTTGGGTGGCACAGTTTCACTCACTTCCCGTCGGCGCCACTCCGGCGGCATCGGCGAGAAGGACGCCGGTGCGCAGGATTCTGGGGGCGGGACCAGAGGCCCCAGTTTCCGCCCCCAACCCCCCAGCCCCTTCCTTGGGTTCCGTCTTGGATACGGGAAACCTACCGGTGCCATGCGGGGGCAAACATGTTGACGGCTTCCTCGAAGGTCGCCTTGCGGCGAAAATCGATCGGCCGGTACGAAGCGTTTTCGGGATCTGCATCGACCCAACGCGAATGGTGCCGGCCGTAATAGGAGCCGTAGAACTGGTAGTTCGAGTCGACCCAACGACTGAGGACCATCAATTCGCGGTCGGTGAGCATGCGGGAATGGTCGTCGGGCGCATTCTGCGGATGATCGGGGCGGGTCAACAGCTCGATCAGCGCGCTCCGGTAGCAGCCCAGGCTCTTGGGCGGCAGGTAGGCGCCGTTGTAATTGCCCCGATCGCCCTGCAGAAAAGACGTGAACTCCGGGATGATGGGACCGGCCAACTGCCGCTTTGCAATCTCTTCATACGAGGTGCTGTAATAGAGCGTGACCTCCCCGGTCAGCCGGAGCCCGCCCGCTGGATCGGTCTGGCCGTGGCAGGAGACGCACTTGGCGTCGAAGATCGGTTGAATATCGGAGGGATAGTGGATCACCTGCCCCGCCAGGCCGTCGCTCCCGTTTTCCACCAGATCGCACGGCTGCGGCTGCAGAACGCTCGGCGGTCGCCGCAGGGCCAGCGGGGCTTCGGAGTCGGCCGGGGCCACCACATGGCCGGAATCTCCGTGACAGCCGGTACAGGACCGGACCTCGCCCGGCTGATAATTGACGTAGGTCCGCTCGCGCTGGATTTCCCGGAAGTCCTTGTCCAAGGCCTGCAGGAAGATGCTGCGGTTCGCCGGCACCTCGAAGCAGGCCGAGCCGTCCGGCTCCACGGGCACGACGCCCCATTGCACGCGCGGCCACAGCGCGGCCTTCCAGCTGGAGCTGCTCAGCGAGGAGTTCCATCGCCGGCCGGTGGCCCAATAACGCGGCACGGCTTCGTTGATCCGAAGCCACTTGACCTCTCCCGGCTCGACGCCCGGCATGCCCTGGGTGACGTTGGTCAGGACGCACAGCGCCTGGTTCCGCGCGGCGTAAGCCGGATCTCGTACACGGCGGATTTGCGGCGGGACGGTCCGCGCCTTCAAGGGGATCGGATGCCAGCAGGAGAGTTGCTCATCGTGGCAAACCGGGCGGTGATTTCCCTCCGTGTCGATCAGAACCAGCGAGTACGCGTTGGCGACGTTCCGGTAGTGATCGGCCGGGTTGGCTTTGTACGAGACCAGGAACTCCTTGTCGCTGACCGGATAGGGATGTGTGTAGAGGTGGCCGCTCTGCCCGTTGCGATCGTGCACGTAGCCGCCGTCGGCGGCGAGAAAATGCCAGCCCGGCTCCGTGCGGCGCTCGACGAACACGTGCGGCGTGATATTCGTGACGGCGTACCGGCCGTCCCAGCGGAGATAGCCGGCTTCATCCGGATCCGGTCCGCGCGCGCGATTTCGGTTCTTCACGTCGATGAGCATGATCGCGCCCACGCAGCCTCCTTGCGGATAGTGGCAGGTGCCCACGCAGACCAGGCGCCGGTTGTCGCCGGGAAGCGGCTGAGGGTACATGTAGACCGTGGTCGTGTCGTCGGCCACGCCATAGAGTTCCTGGGGCTTGGTCGCGTCGGGATTCATCGACCAGATCGTCTTGGCGACCCGCGCGCCCTTGTCCACGTACTCCCAACGATGGTACATGATCCGCCCGTCGTCCAGCACGACCGGACAGAACTCGCTGACCGGGCTGTTGGATAGCTGCCGGATTCGCGTCCCATCCGGGGCCATGCGGTGTAGAAGGGGGACCACCAGGTGAGCGGAGCCGCCGCAGAGAACCGTGTGTTCACACCGGGTCGAGGAGAACACGATGTCGCCGTCCGGCAGATAGCAGGGATGGATGTCGTCGGTGTGCCAGGAGGGATGCCAGCGCGCCGCCTTCTGCGATTCGTCCTCCGGCGGGAACGACACCTGGCGCAAGCCGGCGCCGTCGATGCCGACCTCCCAGATGCGAAAACCGGAGCCGGGATCCTGCCGGAAATCGAAGAGGACCTTTTGGGCGTCGTAGGAGAGGCTGATCTTGCCGATGAACCCCTTGCCGCCGGGCAGGTCGGCCGCCGTGACCACGGCGCGCTGCTGCCTGGTGCGAAGGTTGTAGACATAGATCCCGTTCTCGGGGAGGAACCGGTCGGGACTGGTGCCGTTGTTGATGTCCGTGTAGTAGTGATCCGAAGAGTAGGGCTTGCGTTTCACGAAGACGATCGCATCGAAGGTCAGCTCGTCCGCCGCGACCGGCGCCTGGGTCGCCGCCGGCGTGATCGCTGCCGCTTCGGAGACCTGCCCGCTGTCCTCGGCCACCGCGAGGGCCGGGCTGTTGCCCAGCAAAACCGCCCCGAGCAGGGCCGGTGTCCAGACAGCGATCGGAATGTTCGGAACAAGCCACATGGGAAGCCCCTCCTGGCAACAACGGCTACGTTTCTCGGACCCACAACTTCCGTCCATCGTACCCATCGCGAGGCCACGGCGTCAAGAAGCCCTGGGGGCGCTGCCGTTCCGCCTAGCAGGGCCGACCGACCAACGCGAAGCGTCAGCGATCGCCGATCACGCCCAACTCGGCGATCGACGCCCAGGGGCCGCCGCTTACCTCGGAGAGGATTTGCAGCCGCACGTAGCGGGCCTTGACCGGGGCACAGGTTACCCGCTGGGCGGTTTTCGACTTCTGAAACGTCGCCGAGGCCACGGGGGCCCCAAACGCATCGGGCGAGGCGCTCAGAGAGAACTCGCATTCGGCGAGGGCCCCGTTCCAACCGGCGTCCTGACGCGCAAGGTAGTAAAACCCTCGGACGGTTGCCTCGCTTCCCAGGTCGACCACCAGCTCGTGCGGATGCTCCTCGGGCTGGCCCTGGAACCGGGTGTGCCAATGCGTGCGGGGATCGCCGTCGATCGCGTGGGCGGCCAGCTTGCCGTTGAAACGCGACTCGCTGCTGATGCGTACGATCTTCCACGCCCCGCTGGGCAGCAATCCTTCCTTCGGCAAAGCGTTGACTGCCGAGGGCGCGGCGGGTCTCTCTGCGCCGCCGAACTTCGCGCGGCGGTCTCGCTCGTGGATCTCGCGATCGTGGAACACACCCTCCTCGGCCGGCTCGTGCGCCGCTTGGGCAAACGACGTCATCTTGGCCAGCACCTCGGGGTGCTCCGACGCCACGTTGTGCTGCTCGCTGACGTCGTGATCGAGGTCGTACAGCTCCCAATCCCGATTTGGGCCGGGCCGGATCGCCTTCCAGCTCTCCATGCGAACGGCCGTCTGGTTGCCGAGCTCCCAGTAGAGGTATTCGTGTCGCGGCTGCTTCCGGCCCGCGGCGTCCTTGCCCAACAGTTCCGGCACGATCGACATCCCATCGATGTCTTTCGGGGCTTCGGCGCTTGCCAATTCGGCGACGGTTGGCAGCACGTCGGGGAAATACCAGAGCAGATCGCTGACCCGGCCCGGCTCGATTCGCCCCGGCCACCGCACGATCATCGGGATGCGCAGTCCGCCTTCGTACAAGTTGCCCTTCTTTCCGCGAAACTCGACGCCGGTTTCCGGATGGACGTTCGCGCCGTGGAAGCCGCGGGGATGCTCGTCGTCGCGGAAATAGTCGTTGCCGCCGTTGTCGCCGCAGAAGAAGACGATGGTCTTCTTGTCCAGGTCGAGTTCCCCGAGCAAGTCGAAGACTTCGCCCACCTGTCGATCGACCATCGTCACCATCGCCGCGTATCGCTTGGCCTGTTCGGGCCACGGTTTGTCGTGGTACACCTGCCATGCCGGATCGCTGTCGGGGATGTCGAAGATGCCGTGCGGCGGCGTGATCGGCAGGTAGCAGAAGAACGGCCCCTGCCGGTTTGCGCGGATGAACTTCTTGGCCTCCTCGAAGATCACGTAGTGCGAATAGGTCTGGCCGTCGCTGCCGCCGCGATTGCCCGGCAGGGCCACTTCCTCACTGTTGCGGACGATATAGGGCGGATAGTAGCTGTGGGCGTGGACCTGGTCGTAGTAACCGAGGAACAGATCGAAGCCGTGTTGCTCCGGCACGCCGGTGGAGCCGCGTCCGCCGCAGCCCCATTTGCCGAACCCGCCGGTCGCGTAGCCCGCCCGCTTCAGCACCGAGGCAACCGTCTCCTCGCCGGCCCGCAACGGTGTCCCCCCGCCGTTGGTGCGGACCGACGTGTGGCCGCTGTGTTTGCCGGTCATCAGACAGCAGCGGGTCGGGGCACAGAGCGACGAACCGGCCAAGGTCTGGGTAAAACGGACGCCTTCCAGTGCCATGCGATCGAGGCGAGGCGTCTGAAGGTTCGGATTTCCCATGCAGGAGAGCTCGTAATAGCCGAGCTCATCCGCCATAATGTATATGATGTTCGGACGCTCGGCCGCAGAGGCCGTCGTCGGGCACAGCGCCATCGGGCACAGCGCCGTCATGCATAGAGGCATTATGCATAGAGCCGTCGTGTGCAGCAGCGTCGTGTACAGCGCTGCGGGGATTTGGGATAAGAGCAACTGACTGCGGATGTTCATGGTTTGCTTCCTCGGCAAGTCCGGTTCATACGGCCTCATGCTATTATAGTGCCTGGCGAAACGCAAGAACCGGTTCCCAAGTCCCCCGGAAACGGGATCCAGCACGGACCGGGAGCCCCACCGGGTGACCGGATCCGAGTAGGCAAAGTGAATCGAGGTACAGCGAGATGAATGACTTCCACACGGCAAGGCAGAACGGGGGTTCCCTCGGTGTTGATCGTCGCGGCTTCCTGCGGCGATCGGTTGCCGCGATCGGTGGCGCGGCGGCGATGCCGCTGGCCGGTCCCGCGGAGCGTGCCGACGACGCCGTGGGCGGACTGGTGGCCGACATCGAGCGGGAAGTCGTCTTCCACGGCCGCAAGACACGAACCACGTGGTTTCATCCACGGCCTTGCATGGTTCCCGCTTCCGACGGGGTCGAGGCGTTGATGACGCTCCAGACGATTGGCGGCTCGGATTACTTCGGCCCGGTCCACTACACCATTTCGCGCGACGGCGCCCGGTCGTGGAGCGAGCCGCAGCCGATTCCGGGGCTGGGCCGGCGAAAGCTCGACGCGGGATACGAAGTCGGCGTCTGCGACGTAGTCCCCGAGTATCACCAACCCACGCAGACCGTGTTGGCGATCGGCCACAACGTCTACTATCGCAACGGCCGACTGGCACGACCCCAACGCGCACGATGGCCCGTCTACGTCGTGCGCTCGGCGGACGGCACGTGGTCGGCGCCACGCAGACTCAAGTGGGACGACCTGGGCGGAAGCGCCATCTACACCTGCGGCTGTGCCCAGCGGGTCACGTTGGAGGGCGGCGATCTGCTAGTGCCGTTGTCGTTCGCTCCCCAGGGTCGGACGCACCGATCGGTGGCCACGGTACGCTGCGCGTTCGACGGCCAGCAACTCGTGGTCCGCAAGGTCGGTGCCGAGTTGATCGGCACGGCCGGTCGCGGGCTGCTGGAACCGTCGTTGGCCGCGCTGGACAGGCGCTTTTACATGACCATCCGCGCCGAAGACAACCGCGGATACGTCACCGTCAGCGACGACGCCCTGACCTGGGAGCCCCGACGCCCCTGGGCCTGGGAAGACGGCGAGCCGCTTACGATGTCCACCACGCAGCAGCGCTGGCTGGTTCATTCCGACTCTCTGTTGCTGGTCTACACGCGCAAGGCCGAAGACAACGTCAACGTGTTTCGCTGGCGGTCGCCGCTGTTGATGGCCGAGGTGGACAGAAGGACATTGCGACTGATACGCGCCACGGAGCGGGTCGTCTTTCCGCTCGTCGGCGACGGAGTCGAAGACCCGGATCACGTCGCCCGGATGGGAAACTTCCACACCGTCGCGGCCACGCCCGCGCAGTCGTGGGTAACCGTGGGAGAAACGCTCCCGAACGACGGCTGGGCGGGGAATACGCTGTTGGCGCGTGTCTGTTGGAGCCGCGCCAACCGCCTGGCGCCCCTCGCTTTGGCCCAACACCGCCTCGGCCGCCGCCGGGCCTGGTGGGCGTAGCAGGGGGAAACCTTGCCGGGCATGGGAGGTTTCGATAGACTGGAGCGCTTCGTTGGGGGCGTGGATGGAGATGTGGATCTCGGGTGTCCTCGTCGCGACACGCGTCCTATTGGTGTTTGCATTGTGAATGATCCAGGCCGACCAACGGGAGGCCGGCCAGGTTGGGCTTCCGTCGGTCACCCTCGCGCATTGAGCGTGCAAGCGTCAATACCCGCCACCGAACGGGCAGCGGCACACGGCTCCGCCGTGGGTTGGCTGTTTGGACAAGGGCCCGTAGCTCAGCGGTTAGAGCAGGGGACTCATAATCCCTTGGTCGGAGGTTCGAATCCTTCCGGGCCTACTATTGAGGTTTGCACTGCCGCCACCGGGTTCCGATAGTTGGCCTCGCTGGGTGCCTTGCCCAACTCCTTGCCCGCGTGAGACGGTACGGTCTGTGCCCGGTGGTTCATCTGGGCCGCGAGTATGGTGGGTGATAGGCCAATCGTAAGCTTTTACTGCTAAACGACTTGTCGATTTCGTGCCCCCCGCAGATACGACACCTCTGGACGGCCCCAAAGCGTTCGTGTGATGTCGTAACGTGTGTTCCTGAAGCGACTTGCGGACAGGCGGCTGGTCCGGCATTCATTTGTGAGGGTAAGTTCTTTCAGCGCAGTGCTTTGCGCAATCAGGCCTGGCCGGTTCCCATGGGACGCCGAAGCCCGTGCCTCAAAGAATCCCGGGCCGAATGCCCGCACGTTCTTGACGCAGACGAATCCAGATTATCAAACAGCGCAGCGGCGGCCGTGGCCGTCCCGCTGGCCTGGCGCGGCGGCTGGCCGCCGTCCAGCCCGCACCGCCGAGAGGCCATTTCGCGTGGGCATACGGTGTCGCCTCGCTCGCCTGAGACCTTGAAGACAAGTACACATAGCTGCATATTCTGGTCAACGCGAAGATCTGGGTCGGCTGTACGGGCCAGCGGCCATCTGGGGCTGACCTGCTTGGTGTGGACATCGTTCGGGATGTATAATCGGGTCACAATCCAGACGCATCGAAAACGGCACAAACGATAGGGCACGTGAGGCATGTCCACCACAGGGGTGACATGGCACTCCACGTGTGACACATGATTCCAAGGCAGTTTGGCGACATCACGAAAGCCGACATAGACGCCCTGCTGGCCGACGGTGTGCCCGAGGGACGCAGTATCGAATACAAGCTTGCGCTGCCGGGCAACAGCGACAAGGATAGGAAGGAGTTCTTAGCCGACATCTCTTCCTTTGCCAACGCGGCCGGCGGCGATCTGCTCTTCGGGCTGGGTGCCCAGAAGGGCATCCCGACCGGAATTCCCGGCCTGGAGATTGACGATGTCGATGCTGGAATCCAGCGACTCGACAGCATGATCCAAACGGGCCTCGACCCGCGCATCCCCGGTGTCCGAATCAAGCCGATGAACGGATTCCCACAGGGGCCGGTGTTGCTCGTTCGGATTCCGCAGAGTTGGACATCGCCCCACATGGTCACGTTTAAGGGCACGTCGCGGTTCTACACAAGGAACAGCGCCGGCAAGTACCAGATGGACGTGACCGAGATACGCGCCGCGTTTCTCACGGGGGAGGCGATCCCCGAGCGCATTCGGCGGTTTCGAGACGATCGCCTGTCGAGGATCGTCGCAGGTGAGACGCCGTTCTCGATGGATTCTGGGGCGAAGATGGTTCTCCATCTTCTGCCAGTATCCAGTTTCAGCAAACCCACCACAGTTGATGTGGTGGCGGTGTCGCGCGACCATAGCTACTTGCGTCCAATAGGTGCAGGCGGTTATGACGGCAGTAGGATGAACCTCGATGGTTGCGCGACGTATTGGCAACCGTCTGACAGCCCGTGCCTGACATATACTCAACTCTTCCGGTCTGGGGCTGTCGAAGCAGTCGATGGGTACACGCTGACAAGAAGGGAACAAGGCATTCCGGCCCACACCCATGAACAGGTATTGCTCAACGCGACGTTTTCGTACTTGCAACTGTTCGAACAACTCGACATAGAGCCGCCCATCATCTTGATGTTGTCCATGATCGGAGTCAAAGGTTTCAGAATGGCCACTGGGCAGCCGTCTTCGTCCGGAAGACGCGTACCTGTCATTGATCGCGATGTGCTTCTCCTGCCAGAGGTAGTTTTCCAGGATCTCAGCGAGGTGCCAGCCACCGTTCTTCGTCCGATCTTCGATGCCGTTTGGCAATCAGCCGGGTTGGAGCGGAGCTTCAATTACAGCGAGGATGGCAAGTGGTCTCCTTGCCGCTAGCGGTTGGCCGAAGGGAGAACCACGGCAAAGCGGTGGCAGGAAGAGAACGCGCGGGCGCGGAATCGAGAACGACGTAACGCGGGTAGCCGCGATAGCTTGGCTATCGGGGTACCTGCCGACACGTTTCCCACGATCAATCAGACGCAACTATCTGAAGGCGAACATGCCTATGTGCGGACCCCACGCAGCCAGAAAGCGGCGTGTTGGCTAGAGATTGGCTCCATCGACTGTGCAAACGTCAATAGCGATTTGTACTGGGAGCGGTCCGGGACGATCCCTCAGAGTGTCTTCGGGGCCGGTGGATACATGCAAACAAGAGGAGCTACGTTATGAGGCTGTGTCGACTATTCATGATTGCCGCAAGCGTTTTGTCACTTGGTGGCGCCGAAGCACAGGCTACATGGCGCATTGGCGACCCCATCGTCACCTTCTGGGCCGGCCCTGGATATGATGGGTCGGTGCCGCTGACTGATGCATCTGCCAAGCAGATGGTCGACGTAGGTATGAACCTCGCCTGGGCCAGTTCGGCAGCAGAACTCGACGTGGCCCAGCGGCACGGCCTGCGGGCGAAGTATCAGGACCGGGCGATCATTTCGCCGGAGTCTCTAACTGATCCGGTACGGCGACTGAAACTCGACGCGCTGGTGGATAGCATTCGCACCAAGCCTGCCCTTTATGCCTATCACATCGTAGACGAGCCTAGCGCTACGGAGTTTGGCAGATTCAGTCCACTCGTAGACTATCTGCGCGAGCGCGATCCAGAGCATGTGGCGAGAATCAATCTCCACCCCATCGGCCCAAGTGCCACAACGCTCGGTGCTCCCGACTATAACACGTATCTCAAGCAGTTTGTCAGTACCGTGCAGCCATCGCTACTCAGCTACGACCATTACCAATTCACGACAACGGGCGACGAGGGAGGTTATCTTCTGAACCTGGAGGTAGTCAGCCAGGAGGCGAAATCGGCGGGGGTACCGTTCATGAATATAGTCCAGGCGGCCGGATGGGAGGGCATGCGAATTCCGACCGATAACCAGATGCGATTCCTCGCCTACACCACGCTGGCTTATGGTGCCCAAGGTATCTGCTATTACGTTTGGTCCTGGCCGGAACACGTGGGAGGAATCGTGGACTCCCATGGCACGCCGAACTACAAAACCCTAAAGTCGACAAACCAGGAGTTCGTGGCAATTGCCGAGCAATATCAGTCGCTGAAATCGATAGGAGCATACCTGAAGCCTACTTTCCGCACATCTCGTTCGAGATATCTCACGAATTTCGAGGTCTGATTGTCTTGTAGAGGCGGACCGCGGCGGCTACAA
>JAFGRD010000135.1 GCA_016935315.1 Pirellulales bacterium
AGGGCAAGGGACTCGAACCCTCAACCGGCAAGCCGGCACCTGATTTCGAGTCAGGCTGCTAACCAATTCGCGTACCCTCCGGCCGCTGCTGGCTTGTTGATTGACGTTTGCACAGCTTATGCGCGAGGGCAACCAACGGGAGCCCGATTTTTCTGGCCTCTCGTTGGTCGGCCTTGATCGTCCGCAATGCAGACATCAATAATCTAGCTCTTGGCCCTTTTCTCGACAAGGGCCGCCCCAGGTGCCGGTTTGCCGCCGCCCTTGCGGCTGCCGGGGAGTGCTCCGACTTTCGGCGCAGCGGAGATGGGACCATCGCCAGTCGGCCCATGTGCAGCTATTCTCCCTTGCGCTGGTCATCCGTCTGGCCGGGATCTGCGGATCATCGAGCAGGGGTCTGCGGCCCGCGATCCGTGCGTGCCGTCACGAACGCTACGACGGTTGTTTTGTTCAGAACCGGCGTCTCTGGGCTCCGGCAATCGCTAGGACTGTCTCAGGCCCACCGAGACGAGGTGACCGAAACGTGGTTGATAACGAGGTTGGCTGCCGTGCTCGATATGCCGGTTCTTGCGGCTGCTACCGCTGTGTCGCCGCCGGCAAATTGTCTAGGTCCAGGCGGAAACCTGCGCCGATAAAGCGGGTGGCTTGAGTAGTCTTCGAAGAGCAACAATAGGCTGGGACGAGAACAGGGACACGTGCATGAACAAAGACACGTTTCGAGTGGTCACCCGTGGCGCTGACGGCCAAATCCGCATTCGCGACTACGACACGCAGGAGGCGCTGCTGAAACGGCATGTGCAAGTCGGTGTCGACGACTGTAGCACCGACCTGCAACTGCGCGGCCTGCCGGTCTTTCGCGGCCTGATCGGCCCGATGCCCGACGGCAACAATGTCATCCGCTACGAGTCGCCCGAAATCTTCGAGACCCTGACCAAAGACTGGGGCGTCGTCAAGCCTTCCCGACGCGCCCGCACCCGTTCCCGCAGCCGTGCGATGCACTGAGCCCGCCCACCGCGCCTCATCGCAGCGTCGCGCTCGAAGCCCGCCAGGCGTTGCTCATCCCCTGGCGAGGCGGATCGCTCTCTAATTGGGCCACGCCGCCGACCGGCTCTCGCCGGGCCAAGGTCGGAGCCGACCGCAAATCGGACGGCCCCCCCGATGGACGGGACGGTGTGTTGACGACCGTTCGTGTAATCACTTCTTCGTCGACCGTGCGGCGAACCGTCACGGGGGCCTGGACGGTTCGAGTCTCGGGTACCAGGCGACGGCAGGTGGTTGGGACCTGGCGGACCTCTGTTTGCTGTTCCCACCGGGTCCGCGGCACCAGGCGTGTGGTGAAGTGGGGGGTGACAAACGGATTCCAGCGGCCCGCCAAGTAGGTCTCCTGGTGATACTCGGTCACCGGGGTCCACCAGCATCGAACCGAATCTCGCATCTCGGTCACCAAGTCTTCCCGATAGACGGTTTTGGTGGAAGTCTGCATTTGGGTCTCGCAGATCGGACGTTGGACGACCCGCCGCGTCTCGCGGTAGGTTACTCCGTCCTTCTCGTAGTACCGTACTTCCTCCCCAACGGTGCTGCAACACACCACCAGACACAGCGTTAGGGTTGCTCCGGCGGCAGAGATTTGGCGACCGAGCATGGCTCTGCTCCTGGGTAGCGTTTTCGAGACCAAGAATATCGCAATGAAACGAGCGGTTTAGAAAAACCTGTCTCCCTATCGGAATTTCCGCCATGAGTCCATTAGTCGGCATGACCCGATTTGTTCGTTGGCCTTGCATTGCGATCCAAGATTTGACATTCTGGAGGGTCGGGCTGCGATCCCCGCAGAGGGGTTGTCGCCGGACCGTTCCCGGACGCGGACCGCCGCCCGGCAATCAGGAGCTGGAAACCATGATCAACGAAGAAATGCTGAAAATCCTGGTCTGTCCCCAGAACCAGACCCCCCTCGAACTAGCCGACGGCAATTTGCTGGGGAGGCTGAATCGGGCTATCCGAACCGGGCGTGTCGTCAACCAGGGCGGGCAACCGGTTCGAGAGCCGCTCGGAGGCGGCCTGATACGCCAAGACAAGCGCCTGCTGTATCCGATCATCGACGACATCCCGGTGCTGCTGGCCGACAAGGCCGTCTCTGTCGACCAGCTCGATCAGTTCGACCAGTCGTGAGGGCCGGGTCGGCCGGCTGGCCCACTGCTGTTGCTCCCGGAATGCTGCGGAATACCACAGAACCCCCATGCCCCGCCATTTCGCAGAAGCCCGGTTCCGAGCCTCGGGTAGTAACAGAGACCCAAACAGGAAAGGAGCCATTCGATGATGGCTGAGAAGTCTATCTTCAAGAAAATCATCGACCGGGAAATCCCGGCAACGATCGTCTACGAGGACGATCTCTGCCTGGCCTTCGAAGACATCAACCCCCAAGCGCCCGTCCACGTCATCGTAATCCCAAAGAAGGAGATCGCATCGGCCGACGATGTTGCCGAGGAGGACGAGGCCCTGGTGGGCCACTTGATGGTCGCGATTCGCGAAATGGCGGCCAAACTCGGCATCGCGGGGGGCTATCGCGTTGTGACCAACTGCGGGCCGGCCGCGGGCCAGGAGGTGATGCACCTGCACTTCCATCTTCTGGGAGGCCGAGGTTTCTCGTGGCCGCCTGGCTGATCCGGGCTGATCCTTGGCGAGTCCGGGGCGCGCCGGCATGCACCCCTGGAGGCTAGTATCGAGTACCACCAACGATCACTTTTTCTTCTCCCCTCTTTTCAGCGACCTACGCGCTAGCTACAATGCGAGCATTGCCAATTCACTCCAGTGCTGCCGGAGGGTTGAAGCGTGGCAACCCCGAGAGTGACGAATCGCTATCCCCGTCGAGGAGAGCGGATTGCGCCGACGACTCTGCGTGAATTCCTGATGGAGGCAATTCCGCGGCGTTTTCGGCGGGAGCCCGGCGGTCCGGAAACGAAGCTGAGCGATCTGGACGAGGCGGCTTGGGATTACTTTCCGGACGAGACGATCACCGCATTGTCGAAGGTCATCATTGATCGGGTGGCCGCGTATCACGTCCGCAAGGCGTTCCAGCACCGCCACTTCCCACGTCCGCCCGAGGGAATCCGCCTGGACGATCTGCCGCTGGAGAATCGCACCCGACGGTGCCTTGCGAGGGAGGGTTTCGACGACAATCCCCAGGCGTTGGGCGATTACACGATTGGCAATATCCTGTCGATTCGAGCCTTTGGGCCGCGTTGTCTGGTCGATTTGCTCTGCGCGTTGGAGTCGCCCAAGATCCGGGGTGGGTCGGGGCAGGGATCAGGTTTGGCAGAGGCGGCGCCGAGCGAAGCCCTGACGGCCGCGGCCAAGCGGTTGGCCGGACTGCCCACCGCCAAGCTGGTTCGCTGCGAGGATCCCCGATTCAGCCGGCTGACTCGCGAGGTCGATGCGGAGGCCACGACGGCCCAGGAGTTGGCCGAGCGGTTGCTGGTGCGCTGCGTGGATCCGCCGGATCCGCCCTACGTGGCCGAACAGGTGCGACAGTTGGCGCGACGGATCGAGGGCATGCCCGACTTGACGCTGGAGGAGGAACTGATCCAGATCTTCGGCTCCACACCCTACGAGCGTAACCGGAAAATTCTGGTCGGCTACTATGGCTGGGCAGACGGCCGGCAGCACACGCTGACCGAGATCGGTAACCAGTTCGGCATCACGCGCGAGCGGATTCGACAGGTCTGCGCCAAGCTCACGCGGAGGCACAAGAAGCTCGGCAGAGTCCTTGCCCCGGTCATGGATCGGGTCCTGTCGCTGATCGACCGGCGGCTGCCCTTGGCGGCCTCCGAGTTCGAGGCCGAGATGGCTGCCCGGGGGCTGACCGCCATCGGCATGCGGCTGGAAAGCGTGGCCACGGGGGCCCGGCTGCTGGACCGGCCGGTCACGTTCAAGATCGTCAAGCTCGGCACCGACCGTCTCGTGGTTCGACCCGAGGACGTGGACGCCGCCACGGCGGTTGTCGACGTGGCGAAGAAAGAGATTTACTTCCACGGGCTGGCCACAGTGGAGAAGATCGAGCAGGCCGTGTCGGAAAAGTTTCCTGTGCCGGTCGCTGTGAAGCTGGTGACGGCGGCGCTGCCGCTGATCGACGGTTTCTCCTGGCTCGACCAGTCATCGGGCTGGTTCCGCCTGCTGCCGATTGCCAAGCACGGGCTGCCGAAGGCGATCGACAAGATCCTTTCGGTGGCCGGCGAGGTCACCATCGACCAGATGCGCACCGCCATGAGCCGGAACCGGCGGCTCTGGAAGGCCCCGCCGCCGGAGAACGTCTTGTTGGAGTTCTGTCGCCAGACGCCCGGCGTGCGGGTCGAAGACGACCGGATCCGCTGCGATCCGCCGCGCGACTGGAGGGAATCGCTCACCGGCGTGGAAGCCAAGCTGGTCAGCGTGCTGAAGAAGCACGGTCCGGTGATGGAGCGCGGCGTCATGGAAGACCTCTGCGTGGCCGGCGGCATGAACCGCTTCAGCTTCCATGCCTTTGTCTCCTGGTCGCCGGTGATTGCCCAATACGGCCACAGCGTCTACGGGCTGTTGGGCGCCGACGTGTCGCAGGAGCAGGTCGACGAGTTGATCGCGAAGCGTCGCGCCAAACGACTCTCCCACCGCGTGCTCGACGACCACGGCCGTACCGAAGACGGCCGGATCTGGCTGAGCTATCGGCTTTCCAAGGCGGCCAGCACTTATGCGGTGATCACGATTCCGGCGGCGCTGAAGAAGGTGGTTCGCGGGCGGTTTGCGCTGCTGGACATCGACGGCGAGGCGATCGGCACGCTGGCGACCAAGGACGGGCGTGCCTGGGGGCTTGGTGCGTTCATGCGCGAGCAGGGCGCCCAGATCGGCGACTTCGTGGTGGTCACGCTCGATCTGCAGCAGCGGACCGCCGTGGTCGAACTGGGTCCACCCCCGGAGCCGTAGAGGGAGACACGAAAAAGCCCCGCGGGCTGGAGGGCCCACGGGGCTTGTTGGATGAAATCCGGCAACACCTACTCTCGCACTTTTGGCACTACCATCGGCTCTGAAAGCTTAACTACCGTGTTCGGGATGGGAACGGGTGTGGCCTTTCAGA
>JAFGRD010000136.1 GCA_016935315.1 Pirellulales bacterium
AACACGGCGAAAACTACGGCAAATAGGCATCACGCTCACCCAGTTGAAACGATGCTGCTGGGACTCGACTTAGCGTTGTAGTACTAGCGTTCCCATTGCTTGAAGCGTTCAACGGCCAGCAGCACGTCGTTGCGGCGTTTTTCGAAGACGGCGAACAGGGCGATGATCGCGGCGCCCAGCAAGATGCAGCAGGTCCAGAAGATCCAGATTTGCCCTTGCTCGAGGGCTGCGTAGACGATCATCCGCACGATCACCACCGAGAGGAACGTGACGCCGAGGTACAAGAACGCCCGTACCCGCAACAGCACGCCCGCCAACACGCCGGCCACTGAAAGCCCGATCAGCACCAGCGGCAGCAGGATCGATTGCTCGTAGATTCCCCGCATGAACTCGGTCGTGGACGAGACGTAGATCACGGCCAGGGCCAGGTATCGCAGGCCCGTGCGTTGGGCCTCGCTGAGCCGCCCGCGGTCGAGGTGTTCGGCCACCAGCACGGCTAGGGCGATCGGGATCAGCCAGAGCTGTGGATGCCGGAAGAAGTCGATTCCCATCTCGTGCCACGCGACCCAGAGCCCCGTGTTGCCGGCCACGATCGCCAGCACGCCCAGCCCCAACGACCGGCGGCTGACGGCTATGTAGCCGTAGAACAGACCCATTAGGAACCAGAGAACGGGCGTGCGGCCGATCAGGGCCAAGGGCCAGCTCGGATCGGGCATAAACCAGAAGGCCACCGCCGGCGCCAGCGGCAGCAGCAGGGCCGTTCGTCGCAGCGGCTCGGAGAGCACGGGCATCTTGCGCCGCTGGAACCACTCGCTCAGCCCGGCCCCGCCAAAGGCCACCGCCATCACGATCAGCATCCAGAACTGCCGCACCAGCCCCCGCGTGAACAGCCAGGGCATCGTCAGCCAGATGTGCAGGCCGATCAAGGCCGCCAGCACTTCGGCCGCGTAGACGTACAGCGCCCGCTGCCGGTCGCCCCCTTGCAGCGGGTCCCAATCGGGACGCACCGCGAAAGCGATGCACCCGGCCGCCAGGGCCGCCAGGCCGACCGCTACTACGCCAATCGCCGACCAGTGCATGGGTACACCTTCGGCCGGGTCGAACCGCAGGACCTCTTGCCCCAGCACCAGGACCAGCATCGTCGCCGCCAAGGCGCCGAAGGCGGGCGTCATCCGCCGGCCGGCAGCCGCCCACTCGCTGGTCGCGGAGAGCACCCGTCCGAGTACGAAGCTTGCTACCAGAGTCATCGCCACCGCCGCCACCATCACGATCACGCTGCGATGCAACCAGGGGGCTCGCTGCGGGACCAGCCACGCGAAGCCGATTTCGCTGAGCAACACGAATCCAAGCCCTAAGGCGGCCTGTTGCCAATCCTGCCGCCATGGCTGTCTACTGCGCCCCGCGACCAGCACCGCCGCGGCCATCAACAACACGGCGGCCAGCGGCCCCGCGGCCTGTCCGACCGGCCAACCGAGTGTTTGATGGAACACGGCGGCGAAGCGATCGTCCAGCGAGATCCATGCGCTGAGCACGACCGCGGGCGCGGCCACGGCGGCCGTCGCCGCCGCGAACCCGTGGGCCGGCCAGCGCCGGCTTTCTTCGGGAATCCGCAGCGCCCGCCAGGCCTCCTTCATCCGGGGCAGGAGTTCCTCCAGCACAGCGGTCACCAGCACAAATCCGGCCAGCTCGACGCTCGCCGCGAAGCAGAGGTGGCGAGGGTCCAGCTCCCGGGCACAGAGCCCCATGCCAACGGCCGAGAGCCCCAACAGGTAGAGTCCCGGCAGCGTAAAGCGGGATGAGCGGTCCCAGAGGCAAACCGCCGCCGCGGCGGCCGTGGCGGCCAAGGCAATCCAGTCCAGCCGGTCAATCGCGACTCGCGGCACTTCGATCAGATCGCAGACCACACTCAGCGCCACGACCACGGCAACCGTACCGGCCGCGACTCCGGCCGCCAGGTGGGCAAACGGCAACGGGCGGCCGTCGACCTGCACGTGGGGCACGGCCTCTCGGCGCACCAGCGACAACAGCGACCAGACGACCGAGCCCGCCGCCAGGCAGAGCACGTTGGTGTGGACGAAACCGGCCAGCGTCAACGGCTTCTGCCAGGCCAGCCACGCGATCACGCCGGCAGTGTTCAATAGCAGTCCGGAGAAAAAGACATAGGCGGGCTGACGCCGCCAGACGGCCACCGCGCCAGCCATCAGGCTAACACCGAGAATCACCCCGCCGGACCACCAAGGCTTCTGCGGATCGCCCGTCGCGTGGAGCACGGCCAGCGCGAGCGCGGCCGCGCCGATGGCGGTCACCCAGCCCTGCACCAACGGGCCGGGCAACAGGTGGCCGCCAGCCTCCGTGGGCAAGAAGATGTTGCCGTCGTCCCGGGCAGGAAGCCGCAGCCGCTTGCCCAGGATTCCCAGAGCCAGCACGACCAGGCCGACCAAAGTCCAGGCGATGCAAAGCGTATGGTATTCGGCCCACGGGACATCGGCAGCCCGGCCGCCGAGTTGGCCCGCGCGGCAAGCGGCCAGCACGCCGGCCCCCAGCCCCAGCCCGACCACGACGTGCAGCAGTTCGCCAGGCAGCGTCCGCCACAGATACCAACCGGCGGCGGCCACCGCCAGCAACAACGCCAGCCAGCCCGGAGCCTCGGCCAGACGGGCCATAGCCTCGGGCAGCGAGCCGGGCGTGTGGACCAGCCAGACCACCGGGGCGACCAGCAGCACGATGTTGCCGATCTGCGGCAACGTGATTTGCGCGGCCAGCAGGGGGCTCTGGCCAAGGGTAAACTCGTGAAGCTGATACAGTCGGCGGCGGACCGCCAGCCAGACCAACCCCACGCCGGCCGAGGCGATCACGTTGGCCTGCACCAGCCGCAGCCACCAATCGGCGAGGCTGTCGGTTCGGCGGTGGAAGTACCAGACGACCAACGATGCAGCCAGATTCACACCGAACGCGGCCGAGAAGGCCCAGCCCTCGCGGCGCCGCCACACGGCCATGGTGGCTCCGGCGGCGCTGGCCGTGGCGATGGCCCCGGCGGCCCAGAGCAGTTCCTGGTAGCTCTCGTGCAGCCAGGCGGCCTTCAGCCCCAGCAGCACGGCCAGGATGCCGGCGATGCGAACCCAAACGGCGGCCGCGCGGATCAGGGCCTGCGGTGGTCCCTGGGCGTCGGGCAACGTCCGCACCGAGGCGACCCACCAGGTCGCCGAGACGATGAACCATGCATAGGCCGCCCAGCCGAGCATCAGCGTGCGATAGCCCCACAGCGGCCATCCCCAACGCACGCACAGCCACTGGACGGTGCAGGCCAGCAGCCCCAGTACGGTCATGCCCGTCAGCCCGACCACTTGCGGCGGCAGCCGGCGGCCCAACTGGAGTTGCCGAAATACGTACGCTGCTGCCAGCAAGACCAGGGCGATCCAGCCGATGGGCCTGCCCGCCGCCGCGGTCCATGCTTGCGACGGCGGCCCCAGCGGCTGCAACAGAGTCAGGCCGGCCAGGGCGGGCACGATCAGCAGCACGTTGCCGGCGGCGGCCATGGCGAGCTGCACGCGCATCAACACGCGGGCCAAGCCCGTCTCGGGATCCTCTCGCCAGATGTCCAACCAGCTTCGAACCGCCAGCCAGCCGCCGGCCCAAACGGCTGCGGTGATCGTGGCCAGTTGGATCAGCGTGACAGACTCCTGGATCCTGAACAGCCGGGCGCCGGTCGTGACGCTCAGGGCATAGCCCAGCGTGACGATCATCTCGGCGACCAACCCCGCCGAAAAGGCGTAGGCGGCCGAGCGCTCGCGCAGGGCGAAGCCGACCAGCCCCGCCAGGACCAGGGCCAACGGCAACAGGTAGGAGACGCTGGGGCCGATTCGGTCGAAAAACGACGAAGCAGCCGGGCCGGCCGGCGCGATGCCGCCAAATTGCAGGATCGCCGCCGCCAGCGTCACGGCCAGAACGACGGCGGCGGTGGTGGCCAGCAGTGTCGCCCGGGCGGTGCTCGGTCCTTCGGGGCCCACGTCCAGGTGGGCGCCCATCCGGCGCGCCAAGGCCAGCAGGTGTTTCCGCCCCCAGATGGCCGTGGCACAGCCGACAAAACAGAACGCCGATCCCCAGCGCAGCGCGGAAGCGACCGACTGATGATGGGTGCCGAGACCGCCAGCGATCAGACCGGGTACCGTAGCGGCCAACAACAGGCTGCTGGTCATCGAGATTCGCCAACGATACCAAAGCGTCGCTGCCATCACGGCCGCCATTACTGCCAGCACCATCCACGCGCCACCGCCGACGGCCGCATGTTGCAGGCTCAGGGTGGCTGTGGCAGCGCTGCCCGGCAGCAACTCCTCCCGGATGCCCGGCAACAGGAACCAGCCGACCGACAGCAACAGGCCGCAGACAACGGCGTGGCGAACGATCCGATCGACCGAGGGGCCATGGGGCTCCAGCAGGACTCGTGCCACGCGATGGTTGCGCAGCACGATCCGCGCCGCCATCCATCCCAGACAGAAGGCCCCCAGGACGATTCCATAGGCCTGGAGGCTGTAGGGGTGAAGCAGATCCTCGAGGGCGCCGGAAACCCAATCGCGGCCCTTCAACCAGGCCGTGGTTGCCGTGACGGCGGCCATGGCCAGCATCGCCTGGTGGGCGGAAAAAAGCAGTAGGTGGCGATGCCGCCAGGCGATCACCAGCCAGATCGCCGCGAGCCAGAATAGGCACAGCGCCAGCGACCAGGTGCTTTGCAGTTTCGCAAACGGCAGCACCGGCAGAACCAGCACTGACGAGAGCAGGGCCGTTTCGCTCAGCGGCTTGACGAACACCCGGCCGGTCATGTCGTCGGCCTTGGGCGCCAGCAGCGCCAACGGGTGTCGAGGAGGAGCAGACTGGATCGACGCCTCGGATCCGGCCTCCGTTCGGCTCCCAGGCCAGAGGTCCAGCACGATCGCGGCCGCAACGGCCAACGTCGAATGGGCCAGCAGCGCAACCAACCACGGCTGGTCGACCAGCTCAGCGTAGTTAAGCGCCAAGGTGTGCCCCAGCCCGGCCAGGAGGATCATCGAGCCCGCCCAGGTCCGCTCCGGCGAGCGATATCCCCAGGCCAAGAGCAGGTACAGCGTGGCCAGCAGTATCGCCGTCAGCGCCGGCCAGGGCGACGGAGATTCAGCGATGGCAGCGCGGTCGAACCAGACGGTGGCCAGACCGAGCGCCAGCGCCGCCGGAGCCACGATCTCGGCCACCTGCCGCAGCGGGACGCGATACCGGTCGATCAGCGACGGGGACCTCAGGACGCGGAGATCGGCCTGCCATGGTGCGCCCGGGGCGTGGCCGCAGCGCGCGCCCAGTACTGCCGCGATCGCACCCATCGCCAGGGCTTCTGCAGCCAGCAACGTTGCCCACGCCGGGCCGACGTGACCCGACTGCCACCACAGCAGCCACAGGGAACCGGCGGTCAGCAACCCGAGACCGAGATAGCTCAACTCGGCGCGGCGCCATCGGGCGACCAGCATCAGGCTACCGGTGCCGTACAGGGCGTAGAGAATCGTCGCCCGTAAGGCGTCGGCCCCGCCGCTTCGCAGCCCGTGGAAGGTCACCAGCATCAGGCCCACCACCGCCATCACGCCGCAGCCGACGGCGTAGACCAGGCCGTCTCGCCGCCGGCCGTGCCGGGCGAGCCACTCGGCGGCCAGCCCCAAGACGACAAACAGCCCGCCCAGGGCTGTGCCGCTGCTGGCGTCGATCAACAACCGCAACATCTGCCGACCGCCGGATTGCAGCGGCAGATCGTTGTAGATCATGTGGAAGCCGGTCAGGTAGACGATGATTCCGCAGGCGATCGCTCCCGCGTGCAAAGCGTACAGGCGGTAGCGGAAGGCGGCCAGCAGCAGCGCCACCGCGTTGAGCGTGCCGACCAGGAGAATCCACAACGGGTGCGGCCAAGCCATGGCCAACGCCGCCAGCATGGCGACCATGCCCAGCAACGCAACGGTCGTGCCGGCCACGTGAAAAGCGCCCAGCCTGTCGTCGCGGCGGGTGCCGACGACGACGGTCAGCCCGGCGGCCAGGATCGGCAAACCGGCCAGGGCCAACGGCATCGACAACCGATCGATCGCCACGGCGGCGTCACCCGCCTTGGCAAACGACAGCCCCAACGCGACGGCCGTGGCAAAGGCGGCCGTGCCGAGCAACGTGAACAGGGCCGCAACCTGCTCGGCACCCAATCGCTTCTCTGGCGAAAGCCGATACAGATAACCCCCGACCGCAACCGCGAAGCACGCCACCGTGAGGCATCCGACCACCACGAACAACGCCGGGGCCGAATCGGCGCCAATCCAACGGTGCACGACCAGCACGCCGGCCGAGCTGGCCAGCACGCCGAACACTTGCAGCCAACGCCCCTCCGGCACCAGCACCTGGGCGGCCAGGCCGATCAGCCACGCAAACAGCCCCAGCGCGATCAACTCCATGGCAAACGCGGAGAGTCGCCACGGGCCGGCCATGGCCAGGAAGTCCAACGGCACCAGCAGCGTGGCGATGACCAGCAGGCCGCGGCTGGTCGATTCCAGCTTCCAGCGATGATGGGCGTAGAGCCCCACGCCGAACACGGCCGACGAAATGGCGGCGAATATGAGGAACTGGAAATAGGGAATGTGCTTCAACGTTTCGCGCAGACTAACCACCAGCGCCACCGAGGAGCCGACGATCAACAGCCCGCCGATCAACTCGCCCCAGCGGATGTTCCGCTCTTCCATGAACCCGGCCATCAACTCTGCCCAAGATCGTCTGGGCGCCGGCGGTTCAGGCGGCGGTTGCGGTATTGGCGCGGTGGCAGTCGCCCGGGGCACAGGTGACACCGCTTGCGGCTGCGTAGGGGCCTTTGGCTGCTCGCCGACCTTCGGTTTGAGGGCAACCTGTGGCCTCGCTGCGACCCGCGGCTCAGTCGGCGTGATTGGCCGCGCCGCAGCCAGCGGTTTCTCCTCGACGATCTCCGCGACAACGAATCCGTCTTTGGGCTCGGTTGCCGGCCGCAAAGTGGGAGCGACGGGAGCGACCGCAGCGGCCTGCGCGTCCGGTGCCGGCGGCTGAAGCAGCCGTTGGCGATAGCGGTCGACCCGGGCCAGCAGATTCTGGACGACTTCGGCCTTCAGCGCGCCGGTCTCGCGAAACCGATGTAGCTGGCGGTAGAGGGCCTCGAGATCGGACAACTCGACGGCCAGCGGGCCGCGCAGATCCCGGCCGCACCACTGACAGCGATCCTCGGTACTGAGCGTCCTCTGTCTGCAGAAGCAGCATCGCTGCCAATCTTCACCGCGTTGCGGCTTCGGTGTTCCCCGCAGGACGCGGATCAGGCGGGCGACCAGCGCCCAGATGGCGTGGCCGACTAACGTTACCACTACCAGAATCACCGCCCCCCAGAGAATCACATCGCCCATGGCCGAGGCTCCTGTATTCAGTCTCTCTGAGGAACACTGGCTCCCGGGGCGCGGCGATACAACGCGCCGGCCAGAGACCGGGTCGTCGCCCCATCGGCTTCCCGGCGATCGAGACTGCCGAGGCAAGTCGCAAGTCGTTGGTTAAGCTTACGTTAAGCAATGGCAAGGGGGGAATCACGCGGCGCCTGTCCGGGGCGGCGGTCGGAAAGGCAGCGGCGAGGGTGGAACGATGCCCCCGATGGCTTGCGTCGACAAACCAAGAAAAATCCTTAAAAAAGACAGGGTGGATCCGCACGCATCGTCTTGCCAAACCAGGCAGGCTGGACTTCAGGAACTGCCGCCGCTGGCCGCCGGCTCCCGGCGCCCTAATTGCCTTGACAACAACGCTTTCGGTCGGCTAGCATGAAACTGCTGCGGCTATGTGCTTGCCCGCCAGCCAACCGTCCCATTTGCCTTCTTTGTTCCTTGCCACAGACAGCCGAAGGAGTGTTCGCATGTCAGAGAAAGTGACTCGTCGGGAATTCGTCCGCGATAGTGCGGTGGCCGCTGCCTCCGTGGCGGCCGGGCTTACCGCCACGTACACCGTGGCTACCGGCAATCCCGCTCAGGCCGACACTAGCGCGATCCTGAACTACAACGCCGACATGGAGTACCGCCGCTGCGGCAAGACCGACTGGATGACCTCTGCCGTCTGTCTGGGCGGACACTGGAAGCGGGTCAACACGGTCGTGCCGGGCCTGTTCGACGGGCGCAGTTGGCTCAGCGCCAAGCTGGACAGCACCGACTTCGAGCAGAACCGCTACGACGTGGTCACTCGCTGCATCGAGCGCGGAATCAACTACATCGACGCTTGCACCAGCCAGGAAGTCATCATGTACGCCAAGGCCCTGAAAGGCCGCCGCGACAAAATGCACTTGGGCTACTCCTGGTATCAGAACGAGGTTCGTAACGGGGCCTGGCGAACGGTCGAGAAGCTGAAGGAGAGCTTTAACAACGGCTTGAAGGAGGCCGGGCTGGAATACGTCGATCTATGGCGAATCACCATGCACGAGCAGAGCAGCCGCCATAGCCAGGCCGAGGTCGAGCAGACAATGAAGGCCTTGGAGTGGGCCAAGAAGGAGGGCCGGGCACGTTTCACCGGCATCTCTTCGCACGACCGCCCGCACATCAAAATGATGATCGAGACCTACCCCGAAGCGCTCGACGTCATCGTAACGCCCTACACGGCCAAGACGAAGGTGATCGAGGACGAGACCGGGCTGTGGGCGGCGATGAAGAAGCTCGATGTGGGCTGGTTCGGCATCAAGCCTTTCGCCAGCAACTCGCTGTTTAGGGGAACCAGCGCGCCGGACGACCCGAACTTCGACGAGGACAACCGGCTGGCCCGCCTGGCCATCCGCTACATCCTCTGCAACCCGGCGATCACGGCTCCGATTCCCGGCATGATCACGCCCCAACAGGTCGACAACGTGGCCCTGGCCGTCAAGGAGCGCCGCGCACTGGACGTGGAAGAGAAGGCCGAGTTGGATCGGGCCATGGACCGCGCCTGGGCCAACATGCCTTACCACTATCGGTGGCTGAAGGACTGGGAATACGTTTAGTGGAGCTGTCCTGGCAGGCGGGCTTGGAGCAAACGCTGCGCGTGGGCAGGCGATGGGCCTGCCCATGTGCGCAGAGAGGATCGCCGTGGAACCAGAACGACGGGAGGATCTGACCGTGGAAAGCAAGGTGACGCGTCGGCAATTCGTTCGCGACGGTGCCGCGGCAGCGGCCGGCATCGCCGCCGCCGTGACCGGCGCCAGGATCGTCGCCGCTGGCAACCCGGCCAACGAGGATACCGGCAAGATCCTCAACTACAACGGCGACATGGAATACCGCCGCTGTGGCCGGACCGGGCTGATGATCTCGGCCGTTTCGCTGGGCGGACACTGGAAGCGGGTCGACAAGATGATCGGCGGCGAGGAAGTGCCTGGCTGGATGACCATGAAAATCGGCCGGCCCGAGTTCCAGCAGAACCGCCTCGAAGTGGTTAATCGCTGCATCCAGCGCGGAATCAACTACGTTGACGCCTGTTGTCGCGAGGAGATTCTGGCCTACGCCCGGGCGCTGAAAGGCCGCCGCGAGGCCATGTATTTCGGCTACTCCTGGCACATCAAGGAATCGCGATTCCCCGAGTGGCGCTCGGCCGCACGGTTGCAGCAGGGGTTGGACGAAGGCATGAAGGAGGCCGGACTGGAATACGTCGATCTGTGGCGAATCAGCCTGCTGACGGCCAGCGAGCGACATACGGCCGCCGAGGTCGAGGAGGCCATGGCCGCGCTGGATTGGGCCAAGCAGAGCGGCCGTGCCCGATTCACCGGCATCTCCTCCCACAGCCGGCCGCACATCCGGCAGATCATCGAGCAGTATCCCGAGCAGCTCGACGCCGTCCTCACGCCCTACACGGCCAAGACCACCGTCGTCGACGACGAGACGGGCCTTTGGGCGGCGATCAAGAAGCACGATGTGGGCTGGTTCGGCATCAAGCCGTTTGCCAGCAACTCGATTTTCCAGGGCGACAGCTCCCGTGACAGCCCCCACTTCGAACGGGATAACCGCATCGCCCGGCTGACGCTCCGATACATTCTCTGCAACGCGGTGATCACGGCCCCGATTCCCGGCATGATCTCCACGCAGCAAGTGGACAACATCGCGCTGGCGGTCAAGGAGCACCGAGAGCTGGACGTTGGCGAGAAGGCCGAGCTGGATCAAGCGATGGAGCGGGCCTGGGCCAACTTGCCGCCGAAGTACCAGTGGCTGAGAGATTGGCAGTACGTCTAGACATCCAAGTAGACGAAAGGAACCGGAATGAGACATAGCGTTTGGGTGGTGTTGGCATCCTTGAGTCTGGCCGCCGTAGTCTACACCGCCGATCTGCTCGACGGGCCGGGCCTCTCCCCAACGGGTCTGGCCCGGGCCGCCGAGGAGGATCTGGGGAATTCGGGTGGGCCGCCGCCGCTGGTGATCGACAAAGGCGCGCCCCTGTTGCTCGGCGACGCGCCCGAGGAAGACCCCTTCGCCGTTCCTTCCGGCCCCGTGGCGGACAACCTGGCGTGCCATTGTTGCCACATGAACTACGAAGAGGAGCCGTTCGCCGTGGCGCACGCCAAGACCAACGTGGGCTGCGTGAAATGTCACGGCCAATCGTACGCGCACCGCGACGACGAGGACAACATCACGCCGCCGGAGGTGATGTTCCCGCCGGATAAGATTGAGGCCAATTGCCAAACCTGTCACGATACTCATGATGCCCCGGCCGCCAAGGTAATCGCCTTGTGGAAAGAGCGCTGCCCAGAGAAGGCCAATCCCGAGGATCTGCTCTGCACTGATTGCCACGGCGAGCATCGGTTGAAGATCCGCACCGTTCGTTGGAACAAAGAGACCCGGGAACTGATCATCCGGAAGGTCGGGGAAGAGGCCGACACCGTTTCGCGGCCGCCCGCCAAGGAGCCGGCGAAGACCGCGATGAACGAGCCGGGTAAGTAGCACGGACTGCCTGCCATGATCTACGCCTGCCTGGTCGACACCACCCGATGCATCGGCTGCCGCGCGTGCCAAGTTGCCTGCAAACAATCGAACGGACTGAAGGCCGAGAAGACGAAGTTCTACGCCGCCAGCGGCGGCTATCAGAACCCACCCAAGTTTTCGCCCTATACGCGCACGATCGTCACCTTCCACGAGCTGGCGGACGGGGGCAAGCCGAAGTGGGTCTTTGTCAAACGCCAGTGCATGCATTGCAGCGAGATGCCGTGTGCCGACGTTTGCGCGCCGCAAGTCTTCCGGCGGACGCCCACCGGGGCGGTGGCCTGCGATTCGGCCAAGTGTATCGGCTGCGCCGCTTGTGTCGACGCATGTCCCTTCGGGGTGCCGGCGATCGACTACTGGGACGTGGACACACCGCACATGCGCAAGTGCACCTTCTGCCTGGAACGCTGCGCGACTCCGATTGAACGGCTCCAGGTCAACGGCAGGCCGCTTACTGGCGCGGCCTTGGCCCGCCACCGGGCCAGCTTCCACACGCCGGCCTGTGTGAAGGCCTGTCCGACCGGGGCCTTGACTTTCGGCCCGCGCCCGCGGCTGCTTAGCGAAGCCCACCGCCGGATCGCCGCCGCGCCAGCGCAATACGTCGACCACGTTTACGGCGAAAAGGAGCTCGGTGGTTTGGGTTGGCTATACCTGGCCACCGTGCCGTTCGAGCAGTTGGGGCTCCCCACCCGGTTCGTGCCCCGTGCCGATTTCCAGGGCATGGGGGCCGTGCGGCGGACCCGCGGCTGGCTCGCTTCGCTCGGCGGCGCCTTCGGCGCAGTTCTAGCCGGCTGCGGCTGGTTCTTCCGGCGCCGCGATGAGATACGCAGCTTGCACGAAAACAGGTGAGATGGTACGTTGGTTCGATGCACGGGAGCCACGCGGATCACATGCTTGCTCGCGGGGGTTTCGTGCCTTGTGTCCCGCCCGACGCGTTCTTTTGCGAGTCCCAAGAGGAGAAACCAAGCATGTCGAAACCACAAGTCACGCGGCGCCAGTTCGTCCGCGATAGTGCCGGTGTGGCGGCGGCCGCGGCGGCCGGTGCCACGGTGGCCGGCATGGGGGCCGAGGCATCGGGGGCCCCGGATGCGACGAAGACCCGCAGCTACAACGAAAACATGGAGTATCGCCGCCTGGGGCGCACCAATCTGATGATCTCGGCGGTGAGCATCGGCGGACACTGGAAGAAGATTCCTCACGGCTACCGCACCCCCGACTTCAAGAAGAACCGCCGCGAGGTGCTGGCCGCTTGCATGGACCACGGCATCAACTACATCGACGCCTGCTGGGACTCCGAAGTGATTACGTATGGCGAAGCGATCCAAGGCCGCCGCGACGACCTTTTCTTCGGATTGTCCTTCGGCGCTCATGAGAGTCGCTTTCCCGATTGGGCCCGATCCGTCAAGACGATGAAGGAGGGGTTCGAGATGGGGCTGAAGGCGGGCGGTCTGGACCATGTCGACCTGTGGCGGATCACCATGCACGAGCAGACCAGCGCCCGCAACACGCCGCAGGAGATCGAGATTGCCATCGAAGTATTGGACTGGGCGAAGAAGACGGGCAAGGCTCGTTTTACCGGCGTTTCCAGCCACGACCGCCCCTGGATCACCGAGGCGGTGGCCAGGTATCCGCAGCTCGAGGTGATCGTGACGCCCTACACGGCCAAGACCAAGGCGAAGCCGGAAGGGAGCATGTTCGACGCCCTGAAGAAGCACGACGTCGGCATGATCGGCATCAAGCCGTTTGCCAGCGGGGCCGTCTTCAAGTCGCAGGGTCAGCCCGACTCGGAAACCAAGCAGGAAGACGACGAGATCGCCCGAATGGTCCTCCGCTACGTGCTCTGTTGCGACGTGCTCACCGCGGCCATCCCGGGCCTGATCACCATCGACCAGGTGAAGAACGCCGCGGCCGCCGTGAAGCAGCCCCGCGAGTTCACCGAGGCCGAGGCCGCACGCTACGAAGAGCTCACCAAGGACATGTGGGACCGCCTGCCCCGCGATTATGGCTGGTTGCGCGACTGGGAATGGGTCTGACATGCCTGCACACGAACACGTCTACGTCCTCAACGTGATGTCGGACGATCACCCGGGCATCGTGGCGGCGGTCACCGGCGCGGTCGAGTCGCTCGGTGGCAATATTGACGCGTGCAGCCAGACCGTGCTGGGGGGCTACTTCACGCTGATCATGATCGTCAGCGTGCCCGAGCACATCGATCCCGACGACTTGGCCGCGCGGGTGCGGAAGTCCGAGTCGTCGACCGCGGAGTACCAGGTGCTCGCGCGCCCAGCGTTGTCCGCCGTCCATTTCGAGCCCGCCGAATCCACCGATCGGTTCGTGATCACCGCCTTCGGCCGGGATCAGCCGGGCATTGTCCGCCGATTCAGCCAGTACCTGGCCGGCAAAGACATCAACATCGTCGATCTCTACGGCGACCATTCCGGCGACGACTTCGTGCTCATCGGGCAGGTGGAGGTGCCCAACCGCTGGGATATCCGCATGCTGCAGGCCGATTTGGAGCAGATGGGCGAGGAGCTCGGGTTCGCGGTGAAGCTGCAACACGAAAACGTGTTCGTTGCCACCAACCAGTTGCGGCTGACCCCATCGCCGCAAGCACGAGGCTGATCTATGCTGCGCACTGACGAAATCCTCTCGACCATCGAAATGCTGCACGCCGAGCACCTCGACGTGCGAACCGTGACGCTGGCACTGAACCTGGACGACTGTGCCGCCCCAAGCGCCGACCACCTCTGCAAGAAGCTGCGCCAGAAGATTCTTTCCCGGGCGCACCGGCTGGTCGAAGTCTGCGACCGCGTGGGAGCCAAGTACGGCATCCCCGTGACCAACAAGCGCCTGGCGATCTCGCCGGCCGCCACGATCCTTGCCGGGCACGGCCGCACGGCCGCCGTGCAAGTGGCCAAGATGCTCGATCAGGCCGCGGCCGATTGCGGCGTGGATTTCGTCGGTGGGTTCACGGCGCTGGTCCACAAGGGAATCACGCCCGCCGACGACATCGTCATCAAGTCGCTGCCCGAGGTGCTTGCCCAAACCGAGCGCGTCTGTGCCTCGGTTAACGTGGCCTCCCGCAGGGCGGGCATCAACATGGACGCCGTCCATCAGATGGGACACATCCTGATCGGCATCTCCGAGGCTACCGCCGACCGCCGGGGTTTCGGTTGTGCCAAGCTGGTCGTCTTCGCGAATATCCCCGAGGACAATCCGTTCATGGCCGGGGCCTACATGGGCTCCGGCGAGCCGGAAGCCACCGTCAACATCGGCGTCTCCGGTCCCGGCGTGGTCGGCAGCGCGCTGAAACGCCGACTGGCAAGGGACGAAAACCTCACGCTCGGCGATTTGGCGGAGGAGATCAAGATCACCAGCTTCCGCGTTACGCGCGTGGGCGAACTGATCGGGCGCGAGGTGGCCGCGGAGCTGGGGCTGGCCTTCGGCATCGTCGACCTCTCGCTGGCCCCGACGCCCGAGGTGGGCGACAGCATCGGCGAGATCCTCAAGACCTTGGGGATCCAGCGCGTGGGGGCCCCGGGCTCGACGGCCGCAGTGGCGATGCTCAACGACGCGGTGAAGAAGGGCGGCCTGTTCGCCTCCAGCAGCGTCGGTGGCCTCAGCGGCGCGTTCATCCCCGTCAGCGAAGACGCCACGCTGGCCGATGCCGTCGGCAAGGGCCACCTGGTGCTGGAGAAGCTCGAAGCGATGACCAGCGTTTGCTCGGTCGGGCTGGACATGATCGCCATCCCCGGCGACACCCCGCCCGAAACCGTGGCCGCCATCATCGCCGACGAAATGGCCATCGGCGTGATCAACGACAAGACGACGGCCGTCCGGCTCATCCCGGTGCCGGGGGCCAAGGCAGGCGATCTGGTCGACTTCGGCGGGCTGTTCGGCTCGATGCCGGTGATCGAGGTTCGCAACGCCGGCGCCAGCGAGCAGTTCGTCCACTTCGGCGGCCGCATTCCCGCACCGATCCAGTCGCTACGGAATTGAGGGCTCGCAGCAGCCCGTCCGTGTTCGCGTGGCGAACGCTCAAGGCCGGCCAACAGGAGGCCAGGGAAAAGGAATTCCGCCGGGCCGCCCTTGCGCATCGACTGCGCTCACGTCAAGGAAGACCGCCAAGGATCGGCGTCGGCGTAAAGCCCAACACGAAGAACCCCAGCGTCAGCCAGCCGAGCACCGTGCGCATCACCCCCAGCCGCACGTTGTCGTTGGCCGTGGGCGGATGGATCGGCCCCATGAGCATCAACAACGCCAGCATCACGACCCAGTGCCAGAGGCCGAACCAGGCCACGGCCCCCACGATTGCCAGCAGCAGCAGCGATGCCACCCGATGGGCCTTCTGCCGCAACAGCCCGTAGAGCACGTGGCCGCCGTCGAGTTGGCCGATCGGCAACAGGTTGATCGAGGTGATCAGCAGCCCGACCCAACCGGCAAAGGCTATCGGATGTAGAATGATGTCTTTGCCCGGCGGCAGCGGCCCGTGCATGGCGTGCGCGATCCACTTAAACAGTAGCGGCTCCCCCAGCGAGATCCAGTGGGAACCCGAGGTCTCCACCGTGGAGTATTGCAGCCCGATGATGCAGAACAGCAGCGTGGGAACCAGGCCGGCCAGCGGGCCGGTGATGCCGATATCGAACAGCGCCCGGCGGTCCCCGCGACGGCTTTCCATGGCAATCACCGCGCCGAACGTGCCGATCGGAGGAAGCGGTGCGGGGATGAAATAAGGCAGACTCGCCTGAACCCGATAGCGGCGCGCCTGGAGAAAGTGCCCCATCTCGTGGAAGACGAGAATAGTCATCAGCGACAATGCGTATGCCCAGCCACCAACCATCAGCGTGGTGCAGCACGTGGCCGCAAAGAGGACCAACGGCAGCGCTACCCGCCGACTGCGATGTCGCTCGGCCACGGGCGCAGCCGACAACAAGATCGGGGGCCCCGGAATCACCTCCACAACGGTCGCTTCGGGGATTGATACGATATCGCTGTCCGCCGGACTTGTTTCGCGGAAATCGTGCTGGCTCATCAGTTACTGGCATTCTAGCTTCCCGCTGCTTCCCGGCAAGGCCGAGGTGAATCGACCCGGTGTGGCACGTACATTCGGCGTAGGTGAATTTCGGCCCAAGCGAGGGAGGGAATCCCTACTGCTTGACCAGCTCCACGCAGATTCCGCCGGCGCGCAACGCCCGGTGCATGCGGGTGAACCAGAGCTCCTTATGCCAGCGAAGACTCACGTCTTCACAGATCCGCGCCAGCTCCCGGCGGTTGTACGTGCGGCAGCACCACATCCGGCTGGTCATCGCCCCGGAGAAGTTGTCCTCGGTCGTCAGCAGCAGCATCCGGGCGCCGGGCATCATCACGCGGCTGAGTTCGGCCAAGCCGAACTGGGCGTCGGGCAGATGCTCCAGGACATAGCCGCAGGTGACACAGTCGAACGAGGCGTCGTCGAAGGGCAACTGGGTCAGATCGGCCACGACAAACCGCGGCCGCGCCGACTTCAGCCGATTCCGCGCCCGGCGAAGCATTTCGTGGGAAAGATCGAAGCAGGTCAGCTCGGCCTCGGGATCGGCGTACTTCAACAGATGCTTGGCGATTTGTCCGGCCCCGCTGCCGACGTCGAGGATGTGGCGGCTGCCGTGCAGATCGAACTGGCGCTTCTGGATCAGCCGTTCGCCCAAGGTGGTGTGCAGCGAGAGCAGGCTGCACGTGGCCAGCATGGCGCCTTGCGGGCCGTCGTAGACGTCGCGGACCTTTTCGCGATACTCCTCGAAGCTGACGCGCTTGATCAACCGATGTTCCAGCAGCCGATTCAAGACATTCCGCTGCTTGCGCGCGCCGCGCATCCGGCTGCGGCGGGAGAGTCGGCGCTTGGTCACTCTGGGGAGCATGGTCGCTTCCTGCCTCCGTGCCCTCGTGCCAGCGAGGGAACACTTGATTTCACAGATACACCCGGCGATTGTAGATATACCATTCCAGCAGCAATACGACTAGCCCCAGAAGCAGCAGCCACTTCCAGATTTCGCGCCGGGCGACCTCCCAGTCCGTTTGAGCCTCAACGGGGACCCAACCGATATCGATCTTCTCTTTGGGCCGGATTTCACTTTCGGCAGGGTCGAACAGGTTGACGGCAAAGCGGCGGAAGGTCTTCCCGTCCGATTGGACCTCGTAGACCCCCGACTCCGCAGTGCGGGTGAAGCTGAACTTGCCCGACCTGCCCTCACTGAGGCTAATCGCGTCACCACCCGGCGTAAGGACCCGAAGCTTTGCGCCTGGCGAGGGGGCCTCGATGACCACAGGCTGGGTGGGGCGGACGCTTTCGGATTTCATGGCTCCCCGACCACCCCCGAAATAGTCCAGCAAATTCAGCACGAACACGGGAAAGCTCTGTCGGCTGTGCCAGTTGGTGCCGACGTAGCGGGCGGTCGTGCCGTCTTCCTCGGTCTGCTCACCCAGCAGCACGAACCCCATCACGGCGTCCTCGAACCCTTCTCGCGGCGCGATGGCAAACATCGGCCCGGCGTCTGAATCAATCAGCACGGCACCGGACGCCGGCGGCCTCAGCGGCGTTCCCTCCAGCAGCAGCACGTCGCCCAAATCCATCCACTGCAACAGCGGATGGCCCGTCTCGACGTCGATGATCACCGGGGCCTCGTGCAGCGGTTCGCTGGCCCAGCCGTCGACCGGTGGCAGGCTGCCGATCAAGAGCGTGTTGGCCTGCGGCATCTGTGGCGGCGCGCAACGATCGTAGATCACCAGGTCGTAGGCGCCGGCGGCCGCCCGATCGAGATATTCTCTCTTTTTGAGAAACTCGGGCGGCTCGATCGTGACTTCGGCGACGGTTTTCGTCAACTCGGTTTGCAGGCCGAATTCCAGCGGTTCGTCGCCGGTGGTGACCAGCAGCACCCGGGCCAGCCGGGGCGGATTGACCACCACGCAGGCCTCGTCGTCATCGGCCAGGTCGTCGTCGGTGCGGGCTTTGAGCTTCAACACGCCCGACTCGATCGCGCCCAGCGGAAACACCACGCTGCCTTCTTCGCCAGCGCCGATCTCCAACTCGCTGGCGTCGATCAGCTCGTCGTGCAACAGCAGATCGACCGACACCTGGACCGGTTGGTCGGCGAAGTTCTTCAGCCGGGCGAAGGCCTGGAACAGCTCGGGATTGCTCTCTCCACGTCGGACACTCAGGGCCATGATGCCCACGTTGGCGGCGTCGGGCAGGCCGATCGGCACGTAGGTCGGCTCGAGGTTGCCCAGCGAGAAGCTGGGCGGGGTGAACTGGCCGTCGCTGAGGACGTACAGGTCGGCCGGGAGGGCCTCGGCCACTTGGTAGTCGGTGTCGTCTTCGCTGCTGCGACCCGGGTTGGCCAGGCCCGAGGCAACGCGGAGCGCCTCGAGCAGGGAGGTCGATCGCTGCGTGGGCCGGATGCCGTGCAGCGCCCGGCGAAGCCGGTTGCGGTCGTCGGTGAACATCTGTTCGACCCGGGCGGAATCCGCGAAGCTGACGATCATCGCCACGTCGCCGGACTTCATCTTCTCGATTAGCTCACCCACCTTGGCCTTGGCGTCGTCCAGCCGCGATGGTCCCACGTCGGTGGCGTTCATGCTGGCCGAGTTGTCGACCAGGAAGATGAAGCGGTCGCCGGTGAGTTGCCGGCCCTTCCAGCTCGGCTGCAACAGGGCCAGGATAACGATCAGCAACAACAGCAATTGCAGAAACAACAACAGGTTCCGCCGCAGCCGCTGCCAAATGGAGTTGACGTGCAGGTCCTCGATCGAGCGGTGCCAGAGATAGGTGCTGGGCACCTCCAGCGGCTGGCGTTTCAGCTTCAGGAAGTACAGCAGGATCATGGCCGGCGGGATCGCCGCCACGATCGCCCATTGCCACCCGCTCAACATGCTGCCAAAGTCCGGCCACATCAGCGTACCAGCCCCCGTGTGCGAAGATACCCGGTGACTAGGTCTTCGACCGGCACCTCGTTGCGGGCCAACAGATATGCCATGCCCCGCCGCGTGCAGAATTCGCGGGCCGTATCGACGAACGCGGCCAGCGTGCGCTGGTAGCGCTTCATCAACGGGGCGCTGACGGTGATTTCGGCCAGGTCGCCGTCCTCGCAATCGACCAGCCGCAAGTCGCCCTGGATCTCCGGGTCGATCTCCTCGGCCGAAAGCACCTGAACGACGTAGATGTCCATGTCCTGTGAAACGAGATATTTCAGGGCCGCCTCGTAGCCCGACTTGTCCATCAGGTCGCTGAGCAGCACGACGATGCCCTTGCCCGAGTTGCGCAGGCAGAAGTTCTTCACGCCTTCGGTCAACGAGATCACCTGGCCGGGCTCGATCTGCTCGATATGGTCGAGCATTCGCCACATGCTCCGCCGACCGCGAAAAACGGGTGACGACTGGCCGGCCGGTTGGCCCAAGGTCTCGATCTTCACGCGATCACCCCGCACCAGGCCGATGAACCCCAGCGCGGCCGCCAGTTGCGCGGCGTATTGCAGCTTGGTGGGCTCGCCGAAATCCATCGAGGCGGTGGCGTCGATCAGGGCATAGAAGTGCAGGTCCTCTTCTTCGAGGAACATCTTGAGGAAGAGCTTCTCCAGCCGGGCGTAAGTGTTCCAGTCGACGAACCGCAGGTCGTCGCCCGGCACGTAGCTGCGGAAATCGGCGAACTCGACACTCTGTCCCTTGCGCGGGCTGCGGCGTTCGCCTTTCATCCGGCCACGGAAGATCTTCCGGCTGATCAGCTCCATGCGCTCCAGCCGTGCGAGCAGCTCGGGGCTCAGCAGTGTCGAGGTTTCAGGCATGGGGTCTGCTCGTCAACAGGAGTCTGCGCGGCAATGGGGTCTTACTCGGCAAGGACTGCCCCTGGAAACGACCCGATCTCTACCAGCGAGCCTGTCTCCGGTTTGCTGAATCGTGCCGGCGATGTATTCGTAGAGTCGCGGAGTCCAGTCGGGCATGATCATTGGTTTGCAGTTCCTGGTGCTGAAGATGACATGGCAGTTCATGCACCCTCCTCTTTCTGGGGCACGCCTTCGAGCAATTCCAACAGCACCTGATCCGGCTCGATTCCTTCGGCTTGAGCCTCGAAGTTGACGATGATGCGGTGCCGCATCGAGGGGAGGAACACGCGGCGGACATCCTCGAAGCTCACATTGTAACGGCCGTCCAGCAGGGCACGAACCTTGGCGGCCAGAGCCAGCGTCTGGGCGCCGCGCGGGCTGGAACCCCAGCGGATGTATTGGTTCGTGATCGGCAGCGCGAACGAGCCGTCCGGGTGCGTGGCCAGGGTCAGCCGCACGATGTAGTCTTGCACGTGGGTGGCCAGAATCACTTCGCGGACCAGTTCCTGCCACCGGAGGATCTCGCCGCCGTCCATTACCTTGTCCGGCTCGACCACCTCGCCGCGGGTAGTCCGTTCCACGATCGTCGCAAGCTGCTCGCGGTCGGAGTAGCCGACCAACAGCTTGAAGAGGAAGCGGTCCAACTGGGCCTCGGGCAACGGGTACGTGCCTTCCTGCTCGATCGGGTTTTGCGTGGCCATCACTAGAAACGGCTGCGTCAGCGGGTAGCGCGTGCCGGCCACCGTCACCGTCCCCTCCTGCATCGTTTCCAGCATGGCCGACTGGGTCTTGGGCGTGGCCCGGTTGATCTCGTCGGCCAGGCAGATCTGGGTGAAGATCGGGCCTTTCTGGAACTCGAACACGCGCCTGCCGTCGGGCGTTTCCATCACCATGTTGGTGCCGAGGATATCGGCCGGCATCAGGTCGGGGGTGAACTGGATGCGGTTGAAGTCGAGGTCGAGCGCCTTGGCCAGCGTGCGGACCAGCAGCGTCTTTCCCAGACCCGGCACGCCTTCCAGAAGACAGTGCCCGCCAACGAACAGACAGGTCAACACGCCGTGGACGATCTCGTCGTGGCCCACGATGACCCGGCCGATTTGCTCGCGGACCGCCGCGTAGCGATCGACGAACTGCCGGGCCCGCTTCTCCATGGTTTCCGCTATGCTCATAAGTGAATCCTGTTTAGTTGGAGAGTCACGAGTGGATGAGTCGTTACTTCTGATCGTGTCCCTTACGCCGGTCCCATACCTTTTCCTTGGCTCGCAAGAGGCGCTCCGTATAACCCTTTTCCTCGGCTTCCTCGGTCAGTTTTTCGCCCGGGCCCGCTCGGGGCTTGGCCGGGGGCGTCGGGCCGGCCGGTTTCTGCAGGGCTTCCAGGTCGGTGGCGGCTTCCGGGGGCGCCTCGAAGCGGGCGTCGGCCCTAAGCTGCTCGATCCGCCCGCTCACCTCGGCCTTGCGGCTGCGGAGTCGCTGCATGGTTTCGACCTCGGCCGGCTTCACGTCGCGTCCCAGCACGTGGGCGACCGCCCGCCCGACCAGCGGCGGAATCCAGAGCAGACTCACTTGCACGCGGCGGAAGAAGACATCAAAGAAGAACAGGCAACTGCCCAGCAAAACCACGTAGAACCAGACATCCTGGCTGCTGGTGGCCTTGGGCAGCTCGCCATGGCGGAAAGTGTCGACCTTCAGCATTCCATCGGGCAGTTTGTCTCCCGGATCGGACTTGATGACCTGGCCTGGCTTGCCTCCCGCGGGAACGCGCTCGGCCAGTTCGGCCATCAGCGCCTCGTTGGCGGCCCGGTCACGAAATTCGTCGGAATAGGGCACGTTGACGCCGGTCAGGATCGGGGCCTCGCCCTCGAGGCCATGTGTGATCGCCACGAAGTAGCTTCCCGCCGCACTGGCAGGAAACGCGCCCACGTAGCGCCCTGGGGCGGTCTGCCTCATTTCCAGCGGAATGCGTTGCAGGTCCGGGCCTTCGACCGCGCCGGCCATGTTCAGGAAGTTCAGGAACTTGCCTTCCTTGTCCAGTGCGGTGACGACCACCTGGACCTGCTCGCCTTCGACCTGCGTGGCCACGGTGAAGTTGGCTGATTCCCCGGTGGGCCGCATCGACCAGCGGACGACCTGGCCGAAAAGCTGGTCGAAGGCGGCCGAATCGGGCCACTGCTTGGTCCAGCGGGCGCCGGCGTCGGTGGTGAAGGCGACCGCCTTGCCCAGACCATAGGTCCAGCTTGCCAGAATCGTGCTGTTCCGCTCGCCGGCCGGTTGGGGCGAGACCAGGGCAACCTCGACCAAAGGGTTGTCTTTCTTGCTGGTAAGCACGAAGCCGTTGATCGGTGGCAGGGCGTCGATGCCGCCGATCATCTCATGGGGGAAGTTGACCTGCACGTTCCACGGCATGTCTCTCTCGTAGACCAGCGGCCGGGCCACCCGCCGCACCTCGCGCTGATAAATCCGCGGCAGTGCCTTGGGGTTCTTGCAGGCGTAGTACTTGCCGCCGGCCGCCGAGGCGATGTTGGCCAGCAACCGGCTCTCGGCCGGGCCGTGGGCCCCGACGGCCACCGTGGAGATCGTCACCTTGTCTTGGATCAAGGCATTGAGCACGCCGCGGCTCGGTGGCGAGGGATCGCCGTCGCTGATGATGATCATGTGCTTGACGGCCGCATCGGGAACCTTGCGGAAGCCCCGCAGCGCCATCTGCATCGAAGGATCGAACTGGGGCATGTCGCTGGGTGTCATCCGGCTGACGGCGGCCATCATCTTGTTCCGATTGCCGCCCACCCGAGCCAGCCCCTGGCCCCACAGCCACTGGTCGGTGCCGCTCCATTGCAGCAGGCCACAGTAGTCGTGCTCGCCCAGGGTCTTGATGGCCTCCTGGGCGATCACTTTCTGCCAGTGGTTTCCCTGGCCAATTTCGCAGGCGTGCATGATCATCACCAACGCGCCTTTGGGCGCGACCTTGGCGCTTTTGATCTGGAAGTCGACCGGCATGGCCTTTTCCAGCTCGGTGTTGGACCAGCCGCCGGCGCCGAAGCTGCTCGGCCCGCCCAGCATCACCAGCCCCGCGCCCATCTGCTGGGTGTTGCGAACCAGCATTTCGATCTGCTCGTCGGTGAAGTGATAGACCTCGTCGCCTTCGCCGGTCGAGCGCGGCACGTTGGCCAGCACGACCGTGTCGTAGGGCAGCAGATCGCCCGGCGTGGTGAACAACTGGCTGGTCGACTGCACGTCGACCTCCAGGTTCTGCTGGCGCAGCCGCTCGACCAACTGGTCGAACTCGCCCGGGTGCTCGCTGTCCTCGATCAGCAACACCTGCCCCTTGCCGCGAACGTGGGTGAACGCGGTTGCCCGGTTGTTCTGGGGCATCGTGTCGTCTTCGGGTTTGTCGGGGACAATCTTGGCTTCGTAGGTGTAGAAGTTGGGGCGATCGATGGTTTGGCGGATGGTGAACACCTTCTTGCCGGGCGGCAAGGTCACGCGTTCTTCGCTGAGCACCTCGGGCTCGCCGCCGGTCAATTGGGAAAGGACGAGCCGGCCGTGGATTTCGCCGCCGTCGGTGGCCGTGTTGGTGGCCACCACCTTCAGATCGAAAGCCTGTCCCTGGCGGATGTCGGTGGGAATGGCCAGCCGCTCGACCACGACTTCCGCCCGCGACTGGTAGTCGATCGGCACCACGTCGATTCCGATGCCGGCGCCGGCGGCCCGCTGGGCCTGTTCGGCCACGTCGCCGAGGTTCTGGTTGCCGTCGCTGACCAGGACGATCCGCTTGGCGGCGTCTTCGGGAAACGAGGCCTGGGCCAGCTTGATCGCCCCGGCCAGGTTGGTGTACTCGGGGTCCAAGAGGCTCTCGATCATCGGGGCAAGCTGCACGTCGTCGTCGAACGGGGGGATTTCGATGGCCGCGTCGCGCCCGAAAACGATGACTCCCGCCCGATCGCCTTCGTTGTCTCGATGCTCCAGGATCTCGGCGTTGACGTACTCGATCATGGTTCGGCGCTGCTCGGCCGGGATGCTCAGCGATTGGTCCAGCAGGTAGATCACGGTGAGTCGATCGCTGATTCGCACCCACTGCACGTCGGCCAAAGCCAGGATCAGCCCCAGCAGCACGACGGTGCGCAACACGTTGACGATCAACCAGCGAATGCGCCCCACCAGGGCGATGCTGCGCACGCTCAGCCACCAGACCAGCGGCAACAATACCAACAGGGTCAGGTACCAGGGCGAGCCGAAAGATAGCTGGTAATCGAACATGGCCGGCTCACATACTCACGCACTGTACCCGGTGATTGTTCGTATCCAACATGTAGACCCTCCCCCGGCTGTCGCGCGCCACGCCCCACGGGTTGTAGAGTTGCCCCCGGTCGCGGCCTTCGGTCCCCCAGCATCCCAGGGAGCGGCCGTCGCGCGTGAACTTCTGCACCCGGTGGTTGCCGTATTCACAGACATAGACGGTATCGCCGTCGCCGAGCACCAGATCGTAAGGATAATAGAGCTTGCCCAGTTTGTCACCCTCGGAACCCCACGCCGTGAGGAGTTCGCCCTCGGTATTGAAGACCTGGACGCGGTGGTTGCAGGCGTCGGCCACCCAGATCTGATCCGCTTCGTCGACGGCCATGCTCTGCGGGAGGATGAACCGGCCCGGCTGGCTGCCGTGGCCTCCCCATTGCATCAGGAACTTGCCTTCGGGCGAGAACTTCTGGATCCGGTCGTACTCGCCCTTCTCGGCCACGTAGTAGTTGCCTTGCGAATCCTGGACCGCGTCGGTCACCTGACCGAACTCGCCCGGCCGGTGGCCCAAGGTGCCGCCGATGCTCTTGAGTAGTTCGCCCTCGGGCGAGTAGACCAGGAGCCGATAGTAGTGTGTATCGGCCACCAGCACGTTGCCGTCGCGGCCGATCGAAAGCCCCGTCGGCTTGCCCGTCTCGTGGGCCGGCGTCCGCCAGCCGCGAAGGAACGTGCCCTTGGTGTCGAAGACCTGGATTCGGGCCGTCTTGTCGACCAGATAGACCTGGTCCCGGTCGTCGATGGCGATCGCGCGAGGCCGCTGCAACCGACCGTCTGAGATCCCCCGTCGTCCCCAGACTCCCTCGAGCCGGCCGAGATTGTGCGGATCCCTCGGCAAGCATCCGCTCATGAGAATCAGGGTAGCGCAGGAGATGGCGATCAGAGCCGATTTCATGGCGGGGGTGAATATCGAGGTCCTGGGTTCAGCGTACCTATCGTGGCAGCGTTCCGTTTGCCGAAATCCTTCTTTGTTGACCTCTGCCCGGCCAATGCGCCGGTCGCCAGGATTGCCACGGGCCCACATCGATGTTCGCCTCTGTCCGCCACATCTTGGACAATGGGCCAACAATCTCGTTGCCGCGTCGGTACGACCGCCCAGCGGCCGCGTCCTCTTTGAGCCTACCCGGTTTTGTCCTTCAACACCAGAACGGCCGCCCAGCCCACCGGCCGGCACCGACCCACCAGACACTCCCTCCGAAGGCTTCAGTCGGAAACCCGAAGTCGGCTGTCGGCAAGCGGTTCCGCCCCTCTCGGGTTGACGATTGGGCGCAAGATGGCATATAGTAAGATATTACGTCGATGGGGGCAGGCACGCAGAACTTGGGCCGGATTATGCCACACGTGGTCATTGATGTCCGCAGCGCGGAAGACTGGCGCGACGTGGTCCATCGAGCGGTCCAGGCCCTGGTCGAGGGACGGTTGGTGGCGTTTCCCACCGAGACGGTCTACGGCCTGGCGGCCAGTGCCCTGGACGTCGCGGCGGTGGAGCGTCTGCTGGAAGTCAAGGGGCGCCCGGCCGACAACCCGTTGCCGTTGGCCATTCGCAGCGCCGACGAGGCCCGCGACTATGCCCCCGACATGAGCCCGCTGGCGCAGCGGCTCGCCCGGCGTTGCTGGCCCGGCCCGATCACCCTGATCGTCGACGATTCCCATCCCGAGAGCCTCGTTCGGCAGCTTCCTTCCGAGGTGCAGCGGGTCGTCTCGCCCGGGCAGACGGTGGGCCTGCGCGTGCCGGGCCACCCGGTAATTCTCGACGTGCTGCGGATGTTGGCCGGGCCGCTGACGCTGACCAGCGCCAATCGCTCCGGACAGCCCGACGCGGTCACCGCTGCCGAAGTGATTGACGCCTTGGGCGACGACGTGGCCCTGGTGCTGGACGACGGGCCTTGCCGGTTTGGGCAGCCGTCCTCGGTAGTCCGGGTGCAAGGCAAACGCTACGAGATGCTTCGCGTGGGCGTGGTGCCGGAAAAGACGCTGCAGCGGCTGTCCAGCATGCTGGTTCTGCTGGTCTGCACGGGAAACACCTGCCGCAGCCCGATGGCCGAGGCCCTCGCCCGCGATATCCTGGCGAAGCGATTGGGCTGCCGGATCGACGAGTTGGAGGATCGTGGCGTGATCGTCGTCTCGGCGGGGATTGCGGCCCTGATGGGTGGCCGGGCCAGCGCCGAAGCAGTCGAGGTGATGTCGCGGTTCGGGCTGGACATCGGCGCCCATGAAACCCAGCCGCTGACCGAGCCGCTGGTGCGTCATGCGGACGTCATCTACACGATGACCCGGGTACACCGTGAGGCGATCGTGGCCCAGTGGCCCGGGGCCGCCGAGCGGACCTGGTTGCTCTGCCAGAACGGTTCCGACGTCTCCGATCCGATCGGCGGGCCCGTCGAACGTTACCAGGCGTGTGCCGATCAGATCCAGGCCGAGTTGAAGCCCCGACTCGAGACGCTGGATTTGTGATGACCTGCAAAAAGGGGGCCAAGCGATGCGGATTTCCATTGGCACCGACCACCGGGGATACGAAATCCGATCCAAGCTGATTGAGCTGGTCGAACGGCTGGGCCACGAGGTCGAGGATGTGGGGGCATTCACCGACGAGGCGAGCGACTATCCCGACTTGGCTGCCGAGGTCGCGGGGAAGGTCAGCCGCGGCGAGGTCGACCGGGGGATTTTGGTCTGCGGAACCGGGCTAGGGATGTGCATTGCGGCAAACAAGTTCCCCGGCGTTCGGGCGGCCCCGTGCCACGACGATTTGACGGCGGAAATGAGTCGCCGCCACAATGACTCGAACATCCTCTGCCTCTCGGCCGACCTGCTGGGGGGACGGCTGATCGATCGGATGGTCGAACTCTGGTTGGCGACCCCCTTCGAGGGCGGACGCCATGCCCGACGCGTCGAGAAGATCCGTAATCTCGAACGGGCGATCGAGAAAGAACGGGGCCACGCTTCTTGATGCTTCCGCCGCAAACGGTCAAGGCTGGCCAACCAACGGGGCTCGTGGCGAGGCCGAGTTTGCCAGTTCTTCCGATCGTGCCGTCGCCAGTTTGCGGTCGTAGCGGTTCGGGCCACAAAAAAGTCCAAGAACGCGGCGACGGTGCGCGCCAATCGCTTGGAAATTCGCACGGTTCTTGTTAAAGTCGAACCTAAGGGCAGGACCCAGCCACAACTAGGACTATTCGTTGCAACTCATGATGCAAGGGTAACCGTTCGATGTTCCAGGCGCGCCGCCCTCAACCCGATGAAGTCGAGCAGTTGCTCCGCAATGCCGAGCTGCGCGACGAGTTGGAGCGTTACTTCGACGAGTCGATCAGTCGCGTGAACGTTCAGCACCTGACGCTGGCGGCGGAGAACGAGTTTCTCGCCTGCATGTTGGCCTGGGAACAGGCCCCCGTGCTGCCGATTTACCGGTGGTTCGAACCGGAATTGCGGCCGCCCCGGCCCGAGTCGCTCAACGACGAAGACCTGCACCAGATCCTCTGGGATCTGGTGCAAAAACTCTATGACAAGCGGATCGTGCTCGACTTCACCGACCACCTGACTGATCGCGACCTATACTGTCTGATCTTCCGCGACATCCTTCCCGCGCGAGAAAAGAAGCTTGACTGGCCCAACAACTACTTGCACTGGGACTGCACGGGCCCGAACAGCGATCCCGAAGTCTGGCTCCGCTACTACGCCACAGAGGAGGAGCGCCACGACTGGGCCGACACCTATCGCCAGCCGCTCCCGCCGGCTGCCCCGCCGCCCTATCCACGCAGCCTGCCCACAGAGCCCGCGTAACCGCCCAACGCGTGCTCCGGCGCCACGGCGCAAGGTCGCCTGGCGCAGCGCGGACATCGCTAGAAAAACCCTTTGGCACCCTGTCCTGCCGGGCCGTTGTTGAGCGGCTTGTTCTTCGCATCCGGGCTGGATCCGCCGAAGCCTCCGCCCATGCCCATGCCGCCCATACCCATGCCGCGCATGCCCGGCGAGAGTTGCGATCGGGGTTTCCTCGGCGGCTGTCCGTCACCGGCGTGCCTGGCCGCGATCTCGCGAATCTCCGCGAGCAACTCGGCGATCTCTCGGTGCACTGGATAGGTTTGCCGAACGACGAGGATCTTGGCCGTGCCGAAGGTCCCGCCGCTGACGGTGCCCGCGCCGCCGACCTCATCCGAGGTGGCGGCATCCACCGTGGATGTGATCATATCGATCAGGCTGTCGTAGTCCTCCCAGGGCTGATCCCGCTCGTCGCGGTACGTCACCAAGTCGGCCACGTCGTAGAGTCGCGTTACCAGCATGCTCTCCGCTTCCTCTGGCGTGGTAATCAGCAACACCTCGTCGGCGATCGTCCAGGTCAGATCGAGGTCTCGCAGCATCAAGTGCAAGGCGGATTCCAGCGAGACGTTCTTCAATGCCAGACTGACCGGTAGCGGCGCGGCCCGACGAGTCTCCTCGATCGCCCTGCGATCCAGCTCGATGGCCACGTCGTGCTGGTCCTTGAGGTATTCGACCACGTCGGCAAGCGGCGTCTCGACGAACTCCAACTCGGTCTTCTCCAACAACGCCCTTTCGATCGCCGCGACGCCCGTAGGATCGTTGGCGCGGCCGCTCGTCGGCTTGGGGGCCTCGACCGCCTTGGCCACCTTGCGAGCCGCGGGCACCTTGGGCGCTGCCGGCTTCGCCGCGGACTTGGCACTCGGCAGCGGAGCGCTGAACGGGTCGGCGGCCTCCGCTCTTACAGCCGGCGGAGTCGCAGCCGCGTCGTCGGCAAATGGGTCGGCAGCCGAAACGCTCTGCGCCGCGTGCTGCCCAATGGCCACGAGCATGGCCGCCAGGGCCAATCCGGAAGAGATCCAAACGAGTCTGCCAGACATCATCACCTCTCCTGCCTTGTTGGGGAAGAACCGGGGAAGAGCGCTTCTGGCCGGCAGCGGGGTTCCATGCCGCCGCCAGGCAACGCCGTGCATCTTACCCCCCAGACGAAGAAACTGCAGGCAATTCTCAGCCCAATTGGCGCCCCTGGTTGCCCCCCCGACGATCGACCACTACAATCGACGTATCTTCGCTTCGTGGGCTATTCTTCCCGTGTAGACGCAAATCTGCCCGTACCGACGCCAATTCTCCCCGCACAAACACGAATCTACCCGTAGAAACGCCACGTCACCCGATCCACTTAAGGAGACAGTTCCATGGCACATCGGCACTTCGTACGTCATTGGGTCCTGTTCTTGATGATTGCCGCGGTCGCCCTGGGCGGTCTGCTGGCCGTCGAGCCGGTCCGGGCGGGCCAGCTCGAAGACCTCGGCACGTCGTTGAACCTCGTGCCCGACGACGCCGCGTTCTGCAGCACGATGCTCCGCAACCGCGAGCAGATCGAGGCCATCGGCGGCAGCCAGGCATGGTCAAAGCTGAAGTCGATGCCCTTTGTCCAGATGGGCCTGGCGTTGTACTACATGCAGGCTGCCAACCCCGAGAGCGTGCCCGGCCAGATTCAGACTGCCCTGAAGGACCCCGAGGTCCGCAAGCTGCTCGACCTGGCAGCCGACATGACCTCGGACGAGGTCTTCTGCTACGGCGATCAGAGCTTGGTGGGCGCGATGGAATTGATGCAGCAGATTGGCGGCGCGATGCGCTACGGGCCCGCGATCATGCAAATCAGCGGCAAGGCCAAGGGGATCAACGAGAACCAGCTCCAGGGGATGCTTTTGCTGTCCGCGCTGGCCGAGAACGTCGAGTTGATCAAAGCCCCGGATATGGTGATGGGATTCAAGGTCAGCAACACCGAACTGGCGACCGAGCAGTTGCTCAAGCTCGAGGCCTTGGCGACCGAGGCACTTGAGCAGGAGCCGCAGTTGCAGGGCCGCCTGAAGCGAGCCACGGTTGCCGGCCACGAATACCTGACGTTGACGCTCGACGGCTCGATGGTCCCGTGGGACGAGGTCCCCTTGGAGATGGCCAAGGAACTCGAGTCCAACGAAGGCGACCTCGACAAGGTGGTGGCTCGGCTGAAGCAGTCGAAGCTCGTGGTCGCGTTGGGCCTGCGCAAGGACTATCTGCTGCTGTCGATCGGCTCTTCGACCGACGCGTTGGCCCGGCTGGGAGAGAGCAAGCGGCTGGTCGACCGTCCGGAGATCCAGCGCCTTGAGAAGCACGCCGACCAGCGGCTGATCAGCGTCGCCTACGTCAGCCAGGCGATGATGGCCCGACTGGCCAGTAGTGACGAAGACGTCGACGATCTACTCGAGGCGGTCGACGAGGTGCTGCCGGCGGCCGAGTTGGAGCCGGAGATCGAGGCCCAGCTTCGCAAGGATGTCGCCGCCTTGGCCGAAGACGTCAAGGGCCTGATCCCCGAGCCCGGAGCGATCTCGGCCGTGAGCTTCCTGACCGATCAGGGCATCGAGGGCTACCAGTACAACTTCGGCGACCACTCGCAGTGGGATGGCACGAAGCCCTTGGGGATGCTGTCGCACGTCGGCGGCAATCCGTTCCTGGCCATGGTGGCCCGGGCGCAGGACTCGCCCGAAGACTACGACCTGGTGGTCAAATGGCTGAAAGTGGCCTACGGCTACGTGGAGAAGCTCGCCCTGAAGGAGATGAGTGAGCGTGAGCGCCAGCAGTTCGAGAAGGCCGTCACGCTGATCGGTCCGCTGCTGGAGCGCGCCGACAAGGCCAACCGTGAGCTGCTGATTCCGGCCTTGGCCGACAGCCAAATCGGGCTGGTGATCGACACCAAGCTGACCAGCAAACAGTTCGCTGAGGAATTACCGGCCACTGAGAAGCCCATGCCGATGCTCGAGCCGGCCGTGCTGATCGGCGTCAGTGATGCGAAGCTGCTGCGCCGGGCCTGCCGCGAGTATCACGAGATCGCCGACGCCCTGGTCAAGGCCATCCGCGAAATCGAGCCCGGCGCCATCCCGGAGGAATTCGTCATTCCCGATGCGGAGGTCAGCGAAAGCGACGCGGGCACGGTCTTCAGCTACGCCTTGCCGGTCGAGTGGGGTGTGGACGAGCAGATCGTTCCCAATTTCGGGCTGTCGGAGTCGGTGGCCGTGTTGACGATCTCCCACGAACACACGCAGCGGCTGCTGGAAGCCACACCGCTGGCGGCGGGCGGCGTGCTGGCCGATCCCGACCGTCCGTTGGCCGTGGCCGCGGTGGTCAACTGGGCTGCCTTCATCGATGCCCTGACGCCGTGGGTCGATCTGGCGTTAAAGGCCGCTGCAGACGACGCCGGTGATGGGTTCAACCCGATGGCCGGCGTCGGCGCGCAGGTCCACACGGTGCTCGACGTGCTGAAGGTGTTGCGCACGACAACCGCCGAGAGCTACATCGAGGACGATGCCATGGTGACCCACACGCTAAACGAGATCCACGACCTCGAAGAATAGGCCAGGGGCCGGGCGCCCAACAAGTCGGGTAGACACGATCGAGGAAGGCCGCGCGGCGGCCTTCCTCATTTCATTATTTCATTTCATTGCACCCGGTCTGAAAGACGAGCTACGGCTGGGCCTTCCTGGCCGCGGCCCACTGCATCTCCATGGCCCGCGCCAGTGCCTCCTCGGCCTCCTGCATGCGGCCTGCCTTTTGGCAGACGATGCTCTTGGCCATGAAGCTGAACGGGTCCTCGGGATCCAACTCGCAGACCTTCTGCGCGTGTTCGACGGCTTCGTCATGCCGCTCCAGTGCACCGTAGCAGACACTCAGCCCTGCGTGGGCCAAGACAAAACCGGGCTCTTGACCGATCAACTCCTCGAGCTTGCCGACGGCCTCGTCGAGCTTGTCTGCCTCCTTCAACTCGATCGCCGCGTCAAATATCTCATCAGCACTGGACATTTCAAATGACTCCATCGGGGAATTGGGCAACTTCGAGGAACACAACGGGACATTGATCTTTGCAGTTTACCGACCCCACCCGCCGCAGACCATCCCCCTTACAGTGTGGTGTCATCGCCAGATTCGGGAAAACCGTTGCGGTCACTACATCCGGCTCAATGGGTAGCGCTTCGTCAGCCGATATCACGAGCAGGATATGTCGTGCCGGATCTTCGCCTGTCCTTCTCTTGCTTCGAGGTGCCCCCCGTGAGCGTCCACCCCCTGGCCTGCGTCCATCCCACCGCTATGCTCGGCCCCGACGTCCAGATCGGCCCCTTTTGCGTGGTCGAGGCGGGTGTCACGATCGGCGACGGTTGCATCCTGGAAAACCGCGTGGTCATCAAGCAAGGCACGACCTTGGGCAAGGAGAATCGTGTCTTCGAAGGGGTCGTGGTTGGCGGTTTGCCCCAGCACGCCCACATGCCGGAACGTCCCGGCGGCGTCCTGATCGGCTCCGGAAATACCATCCGCGAGAACGTCACGGTCCACCGCGCCATGCACGCCGGCGAGTTGACCACCATCGGCGACAACAATCTGCTGATGGTAGCCGCCCACGTGGCCCACGACTGCCAGCTTGGCAGCAACACGATCATCACCAACAACGTGATGCTGGCGGGGCACGTCACCGTGGCCAATCGGGCGTATCTCTCCGGCGCCGTGGCCGTGCACCAGTTTTGCCGCGTCGGCACCATGGCCATGGTGGGTGGCCAGGCCCACATCAATCGCGACGTGCCCCCATACGTCACCGTCGACGGGCTCAGCAGCCTGGTCGTCGGGCTGAACCAGGTCGGCCTGCGCAGGGCGGGCTTGGACGCGGACACGATTCGCGAACTGAAGGCCGCCTATCGGGTGATCTATCGCAGCGGCCTGACCTGGAGCGAGATGCTCAAAAGGCTGAAGGTCCGGTTCGTCGAGGGTCACGCGGCCGAGTTTTATCGGTTCTGTTCGGCGACCGAGCGCGGCATTACGCCCGAACGCCGCTTGCCGCCGGACGCCACGATCAAGCTCCGCCGCGACACCGAGCCCGAATCGCAGCCGCAAGTCAAGGTGGGGTAGCACGGCTGCACGCTTCGGCAGCCCGTGGATTGGCTCCACTCGATTGTGTCCAACGTTTGCGTTCGCGCTGCGCACGCGACCTCGTGCATGCCGCTTCGCACAACGTCTGTCCGCGCAAACGATACCTCTGCCCACACTCACGGACAGCCGACTTGACACCACCTGACTCGGGCAAACACTTGACACCGCTTGGCGCAGGCGAATAATGAGTGCCAGGCACTCGTGCCTTTGTCGGTGGTTCTCCGAATACCTTCCCGCACAAAACCACCTCGACCGAGAAATGATCCACTACCGTGTATCCGACGCAGTCTGCGTGCTGCAATTGGACAGCCCGCCGCTGAACACAATCAGCCTTGCTGTGCTCGACGAGCTGGTTGCGTCAATCGGCCGGGCGGATTCAGATGCGGTGGTGCGAGCCATCGTGTTGACCGGCGGCACGGACCATTTCAGCGCGGGCGCCGATCTGGGCATGTTTCGGGGAATCGCCTTGGTCGAGGATGCCGCCGAGATCTCGCGGCGGTTCCAGGACGCGTTCCAGGTCGTCGAGGACTGCGGCAAGCCGGTTGTCGCGGCGGTCGCCGGCCGCGTGATGGGCGGGGCACTCGAGTTGGCCATGGCCTGCCACTTCCGCGTCTGTACGGCGGAATCGACGTTCAGCTTCCCCGAAGTCAGTCTGGGCCTGAATCCCGGGGCCGGTGCAACGCAGCGGTTGCCGAGGCTGATCGGCGTGCAAGCCGCCCTGAAGATGCTCATGACGGCCGAGACGGTCGATGCCGAGTGTGCGCTCGAGCTCGGGCTGGTCGACGCGATTTGCCCAAGCGACGATCTGATCGAAGCAGCTCGGCGCCTGGTCTCAGCGGCGCACGGGCCGGCACTCGCGCCGGCACCGCGGAGAACTGCGAAGCACGTCGAGAAGATCGAAAACGCCGCCGCCAACCGGGCCGCCTACGACGAGGCACAACAACGGCTGCAGAAGACGCGGCCGGAAATCATCGCTCCGCAGGAGATACTCGAAGCGGTTCGCTGCGGTGTGGAGGAATCCTGCCAGGCGGGCCTGCGGAAAGAGCGGGAGGCATTCGCGCGGTGCCTGAACACGCCGGCTGCACAGAACAAGATCTACTTGTTCTTCGCCACGCGTCAAACGGCCAAGGTTCCCCAGCTTGCCGACGTGCGGCCCGTCGAAATCGGCAAAGCGGCGGTGGTCGGCATGGGCACGATGGGCACGGGCATCGTCCACGCGTTGATCGTTGCCGGCGTGCCCGTGGTCGCGTGCGACCAGAGCGAGGCGGCGCTGGCCAAGGGGCTCGACCGCATCCGAAGCTCGTTGCAGAAGCGCATCGCGCAGGGCAAGCTTTCGCCCGAGCTATCCAAGCGCATGCTGGAGTTGGTCTCGACCACGACCGACCGCGGACGGCTCGCCGGCGCCGAGTTGGTGATCGAATCGGTTTTCGAGGACGTCGGCGTGAAGCGAAGCGTGATCGGCGAAATCGAGGCGGTCTGCGGCCCGGAGCCAATCATCGCCTCGAACACGTCGACCATTTCGCTCGAGCAGTTGGCCGAGGGGATGCAGCATATCGAGCGGCTCTGTGGCATGCACTTTTTCAACCCGGCCCATCGTATGCCGCTGGTCGAGATCATCCAGGCGCCGGAAACCTCGCCCGGCGTGCTGGCCACGGGGCTGCAATTCGCCAAACGTTTGCGGAAGACGCCGGTATTGGTCAACAACCGCGAGGGTTTCCTGGTCAATCGCATTTTCATCCCGTACCTGAAAGAGGCATTTTGGCTGCTGCAAGACGGCGCAGAGCCCGTCGCAATCGATGCGGCCGCGGTCGAGTTCGGCTTTCCCATGGGCCCGCTAGCCCTGATCGACATGGCGGGGCTCGATATTCTGGTCCACACCGACCGCGTGCTCAGCCGTGCGTTTCCCCGCCACGGGCACGTCTCGCCCATCGCCGTGCGCCTGGTGGAGCAGGGCCACCTCGGCCAGAAGACCGGCTCGGGAGTTTACAAGTACGAGCGGGGCGATTATGCTCCACTTCAGAGCGACGTTGCCGGGCAGATTATCGCCGACGTGCAGCGCGTCGCGGGCCGCTCGCCCGGTCCACTCGACCGGGACGAGATCACGCAGCGGCTCGTCTTGCGCATGGTCAGCGAAGCGTTCTACGTGATGGAAGAGGGTGTCGTCGGGCGGGAGTCGGACCTCGACGCAGCCATGGCGCTAGGGACCGGCTTTCCGGGTTTTCGCGGCGGCCTGCTCCGCTACGCCCGCCAGTTGGGGCTCGACACGGTCCGCGACCGGCTGGAGGAGTTGGCCGCGCGGCTCGGGCAGCGATTTGCGCCGTGTGATCGATTGCGAGAGATGAAAGGAACTTGAATATGTCGTCCGCCACTGAACGGAGAGACTTTGAAGCGACCAAGAAGATGAAGGGCGTAATGGGGAAGTACTTCATGGAGCTGACCCAGGGTCCCCAGCAGGGCCGGAAGACGGCCTGGTGCACCAGCGTGGGGCCGGCCGAGTTGCTTCGTGCCCTGGGGTATAACGTCTACTTTCCCGAAAACCACGGGGCGATGCTCGGTGCCACCCGCATGGCCACCGACCTGATTCCCCTGGCCAACGCCCGCGGCTTCTCGCCCGACATCTGCTCCTACCTGACCAGCGACATCGGTTCGTACCTCAAGGGCGAGAGCCCGCTGCAGAAGATGAAGATGCCCGGGCCGCCGAAGGCCGACGTCCTGGTGTTCAACACGAATCAGTGTCGCGACGTGAAGGACTGGTTCCAGTTTTACGGCCGCGAGTGGAACGTGCCCTGCGTGGGCATCCACACGCCCCGAGCGATCGGCGAGTTGGACGATTCGTTGATCGACCACGTGGCGCAGCAGACCGAGGCGCTGGTCGAGCCGTTGGAAAAGGCGGCCGGCACGAAGTTGGATATCGACAAGCTCCGCGAAACCATCGCCCTTTCCAAGCAGTGCACCGACCTATGGAAGACCGTCTTGGAGGCGGCGGCCAACGTGCCCTCGCCGCTGACCTTTTTTGACGGCACAATCCAAATGGGGCCGGCCGTCGTCTTGCGGGGCCACCAGGACGCCGTCGACTACTACCGGCTCCTGTTGGACGAGCTCAAGCAGCGTGCGGCCGACGGCGTCGCGGCGGTCGAGGGCGAGCGATTCCGCGTTTACTGGGAAGGCATGCCCATCTGGGGCAAGCTCAGCAGCCTCTCCGGCCAGTTCACCGAGCTGAGAACGTGCGTGGCGGCTTCCACCTACTGCAACAGTTGGGTGTTCGAGGCGCTCGATCCGTCCGATCCTTTCCGAAGCATGGCCCGGGCGTATTCGAGCATCTTCATCTGCCGCAGCGAGGAATTCAAGGAGCAGTACATCCAGCAGATGGTCGAGCACTTCAGAATCGACGGCATCCTCTACCACGACGCCAAGACCTGCCCGAACAACTCGAACAACCGCTACGAGATGCCGGAGCGGCTGCGGCAGAAGCTGGGCAAGCCCTACCTGGTCGTCAACGGCGACCTGAACGACCTGCGGCTCTACAGCGAGGAGCAAACCCGCACGAACATCGAGGCCTTCGTCGAGCAACTCGCGGAGGAGTAGGAGCCCCAAGGGATGCACTACTTCTGTGGCATAGACATCGGGGCTTCCGCGGCCAAACTGGTCCTGCTGGACGAGAACCAACAAGTCGTCGCCCGGACAATCCACCATTCGGGCGTCGACTATGCCCAAACGGCCGACCACTGCTTGGCCGACGCGCTCTCGGCTGCGGGTGTTACGAGACAACAGATCGCCGCCTCGCTATCGACCGGCTACGGCCGCGACAACGTGCCCTGGGTCGGCGGCAAGATTACTGAAATCGCCTGCCACGGCAAGGGAGCCTTCTTTCACTTTCGCCGGGCGATCACGGTAATCGATATCGGCGCGCAGGACAGCAAGGTCATCCATCTCGACAACCGGGGCCGTCGCACGAGCTTCAAGATGAATCGCAAGTGCGCCGCCGGCACCGGCGCCTTCCTCGAAGAGATCGCCTTGCGGCTGAACCGGCCGGTGGCCGAGTTGAACGACCTGGCCGAGCGCTCGACCAGGGAGGTGTCGCTGGGCAGCTTCTGCACGGTCTTCGCCGCCACGGAGATCCTGGCGAAGATCCGCGCGGGCGAGCAGGTCGAGGACATCGTCAAGGGAGCCTTTCGCTCGGTCGTCAAGCGGATCGTCGAAATGGATACGTTGGTGGGTGATCTGGTCATGACCGGCGGGGTGGCGGCGCATAACCGCTACCTGGCCACGCTGGCCGAAGAGGCGTTCGGGACGCATGCCCACATGCCTCCCGACCCGCAGCACGTCGGGGCATTCGGGGCCGCGCTGTTCGCGTTGGAAAGGCATGAACAAGGAGAATAGCCGTGCAGATTACCAGTCCGCCCGCGCCGCTGACCGACAACCTCTGGATGCTCGGCAGCGCCGCCTATCCGTTGTATCTGTTTCAAGACGGAAACGAAGCCGCGATTGTCGAAGGCGGCACCGGAGCCATGGGGCCGCTGCTGGCACAACAGCTTGACGACCTGGGAATCGCCCCGGAGACCGTCAACCAGGTGATCGTCACCCACGCCCATCCCGACCACGTGATGGCCGTGCCCAAGTTTCGGGAGATGTTTCCCGGCGTGAGCGTCTCGGCCTCGCAAGCGGCGGCCGGCACACTTTCCATCGAGAAGGCGCTCGCGTTCTTTGGCAAGATGGATCAGGCATTGACCGGCGCGCTGCTTAACGCCGGCGTCATCACCGAAGCCCATCGCCCCGAGCCGCTGGCCGAGAACCGGATCGCCATCGATCGCACGCTCCAGGAAGGCGACACGATCCGGATCGGGCGCGTCGAACTGGACGTACTCGAAACGCCGGGCCACAGCGACTGCAGTCTGAGCTTCCGCCAGACCGATGCGGGCGTGCTGGTCGTCTCCGACGCCACCGGCTACTACCTGCCCGAGCAGAACGAGTGGTGGCCCAACTATTTCACCGGCTATGGGGTGTATCTGGATTCGATGCGGCGACTGGCCGAGCTGGACGCCGAGGTACTTTGCCTCAGTCACAATGCGGCCATCCAGGGCGGCGACGCCGTGAAAGCCTATTTCGAGGCCGCCATCGCCGCGACCGAACAGTACCATCGCCGAATCATCGAGCAGACCCGAGCCGGCAAGCCGGCCCGGGAGATCGCCGAGCAGCTCGGCAGCAGAATCTACGAAAAGAAGCCGCTGCTGCCGCTGGATTTCTTCCAGAAGAACTGCGCCTTGCTGGTGAAGATATCGCTGCAACACGAAGGGATCGAGTAGGAGCCATCCGATGACCCGCTCACGCATTCTGGGAACCGGCCACTATCTGCCGCCGAAGGTGGTCACCAACTTCGACGTGATGGAGATGATGGAGACCACCGACGAGTTCATCGTCGAGCGGACCGGTGTTCACCAGCGGCGCCACGCCGAGCCCGACGTCGCCGCCACCGACCTGGGCGTGGCGGCCTGCCGGGCGGCGGTCGAAGATGCCGGGCTGAGCATGGACCAGATCGATCTGCTGATTATGAACACCATCACGCCCGACCACGCCGATCCCGGCTGTGCCTTCTTCCTGCAAGGAAAGCTCGGCCTGCCCGGCATCGCGGTCATCGACATCCGCCAGCAGTGCGCCGGCTTGATCTACGGGCTGTCGATCGCCGACCATTTCGTCCGGGCGGGCACCTATCGCCACGTGCTGATCGCGTGTGCCGAAACGCTCTCGAAGCGGATCGACGGCTCGTACGACGGCCGCAACATCGCGATCCTGTTGGGCGATGGGGCGGGGGCCGTGGTCGTGGGGCCCGCCGAAGACGACCGGCCCGGCATCCTCTCCACTCTATTGCACGCCGACGGCAGCCAGGCCAAGGCCCTTTACACGGCCGCGCCCGGCAGCGGGCTGGGCCGCCTGGAGCACCTTACCCAGGACGACATCGACCAGGGGCGGATCCACTTCCGCATGGACGGCAAGGCCGTCTTCCAAAGCGGCGTGGCCCGAATGTCCGAGGCGGTGTTCGAGTCGCTCAAGGTCAACGGCCTTGCGCTGGAAGAGATCGACGTGCTGGTACCCCACCAGGCCAACCTGCGGATGCTCGAAGCGATTATCCAGCAGGTGGGAATTCCGCAGGAGAAGGTCTTCGTCAACGTCGAGCACTACGGCAACATGGCTTCGGCCTGCCTGCCGATCGCGGTGGACCAGGCCCGGCGGTCCGGCGTGATCCGGCCCGGCCAGCTCGTGATGCTGGTGGCGTTCGGGTCGGGATTCGTCTGGGGCTCGGCGCTGCTGCGTATGTAACGGCGCAGGGCTTGACCATCACATCATGTCTTTCCTTCCGGCTTGTCGCGGAACGCCAGGGCGAAGAACGCCAGCAGCACGAACGCGGCGCCGGACGGCCAGAGCCAGATTGGGGCCCAGTCGCACGATTGGGCCCGCAGCCAGTCCTTGCGGGTAAGCTCGGCCGCGATTTCCACTCCCTCGCGCGGCTGCTGCTTCAGGCTAGTGATCTTGTTGAACACCTTGACCATGTCCGCCCGCGAGTAGACCAGCCCGTCCACCTCCAGCCCTGCATCGGGAATCGCCTCGACTTCGGCCGGCGTGAGCTTCCCGTCCCGGTTCGTGTCGAGTTGCTGGGCCAGATCGAGCGACGGCTTTGCTTCCTCTTCCGGCTTGCCGTAGATGAGATCGTTGACGGTGGCGTTGAGGTCCAGGTACTGCCACAGCGAGCTGGCGTCGGGATCGTCCCAGCGCGGCAGCTTGGCGTCGGCGACTGGCTTATCGTCTTCGGCATCGACGGCCGGCATGGCGGTCACCTCGGCTGGGAACCGTCCCATCATGAACCCGGCGCCCTGGGCCCCCAGGAAGTAACCCACGCCCAGCAGCAGGAATGCCAGCAGGCTCTGCGCACTCGACTTCAACTCGGCCGGCGCCCGGCGGTCCACCCACATGTATGCGCCGACGTAGAAGAAGCTATAGCAGGAACCATGCAGGATCAGGCCGATCAGGGCGGAAGAGAACTCGGGGCACGCGAAACACAAGTAGCGAACAGCCCAGGCCAGCATGCCGATCATCAGCACGCGCTTCAGCCCCAGCTTGGCCACGAACCAGGGCATGCTGAACATGAAGATGATCTCAGCAAACTGGTTCAGCGACGTCAGCCCCAGCGGCGACGGGTAACCCCGCTGCTGCAACATCGGCACCATCAGCACGAAGAAGTACCCGCACGCCGGAATGCTGAACAGGAACACGCAGACAATGAAGACCAGGAACGACCGCTCCTTCAACAGCTTCAACGCGCTGAGGCCGAACACGTCGCCCCCGGCTTCCGCACCCTTCGGCGGCGTGTTGGGAAGGGTCAGGGCGTACAAGGCCAGGATGATGCCGCCGACCCCCCCTTGATACAGGAAGTACGGCTGTGCCGCTCCACCCAGAAAGACCTGGGCGAACAAAACGGCCACAATCCATCCGATCGTCCCCAGCACGGCAATCCGCGGAAATCGGTCCGGGTCGGGAATGTGCCGAAACGCCACGGAATTGGCCAACGCGATGGTCGGCATGAACGCTAAGCCGTTGAGCAACATCAGGACCATCATCGGCAGGAACGTGGTCTGGTAGCCCGCCGCGATCAGACACGCGCCGCCCAACAGGTGCAGCACGGCAAGCACCTTCTGGGCCGCAAAGAACCGGTCCGCGATCAGTCCCACGAACAACGGCGAGATAATCGCGCCGATGGCCGCCACGGCCCCCAGCCAGCCGATCTGCGACGGCTTGAAACCCACGTTGGCCGCGTAGCCGGTGATGGCCACTCCCCAACTGCCCCAGACGAAGAACTCCAAGAACATCAGCGCCGAAAGACGGGTACGCACCAGCGGGGGATGACCGGACTGCATCGCTTACTCCTTCACCAAGGGACGCGTGTGTCGGCGGCGCCACCTCGGCCCGGGCGGGCGACCAGCGGCGGCACATACAGGGAGCCGCGATTATAAGCCATAGCGCCGGACGGCGAAAGCCCCCGAGAGCCACCCGCCTTTCGCCGCCGGCAAGGTTGCCCTGGTTTGCCCCGTCAGGCCAACGGCTCGGACGCCGCCATCTCGCGGAGCTTGTACCGTTTGATCTTGCCCGTGGCCGTCTTGGGCAAGTCCTCGACGAAGACCACCGACCGTGGGTACTTGTGCGGGGCCGTGTGCTTCCTGACGAAATCCTGCAGCTCGCGAGCCAGCTCCGGCGAGCCGTGGTGCCCGTCCTTCAGCACCACGTACGCCCGGGGCTTGATCAGCCCGTCCCGGTCGGCCGTGCCCACCACGCCGCTTTCCAGCACGGCGGGGTGCTGCTGCAGAAGGCCTTCCACGTCGGCCGGCCAGACCGCCTGGCCGCTGACCTTCATCATGTCGTCGGTGCGGCCGGCATACCAGTAGTAGCCGTCTTCGTCGACCAGGAACTTGTCGTGCGTGTTGATCCATTCGCCGCAGAAGGTCCGCTTGGTCTGCTCGTGCTTGTTCCAATAGCCGTCGGCGATGCTGTCGCCCTTGATCATCAACGTGCCCACCTGGCGCGGCGGCAGCTCGTGGCCGTCGTCGTCGACGATTCTGGCCTCGTAGCCAGGCACGACCTGTCCGGTGCTTCCCGCGCGGGCCTTGCCGGGGCGGTTCGAGATGAAGATGTGTAGAATCTCCGTCGAGCCGATGCCGTCGAGAATCTCCACACCAAAACGCTCCAGCCATTTCTCGTAAAGATGCTTCGGCAACGGCTCCCCGGCCGAGACGCACATCCGCACCCGGCCCAGGCTCGTGCGGCCGGTCTTTTCGGCCAAGTGCAGCGTGGCAGCGTAGCTGGTCGGTACGCTGTAGAAGACGGTCGGCTGATACTTGTCGACCACGTCGAACACGGCGTCGGGCGTGGGCCGGCCGGGCAACAGGATCGTGGTGCCGCCCGTGCGCAACGGAAAGTACAGCCCGTTGCCCAAGCCGTAGGCGAAGAACAGCTTGGCCACCGAGAACGATACGTCCGACTCCCTCAGCTCGATCGTCCGCTTGGCATACAGATCGGCTTCCACAATCATGTCGTGATGCAGGTGGATGGCCCCCTTGGGGAAACCGGTCGTGCCCGAACTGTAGAGCCAGAACGCCGCGTCGTCCTTGCTCGTGTCGACCGCCGCCAACGACGGCGAGGCGTCCTGCACAACGCGATCAAAGTTCAGACAGCCCTCGGCCTGCCCGCCGACCACGATGACGTGCTCCAGGTATCTCAACTCCTCGCGGACGGCCGTGATCCGCTCGAGCATCGACTCATGGACCACCAGCACCCGCGCCCGGCTGTCGCTGAGCAGATACTCGTAGTCCTTCGGCGACAGAATCGTGTTCATCGGCACGGCCACGGCGCCGATTTTCATGGCCCCGAAGAAAGCGAACACCCACTCGGGCCCATCGGGCAGCAGAATGGCCACGCGCTGTTCCATGCGAATGCCCAGGCCCCGAAGCGCGTTGCCCAGGCGGTTCACCCCCTCTTGAAGCTCGCGATACGTGACGGTGTCTTCACCGCAAAGGATGGCCGGCTTCTCGCCGTGCCCCTTGCTCACGTTTGCGTCGACCAGCACTGCCGCCGCGTTGAGTCGTTCCGGAAGTTCCAAGGCCGGCATCTCCAGGTACTCCTTCGCAGGTTTCAGGCACGCAGGGCCCATTCTAATCCGCCCCTAAGACCCGGTCAAGAACCGCCGCCCAGCGAGAACAAGTGCGAGCGGGTCCGCAAATACACCACGCCGCCGGAAACCGCCGGAGTGGCGAAGCTCGGCTCCCCGAGAGGCGCGCGCGCCAGCAACTCGAACCGGTCCGACGCGGCCAGGACGACCACGTCGCCGTTCTTGGCGATGCAGAACAGTCGATCACCGACGCGCACCGGCGAGCCGTAGAACTCGCCACCGACCCGCCGGCGCCAGATCTCCTCGCCGGTCGTTAGGTCTCGCCAGGCGACCACCCCGTCGTCGCACCAGAGCAACAGCCGGCCGTCGCAAACCAGCGGCGTGGGCACTAGCGGAACCGATCTGGTGACGTCGTAGACCAGCGCCGGCGGCTGGCCGTCGGTCGAGTCGGGCCGCACGGCCACGCAGCGCTCGCCCCGGGTCCCGTGGCCGTACGTGGCGATTACCAGGCCCGCCGCCGCCACGGGCGAACCCACGCAGCGGTCCGTAAACACGTCGTCGAGCTCCCAGTTCACCTTGCCCGTGGCCGGATCGATCGCCGTGATGCCATGGCCCGTGCTGGTGAAGATCAACTCGTCGCGGCCGTCGTCGCGCCGCCGCAGACAGGGAGTCGAATAGGCGGCTAAGGCGGAGCGGCGCGGGACCTGCCAGCGGGTTTCGCCCGTGTTGCGGTCCACGCCGATCAGGAAGCTCCTGCCCACGGCACCCTCCGGATCCTCCCGGCCGAGGATCTTCGCCAGGAGCTTCAGATCCTCCTGCTCGTTGGCCAGCACCACGAGATTCCCAACCAGAATCGGCGAGGTGCCGCTGCCGTGCGGGCCGACGAACGGCCCCAGATCGCGGCGCCACCGTGGCCGGCCGTCGAGATCCAGCGCCAACAGCACGACCTCTTCCGGCGTGGTCCACGTGACCACTACGCCGCCGGCGTCCACGGCCGGCGTGGCCGTGGCGAAACTGTTGTCGCGATGGTGACGGTAGGTGCGCGACGGATCGTCGCGCCGCCAGACGGTCCGCCCGTCGGCCGCGCCGAGACAGAGGATCGTCCGCCGGGCCGTCTGGGGATCGCCGCAGGTCAGATACACGCGATCGCCCCAAACCACCGGCGAGCCGTGGCCGGCACCCGGTAGCTCGACCTTCCAGTTGTAGTCTGCGTCGGTCCACGGCACGCCGATCGTCGGCGCCTCGCCGGCGCCGGCCCCGCTCAGGCCGCGAAAACGAGTCCACTGGTCGGCCGGGGCGGCCGTCGCAAATCCGAGCAAGGTGAAAGCCACGATAGACCATGAACCGCGCATTACCGGTTTCTCCTTTCTTGTGCTTGCGCCGCCTTTCGACCTGGAAGAATGCCCCACCTGTCTTTTTCACAAGCCCCCAGAAGCCTATCACGTTTCACATCGCGAGTGAAGTCCCGGCGGTATCTTGGCGGCCGAGTGCAACAAGGCGTTTCTTGGAGGCGTACGGTCTCACATGATCCATGACAACGACCAAGTGGCGGCGCGGGTGGTGCCGCAACAGTTGCTGGAGGAGATCGATTACCTCGGTCGAGGCGGTTGGCTTTTGCACAGCGATGAGCTAAAGTTCTGGCATGCTGCCCCGTCCCGAAATCAGTTTCCAGCGGACCCCTGTTACGCTCATCATCGCGGCGGTCGTCGTCGCGTTGGAGGTGGTCTGCACGTTCGACGAGTTTCAGCACCCCGACGACGCCGGGCGGCGGCTGATGTACTACAACGACTACCTCGGCCTTCTTCCGCGGCTTTGGGCCGGCCAGCTTTGGCGACCGTTTACCTCGACGCTGATGCACGGCGGCCCGCTGCACGCCGGCTTCAACGTTTACGTCCTGCTGATCTTCGGCCCGGCGCTGGAACACCGTCTTGGATCGTACCGCATGCTGGGATTGATCGTGCTGCTGGGCTACGTGTCGATGATGCCCGAGTACGTCATCGGCAGCTTCAGCCGCGAAGAACCGATCATGATCGTCGGCCTTTCCGGAATCGTCTACGGGCTGTTCGGCATCTTGTGGATCGGCCGGCGTTGGCACCCGGATCTGGCGGCCGTTTGCAGCGATCAGACCGTGCGAGTGCTCCTGGGCTGGTTCGTGCTCTGCATTGTCTTGACCTACGCCAACGTCATGAGCGTGGCGAACATCGCCCATGGTGCCGGATTCGGGTTCGGCGTCCTGTACGGCCTGGCCTTCTTCGACGTCCGTCATCGTGTCCGCTGGGCCGTCTTGGCGACCGTGGCCAGCCTGCTGGTCCTGGCCACGCTGTTCGGGTTTCCCGGACATCGGGGATACGAGCACGTCAAGAACGGTGGACGGCTGTGGTGGAGCCGGGCCGGCGTGCAGGAGCCGGAAAGCCCGCTGGACAGCCGTTTCTGCTGAAATGCCCTCGACTCGCCGCGAGACGGAAGTCTGCCTGGACTTCGGTCGCCCCCTACGACTTCTCCAAGAACTCCTTCAGCAGGTTTGCCAGCAGCGTCGGATTGTCGCTCTGCACGATGTGCTGCACCCGGTCCTTGGGCACTTTGAGACTCTCCAAGGTCGTAGCCACCCGCTTCCAGAGCCGGACCCGCGATTTCCCTTCGGCCAAAAACAGGTCGGTTACCAGATCACCCAATCGCTGCATCAGGATGGCGTTCTGGTTGCGGTAATAGTCGCGGATCACACGCTGTTGGTAGGCAGATCGTTTGGCCATCGTGTCGCTCGGGCTGTCGTTTTTCAAGGGTAAAGCCTTCGGGGGGTCTTCATTGCTGACCAGGCTTGCGCAGACATTGAAACGCTAATCATACAAGAAGACCTCCACTTCGGCACCGGGTGGGCTGCCTTCGCTGTCGGGCGGGACGAGCACGAAACCGTCGGCTCGGGTGGTCGAGGAGAGGACCGACGCCCCGCCGATGGCCAGCGGCTCCGCCCAGCCTTCGGCCAACCGCACCCGCACATACTCCGTCCGTCCGATGGTCGAGACGATCTTCCGCCTCAGCGGCGCCACGACCCGGCGATAGGGCCAATCCGCTGATCGCCCGCCGAGTACGCGGATCGCGGGGCCGGCAAAGAAATCGTACGTGCACAGACACGAAACCGGGTTGCCCGGCAAGAGGAACACCAGCCGCTGCCGCAGTCGCCCGATGCCCATCGGGCTGCCGGGCCGCATGGCGATGCCGTGGAACGGCAACTCGCCGTGCTCGGCTACCAGCGATGGGGCGTAGTCCTCCTGCCCCACGCTCGATCCCCCGGAGAGCAGCACCATGTCGCACTCGGCCCGCAGCGCCTCGAGGATAGCCTCGGGATCGTCGGGCACAATACCGGGCGTGATCGGCCGGCCGCCGTCCCGCGCCACCAACGCCGCGAGCATCGGCCCGTTGGAATCGACAATTCTGTTCGGCTCCGCCGGCGATCCGGCCGGCAACAACTCGTTTCCGGTCGTCACGATCCGCACCTGCGGCCGGCGCACCACGGCCACCCGGCCACATCCGATCGAGGCCAGCACGCCGACATCCTGCGGCCTGAGCACGCGGCCGGCCGGCAACACCGCGGCTCCGGCGGCGATGTCTTCGCCGAGCCGCCCGACGTGCTTTCCCGGCGAGACGTCGTCCTGGGCGAGGATGCGCTGTCGCTGGATTTCCACGACTTCGGCCGGCAGCACGGCATCGGCACCGTTTGGCAGCGGGGCGCCGGTCATGATCCGCACGGCCTGACCCGGACCGACCGCCGCGTCGAATGGCCGGCCCGGCATCGACTGGCCGATCACCGCCAACGCCAGCCGGTTGTAGGGCGACGCGCCCATGGTGTCGGCCGCCCGCACGGCAAAGCCGTCCATCATCGAGCGGGCAAACGACGGCACGTCGACGCGGCTGGTCACGTCGGCGGCCAGGACGCGACCGACCGCTTCGGCCAGCGGCACGGTTTCTTCATTTAGCCGGTGGGTGTGCCCGTCGAGCCACTTCAGCGCATCGGCCACCGTGGCTCGCCGGGCGAAGCCCCGCATACGGACGTCGCGTTGTCGTGGGTCGAACGCATCAGCCATGGAGACACCGCTTACTCCCGTCGCCCTTGGGGGATCGCTGCGGCGGAGATCTCGACTTGCTGGCCGCGGAGGTGCTTGTCGAGAAACCGGCGCACGCGGCCGGTCAGCTCCAGGCTGCGGAAACCGCCGTGGCCGCCGCCGGTGATCGTAATGAAGGTCACATCGACGCCGGCCTTTTCGAGCAGGTCGGCCAGACGGACCGACTGGTTGTGCGGCACCAGCGGGTCCTGGTCGCCGTGGACGATCAGGAACGGCGGATCGTCTTGTGAGACGTAAGTGGTGGGCGAGGCGCTGCGAGCGGCTTCCTTCGCCTCCTGCACCGGGCCGCCGACCAGCCTCGACTCGGGCGAGTTGGGGGAGTCGTGATCCATGCGGCTGGGGTATTTGCCCATGGTTAGCATGTCGCTGGGACCGAAGTAATCGACCACGCAGGTCACCCGGCTGCCCTGGTCGATGTGCTCGCCCAGTTCGCCTTCCAGGGGCTTCACACCGCCGGAAGTGCCCAGCATGGCCACCAGGTGACCGCCCGCCGAACTGCCCCAGACACCGATCCGTTTCGGGTCGAGGTTGTGTTGTTGGGCATGGGCGCGGATCCAGCGAAGAGCGGCCTTGCAATCGTGGATTTGGGCGGGCCAAACGGCTTCGTCGGTGAGCCGATAAGCCACCGACACGCCCGCGTAGCGGCCCGAGGCGACCAGCGTGGCCAGGTTGCCCAATCCGCTGCTCTTGTTGCCGGCCCGCCAGGCACCACCGTGGATCCAAACGACCACGGGCAACGGTCCGTCGCCGATAGGCTTGTCGGGCAGATAGAGGTCGAGCTTCTGCTGCGGGTTGTCGGTGTCGGCATAGGGGACGTCGAACTCGGCACGAACGCCGACGGGCACTCGGGGCCGATCGGCGGGCCGTCTGTCCTGCGCCATGGAGACTCTCGGCAGTGCGGACATCGCCAACGACAACGGGAGAAGGTATTGCGTCGCGTTCATCGATGGTTCCTTGCGTGGAAGCGTGTGCGTCGGATTCGGGCAAAGCCGCGTGACAGGGGTTGCCGGTCGTGGCCGCATGCACGGGGGCGTTGGGAAGTCCCTATTGATATCTGCACTGCGAATGATCCAGGCCGACCAACGGGAGGCCGGAAAAATCGGGCTCCCGTTGGTCGCCCTCGCGCATTGACTGTGCAAGCGTCAAT
>JAFGRD010000137.1 GCA_016935315.1 Pirellulales bacterium
AAGCGAACGCTCAAGAAACTACGGAAAAACGGCTTCGTACTCACAAAACTGATCCGCTGCAAATGGCCCTGACCTAGCGCTGTAGTAGTAGTCTCCCCGGGAAATCGCCCGTGGCGGTTGTGCCGTCGGCGGTCGATCATGCCGGCTGCCCCAATCGTTCCTTATTGACGCTTGCACACTCCATGCGCGAGGGTGACCAACGGGAGCCCGACTTGTCCGGTCTCCCGTTGGTCGGCCTGGATCATTCACAATGCAAGCATCAATAGTCCTCACCTCGACTGGTCGGCGAAAACGGCGGCCTCCGCGATGCGGCCTTCCAGGTTCGCAAAGTTGTCGCTGCGTCCGCCCAGAAAGACATCGGAGCAGTCTCGAGGTCGGGTCACGCCGGCGCGTCCCGCGATGATCGGCTTCTGCTCGAAATTCAGATAGACTTGCACTTGATCGCCCTGGCGGCACAGCCGCACGTGGTTCCAGGTCTTCGGCTCGATCGCCGGGCCGCCCGTGAGCACCTCCTGCTGCCGGTTGCCGTTGAAGAACAGCAGGCGTCCTTGATTCTCCCGACCGAGGCAATTGCCGCAGATGCCTAGGTGGTCGCCGGGGCACGTCTCGGCGCCGTCGGGACCGCGTGAGAAGATGTATCCGGTCATCGGCCGGTTGTCGTTGGCCAGTCCGCTCAGGAAGAAGCACTCGAATGCATAGTCGTTGCCCAACTCGTCGAGATGCGCCTTCATACGCCCGCCGACAAACTGCACGGCTCGCGCCTGCCGTCCGCCGCATCGCAGGTCATCGCGCCGCGGGCCGTCGAGGTAGAAGAGATAACCCCCTTCGAGCCGGCCGTGATGGCCCGAGCCCGAGATGTCCTCGGCCACGGCGCCGTCGATCTCGCCGAGCCGCCAATAGGCAAGCGGCTTTCTCCGAAGCACGTCCCGTGCATAGGGCGCCTTCGACAGATCGACGTTCCGGCGTGTCCGGCCGGAAAGCTCCTCGAACATCGCCAGCAGCGTGTCGGCGATGATCGTCTCCGCATCGGCTTGCAGCCCGGCGGTCCTCGCAGGCCACGCATTATAACCGCCCAGGGCCAGGGCTTCCGGCGGCGGGATGTAGCCTTCGCTGCCGTTGGCCAATTCGATATTGAACATCGCCGGCATGGGAGACCGCAGCTTCAGCTTCAAGCCGGTGATGGAGTAGGTTTCGTTCGGAATCGCCGCGATGCCCAACTCGCCGATCGCAATCGCCTGGAGCTTCAGCTCGCGAATCGGCTCCTCCTTCAGATACTTCGCCTCCCGGGCGTAGACTTGCGGCTGGGTACGGGGGATCGGGCCTTCCATGGCGTCGAGTATCCCTTGGGCCCATGCGCAGCGTCGTTGGTCGGGAACGCGCCGGCGGAGCTTGATCGATCGCTCGCCGACCCCGAGCCTGACCCAATCGTGATACTCGATCTGCTGCCAGGCGCGCATCGCGCACGCCGCGACCGCCTCGGCGTATTGCGTCCGCGTGATCTCTTTGGCGGGCTTGGTGTAGTCCATCCAATGCAGATCGCCGCTGGTGCCGTTGGACATCATGGCCACGAACGAGCCATCGCCCGGGGCAATCGACTGCGAGAGGCCACGGACGAAATCCCCGAAGTAGTCGGCCGAAATCGGACTGGCCCCGAAGTAGTGCATCGAATAGTTGGCCAACAGCCCCATCGGCTTGCCGTCGGGCGATCGGACGGCCAGCACCGAAAGCTCATCGTCGACCGGGCCGCTGGGACCGACGTACTCGAGGTTCTGGTAGCCCGGGTGCATCATCACGCGGATCGTCCTCGCGCCGAACGGGTCGACGCCGATGCAGTCCGGCCGTCGGATGAACACGCGGCAATGCGTGTGCTCGGGGTCGCGGACCGACGACCAGCCGATCTGCGCCGGCCGCAGCGCGGCCACTGCCTTTTCAATACACTCGGCCAACTGGGGCCCGACTTGCTCGACGTATTCGGTGTCGGCATCTGTTCCCAGGCAGCCGACCAGCGAGCCGCCAGAATGCGTGTGGGTCGCTGAGATCATGATGTTCTCGACGGCAACACCGGTCTTGTCGGCCGCCGCTTGTTTCGCCCGATCGCAAAGATCGCGCGGCACGAACAGCGTATCGGCGACCACCAGCACGATCCGCGTCGTGCCGTCGTCCAGCGCCAAGCCGCGGGCGAAGAGGCGATCGTGGACGACATTGCCGGAACGGGTCAGGAACATCCCGCTGGAGACGACCGGCAGCTTGACCGGCGAGATGTCGACCGTTGCCACTCCTGCGCGAAAGGTCTTTCGATCGACCCGCGTTTCCGAGGCGACCGACGATCGCACGATCATCGCCGAGACGAGGGTGATGCCGAGCGACCATCGCAGCGGCGGGCAGAACCTGGCGTAAGCATGCATGGCTTGCCATCCTTTCGGAGTACATGTCGCTTCCGACAGCCAACCGACCTCGCCGGCTCACCGCTCCGGCACGTGCGATCGCACGTTGGGAACCGCCCGCCGGAAGCCGGCTTCGCGGGCGCCCGGGGCTTCCACAATCGGCCAGCTCGCCCGATCGGCCGACTGGTAGGGGCCGATCTTCTCGACGGGAATCGGCTGGAAACCCAGCTTCAGCGCGGGCGAGTCGGGCCGCAAACGGTAGTCGTCGTTGGCCGGGTCGACAAACAGCGGGTCGGCCACGACCGAATTGCGGTCAAAGCCCATCTCACGCCAGGTATCCCACTGTTTTTCCTCCGGCACGTCCTTCAGCCCGCCAATCAACAGCGGCGCACCTTGGTGCCAGACGAGATTCTCGTCGCACTGGAAGTCGCCGAGGAACCTCGTCGCCGTGCTGCGGTACTTGTAGAGGCAGGCCTCGGGAGCCGAGTAGTAGATGATGTTGCGACGAATCCGGTTGCCCCCCATGGGGATCGCGTCTTTCGGGTGGCCGCCGCGCATCAGCCCCTCGTACTTCTGCCACGCCGGCAACTTCGAGTATTTCTCGTAATTGGGGCCCATGCGGTCGATCCACCGGGAATAGTCATTCCAGCCGTTCATTTCGATCTGCTGCAGCATCCCGTCGACGAAGATGTTGTTTTCCACGAGGTTATCGCGGGCGCAATGGAAATGGAGCAACCCCCGCAACGCCCGGACCACGATGTTGCCGTAGACCTCCACCTCGGCGGAATTGTCGTCGAGATAGATGCCCCAGCAGTAATGCGGCGTGATCCAGGGGCCGGTGTGGTGCTGCGCTTTGCCGAAGCCGAAGACGTCGTGGATGTAGTTGTAGCGAATCACCGAACCGCGCGGCGAGAGCCAGTCGCGCCCCCCGCTGTAGGTCGCGCCGGTGTCGCAGGTCTCGAGGTTCAGATGGCGCATGTGGTTCAGTTCGATGATCTGGTCGTTGCCGCCGTAGAGCACGGCGAATCGCGGGCAGTCGTGGATGTAGTTCCGCGAAGCCCGGTTGCCCACGCCGCGCAGAGAAACACCGACGCCCTGTTTGTAGTAGACGCCCGTGTGGTGGATGTAGTTGTTTTCGGCAAAGTGCTCCCCGGGTGTCAAGGTGTCTTGTTGGCCGCCCTGCAGCGACACACCGTGGGTGCCCACCTCGTAGATATCACATCCGATCACACCGCATCGCGCGCCCCCGGAAATGCTGATGCCCGCGTCTTGCGTATTGCGAAGCGTGCAGCCGACCACTCGGCAATCGGCGCTATCGCGAAGCTGCACGGCATCGCCGCGACAACACTCGATCGTAAGCTTACGAAGCGTTACGTGGTTGAGGTTATTGCCCTGGACGACGGTCGCCAGCGTCGGCAGCACGACCTCGCCCCGAAAGCCCTGCTCCGGCGGCCGGAAGTAGAGCCGGTGCTTGTCGTAGTCGATGTACCACTCGCCCGGTGCGTCGAGCTCCTCGAGCAGGTTGTAGAGGTAGTACCGGTCGTTCGGTCGAATCGGATACGAGGCCGATCCCTTCAGACGCACCTGGCGGGTTCGGCGGTCGAGTGATTCGATCTGCAACCAGTTGTTCCACCAGTTGTAGCGAGGGAAGACGAACACCCAGCCGTCGGTTGGCCGGGCCCAAGGGCGCAGGTCCTCGGCCTTGAGCGTCAACAACTGCCGGCTTTCGCCCGGAATGTCCTGGTACATGGGAATCGGTTCGCCGTCGGCATAGGCCCAGCCGCCGGCGTAGGGATTCTCCGGCTCGAAGTTCGGATACCGGGCCAGGATCTGTCGCTTGCCCTCGCAGAACAACTGCTTGGTGAACGTCAGGTCTTTCAGGCCCTGGGCGGACAGGTCGGCTTGGAGGATCTCGTCCCGATACGGCTGGAAGTCGCGAACCACCCGGCCACCGATCAATCGGGGCTTCTCGTCTTCAAATGCCTGATAGATGATCGGCGACTGCTGGGTGCCGGAGTCTTCTTTCCGCAGTCCGAAGGTTGCGGCCAGATAGTGCTGCCCACCGCGAACATGCACCAGGAAACCGCCAGCCGGCGCTTGCGTGCCCTTGCAGATCCGGATTTCGTCGCGCGCCCGAGCAAGCGTGGCAAACGGCCCGTCGGTCCTCTCGGCGTTTGGCTCCGGCAGCGTACCGGACCAGGCGTCGTCGCCGTTGGTCGCGACGAAGAGCTCCGTCGGTTGGCCCCTGCCGGCGACTGGTTTGCCGGCATCGGCGACCGGCAAAGCGGCGCCTTCAACCTCTCCTCCGGAAGCCAACAGCATTCCGAGCGTCAAGGGGATTACAGCCATTATCGGGAGGCGGAAACACAGACTCATGGGGACCACTCCTTCTTCGAGGGACCGCTGGAGTTTATCACATGCGCCCGCCTGTAGGCAAACGGGCAGCAGTCGCTTGCGAAGTGATGCCCGGAGGTGTAGTCTTGGGGCTTGCCGGACCGCCCAGAAGTCCATGTGTTGCCTATTCGAGAAGGAGGCTGAGATGATACCGTACAAGTGGTTGCCGCGAGCCGGTATGGCGGTCTTCTGTCTGGGGGTGGCTGGCCTTCTGGCGGCCCTTTTCTGTGGCGTGCGGCAGGCGAAAGCCGCTCAGGCGGATGCAACCGAAGGGCTGCCCCAGGGCGTGGAGACCGTGTGGGGCCTGGAAAAGGCGTATCGCCAGGCCACCGGCACGCGGGAGCGAATCTGCGTCAACGGTCTGTGGCGCTGGCAGCCAGCCCGCGGAGGTTCCGACGCCCTGCCAACGGCCGGCTGGGGACATTTCAAGGTTCCGGGGTGCTGGCCGGGGATCACCGACTACATGCAGAAGGACTGTCAGACGGTCTTCGCCGACGCAAGTTGGCGCCAGGTGCGTCTGGGCGGCATCGCCGCGGCCTGGTATCAGCGGGAAATCAGCGTTCCTCGAGAGTGGACCGGTCGCCGCATCGTCCTGTGCGCGGAATACGTCAACTCATTTGCCACCGTCTACGTTGACGGCAACCAGGTCGGCGCGATCCGTTTTCCGGCGGGCGAGGCGGATCTGACGGCGGCGTGCCGGCCGGGCCAGCGGCACGTGCTGAGCATGCTCGTGGTCGCCATGCCCCTGAAGGGAGTCATGCTCTCCTACAGCGACACGGCCTCGGCCAAGCAGGTTCAAGGCCGCGTGGCGCGGCGAGGCCTTTGCGGCGACGTCTATCTGGTGAGCACGCCTCCCGGTGCGCGGATCGGCGACGTGAAGCTCAACACTTCGGTGCGCCAGGAGCGCATCCAGCTCGACGTCGAGCTGCTGGGGCTTGCCGACGACGCCCAATACGTCCTCCGGGCCGACGTGGCAAACGACCGGCGCTCGGTCCGGCAGTTCACCAGCGCGCCCTTCGGGCGAAGCGAGCTCAAGGACGGCCGCTTTGTCGTGACGGAGTCATGGAAGCCGGAGAAACTCTGGGACGTCCATACGCCCGAGAACATGTACCGGCTCCATCTCTCGCTGGAAGAGGCCGGCGGGAAAGTGCTGGACGCTGCCCTGCCCGTGCGTTTCGGATTCCGCGAGTTCTGGATCGACGGTCGCGACTTCTACCTCAACGGCAGCCGCATCTTCCTCTCGTCGGTCCCGTTGGACAATGCCCAGGTGGGCGCCGCCTGGGCCAATTACGACGCCGCCCGCGAGAGCATGCAGCGCCTGGCGAGCTTCGGGATCAACTTCGTCTACACGCACAATTACGGCTGCCATCCGGGCGACCATTTGAGCTTTGAGGAGATCCTCAGAGCCGCGGACGACGTGGGGATGCTGATTGCCTTCTCTCAGCCGCATTTCGGCCACTACGACTGGGACGCCGAGGACGCCGATCGGACGAACGGCTACGCCCGGCACGCGGCGTTCTACGTCCACGTGGCGCAGAACCATCCGTCGGTCGTGGCCTATGCCACCAGCCACAACGGCACGGGCTATGCCGAGGACATGAACCCGGACATGATCGACGGCATCCAGGCCCCGCGGAGCGAGTGGGCCGTGCGAAACGTGAGGCGGGCCCTCCGGGCCGAGGCGATCATCGGCGGCCTGGACTCCAGCCGCATCGTCTACCACCATGCCTCGGGCAACCTGGGCTCCATGCACACCAGCAACTTCTACACGAACATCGTGCCCATCCAGGAGATGTCGGACTGGTTCGAGCATTGGGCGACGCACGGCGTGAAGCCCCTTTTCACGTGTGAGTATAGCGTGCCCATGCCGTGGGATTGGGCGATGTACCGAGGCTGGTATCAGGGCCACCGCGAGTTCGGCGGCGCCACCGTGCCCTGGGAGTTCTGCGTGGCCCGGTGGAACGCCCAGTTCTTCGGCGACCGGGCGTATCAGATCAGCGACCAGGAGAAGCGGAATCTCCGCTGGGAAGCCCAGCGGTTCCGCTCCGGCAACGTCTGGCATCGTTGGGACTATCCGCATTCGGTCGGCTCCCGCGACTTCCGGGAACGGTACCCGGTGTATGCGATGTATTTCGCCGAGAACTGGCCGGCGTTTCGGACCTGGGGACTTTCAGCCAACTCGCCGTGGAACCATGGACACTATTGGACGCCCCGCGACGGTGTGGACCGAAGCCGCAAGGATCTGGCCGTGGATTGGCAAGACCTCCAGCGGCCCGGCTTCAGCGCCGACTACATCGAGGACCGGTTCGAACAGATCGACCTGGCCTTCCAGCGCTCGGACTGGGTCCCCACGGCGGCCGCCGAGGCACTGGTGCGCAACAACGGGCCGCTGCTGGCCTACCTGGCCGGCAAACCGCAGGCCTTCACGAGCAAGGACCACAACTTCCACCCCGGCGAGACCGTTGAAAAACAGCTCATCGTCATCAACAACTCGCGAGAAACGGTCCACTGCGACTGCCGATGGTCGCTGGCTCTGCCGCAGTCCGTCGCCGGTCGCAAGCAGATCACCGTGGCGACCGGGCAACAGCAACGCATCCCGTTGGCGTTCGAGCTGCCGGGCGAGCTGCCGTCGGGTCGGTACATGCTACATGCCACCGTCGGGTTCAACAGCGGCCAGACGCAGGAGGACTCTTTCGCGATCCACGTCCTGCCACGCCCGCCGGCTCCCCAGATGACGGGGAGGATCGCGCTGTTCGATCCCCCAGGCGAGACCCGCAAGCTGCTGGACGCCGTCGGGGTCGAGTATCGCACCGTGGCCGCCGACGCCGACCTCTCGGCATACGACCTCCTCATCGTGGGCCAAGGCGCGCTGACCGTCCATGGCCCGGCGCCCGAGGTCGGCGGCGTGCGGGAAGGGCTGAAGGTGCTGCTGTTCGAGCAGACTCCGGATGTGCTGGAGCAGCGATTCGGGTTCCGCGTGGCGACGTACGGCCTGCGCCGCGTGTTCAAGCGGGTGCCCGACCACCCGACGCTCAGTGGCATCGGCGACGAACACTTGCGCGACTGGCGTGGCGCGGCCACCATGGTCCCGCCCCGGCTGGAGTACAAGCTGAGCCCCGAATTCAACGACGCGCCGACGGTCCGGTGGTGCGGCATCCCGGTCAGCCGGGCGTGGCGATGCGGCAATCGCGGCAACGTGGCCTCCGTGCTGATCGAGAAGCCGCCGCGCGGCGATTTCCTGCCGCTGCTCGACGGCGGCTTCGACCTGGCGTACAGCCCGTTGATCGAGTATCGCGAGGGCAAGGGCATGCTGCTCTTCTGCCAGGTGGACGTGACCGGCCGGACCGAGCACGAACCCGCCGCCGAGACGCTCGCCGGCGGCGTGCTCCAATATGTCTCCGCTTGGAAACCGGGGCCCCGCCGCAAGGCGATCTACGTGGGCGACCCCGCCGGGAAGCAGCATCTCGAATCCGCAGGCATCGCCGTGAGCCCATACGAGGGCCGGAAGTTGAACGAGGACGAGGTCCTCGTGGTGGGGCCGGGCGGCGGCCGACGGCTGGCCGCCGATGCCGCGACCATCGCCGAGTGGCTTGCCCAGCGCGGTCACCTGCTGGCCGTGGGCCTCGACCAACAGGAAGCCAACGCCTTCCTGCCGGGCAAGATCGAGACCAGGCAGCAAGAGCACATCGCGGCCTGGTTCGAGCCGTTCGGCCGGGGCTCGCTGCTGGCGGGCGTGGGACCGGCCGACGTCTACAACTCGATGCCCGCGCAACTGCCGCTGATCTCCGGCGACGCCGCCATCGGCAATGGTGTGCTGGGCAAGGCCAGAACGCCCAACGTCGTCTTCTGCCAGCTTGCGCCCTTCGGCGTCAGCAAGGCGTTGCAGGACGTCCCGTCGCTGGTCGCCGCTGGGCGGGAGGTCGTGCCCGGCAAACGGACCTACCGCCACGTGTCTTTTTTGCTTTCGCGCCTGTTAGCCAATATGGGCGTTGCCGGCTCGACTCCGCTGCTGGAACGTTTTTCCACGCCGGCCGGTGGCGATGCGGGAGATTCCGTGGTCCAAAACGGCGACTTCAGCACCGATGCGGACGGCGACGGCGCGCCCGACCAGTGGCTCTTCTCCTCCGAGTCGCCCCGGGCGACCTGCACGCACGAAAAGATGCAGCCGGACGGCCAGCAATGGTCCCTGGCGATCACTTCTCCGCCCGGCGAAGGCGGCAAAAGGACCGGCGCCATGCTGGCCCAGCACGATGTGCCTGTGCAAAAGGGCCAGTGGTACCGCATCTCCTTCCATGCGCGGGCGGAAGGCCTGGCCGCCGGCAGCGTTACGATGACCATCACCAACACGGCCACGTGGCAATCGTTCTTTCCGTACCAGCGCTTCGCGCCCGAGACGCAGTGGAAACCGCTGAGCTTCGAGGTGCAATCCAACGACGCGGCCGATCGGCGGACGCGCTTGCAGATCTGGTACGAGGGCGCCGGCAAGCTCTGGCTGGCCGACGTCCGCGTGCAGCCCATCCCCGATCCCGCGCAGGGCCGCTGGCTGGAGGGGCTCTACCTCGACGTGCCCCAGGCGTGGGACGACCCCTATCGCTTCTTCCGCTGGTAGGTTGCCCGCAATCCACAATCAAGTTACCACGGCGCCTTGCGCCCCAACCGCCGAGCCAGTCCCGTGGGCGTGCAGCCGTCAGGCGCAGCGGTGTCGGTAGCAGCTGCACACTATCCCCAAGACTCCCAAAACCGGCAAGAGTCCTAGTGAGGAAGGCTCAGGAACAACCGTAATGTCCAACTCCACGCCAATATTGTTGTACGGCGCCATCCGATTGTAGCCGTCAACGGCAATCAGGTTTGCGCCGACGACGAATAGACTTGGATCGATCGACAATTCAAAACTCGACGCGTGCCCGTTTTGGTCGGCGACCACTTCTGAGCCGTTGATAAACGCCGACCCGTCGTCATCAAAGGCAATCCGCATGACGGCGGTCTGCGCGGCGACGGGCAAATCGAACACATGACGAAACCGAGCGTGATTGGGCGACTCAGGCCCCAGATTGCTGGTATGCCAAATGAGGTATCCGGCTGGTGACTTGAAGGCATCAACCCAACCAGCCTCATCCGAATCGTCGTAGTCAACGGCAGCAATCCAATCCGGAGTGACGGCTATGGTGCCAGCTGAAGTCCTCCACGTACTGCCAGAGCGGATCGAGATTGTCTCGGCGGATATCGGTGTGGCTACGATTAGGCTCATCAGTGCCAGAGTGCTCGTACAGCGGGCCATAGGTACACCTCATTGTCTCGTGGAACAAAACCATCAGCCTCACCCTACTACGCAGCCCCCCGGGTTGTCAAGCTTCCGTGCGTTCAATTGTTGGGGGTCCTACACGCTGCCTATCGCCCAGTATTGAATGACGTACGTTGCGCGTGCCGGTGACCCTCTTTCACGACAGACTCGGTCCGGGTGTAGCCACCAGGCATAGTGGTTCTCAGCTAATTGCCCGCTTTCGTCCTAAACGGCTGGTGCCAGGGGCTCCATGCCGACCATCGGCCCGCGTCGTTCTGCTGGCGAACGCGGAGGTAGTAGGCCGGCGAGCCGGCCAGCCGTGTCTGGCCCTTCAGGGGACCGAGAAAGGTCCCGGTCTGTTCGCCGACCCGGACGCGATCCGCCGCCGTCAGCCGAGCGGACCGCCAGACCACGGTGCCGCCCTGGTCGTCGGAGGCGATCTCGGCCTCCCACGCCGCCTGCTTGCCCGGCCCGTGGTAGGAGGTCTTGATCAACACCGGATTGCGGGCGCAAACGATCGGGCCGATCGGCCGGGTCGAGATGACGAAGTTGTCGATCCACCGTTTCTGCGTCACCGGCGATCCCTCGTTCCAATAGGTCTCCAGGAAAACCGCGTTGATCCCGTGCCCGGTGTAATCGCCCCGCCAGTCGAGGTTGCGGCGCTCCGCCTCGAGCCGGCCGTCGATCCAGAGCTGATTCAACCCGTCCTTTTTGCCCGGCGTGTTGAGCTTCGCCCGGGCTTCCACACAGACCCAGCGGCCGGCCTCCTCGGTGCCGTGGAGCTTCAGCCGCGACACCGGCTTGTTGCCCAGCCAGCGGAGATTGGGGAAATCGTTATAGCAGGTGGTCACGACCCGATCGCCGCGGACGCCGCTGGCCGGATCGAGGGTCAACGCTTCGCCACTGCTCCAGACATGGGCGATCATCGCCTGGGCCCAACGCGGCGAGACAATGCTGGTCGCCCGCGACAGTTTGGCAGGCCCGCCGCCCGTCCAGCCGTGCTGATGCTTCACGTAGATCCGCCAGTAGACGTCCTCGAACGACTCGCCCCTGTGCACGACCTTGCCCGTGGGGCTGTCGCCGAAGAAGACCTTGCGATTGCCCACGCCCCGGCTCCCTTGCTCATAGACCGAGAGCATCGAGCGGCCTCGGCCGCCGAAGGCCTCGCCCTCGTCCAGCTCGCCCTGCGATTCGGTATAGGGCTTCTCGGGGCCGTCGAAATCGTCGTACCACACAACCGCCTGGTCCGACTGCTGCGGCTGGTCAGGCGACATCACGACGCTGTCGATCCGCGGGACTTCGGGGGCGTCGTCCGCCCGGGCCGGCCCCGGGAGCCAACTGACAACGACACCAAGCCAGGCCGCAACGAGCCATGGCGATCTCTTGGCACTGCACATCAGCAATCCTCCTTTGGAAAATGCAGCGGTGCTGCCTGTTATTCCAGTTCAGCGGACGTCAATCCCTTGTGCGACGAGGAACTCGGTAATCCCGTTCTTGTGGATTAGTCCTTGGTACACAACAGTTGACTCACCACCGTCGTCAGATCTGAAGCCTAGTGCTCTGTCAAACCTTGAAAACTGGGGTAGCTTCGGGCATCGGTAATGAAGTGCCCCCATTTCTTGTACCAGGGGTTATGAGAGTATTGGTTGGGGAGAAACTGTCAATTCGTGTCTCGGTAGCCGGCCTTCCCGCTGGAGCGGAAGCGGGTAGGTCGGCGGCGAACTGCGAGGGAGTCTGGTAATTCAGGCTGCTGTGTGGCCGTTCCTCGTTGTACTCC
>JAFGRD010000138.1 GCA_016935315.1 Pirellulales bacterium
CGCTCGCCCCCGCGTAGCCTTCCCCCGACTCCCTCACCCCCGCGACACCCTTCCCTGGGCAATGCGCTTCACCGGACGGTTACGTCTATCATACACTGTTGAGGTTCTGCGAGGTTCAGAATGGTTCTTGAGCTTCGCGGGGGGGCCCAGCCTTGGGGGTGTGCGGAGCGGGGCAGTGTGGTGCATTTCTCCATGTATCAGTCCGGAATGGACGCTCTGGGAAAACCGAATCGCCATGCGCCTGACAGTTGCGGCGAAAAGACGGCCAGCGGGGCGGCCGCAGACCTCAGCCGCCGTCGTCCAGGTGAGCGATGGCGTTGACGGTGATCGGCTTGGCCTGGCCGCCGCGGAAACGCAGCAGATTCACGCCGCAATTGTCCTGCGGAATCGAACGGTACTTGGCCAGCGGGACGCCCAACAGGTGGGCCAGGTACGCCCGGTTGACCACGTTGTGGGCCACGGCGGCAATGACCCGTCCGAGATTCTCCGCCATCAGCCTCTCCAGCGCCGGCACCACTCGGGCCTGGACGACGCCGATCGTCTCGCCGCCCAGATAGGGGTTAACACCCGCATCGGCCATGAACAGCCGATACGCCTCCGGGTGCATCCGCTCGATTTCATCCCAGGGACGGCCTTCCCAGTCGCCCACGTCGACTTCGATCAGGTCCTCGACCGTTTCCACCGAGAGGCCGTGCGGTCCGGCGATGGCCTCGGCCGTCTGGCGCGCGCGGCTCAGCGGGCTGGAGAAGACGGCGCCCAGGTCGGCGGCGGCCAACGCCTGGCCGGTGCGACGCGCCTGATCGTGTCCCTCGCCCGACAGCACCGGGTCGGTTCGGCGGCCTTGCAGCCGGGGCGGACGGGCCCGGTTGTTGGCCGTGGCGCCGTGACGGATCAGGTAGAGCCAGCACGTCTCCGGGGCAGGGCAGGGGGGCATGGGTTTTGCCGTCGGTTGCGAGTCCTATTGGTATTGCAGATGATCCTGGCCGACCATCGGGAGGCCGGAAGCGTTGGGCTCTCGCTGGTCGCCCGGGCGCATCGCCTGTGCCAACGTCAATCAACATGATCCAAGGCCAGGCGGCTGGCCACGCGAACGGCCTCCAGCAGACTGCCGGTTTCGGCGTGCTGCCGCCAGGCGATGTCAAAGGCCGTGCCGTGGGCCACACTGGTGCGGACGATGGGCAGCCCCAGCGTGACGTTGACCGCCTGGTGCATTCCCAGCAGTTTCAGCGCAATGTGCCCCTGGTCGTGGAACATGGCGACGATCGCGTCGTAGCAGCCGTCGCGGGCGTGAACCATCAGCGTGTCGGTCGGCAGCGGACCTTCCAGCAGCATGCCTTCGGTCCGGCCGCGCTCGATGGCCGGCCCGATCAGCGCGTGCTCTTCGTCGCCGAACAGCCCGCCTTCGCCGCCGTGCGGGTTAAGCGCGCAAACGCCGATCCGCGGACGGGTGCCCATCAAGCGGGTCATGAATCGATCGGCCAACCGGGCCTTGGCCAGGATCGACTCCTCGGTCAGCTCGTCGAAGACGTTACGCAGCGCGGTGTGCAAGGTGACGTGGACCACGGCCAGCCCACCCGGGCCCAGGAGATTGTCGTCGGGGCCCAGGTAGAGCATCATGGCGAAGTCGTCGGTGTCGCACATCTTGGCCAGCAGCTCGGTATGACCGGGGAAATCGTGTCCGGCCAGGTGCAAGGCCTCCTTGTGCAACGGCGCGGTGGTGATGGCGTCGACCCGGTCCGTAAGCGCCAGTCGCGTGGCGGCTACCACGGCGTCGTAGGCGGCCTGGCCTGCCCGGGCGTCGATCGTCGCCGGGGGAACCCGCAGCACTTCGTCGGAGCCGCAGGCGATGCACGGCAGCACGCCGGGGGCCGGCTCGGCCTCATCGGGCGAGTCGATCTCGACCACCCGAACACCCGTTTTCCAGAAGCGCACCGCGCGGCGCATGATCTCCGGGTGACCGATCACCAGCGGCCGGCACCATTCGTGCAACACGGTTTCCGTCCACGCGCCCACGATGATTTCCGGCCCGATGCCCGCCGGGTCGCCCATGGTGAGTGCGATGATGGGCTTTGTTCTTTGCATAGGATGATATCGATAGGCGATCGTCGATAGAGAGCTCCACCGCTGTCGAACCTTATGAGGCTCTACAGTATTCTATCGCTTTCCGCCCGGTTGACTACGGGTGCTTGATCTGCCCCGGCGGATCTTCTATTCTGGGGGCTCCGCGGTCGTCATGCGCGGCGCCTTGCGCGACCCCACCACGACACCACTTGCCATGCGAGCCTGCGTACAACGAGTCAGCCGAGCCCGGGTGATGATTGGGGGCCAAGTCTGCGGACAGATCGGCTCGGGAATGCTGGTCCTGCTGGGAGTTGCCCGGGAGGACACCGAGGCGGTTGCCCGACAGATGGCCCGGAAGATCGCGGGCCTGCGGATCTTCGAGGACCGGCAGGAAAAAATGAACCTGTCGGTCGCGGACATCGGCGGCGCGATCCTGGTGGTCAGCCAGTTCACCCTGTTGGGCGATTGTCGCAAGGGGCGCCGTCCCAGCTTCGTCGACGCCGCCCCGCCCGAGCTGGCCGAATCGCTCTACCGTGTTTTCGTCGATGCGGTGGCCGAGCAGGGCATCGAGGTGGCCACCGGCCGCTTCCGGCAACACATGGAGGTCGAGCTGGTCAACGACGGCCCGGTCACCTTGCTGGTGGAAAGCAGCCCGGGCTGCTGAGCGGAGCAGGTATCTGCCCGCGGCCTTTAGCGCAGCACCCGATCGACGACCACGCCGGCCGTTCGTTCGAAGGCCGGCCGAACGTGCTGCTCGCAGTGCTGCTGCATCCAGCCGGGTTCTTTGAGCACTACGTACGTCAAGATCGCCAGCTTGGCGAAGGTGGAGATGTTGGGCCACCACTTGTGGCCGAACAGCTTCAGGGCGGTGCCGAAGGTCTGTTTCAGCCGCAGCCGGCCCCGATACCACTGCACACTGTAGATCTCGTCGAGCATCAGGTGCGACACGTAGCCGAGCGTCACGGCGCCGGCCTTGTAGACACGCAGCGGGACGTCGCCGGAGGCCAGCAGAAACGCCAGCTCGCCGGCGATCACGGCCGCCGGCAGGCTGTGGAACATCCCCCGGTGCACGGTATACTTGCGTAGCAGTCCGGCGACCACGAAACGAATCAGCAAGTAGACGCCGGCGCCGCTTAAGACGATCCATTCCGGCGACAGATTCAACTGCCGCAGCCGGTCGATCATCATTATCGGCACGACCGCGGCGGCGAACGCCATGCTCTCACGCAATGGCTTGCCGGCGTTGCTGTCGACGTCGGGCAACATGCCCGAGACGCCGCACAACCCGCCGGCCAGCACGCAGGTGGGCAGCGGGACGCCGTACAGGGCGTAAGCCGTTCCGGCGTAGCCGACGCCTAGCAGCCCGCTGAAGCCAAGATGGGTTTTGAAATCGGCCATGAGGTGTCTTGTATCGAAAAGGGCCGAACGAGCCAAGGGCAATCTGCCCTTCGCACGTGCTCCGGTTCCGGGTATACTCGCGACTCGGTGTCGGCTGCCCTATTGATGTCTGCATTGTGAATGATCCAGGCCGACCAGCGGGAGGCCGGGCAAGTCGGGCTCCCGTTGGTCGCCCTCGCGCATTGAGTGTGCAAGCGTCAATAATGTCGGCTATCGCAGAAGGCGACCTCCCGTGACTTCCCCGGTGCATATGTACGATCTGATCATGCTGGCGGTGCTGGTGGCCTCCACGGTTTTCGGCGCCTGGAAAGGGATGGCCTGGCAAGTGGCCTCGTTGGCCTCGCTGCTGGTCAGCTATCTGGTGGCCCGCCAGTTCGGCGGATTGTTCGCGCCTCTGTTCGGTGTCGAGGAGCCGTGGAACTACTGCATCGCCATGCTGCTGTTGTACCTGGCCACGTCGCTGGCCATCTGGTCGCTTTTTCGGTTGGTCGCCCGCGCGATCGACCGGGTGAAGCTCAAAGAATTCGACCGCCAGACAGGGGCCCTGTTTGGGGCCGCCAAGGGGGTCCTCTGGTGTCTGCTGATCACCTTCTTCGCGGTAACCCTGTCGGAGCCGGCCCGGCAGCGGGTTCTTCAGTCCCACAGTGGATACTATGCGGCCGTACTACTGCATCGCGCGGCCCCGGTGCTGCCCCCGAAGGTGAACGAGGTCCTGGGCCACTACATCGAGGACTTCCAGAAAAGACTGAACCCGGAGACGCCGGTGGAAGAGCTTCCCGGCTTCGAACTCACGCCCGACGAGCCCGACGAGCCCGACGAGCCCCTGGGCGGTGTGCCGGTTTCTCGATCGATGGTTTCCTGATCGATCGTACGAAGCCGGCTGGCCATGCTCGGCGCCGGGGGCAGGATCGCTGGCCGGGGGCAGTGGCCCGGGTGGGGACTACCAGTGTCCGGGAAGCCGGGCCGGCGTAGGCTTACGGCGTCGTGTGCGGCCGGGCCGGCGGCAAACGGCCCGCGACTCTGAAAACCTTTGTTTTTCCGGGTTTTCCAACGTCCTGTGACCGAACATAAGAAACATTATCGGACGTTGCCGGGAGGTGGTGAGCGCCCGATTCTGACGCCTCTGGGCCCGATATTCGCCCGTGTGTGGCGAATAGATTCTCGGCCGTTGCGCCGCCGCAATTCGGTCCTGGGGTGCCGTCTTGCAGCGACCCGAAAACACCCGACCATCATTTGAGCAACCGATGTTCGAGCAGCCCAGCGCCGCCGACCCACCGAACGTCACCGACCCGCCGGCAGCGCCGATCCGCCCCCGGATGCGCCGGCTTCGACGCTGGATGATCGTCATCCTGGCCGGGTTCGTCGCCTTGCTAGGCGTTGTGGCTGTATTCTGGTTCAGCAACTCGCCAAAGCTACCCAGCGGCCCGGTGCGACTGGTTCGCGGGCACGACGGCCGCCTGGTGCCGGCCAGTGGTGCTGAGGACCAGCGTGGTGCATGGCTGGAAGTGCAGGCAGGTAAGCTCGCCGCCCAAGACACGTTCAGCTCGTCCTCGGGGGAGATCCGTAGCGGCCCGGCGCGGTTCGCCTGCCGGCGCCTGGCGATCTTCAACCGGTCGAACCGCCTGCTGCTCCAACGGGCCGGGGCGGAATTACCCGAACAATTCGCACAACTCGGTTTTATCGAGCAGGTCGACTACCACCCGCATGGCGTGCAGTGTGAAGAAGGCCTGGCGGCGCCCGACGTGGTGATCGTGCTTGATCTGGTCAAGCTGGAGGAGTCGGTCACGCTGCTCAGTCGCAAGCTCGAGGTGGAGATATCGGTCACGGCCGGCAACTCGATTGCCAGCAGCCGGGCCGGCTACACCGACCACCTGACGCCGCCCGTGTTGTGTTTCCATTGGGAAGGCACTCTGAGGCACCGATCCACGACCACCGGCCTGGAGTCGTCGGCGGCGAAGTACAAGCTGGCGGCCGCCGACGTTGCCAAGCAGATCGGCGACGCCCTGGTCAAGCAGTTCCGGCAGTGGCACGAGAAGGACGGCCCGCTGCCCGAGTTGCCCGAGGTGTTCTATCCACCCTACGAACAGCCGCCTCCCCTGCCCTTTCTCGACGCCTACGAAGCGAAACGCCTGACGGCCTGCCATGGGCTGATGAACCACAACGAAACGTTCTGGCAACTGGCGACCGATGCCGCCACCGCGGACGTGTTGACCGGCGTGCAGCGGCAGATGGAATCGGCCGGTTGGAGGACGTCGGACATTTCAACCGAGCAAACCAAGCTGCCCCATTTGCGGATGACCTGCGAGGGTGCCGTGCTGGAAGTGTTTCCACCCCGGCGCCGCGACGCGAGGCCGCCGCAGACCTTCACAGGTGGCCAGCCGGGCGCCCCCCCGGAGGCAACCACGTTTTACGTCCGCTATCTCGACCGCATGACGCAAGCGGAGCTTACCGACGCGATCGAACGGACCTTCTCCGACGACGTGTCCAGCGACGTGCTGCTGTTGTTCGAGCAGTCCTGGAGCCAGGACCAGCGGCAGCGAGTCCTGGAAATCTTGAAGACGCGCCGGCCGACGACGTGCGAAGCGTGGCTCGCCTTGGCCGGGCTCCATCACGATTTGAAGCAAGTGGCCGAAGCCCGCGACGCCCTGGTTCGCGCCCAAACGCTATTGCGCACCGTGGGCAACCAGGGTGATCTGCCGAATCGCATCCGGCAACTGGCCAAGAAGCTGGGCGACGAGAAGCTCGCCGAGGTGGAGCCCGACCCCGCAATCTTTGCCGAGCTGGGATTCGTCGAGCTGAAGCCGGGCGTCGAGGTGCCGCCGATCGAGCTGGCGCTGAACGAACCGGCCCACTTCTTCTGGCGAGCCGACGCGAAACTGGCCACGCTCAGTGTCTCTGCCGTCAGGGAAGCGTCCCCGGGCGGTGCGGCGCAGTACCAACTGGTACACGTCAAGTCCTTCCGCGGCGGCCGCTCTTGGGGTCAAGGCACCCACATCGCCCAGGAGGAGCCGGAGCGACTCGCCCCACCGCCGAATCTCTCGGTGTCGTTGGATGGTCTTGGCCATGCGGAGATCACCGTGGTCAAACTGCCCGGGAAGAAGCGATTCCGGCTCTCCACGACGCTGATCTTGCCCGAGGACGAAGCGGAAGAAGACGAAGCGAAAGAGGAAGGTAGCTGAATCGCCAGGAAGTCGCCTTGCTCTGGTGCGAAGAGATCTCCCGTCGGAAGTCTTGCGACTTCAGCTACCATTTCGCTGAAATGCCGCGCGAGTTCCAAGCCGACGCAGCTACGCCCGCCAGGGCCGCGACCGGTTCTGCTCGCGTCGAATAAGGCGCGTGACCAGTTCGCAGTTCTCCGCGATCTGAAAATCGAACATGCCTACGGCCATGAAGTCGGCGCCGTTTTTCAAGGCGTAGGCGAACCCCTGACGCGGCAGGATGGCCCCGGCGGCCAGCACCCTGAAGGCGATCCACGGTTTGGCGACCGTTGCCATGAATTCGATCGTCTGTTCCGCCTGGATGCACCACATGTTGTCGTACCAGCCCTCGCCGCCCGTGGCCCACATGAAATCCTTGCGAAGCGGCTCGGGCGTGGCCGAGGGGTACTGATCGCTGTGAAGGGTCTTGACGTAGAAGTCGCAGGGCACCTGGTGTTTCTCGCAGGCCATCGGCACCTGGAGTGAATGGCCGCCGACGCCCACCGGCAGGTCGTGCTTCTTTGCCAGTTCCACGGCCTTGGCGAGCAGGTCGACTGCGCCGGCCTGGACCAGCGCGTCGCCGGAGACACCCCAGACGTAGAGGGCCACCGCGCCCGAGTCGACCTGGCGCTGGATATGGTCCTTCAGATCGCGGTCGCTTTGCCCCATCGGAACCTGGATGTGCGGGATGAACTGCATATGTCCGTGAAACTCGCGGTTGTAGCGCTCGATGAACGAGGCGCCCGTCTCGAACACCGTGTTGATGCCGTGCTCTTCGGCCAGCTTCAACGTCTGCAGGATCTTCTCTTCGGTGGCGTACGCCCGGAAAAGCTGGTTGACGTACTTCAGATCCCGGCAGTGCATGTATCCACTGATCAGGTTGCCGCCCAGCAGCACGCGGCTGATCTTGGCCTTGCCGAGCGTGCCGCTGGGCATCACGTCCTGGTCCGCGGCCGCGCCGGGTTCCGCGGGCGCCGTGGGCGCGTCGTCAGCCGGAGCCGCCGCCGAGGTTCGAGCCAGGCACGTCCCCGCAACGGCCCCCGCCGCCAGTGAACTGCCAAGGAAGTGTCGTCGAGAGACGCGGTTCGATTCCGCCATGGGATTCCTCCGTTCTGCAATCTGGTAGTATGTCAAACTGGGGAGTTTTTTTCGGCCGTCCCTCGAGGTTCTTTAACCGGCCGGTTGGCGAATTGGATCGGCGAGCCGTGCGGCTGCAACGCGATCCGACCTCGCTCCGGCATGCCGGGCTACCGGCCGGCACCTTTCATGACCGCCACTCTACTTTCCGGCTTCGGGCCCGGTTCACGAACATCTTCGGCGAAGGCGATACACGAACAGGCCGACAACGGCCATGGCCAGCAGGCCCAGGGTCGACGGTTCCGGAACGTATTCGACCACGTAGGAGACCGGCTGGGCGGCAGCCGATCCGATCGCCGGCAAATCGTTCCAGACCGGGCGCGGCGGTGGGGGCGTGCCGCCGCCGCTTGCCCAAAGGTGGATGCTGTCCTCGTTCGCATTCTGCGACTCGTTCGGCTGATCGGTCGCCCAGTTGGTGTAGTCGAACAGCTCGCCCGTCACCCATTGCCAGTTGCCCTCAGGCTCGGGCGAGCCGGCCGGCTGAAATCCACCCAGCCACGGTCCGTAGTTGCTGTGGCCGGGACCGGGATGATTCCAATACGCCTGGCTGTTGACCAGTGAGAAGACGAAGTCCATCTCCGCCGCGGAGGTGATCGTCGCCAGGTGGCCGCCGGCGGCGATCGCTGCGTCATTGGCTGCGTTCCAGGTGATGCCGCCCGAAACGATGATCGGCTCGTAGCAGTGGTCGTTGCCGCCTTCGTCGAGGCTCCAGAGTATCGGCTCAGCCGCGACCGGGCAGCCGAGGACAGTCAAAACGAGCAACACAGAAGCTGTTCTTCGAAACATCGCGAAGTCTCCTCGATTGGAGCCCCCTTTCAAGCCCGACTTAGCACGATCCATTTTGGCCGGCTGTCTGTTTCGTGTCAAGGATTCTCTGGTCTTTATTGATGTTTGCATTGCGAATGATCCAGACCGACCATCAACGGGAGGCCGGGAAAATCGGGCTCCCGTTGGTCACCGTCGCGCTTTGGCTGTGCAAGCGTCAATAGACTCCACGCGCGGTGACTTGGAGGTATTGCCGGGCCGCCGAGGAAGACGGCCGGACCGGATGCGGCAGGCCGGCTGCGAATCGTTGGGGCCCCCTGCCCTGCCCTGCGATCCTGCCCTGCCCCGCAAATGCCGCCCTGCTCCGTCAAAACAGCGCACCCTGCCCTCCAAATCAACCGGACGGAAATCGTACTCTTGCACCACAATGATGCGCCTTCCCGGTCTGCAGACCCTAGCTCAGCAACGAGTCGGTCTGCTTGCCGGCCGCGCGGGACGCGGCGCCCGGGGTGGAAGCGGCGAGGGCGGTGGTGTCGCGGCCGTCGCCGTTTTGCGGCTTGCCGGCCTCGGCCGCGTCGAGGAAGACGCCCATGCGACGGAACTTCTCGTAGCGGCGCTGGAGCAACTGGTCGATGGGCGTTCCCACCAACTCGCGAAGATTGCTCCGCAGATGGAGTTTCAGCTTGCTGGCCATACGATGGTGGTCGCGATGGGCGCCGCCGAGCGGCTCGCGGATCACCTCGTCGATCAGTCCCAGCTTCAGCAGGTCCTTGGACGTCATCTTCAGCGCAGCGGCGGCCTGTTCCTTGAAAGTACCGCTTTTCCAGAGGATCCCGGCGCATCCCTCGGGGCTGATCACGGAATAGTAGGCGTGTTCGAGCATCGAGACGCGATCCCCCACACCCAGGCCCAACGCCCCGCCGGACCCCCCTTCGCCGATGACGACACAGATCACGGGCGTCGGCAGCCGCGACATCTCGAACATCGAACTGGCAATCACCTGGGCCTGGCCGCGCTCCTCGGCGCCGATGCCCGGATAGGCGCCGCCCGTGTCGATCAGACAGATCAGCGGCAAGTGGAACTTCGCGGCCAGGCGCATTCTGGCGATGGCCTTACGGTAGCCTTCGGGATGGGCGAAGCCGAAGTTGCACGCCTGACGCTCTTTGACCGTACGTCCCTTCTGATGGCCGATGACCATCACGCGGTAGGTGTCGAGCTTGGCCCAGCCGGCACGGATTGCCCGATCATCGCCGAAACACCGGTCTCCGTGCAACTCGACGAACTCGTCGAAGACCAACTCGAGGTAGTCGGTGGTCATGGGCCGGTCGGGATGGCGGGCGACCTCAACCGTCTCCCACGGCTTGAGATTGCCGTAGATTCTCTTCTTCAGATCGGTCAGTTCCCGCCGCAGCCGCCGCAACTCGTTTCGGGCTTCCGGATTCTCGTTGGCCAGGGTGTCGAGCTTCTGCAGCCGAGCCTCCAATTCGTAGATCGGTCGTTCAAACGAGAGCCGGTACTCGGTGCCAGCCATGGTTGTCGCCTGAAGGGGTGTTTGGGATCGGTCCACAACAACGTGGACCGGCTCGGCGCACACCGCCGGTGGACGCGGTCCTTCCGGCCTGCACTTCCGGTATCTCTTATCTTCTCGGTTCGGCCAGCCCGCTCGGTGCAACAAAACGGCCACTTCGGCGCGTGTGGGCATGGCAGCCGGCCGCAGCAAGGTCCGGACGCTACGCGTGCCGGACCGACTCGCCCTTATTGTCGCCCAGCCACAGGCATCGTGCAAGGTCGTCGCCCTCGGGCGTCGTCCAGGCACCTCATTGGGGTGATATCGGCACCTTCTTGTAGATTCGGCACATGCGGAATTCGGCGAGAAAGTCGTCGAGGGATTGAGGTCGCGCCTCGGGCCGTTTGGCCAGGCATCGCCGAATCAACTCGGCAAACTCCGGCGTGATGTTCTTATCAGCCGCTTCCACCGCTGGCGGGGGGGCTCGTAGGTGCTTTCTCAACAATTCGTCGGCGGTTGATCCCGTGAAAGGGGGCTTCCCGGCAAGTAGCTCGTAAAGGGTACACCCAAAGCTGTAGACATCTGCCCTCTGATCGACTGTCGCCCCACGAATCTGCTCGGGGGACATGTAACTGCGGGTTCCCTGGACCTTCGCTTTCGGGGAGAGCAGCTTGCCCAGCCCGCGCCGGCCCCGCCGGGCCAAGGCGAAGTCGATCAGCTTGACTTCGCCGTCGTCGTTGACCAGGAAGTTATCCGGCTTGACGTCTCGGTGGACCCAGCCGAGGCTGTTGAAGTAGCTCAGCCCCTCGGCCGCCTGCTCGATGATTTTCGGCAGGAGATGGGCGATTCGGGCGATGCCCTGCTGGATCTGCCGCTTCATGTTCGGTGCGGGAAACCACTCCATGGCCAAATAGGGGCTGCTACGGTCGCTGTCGTAGGTGAGGATCCGAATGATCCGATCGTGGACGGTGTTCTGGCCGACGGTGTACTCCCAACGCAGATAGCCCACGTGATCGCGTTCCCGCTGGAACTTGCTCAACAAGGTCTTCACACCGAAAACCTGCTGTTTCACGTCGTGATAGGCCTGCCAGATCTGGCTCGTCTGGCCGGTGTGTACGACGTTCAAAAGCCGGTAAGGGCCGAGGTTGCCGGGAGTCGCGTAGGCCACGGGGGGTACGATCTACCGAGGTGACAGACGAGGGCGTTTGGCTGGATCGCCGAGCAATTTACTCCTTCTCCAGTCTAGTCGCCGCTTGCCGGCCGGGCAACTGCGGTTGCCTCTTCTTTCCTTGAGGGGGTTTGTGCCGGCCCGCAGGGTGACCTTCGGTTAACTCTCGTAGTCCACGCGAACCAGGAAAAGGCCTTGTGGCGGCGCGGTCGGTCCGGCGGCCTTGCGGTCGGCGGCGAGCAGGACCTCGGCCGGCCAGGTTTCGCCTTGGGCGCCGCGTCCGACCTCGACCAAAGTGCCAGCGATGGCACGAACCATGTTGTAGAGGAAGCCGTCGGCCTCGATTTCGGCGACGATCCAGTCGCGGCCCTTTGCCCTGCCTTGTTGGTCGCCCTCGCCGAGATTCTCCGGTTCTCCCCCCCTGCCCTGCTCACCCGGCGGTTGAAGATCCTCCGGCCATCCGCCGCTGCGCGTCACGCGGAGATGAGAAACGGTGCGGACCGTGGTTTCGCGTTCGGCGCCGCTGGTCTGGAAGCTGCTGAAGTCGTGGGTGCCCAGGAGGGCCGCCGCGGCGCGGTCCATCGCCTCGGTGTTGAGCCGACCACGTTTGTAGTGCCAACACATGCTCCGCCGGAATACCTCACGGACCGGCCCGTCGTGGATGACGTAGCGATAGCGTTTTCGCACCGCGTCGCGAATGGCGTGGAAACCGTCCCGCGCTTCCGAGGCCTCCAGCACGGCGACATCGTGTGGCAACACCGCGTTGAGGGCGCGGCGCAGCACGGCGGGCGAGAGGTGGGTCTCAAGACGCACACCGACGACCTGTCCCAAGGCGTGAACGCCCGCGTCGGTCCGTCCGCTGGCCAGCACACGCACCTTCCGGCCGGTGACACGCTCGATGGCTGCCTCCAGCGTTTCCTGCACCGTCCTGCAATCGGGCTGGGCCTGCCACCCGGCGTAGTCCGTACCATCGTAGGCGAGCGTGAGTTTGATGGTGCGCATGGAGGGCTGACGTGGATGCGAGTCCTTACCAGAGTCGGATTCGGGCGTAGCTGATGGTCGCCGAAGCGTCCGCGCGCTGGCCAAGCAGTTCCAACACCTTCAACGGCGGCGAGCCACCGCGAACCGTGGCGGTGAAGAAGTTGGCGAAAGGACGCGTCAAGGGCACACGGACCGGCCCGCCCACGGCGCCATCGCGATGCAACTCGATCAGCCGATTCTCCGAGATCGGCTGGCCGGCCTCGTCGGCACCGCTGGTGTAGTAAAACACGAACAGCCGACCGTCGGGGGTGGGCTGAAAGCGGGCCCGCCCGGGGATCTCACCACCAAGGCCCTCGCCACCCTCGGCCAGCGTGCGTCGAGCGGCCACCCTGCCCTGGCGGACCACGGCGTAGTTCAACGCATGCATCTGCTTGGTGCCGGGGAAGAACTGGTCTCGCAGTCGGCTGTCGGTTGCCCGCTCGGTCCAAACGATGTGAACGTCCCCGTCGGGCCCCAGCCAGAGATCTCCCGGCTGAATCCAACCGCATGTCGTGTCACGGCTGGCGATCTCGATCCACTCGTGGAACTCGCCTTGGGCGATATCGGGGGTCCAGGTGTAGAACAGCCGCCGGAAATCATAGTCCCAGTCGCGGCCGGTAATCTGCTTCTTGTACTGCCGCCACTGGTCGTACGGTTCGATGATGTCGCTGACGCCGCAAAAGTGGACGGCGCGGTCCTGCAACGCCACGTTGGGGTAGCAAACGCGGATCGGCTGCGGCTTGTCGTACTCGGCACCCCAGGGCCAAACGAGCCGGCCGCAGGCCGCCCATTGGCCGGTTCGATCGCGAAACGCCCATTCGGCGTGCGTGTAGCCGACGTTCTGGAAGAGAACCAGCTCGCCGCGTGGGCCGTCGGCGGCAAAGCTGCGGTAGGAATGCTCGCTGAAGGCGGGTGTCGCCTGCCACTTGGGCAGGAGAATCTCGAAAGAGGCCTTCGGATCAGCGGCGGCAAACTGCAGGATCTCGGGCCGGGCCGGGCCGCCGTAGGCGTCCGGGTCGGTCGACAACGTAGGGTTGGCCGACAGCAACAGCCGCCCGTCGGCAAAACCGACCAGCGGACAAGGCTCGCGAGTGCGGCCCTTGGCGTCGGCCTGCTGGAGACGCCAACCGTCTGGACCGCGTTGCCAGAGGGTCCAACGGCAGTTGTTCAGCGGCTTGACGTCCCCTAGAGTTTCCAGACCGCTGGCGAAGACCTCATCGCCGATCCGCACCAGGCAAGTCGAGCCGCTGCACCACATCGGCCCGGCCCCGTTGTCGGCCGGCTGGTAGCGATAGACGTCCTCTTCGATTTCCACTACCGGCTGGAATTCGGCGGTGAAGGCGGTGCCGTGTTGCAGGCTTTGCAGCAGCACCGCGAGGCAAACAGCGGCCGTTGCCTTGCGCATCGCGTACTCCTCGCGGTTTGTGGACACGGATGACGGTACGGCCCCCCTGCCCTCGCCCTCAGGACCTGTCTTTCGACAGGCTCACGGCGCCGGTTGCCTATTGCCCGCTCTTGAGCAGTTCGGCGATCTGCACGGCGTTGGTGGCGGCCCCCTTTCTCAAGTTGTCGCTGACACACCAGAAGGCCAGGCCGTTGGGCGACGAGAGGTCCTCGCGGATTCGCCCCACGAACGTCTCATCACGCTGATCCCCGTTGATCGGCATGGGGTAAACCTTGTTGTCGAGGTCGTCCATGACGACCAGGCCGGGCGTGGCGGCGAACAACTCGCGGGCTTGCTCCACGGTGATCTTCTTCTCGGTCTCGACCAGGATACTTTCGCTATGGCAATTGGCCACCGGCACCCGGACACACGTGGGACAAATCTGAATCGAATCGTCGTTGAAGATCTTCCGGGTCTCGTAGACCATCTTCATCTCTTCCGACGTGTATCCCCGATGCTTGGGCGAGCCGATCTGTGGAATGCAATTGAAGGCGATTGGGTAAGGAAAACACTCATACTGGTAGTCCTCGCCGGCGAGCTTCGCGCGGGTTCCGCGCTCTAGATCGCGGCTGCCGGGCAACCCTGCCCCGCTGGTCGCCTGATAGGTGCTGACCACCACGCGGCGGATCCGCCCCGCGTCGTGCAACGGCTTCATCGCCTGGACCATTTGCGTGGTCGAGCAGTTGGGGCTGGAAATGATGCCCTGGTGCTGCTTCACGGCCTCGGGGTTGATCTCGGGCACGACCAGCGGCACCTTGGGGTCCATCCGCCAATAGCCGCTCTCGTCGACCACGACGCAGCCGCGCCGGACGGCCTCGGGAACGAAGTCGTGGGCCACATCGTCCGGGGTGCTGGCGATGGCCAGATCCACTCCCTCTAAGGCCTCGCCCCGAAGCTCCTCGACCGTATGCTCTTGACCGGCAAACGTGAGCCGTTTGCCCGCCGATCGTTGGGAAGCCAAGAATTTGATCTTCGTGAAGGGGAACTTTCGCGACTCGAGCAGCTGGCGAATGATGGTCCCCACGGCGCCGGTAGCGCCCACAACGGCAATGGAATCGAACATGAGCGGTCTCTCCAAACTCGGAAACTCCAGGCTGCCCTGGCCTCTCGGCGGGCAAACCCACATTATGGCACGGCCTCTCAGAAGTCTCAACGGCTGCCGGGATGCCATGGGGCGACCCCCGCACGGCACACCCGCAACCACAAGAGAGAGCATGGCCAAGCGGGGTTCGCCATTTCGGTAGCCGGTTCTGCCGGGGAATCTCGACCCCGGATTCGCAAGGCGAGCGCGAAAAACAGGCAGAGCCCACACCGCACCAGGCGGGCGGGGTCTGCCTGTTCTGTCTGAAATTGTCCGCGGCCCAATCGGGCCGTCGCCTAACGGGCAGCCAACCCCTCGACCAGGTTAGGGTTGAACCCGAAGGCCACCACTTGGCGGTCGCCGGCCGTCAACATCACCGTGCGGCTTTCGACGACCGGGCGCCCGTCACGAATCACCTCTGCCTGGACCTCATACTTGTAGTTGAAGCCGGGCTTCAGGCCGTAGGAGACGTATTGTCGCCGGCTGCCCCTGCTCTGGGTGAGCAGCCCGTTGACCGTAACCTTCGCATCGTTGGGCACGTAGATAGTCAGCAAACCGCTGTTCTCCCTGGTGGGAATGCCGCTGGTTCCCGGCTCGACAGAAGGCGTCGGGGTGGTCGGCGTCTCGGGGTTCAAACCCGGCAACGTGTTCGGCAGCTCCGGAGGCAAGGTGCCCGGAAGATCCGAAGGCATGGCAGGCGGAAGATCGCCCGGCAGCGTTCCGGGAAGATCGCCCGGCAGCGTAATCGGGGGCTCGGCCGGCATTGTCGCAGGTTCCGTGGGCAGGTCGGCGGGCATGTCCGGCGGCGTGACGGGCGTAGCACCGGATGGCTCGGGCTCCTTCGCCGGCGTCGGGATGGTCGGTTCCGCCTGGGCCGGCTCGGTGGTCTCGGTTGCGGTGCAGCACGAATCGTAGCAACACGATCCGCAATAGCAGCTCGACCAAGTGCAGGAGCCGGCGTAATACCACCGGTACGGTCCCAACACGAGCCGCCGGATCGGACCGGGCCGATAGCCGACATACCAGCCGCCGCACGGATCGCAGCACGGATCACAGCAGCTCACCGTGCACGCCGGAGTATAGCAAGGCGTGTAGCAGACCGTGTAACATGGGGAACACGACCAGGACGCCGGTCCGCACCATCCCCAGAACGCACTCGCTTCGGACACCCCTGCTACCACGGTGGCGGCCACCACCGCGCCAATCAGCAGAAACCTTGCATTTCGTCGATACATCAGAATCACTCCCTTCCAACAGAGCAAACGGATTACCCTTGCTACGCGCTCGTAGCATACCAAGGGTAGCACGAAAATCAAGCACTCTGGGCAGTTCCGGAGAATCTTGATATCTGCGCAAAACGAGGGGTTTTCACTCGTTTTTCCTTGCTGCCGAGGTGCCGGCGTGGTCGATGGGATCGATGCCGCACTTCCGGGGGGTTTTGTGTGCTTCAAGCGATTCGCCCGCGATCATTTCGAGTCTTACGCTGCAACCCCTGCGCGTCGAGCGGGCATTTTGTATGTCCTTTTGAGGAAAGGAGTTAGGGTTCATCCGAATCATAGCTGAAGTTGCAGGACTTCGGATTTGGAGCCCTTGACTATTGCACAGCACTTTTCGATCTGCTCTCCCACGCTGATCGCCGCGTGGCCTATAATCCCGCTCTTGCCTGCACTGCGAGTGTCCTTTGCCGCGCCAATCCGGTGATCTGCTGTGAAGCCTGTCGTTTGGGTCCGCCGATTGCCTTGGGCGATTGTGCTGATCGCGATTGTCCTGATGAGCCTCGGATGGTTTGGGATCGCCCGGTGCGAGGAACTGACCGGCGGCAGTGGGGGGTTTCTGCGCCGACAGGTTGGCTACTCGGCATTGGCGCTGGTAATCATGATCGGGCTGTCGATTCCCAACTACCGTGTGCTGTGTCGATGGAGCTATCCGGCGTTTCTGTTGTCGCTGCTGCTGCTGATGGTCGTCTACCTGTTTCCGGCGACCCACAACGCCCATCGCTGGATTCGTGTCGGCCCCCTCGGCGTGCAGCCATCCGAGTTGGCCAAGGTAGCGTTTGTGCTGGCCCTGGCACGATACCTGATGTATCGAGAGAACTATCGGCGGCTGTGGGGATTGGCCGTCCCCTTGGCCATCACGATGCTTCCCGTGGTGTTGATCCTCAAGGAGCCCGACCTGGGCACGGCGGCCGTCTTTCTGCCGGTGTTGTTCGTCATGCTCTTTGCGGCGGGCGCCCGGCGGTGGGATCTGGCGAGAATCCTGCTGATGGGGCTGCTGGCGCTGCCGCTGTTGTGGACGCAAATGACGGGCGAGCAGAAATCGCGCGTCACGGCGCTGTTTGAACAGCCCGCCGCCGATCAGCGCCCCAGCGACGAGGCCTACCAACTGCACCAGGCCAAGCGGATGCTGGCGATGGGCGGCACGTGGGGAAGTCTGGTGGCCGGCCCGCTGACCGACGACCTGGCCGCCTACCGCCTGCCCGAAGCCCACAGCGACTTCGTTTTTTGCGTGCTCGGCGAGCGTTTCGGGCTGCTGGGGCTGGGGGCGGTGTTGGGGTTGTTCGGACTGCTGTTGTGGCGGGGGGCGGCGATTGCCGTGGCCACGCGAGAGCCGTTCGGGCGGTTGGTGGCCATCGGGATCGTGACCCTCATCGCCGTCCAGGTCCTGGTCAACACGGCCATGACCGTGGGACTGCTGCCCGTAACCGGTCTGCCGCTGCCGCTGATCAGCTATGGCGGTTCGGGGTTGCTGGCCCACGGGATCGGCCTGGGACTGCTGCTGAACGTCGCTTTGCACCCGGGATACGAGCTGACCAATGAGCCGTTTCGGTATGTTGTCGAGTAGTTGCCTTTTTGACGCTTGCACACTCAATGCGCGAGGGCGACCAACGGGAACCCGACTCGTCCGGCCTTCCGTTGGTCGGCCTGGGTCATTCACCATACGAACATCATCGACGCTTGCACACTCAATGCGCGAGGGTGACCAACGGGAACCCGACTCGTCCGGCCTCCCGTTGGTCGGCCTGGGTCATTCACCATGCGAACATTAATGGGACTCGCCGAAGAATAAGTTGTGCATGCGATGAAAGAGGAAGGGCGCGACTGCGGCTCATCGCTTCACGCCCTTCAGCTCAATCGCGTCAAACGCGATCTCGCCCACAGCTCCCAACAAGCCGATGCGTACGATGCCTTCGCGGGCTTGTCGGGGGACTTCGATGGTGCCGGTCTCCGTCTGCCAGTCGAAGGTGCCGCGAAACGGTCCGACGATACCGTGGCCGACCACGGCCCGGTTGGCGTCGTAAAACGTGACGCCCAGCACCGGCAGATGGCCGGCGTTTTGCCCCGGGGCGATGTTGCGGCCGCGGACCTGCATGACGACCTGCAGCGCGCGCACTTCGCGACCGTCCACGGCCAATCCCTGCAAGGCCCGACATCCCCGCCCCGGCTGGCGGTTGTTGAACTTGGCGTAGGTTTTGCCACTGGGGGCGCTGCCGTCGGCGACCAGCTCGAGCAGGCGTTGATAATGCCAGCCCGAAGCCCTGGGCGGATCGCCGGCGATCAACTCGAAATCACCGTTGTGGATCGCGGGATTGGCCGGGTCGGGCTTCACCTGGCGATTGTCCTCGGCCTGGCCGGTCATGGGCACAAACAGCGTCGGCCGCAACGCCTCCGAGACCATCTTGCCGTTGACTTTCTTCAGCAGACAGAGCGTCTGATCGTAACGCTCGCCCACCGGAATCACGATGCGGCCGCCCTCCTTCAGTTGCGCCACCAGCGCCGGCGGGACGCGCTCGGGCGAGCACGTCACGATGATCTTGTCGAACGGTGCATGTTCGGGCCAACCCTGGAAACCGTCGCCGACCTTCACGTGCACGTTGTCGTACCGCAGCCGCTTTAGAGTCCGCTCGGCCCGCAGCCCCAGCGAGCGAACGATTTCGATCGTGTAGACCTCGCGGACCAGCCCGCTCAGCACGGCCGCCTGGTATCCGCTGCCGGTCCCGATCTCCAGCACCTTGTCCGTCGGCTGGGGGTCCAGGGATTCGGTCATCAGTGCAACCACGAACGGCGGCGAAATCGTCTGCGACTCGCCGATCGGCAGCGCCATGTCGAGGTAGGCATAGCGGCGCTGGCTCACCGAAACGAACTCGTGTCGCGGCGTGGTCCGCATCGCCTCGACGACCCGCGGATCGTCCACCCCGGCGGCCACGATTTCCTGGTCGACCATCAGGTTTCGGAATTCGGCCAGCGGATCGCGGTGCTGGGCTCGGGCATCGGTCGCGACCAGACACACGGCCGCCAGACAGCCGATCAGCACGGGTCCTTTCCAGGCAATGCCGATCATCGGTCGAGGCTCCTGCTGCTTGACTGACGCCCGTACACGCAAGGCGCGAAGGCAACCGACGAAACCCCGCATTCTCCGGCCTTCCGTTGGTGGGCCTCGACGATCAGCGGTACAGACATCCATGGCCTTCCCATCCGATCCCCCCGTGACCCGCTCACTCCATTGTATCATACACGCGGCTTCGGAAACCCCCAAGCCGGTGGACCTGTCTTCAGCGGGCGTTTCTGCGATAATGGGGATCTGCCGATGGACAAGTGGGCATCCAACACACGACCAACGCATGCGGAACCAATCTCTGAAGGACTTTGTCGTCGGACGCCTGTTGCCGCAGGTGCAGACACCCGCACAGTACGTCGGTGGGGAACTCGGCATGGTGGCCAAGGACCATCACGAGGTGCGGGGCCGATTGTGCTTGGCCTTTCCCGACGCCTACACGATCGGCATGAGCCATCACGGCCTCCAGGTGCTCTACACCCTGATGAACGGCCGGGACGACTGGGCGTGCGAGCGGGTGTTTACCCCGATGCTCGACATGCAGCGCCTGCTCCGCCGCCACGAACTGCCGCTGTTCAGCCTGGAGAGCTTCACGCCGCTGGCCGAGTTCGACGTGCTGGGGTTCACCCTGCAATACGAGTTGGGCTACACGAACGTGCTGACCATGCTCGACCTGGCGGACATTCCCTTGGTGGCCGAGGGCCGGGCCGAACACCATCCGCTGGTCATCGCCGGCGGCCCGTGCGTGGCCAATCCCGAGCCGATGTCCCGGTTCATCGATCTGTTCGTCCTCGGCGACGGCGAGCAGAGCCTGCCGGAGGTGTGCGACACGTGGTTGAAGCTTCGGCAGTCTGGCGGCGACCGCGAGGCGATGCTGGGCGAAATGGCGGCGCGGCTGCCCTACGCCTACGTGCCGCGATTCTACCGGCCGCAGCCCGACAACGGTCGACCGGGTCCGGCCCGTCCCACGCGCCCCGGGCTGCCCGGGCTGATCCAGCCGGCCGTGCTCGCCGACCTCGACGCCATGCCGCTGCCGACCCGCCCGGTCGTCCCCTATGTCGAGTGCGTGCAAGACCGCATCACGCTGGAAATCATGCGCGGCTGCCCCGGCCGGTGCCGCTTCTGCCAGAGCACCACCTTGAAGCGGCCCCTGCGGTGCCGCCAGGTCGAGACGATTCTGCAAGCCGCCATGGAGACCTATCGCAACACGGGCTACAACGAGATCTCGTTGTTGTCGCTTTCGACCAGCGACTATCCCCACTTCAACGAACTGACGCGGCGCTTGCAGCAGACGTTTCGGCCGCTGGGCGTAAGCGTCTCGGTGCCCAGCCTGCGGGTCAACGAGCAGCTACGCACGCTCAGCGAGCTGTTGAACACCGATCGCCGCTCCGGATTGACGCTCGCCCCGGAGGTCGCCCGCGACGAGATGCGCGAGCAGATCGGCAAACGGATCACCAACGACGACCTCTACGAAGGCTGCCGCCGGGCGTTTGCTAATGGGTTTTCCCGGGTGAAGCTCTATTTTCTCTGCGGCCTGCCGGGCGAACGCGAGGTGGACCTGGACGGGATCGTGGAAATGGCCGAGACGATTTCCCGGCTGGGCAAGGAGGTCGCCGGGCGATTTGCCACGGTCGTGGCCAACGTGTCGAACTTCGTGCCCAAGCCGCACACGCCCTACCAGTTCAACGCCATGCAGCGCCGCGACTACTTCCATGCGGCCCGCGAGTGTCTCTACCGGCAGAAGCGGCTGCGGAGCGTGCAACTGAAGTGCCACGACGTGGAGTCGAGCCTGCTGGAGGGCATGTTGTCCCGGGGCGACCGCCGCACCGCCGACGCCATCGAGTCGGCCTGGCGGTGCGGTGCCCGGTTCGACGCCTGGAACGAGCACTTCGAGAGCCGGCGGTGGTGGCAGGCCTTTGCCGAGGCGGGCATCGACGCCGAGCAGACACTGCACGTCGCCCGGCCCCTCGACGCCCTTTTCCCCTGGGACCACATGGGCATCCACCAGGGCCGCCAATACCTCGAGAGCCAGCAGGAGCAGTCCGCTGCCCATCTTTCGCAGGAATGCTTCCATCCGGAGTAGCCACAGTCCCGTCCGAAACCAGCTCCCCTGCCCTCCCCTGCCCTGCCCTGCCGTCATGGACCACGGATCTTCCGTGGCTGAAATCCCGCAAGATAACGACTGAATACACCCCGCTGCCCCATGTCTCGCTACCGCCTGCTGGCCATCGACATCGACGGAACGCTCGTCAACAGCAACGACGAGTTGACGCCGGCCACCCAAGCCGCACTGGTTCGGGCCGGCCAGGCGGGGATCCACGTCGTGCTGGCAACCGGCAGGCGCTACAGCCGCACGCTACACCTGGTCGAGCCGTTGGCGATCGACGTGCCGCTGGTCACCGCCAGCGGGGCCCTGGTGAAGGACCCCGCCACCCACGAGACGCTCTACCGCGCCGAGTTCGACCGGCAGGTGCTCTGCGAGGCGCTGGCCGTGGTGCGACGCCGCGGCTATGACCCCGTGTTGTGTGCCGACACGTACACGCAAGGGTTCGACTTCTACTACCCCCGCGCGGGAGTCGAAAGCCCGGAGTTGGCCGAATACCTGGCTCTGAATCCCAACTCTGGACGGTTGCGGCCGGAGTTGGTCGACGATCCGCCGCCGGACGTGTTCAACGGCTTTGTGATGGGCACCTCGGCCGAGATGTCGGCCCTGGAGGCCGAACTGCAGCGGCAACTGCCCGGCAAGCTCTACACGCACGTTCTTCGCAGTCCCCGCTACGCGGGCTACATGTGTGAGCTCTCGCCGGCGGGCGCCACAAAATGGTGGGCGATTCAGCGGCTGGCCGCCGCTTGGAGCATCGACGAAGCCTCGATCTGTGCCGTCGGCGACGACGTGAACGACATTCCGATGATTCGCGCCGCGGGACTGGGCGTGGCCATGGGCAACGCCCTGCAAGCCGTCAAGGCAGCCGCCGACCGCATCGCGCCCACCCACGACGAAAACGGCGTGGCCGAAGTCGTCGAGTGGTTGCTTTCGTAAAGCGCGAGAAGGCATTTTCGGCCTCCCGTTGGTCGGCCCGGGGCATTCACGCAGATCTCTATTCAAACATCGGCGAGACGCGCGCTCACTTCTCCGTACCGTCGGCCGATTCGTATTCGATGACTTGCACGTCCAGATCGTAGTCGACGGCTTCCTGGCCGCCGTTGTAGGCCGTGCCCGGCTCATAGGAATCGGGCGAGCATTTTCGATACGGATTGAACCCCGGCTGCTCGTCGCTGACTTGCCCCTTGCAGTTGACGAAGCCGCGCAGGGTGGCAGGCGTTTCGAGGCTTTGCCACTCGATGGCGTACGTCTGGCCGGGTGCCAGCGGCACTTCGCCCCGGGCGAAGGCGACGCCGAACGTCCCCCAGGAGGCGTCGCCCGTGTAGAAGCCGTTGCCGAACGCGATCTTCTCCACGCCGACTACCGGCCCGTCCGGCCCGCCCTGCCGCACGCGAACGGCCACCCGCTGCCGGGTCATCGGCGGCTGCGTTCCGCCGGTGGCCGCATAGAGGATGACCGATGCCAGGCTTTGCCCCTTGGCCACGTAGGTCTGCGACCAGGTCCGCCGAAAGCCGGCGAACTCGGTGAACTGCTTGTGGACTCGCTTGTTGTAGGGAATCACCAGGCCGTCGCCGTCGCTGCCGACGGCCAGGTGCAGGTCGCGGCCCTGGAAGCCTGACGCTGCGGACGGCCCCACGCGATAGCAGTCGGTCCGCTCGTCGCCGTCGGACTGCCAAAAAGCCTGAAACGTGCCGTCGGGTGATGCGGCCTTCACGCAAACCGCGTAGGTCTCGCCGGGCTTCAGCGGGACCTCGCCGGAATCCCAGCCCGCCGACCAGGGGTAGTTCTTTGCCCCGCCTCCGTCCACGCCGAGCACGGGCATCACGGGCCCAATCTGCGGCCATGTGTCGGGCGTGCCGGGGCCGTGGCGATGGATGGAAACTGCCAGGTCCTGCTTGCCCGGCCCCTGGCCGTCCACGCCGTCGTGGACCACGCGGAAGCCAACCTGGGTAACGCTGGTTCCCTTAGCGACGAACGTCTGATAGTAGGCACCCGCCGGCTTGTCGTCCCAGGCGGCGACCGGGAAGTGGCTGAAATCGAAGCGGGGAACCACCACGCGGTCGATCGTCTCGCCGGGCCGTGTCCGCACGTCGGTCACCACGATCGGCCGCATGAAATGGGCCGGATTGGAGAAAACCATGGTGTAGTCGCCCGCCTCGCCCTTGATCTGGTACCAGCCGACTGGCTCGGTCTCCCAGGTGCGGAAGCCTCGTGCCTGAGTACCCGGGCCGTCCAGGCTCGCGAAGACAAGAATCGTGGTCATCGGCACGCTCTGGCCGGAATCGACGGCCAGCGGCGCCCGCACGCGACCCGACAACACGACCTCGGAAGACACCGTGGAACACCACGCCAGTGGAATTGCCAGCAGGATCGGGAAAACGACGCACTTCATGATGAATTCTCCAGTGGCAGGGTGCTGTTGCAGGGGCTTGGTCGGCTCAGTAGTTGAAGCGCACTCCGCGCCGGCGAAGTTCGGCGACCAGTTCCGGTGTCGAAGTATACTGCACGGCGTCGAACCCGACGGCCTTGGCCCCGGCGACGTGCCCTGCGATGTCGTCGACAAAGAAGACCTCGTGGGGCTCGACCCCGGCCAGCCGGGCCGCGGCACGGAAGATGGCCGCGTCGGGTTTGGCCACGCCGATCTGATAACTCAACGCATACAGCTCGAATCCCTCATCGATCATCCGGAATCGCCTGCGGCAGTGCAGCCAGTGGCTCTCGCACGTGTTCGAGAGAATGCCCATTCGGCAGCCCGCCTCGCCCAACTGGGTTACCACCGGCAGCATCGATAGATTCAGTTCGAAGATGTCGCTGCCGGCCTGTTTCAGAGCGTCGAAGTCGGGCCGCGTGCCCGTCTGTCGGCAGAAGGCATCGTAAAGCCGGCGGTCCGAAATCCGTCCCAGCTCGCACTGCTGTTGCAGCCCGCCGCCGAAAAGCACCTCTTCCACCCGGGCCGGATCGACCCCCGAAACCTCGCCGATCTGTCGGAGCATCCGTTCGATCGTGAAATCGACCAGGACGATGCCGAGGTCGAAATAAAAGAAGCTAGGGGGGGGCGTGGAATGCTGCATTAGGGAAGCAACTTGTTCTTCTACGAGTCTACGAGTCGTTAGGCCGGAATCGCCGCAACCACCTGCCGCTTGGCGGCTTGCGGCAGAGACTCCTTGCATGAAAACGTCCATGGTCCGTGGCGTTCGCGGCAACTGTGATTGATCGTAGCGAAGGAGGGTAGAAGTTGTCGAGTAGGGCCAGGGGCGAGAAGCCCGGCGGGGCCGCCTCTGGCCGGCCCGCCGACCTGGGTGTCCGCCCTCGAACAATAGGCAATCTGGGTAGACTACTCCACCTGCGAGAGTCTTGACAACACGGACAGCTTTGACGAGAATGCTGTTCGTAGCGTTTATTGACGCTTGCACACTCAATGCGCGAGGGCGACCTACGGGAGCCCGTTCTCCCGTTCGGCGATGCCTCAATCGTGGACAACCCCCATTTCTGACCTTTGCAGAAGGAGCCGATCGTGAGCAACCTCTATAGCAAGCTTCTGCCGGTTGCGGCAGCGGCGATGTTCGTCGCCATGGTCTTGGGCCTGGGCACGGCCGTTGCCGCGGAACACCTGGTTGCCAGGCCCACACCGCAGCCGCCGACACCAGGCCCGCGGCCAGGCTGGATCGACGCCGCCAAACAACTCCACGCCCCCTCCAGCCTAATCCCCAAGGTGGACCTCGAGTTGCTCTCGGACATCGCCACCGAGCTGCTCTCCGGCAACATGGCCAAGCTGCTGGCCGATAATGCCGCCGAGTTCTGTTCCCGCAACGCACCCAAGCTGCTCTCCGGCAACGAACCGGAACTGCTCTCCGGCAACGCCACCGAGTTGCTTTCCCGCAACGCACCCAAGCTGCTCTCCGACAACGAACCAGAGCTTCTGTCGGGCAACGAGGCCGAGCTGTTCTCGCAGAACCGGGCCAAGGTGTTCTCGGGCAATCGGGCGTCGTTCTTCTCGAACATCAACGTCAAGGTCAGCTTCCAAAACAGCAACAACAACGCCGCCAGCCCGCAAGGCGCCGCTCCCCCGCCGCCAAAGCCCAAGGCAGAGCCCAAAGCAAAGCCCAAGGCAGAGCCCAAAGCAAAGCCCAAGGCAGAGCCCAAAGCAAAGCCCAAGGCAAAGCCCAAGGCAGAGCCCAAGGCAAAGCCCAAGGCAGAGCCCAAGGCAAAGCCCAAGGCAGAGCCCAAGGCAAAGC
>JAFGRD010000139.1 GCA_016935315.1 Pirellulales bacterium
GAACGCTCAAGAAACTACGGAAAAACGGCTTCGTACTCACAAAACTGATCCGCTGCAAATGGCCCTGACCTAGCGCTGTAGTATTAGGGTTCTGCGTTATTAAGAGGTTCTTCGCCCCACCTCACAGCGTCCAAGGCCCGCGATATGCTCGCGCACGCATCCGGTTGGCCGTCGGGTCGTCCAGGAACTGCTCCGCCTCGGGGTCCCAGCGCAACGTCCGCCCAAGCTCCATGGCGATGTTGCCCAGGTGGGCGACCGAACAGCAGCGGTGGCCGATCTCGGCGGGGAAGTACGGATCGCGGCGGCTTTTCACACAGTCGAGGAAGTTGCGATGCTCCCCCTGAGGGCAGGTGAACAGGCGGGTCTCCTCGGGCCCGATCGGGCTGTCGAGGATCTCCTGCGAGCTGGCCTCCAGCTTGCCGATCCACCCGTTGTTGCCGATCCAGCCGTCGGTCCCCTCGAAACGCAGCGCCACGTTGCCGCTGTCGACCTGCATCACCACGCCCCCGGCGTACTTGTACGTCAGGTGGAACTCGTGAAACGTGTCGTACAGGCCGCTCTCGAACCGCTTGCCGGTGCCCTCAACCTCCACCGGCCCCGACCGCTCGGTGTCGTTGGCCCATTGGGCCGTATCCAGCAGATGGGCGCCCCAGTCGGCCAGCATGCCGCCGGAGAAATTGCTGACCCATCGCCAATGGAACGGGTGGAGCCCGTCGCGATAGGGAACCCGCGGCGCCGGCCCGACCCACATTTCGTAGTCGAACCCCTCGGGGATCGGCTTGGGCACGGGATCGCCCGCGTTGCCCGGTCCGGCCGGAAGCCCCACGAAGATCCGTTGCAGCTTGCCGATCCGCCCGTTACGCACCAGCTCGGCCATCCGGTGATAGACGGGCAAGGAGCGGTCCTCGGTCGAAAGCTGGAACACGGCGCCGTATCGATCGACCGTATCGGCCAGCGCCCGGCCCTCCGCCAGCGTCAGCGTGGGCTTCTCGCAGATCACGTCCTTGCCCGCGCGGAGCGCTGCAATCGACATCGGCACGTGCCAGTGGTCGGGCGTGGAGATCATCACGGCGTCGATGTCGTCGCGGGCGACGACCTCTCGCCAATCTTGCGTCGTCTGGCAGGTGAAGTCCTGGCCGAGTTTCTGCCGCACGGTTTGCAGGGCCTGGTCGATTTGACGGCGGTCGACGTCGCACAGGGCCACCGGCTGGGCGTCGGCCTGGTGCAGGAACATTTGCAGGTTCCGTCCAATGCCGTGCCCGCCCACACCGAGGAAACCGACCGTGATCCGATCGCTCGGGGCCACCGTGGCGACCTGCCCCAGCGCCGACGCCCGCACGATCCACGGCCCGGCCATGGCGCCGCCGACGGCCGCGGCCCGTTCGAGGAACGTTCTGCGAGTGACGTCTCCGCCGGTCGGCCGGGTCATCGGTCGTCCTCCTTCCATCAAGCGGTCAGTTGCGGCCGGCGATCAGGCCGGCTTTTCCGTCTCGGGGCTTCCGCGGCAAGGCGAGCCGAGCGTATTCCGCGGAAGTCCGGCTATATCTGCCACGGCTGGCGCATTGGTCGCCAGGTCATCAGGTTGGCTTCGTCGTCGCCGACGAATTGTTCGGCGGCGGGGTCCCACTGCAGCTTTCTCTCCACCTCCATGGCGATGTTGGCCAGATGGCAGAGCGTGGCGGAGCGATGGCCGATTTCGACCGGAACGTTAAGCCCTTTCGGGCTGCGCCGCCGCACGCAATCGAGCCAGATGCCCATGTGGCTGCCTGGCTGGTCGGGTGGGGCCAGGTGGAGATCGTTCGGGCCGACCCGTGCCGTCAGCAGCGAAGCCGGCTCGGCCGACATTCCGTCGCGGCCGACGAAGATCCAACCCTCGCTGCCCTGGAAGCGAACGCCCCCGCTGCCCGAACCTTCCAGACTTCGCAACTCGACCGTCTCGCCCCCGGCGTATCGGAAGTCGACCTGCAAGTCGTAGAAAGTGTCGTGGATCCCGGTGGCGTTGCGCTTGCCGCGGCCTTCCACCTCGACCGGCCCGGAGTCGTCGGCCCCGATGCCCCATTGGGCGATGTCCAGGTGGTGGGCTCCCCAGTTGGTCATGTCGCCGCCCGAGAAATCGCTCACGAAGCGAAACTTGTAATGCACGCGGTCGGGATGGTAGGGCGAATAGGGCGCCGGCCCCAGCCACATCTCGTAATCCAACTCCGGCGGCACCCGGCGCGGCGCCCATTTGTTGTTGCTGCCGCCGCGGGTGAGGATCTCCACGCGAACCGTCTGCAGCTTGCCGAGATACCCGTTGCGGACCAGCTCGCAGGTCCGGGTGAACTTCTCGTATTCCGGCGAGCGCTGCTGGCTGCCCACCTGCACGATCGCCCCGTAGCGCCGAACCGCGTCGGCCAGGATCCGCCCCTGGTGGATGGTCAGCGAGACGGGCTTTTCGACGTAGACCGCTTTGCCCGCCTTCACGGCCGCCAGGGCAATCGGGACGTGCCAGTGGTCGGGCGTGGCGACGACCACGGCGTCGATATCGTCACGGGCCAGCACCTCGCGGAAATCGCCGTAGGCCGCACAGCTCCGGTTGCCCGCCATCGCGTCGATCTTGGCCTTGGCCGCCTGCCGATGGTTGGCGTCCACGTCGCAAACGGCCACCACGCGATCGCCGCCGGCCATGATCTGCTGGCCACGGCTGCCCGATCCAATCAGGGCGGTGGTAATGCGATTGCCGGGCGCGGCGGTGCCGAGCACCGCCGATGGGATCACATACGGCGCCGCGGCCGCGGCGCCGGCCGCGGCGAGAAACTCGCGTCGCGTCCGACGGATCGATGTCGGCTTCATCAACATTCCTTTCTGTGCTGGATTCGTAATCAGGTTCTCGCGGATCGTCGTCTCGTTCTGCGAGACGATCCTCCACCTCGCACAGCGAGATGGCTACCAAGTAGGCGAGACGGCTGCGCGGTGGGCAAGACGGCTGGGTGGTGCTTCTGTGGCCGCAAGCCACATCGGGGATGTCGGCTGGCGCTGAGTCATTATCGCACGCTGGGTTCTCCGAGACCCATTCTACCGCGGTCTCACCGGCAATTGCAACATCCCGGCAGCAGACGGACCGACAGTGGCCGGGGCGTCCCTGCGACCGCCGGGCTCCCCGTTTCCGCCGACCGATCGTCCAGGCCAGGCTGAATTTCGGCCGGAACGCGATCCACAATCGGTGGATGCGAAAAAACCCGGGGATTTCTTCTGTCTTACAGAGACCACGGCGGCCGCGCCGCCCGCGTCAGCCTCAGCGAAGCCTCCGGATCGCCTACGAGCGTTTCCCGGACCGGATCCCAAGTGATCTTCCTCCCGACGCGGATGGCGATGTCCGAGAGATGGCTGATCAGGTCGGAGCGCACGGCGTCGTCAATGTGGCTGACCGGCGTCTGGCGGGTTCGCACGCATTCGACGAAGTTCCGCTCCTGGCCGCGGCTGACCGGGAGGCGAACGTCGTCGGGGCCGAGCACGCTGTTGCGCAGGCCGGCCGGCTCGCACTCCATGCCGCCATAGTACAGCGCGATCCAGCCTTCGGTACCGATCAGTTGGACGTAGTCGTCCCGTTGGGCCAGCCGCGGATCCTCCTGCTTCGCCACGCCGGTGGCCCAGTAGCGCATCGTCACTCCGCCCGAGAACCGGATGGCCACGTCCCAATCGACGACCGCGTCGTTGCACCCGTGCAAATCCACCACGCCGGTGCCCTCGACCTCCCACGTGCCGGCCCGATGGGTGTCGAAGGCCCATTGCAGCAGATCGAGAGGATGGGCTCCCCAGCCGGCGATGAAACCTAGGGCGTAGTCGTAGACGTGGTACCAGCCGGTCCCGCTGTCGGGACAGCCCGAATACGGCCGCCACGGTGCCGGCCCCAACCAGAGATCGTAGTCCAACTCGGCCGGCACGGGTTTGGGCAGGCGGGAGCCGCCCCGGTCGCTATTGGGGGCTTTCACACGTATCTCGCGTATTTCGCCGATCCGCCCGTTGCGGACCAGCTCGCACCCCAGGCGGCAGGCCGCGATCGATCGGGCCTCGGTGCCGTACTGGAACACGCGATCGTAACGCCGCATCACCTCGCGACACGTCAGGTCCTCGGCCACGCTCACCCCCAGCGGCTTCTCCACGCACACGTCCTTGCCGGCCTTGGCCGCCGCCACGGCAACGGGAACGTGCCAATGGTCCGGCGTGGCGATTCCCACCGCGTCGAGATCGTCCCGATCGAGCAGTTCGCGGAAATCGCGATACGTACGGCAATCGGTGTTCTGGTAATGCGTATCGACGACGCCTTTGGCCTGCCGGACGACCGGCTCCCAGACGTCGCAGACGGCCACCAGTTGGGCCTCGGGACAGGTCAACTGCTCGTGGATGTTTACCTGGCCGCGCGGGCCGGTGCCGATGTAGCCCAGCACGGTCCGCTCGCTGGCCGGCGGCCTTCCCGCCTGGCCCAGTGCGGCCGAGGTAATCACGTAAGGCGCCGCGGCCATGGAGCCCACGGCAGCGGCCCGCTTCAAGAAGTCTCGCCGGTTCCACGGCCGGTTCGTTTGCCCGTGCATTACTGGCCCTCCCTCCTGGGTTTTCGGATTCGCACCCCCACTGCGCACCCAGTCTAATGGAATTTCCTCGCGGTGGCCAGCAACGCCGTGCCGGGATGCGTCTTCCGGGGCTTCTCGAGCAGGTCTTCGCGGAGCCGGAAAAAAATGAGAATCGGCCGAAAAACCGCCCTTGACTCAAAGCGGCAAATTCCATATTCTCGCCGCCTCGTAAGTCAATTCACACCCTTGGCAGGGACCAGGAGTTGGCTTACGGCGGACAAGAGAACAAACGAAGCAATCCGCGTGGATGGGTCTGCATCCGGGGAGGTCGGGCCACCGGCATTCCTGCGGACCACGAAGCGAACCACCGCCCGCACGGAAGCAGGCGGCTCGCTTCGGACATACTACGAACGCTCGTCGAAACATCCGGCCCTCTCGCGTCCGGAGGTCTCGCACGTGAAGCGTCCAATCGCTCCCGGAAAAGTGTCGTGTCCTTCGCCCCCCTGGGACGCAGCCTTTCCGGGGGCCTTTTTTTGCGCGATGGGCGCTCTTGCTGAAGGAGCACCGTTGCCCGCAAATGCACGGTTGCCTCGCCCTGAACCGGCGCCTCAAGGTGCGTGGCGGCGGCAAAGTGCAACGGCGCCTTGCGCCGCCCTGTCTTCCGCGATGTCGGTCGTCTCGGGCCGCGGGCTTCCGGCAGCGGCCGGACGATCAGCCCACGCTACGAGGCCTTGTGGTCGGCGCCGCGCGCCGCGCCCGGCTCCCCTTCCCCGAATTGTTCGACGCCGTCGGTCTTGGCAATCACGGTGACGTTGCTTTCGGTCACGGTGAAACCGCGCCGCCGATCGAGATCGTGGTCGTAGCCGATTTCGATGCCTGCGGGAATCTGCACTTCCTTGTCAATGATCGCCCGGCGGATCTTCGCGTGTCGCCCCACATCCACCCCGTCGAAGAGGATGGAGTCTTCGATTTGGGCGTAGCTGTTGATGCGGGTGTTGAACGCCAGGATGGAGCGTTCGACCTGGCCGCCGGAGAGGATCGACCCGCCGCAGACTATGCTGTCCAGCGCCTGCCCCCGACGCGCCGGCGAGCCCTTCTCCGCGAAGACGAATTTCGGCGGCGGCAGATTGGGCTGGTAGGTGCGGATCGGCCAGCGGCAGTCGTACATGTTCAACTCCGGATCGACCGACACCAGGTCCATGTTGGCCTCATAGTAGGCGTCCAGCGTGCCCACGTCGCGCCAATAGGCGTCGCCTTTGAGGTTCTCGTCCCTGAACGGATAGGCGAACACCCGGTGCGTGCGGATGATCGCCGGAATCACGTCGTGGCCGAAGTCGTGGTTGCTGGCGTGTCGTGTGGCGTCGAGGCAGAGTTGCTCGAAGAGGAACCGGGCCGTGAAGACGTAGATCCCCATCGAGGCCAAGGCGTGCTCCGAATCGCCGGGGATCGGCTTGGGATCCTGCGGCTTCTCGTCGAACCCGATCACCCGCGAGTGCTCGTCCACCTGCATCACGCCCAACTGGTGCGCCGCCGCCACCTTGACCCGCAAGGCCCCGATGGTCAAATCGGCCTGGTTCTGGGCGTGAAAATCGACCAGCTTGCTGTAGTCCATCTTGTAGATGTGGTCGCCGGCGAGGATGGCCACGTGCTCGGGGCGCTCTTTCTCGATGGTGTAGATGTTCTGATAGACGGCGTCGGCCGTGCCCTGGTACCAGTGCTCGTCGATACGCTGTTGTGGGGGGACGACGTCGATGAACTCCCCTAATTCGCGGCAGAAGTACCCCTGCCAGCCCAGGTTGATGTGCCGGTCGAGACTCATTGCCTTGTACTGGGTCAAGACAAGGTGCTGGCGGATTCCGCTGTTGAGGCAGTTGGACAAGGCAAAATCGATGATTCGATAGGCACCGCCAAATGGAACCGCCGGTTTTGCCCGATCCCTGGTCAGCGGCTCCAACCGCGATCCCTTGCCGCCCGCCAGGATCACGGCCAACACGTTTCCCATATTGTTTCCTCTGTTTGGGCTGCCTGCACAGAGTCGCTCTTCCGCGCAGTCTGCTTCCGTCAATTGTATTGATTTGGGCATTTGGCTAAAGAGGTCCTAGAGAGGTCTTCTTGATGTTTTCATTGTGAAGGATCAAGGCCGACCAACGAGGGGCCGGAAAAATCGGGCTCCCGTTGGTCGCCCTCGCGCATTGACTGTGCAAACGTCAATAACAGCTCTTTGAATGATCCCCTGTTTGCGAGAGACTCTCATCGCTCCTGCCCTTCCCAGCTTGACGCCTATTCGAGCGACTCCCGGTACAGCGAGACATACTGCTCGACCATCTTGCGTGAATGAAACTCACGCTCCACCCGCTCGCGGCCGGCTCGACCCAGGCGCTCGGCCAGCTCGCCGTCTTCCAGCAGCCGGTTGGTGTGGCGGGCGATGCCGGCACGGTCGCCCAGCGCAACCAGGTAGCCGGTCTGCTCGGGCACGACCAGTTCCCGCGCCCCGGGCACATCGGTGGCCACGACCGGCACGCTGGCCGCCATGGCCTCCATCACGGCGTTGGACTGGCCTTCGGCGCCTCCGGTGGACCAGAGGACATCGAAATGGGGCATCCATTGCGATACGTCGCCCCGGTCGCCCAGGAAATGGACCTTGTCGCGGATGACCACCTGCTTGCGAAACGTCTGCAGCCGCTGCCGGTGCGGCCCGTCGCCGATGATCAGAAGGTGGACGTCGTCGCGGATCACCTTCAGCAGATCGGCCGCCCAGATCGCGTCCTTGATACGCTTCTGGCGGCTGAGCCGGCCCACCACCCCGACCAGGCGGCTCGGGGCCGGCAACCCCAACTCGGCCAGCAACTGGCGGCGCGTCGTGTCGCTCTGCCCATTGGACCCGACTCCATTGGGAATCACCCGAATCTTGCCGGCCGGCAGCCCGCGACGCACGTAATACTCGCGCACGGCCCCGCTATTGACGACCAAGCGGCTGCATCGCCGTCCGACGTAGCGGTCGGTAGCCAACTCGATCCATCCTTTCGGGGGCTCGATGTTGCGCAGCGCGGCAACCAGGCATTTCACTCTGCACGCCCGGGCAACCGCAAGGCCGTAGGCATTGGCCGCCGAGAGCCAGCAGTGGATCAGATCGGGACGCCATCGGGCCACGTGGCGTTGCAGTTGCCAGACCGCCCGGGGGTCCAGCGGCCAGCGACGGCCGAAAGTGGCCACCTCCACGCCTGCCGAGGCCAATTCGGCCGCCAGCGGGCCTCCCTGGGAAAGGGCACAGACGCACACGTCGAACTGGTCCCGCGGCAATCGCCGGACCAGCAGGCTCATCTGCTTTTCCGTGCCGGCCCAGTCCAGTGTGGGAACAATCTGCAAAATCCGTTTTTTCATGGTGCGTCCTGCGCCACCGGCGTTTCGCCGGCCGAGTTGGGGTCGCGGTCTCGCAAGTCTGTGAACAATGTTACGTGCCGGTCGGTCGTTTTGGCAAGAGAGAACTCGGCGACGCAGGCTCGGGCGGCCGTGCCCAATTGGGCGGACAGCTCGCGCCGCTCGAGCAGGCGGACCACGGCGGCGGCCAGTGCCTCGGCGTCGGACGCCGGCACCAAGAGCCCCTGCCGGCCGTCGGCCATCACGCTGCGATGGCCGGCCGTGTCGCCGGCCACGATCGGCAACCCGGCCGCCATGGCCTCCAGCAGCGCCCGCGAGACGCCCCCGTCGAGCGAGGGCAGCACGAACAGATCGGCGGCGGCCAGCAGTGTGCCGATGTCGTCGAACGGGCCGACCCGCACCACCCGGCCCGACAGCCCCGACACCTCGATCTGCTGCATTAACGCCGCCCGGTCAGGGCCTCCGCCGGCCAGCCACAATCGGGCTTCGGGCCAGCGGGCAACGATCGATTGCCAGGCGGCCACCAGGGCTCGCAGCGACGGGCCGGGGTGAAGCTCGCCCAGGCAAAGCGCCAGCGGTGCCCAGTGCGGTACTTCCAGCGACGCATTGGCCATGGCCAGGGCGAAGCGGGCTTCTGTCTTGGCGGTTCGACTGCGCGGCGGCGGCAGTTCCACGCCGTCGGGCAGATGGTGGATGCGAGGTCGGGGATAGCCGGCCGCCTGCAGCTCCCGCTCGATCACCCGATCGGCCGCCACGAAGGCCGCCGCCTTCAAACACTCCCGTTTGACTCGCCGGCCCCCGGAGGCGTCGATTTGCCAAAGACAATCGCCGTGGCGTCCCGCCGCCTCGGGTCGCAGCACGACCGGCAGTCGGCGATCCGTCGAGCCCCCGTGCAGCGTTTGCATCACCGCATGAGCCTCGTGCTTCAATCGCAGCACGTAGACCAACTCGAAATGGTCCCGGTGGTCGCGCAGCCAGCGGGCCAGCGCTCGCGCGTATCGGGAAGTCTCCCACCCACCTCGCGGCGCGAAAGGCAGACGGACCACCGGCACGCCGCGGAAGGTAATCCGGGCCGGCCACCGGGCGTCCCACGACGCCGTGACGACGGTCACGCGATGGCCCTGCTCGGTCAACTGCACCGCCAGCTCCGCCATCGTCTTCGGTCCGCCGGCCGTCAAGGGCCAGAAACGCGGTGTGACGAATACCAGTCGCAAAGGGCTCACCGATCTGATTCCTTGGAGCGTCCTTCCACACGAGCCGCTGTCTCGGCGATGGGCCTACCGCGGTGTCTCCACAGCGTCTGACACCCGAACGTCCACGACCAGCTACAAGTCCTTCCCAACCCACGCATACAACGTCGCCACCGGCGTTCGCCCCAGGACTCTCCAAGCGCCGGCGCGTTGCAGATGCTCGTCAAACGCCGAGCCGGTGGCGACCAACGCGTGGCGGAAGCCGTACTTCGCCTGCCAGGCGTCGATCTGCGACGGTTGCCGGCGACGTGCATGGTCGTACGCCTGCAGGAACTCGCCCCCGTATAGGGCGCAACGGTCGTCGATAAACACCCGCAGCCGAGGTGCATAGTAAATCAACAGGCCGCCGAAGTCGAGGTCGTTGAAGATCGGCGTTCCCGCCGGCGCCGTGCGGTTGAGTTCCTGAAGCTTCGGCACCAGCGGCACCGGCCAACGGGCCGCGTCGAGTCGGGCCCAGCCACGGCCGACCAGCGGCGCCGGCACACCGGCCGCCTGCAGCACCATGGCCGCGATCACCAGCGCCGCCGGCAGGATCGCCGGCAGCCAGTTGCCCGCACGCCCGGAGGCCGGACTGCTTTCAACGGGGGGCAAAAACATCTCGCGGCGCTGAAGCCAGCCGATCCAGCGCGTGTGCGGAAGCATGTCGGCCGCGGCGATCGCGGCCGTAACGGCGAACAGCGGCACGTTACGCACCCGCCCGAGGGCCAAAACGAACCAGATCAGCGGCAGCAGCCACGTGATCCGGGGCATCTTCGGGAAAACGCCCGCCAGGCCGACCAGGTAGCCGAGTCCCAGCACGACCGTTGCCCAGCCGAGCGGATCGGTCAGGTTGAGCGGGGCGTGCTCTTGAATCAACCCGGGCAGGGGAACGGCCAGCGTGTTCAGCCAGGCCCGCGGCAGGTCCCCGCCGTAAGGGTTCACCAGCACCGAAAGGCCGCTGAGCACCAACAGCACGATCAGGGCAGTCGCATCACGGCCGCGGCGGACCGGTGAATCGTCCCGACCCAGCACCCAGAGCAGACACCACCCGGCGGCCGCCAGCCCCGCCGTGGCGAGGCCCGCCAGCACGCCGGCGTGCAGGTTGGCCCAGAGGGCACACAGCGGGACGAGCCATGCCAGTTGCCCCAGGCCCCTGCGGCCCGACTCGATCTCCACGAGCAACGCGAAGACCACGCCCAGCAGGCCGATCGAGAGGACCAAGGGGCGGACGTGGAACTGGTGCGAGCTGGCCAGCAGCACCAGCGCCAGCACACAGCCCACCGGCAAGAGGTGGAATCCGGCGCGAAGCAGCCGCCGCCCGAGCCACGCATAGATGCCGGCCAACAGCGAGGCCGTCACCAGCAACAGGCCGTCCAATCCGGCCAGCCGGTGTACGGCCGCCATGCCGCATTCGGCCAGCCATTGGTGGGCGACCCAGGGCTTGCCGGCAAACGTGAAGCTGAACGGATCGGCCCGCACGACATGGCCCCGCTGAAGCATCCGCTCTCCCACGACCACGTGCCAGAACGTTCCGGGGTCGCGTAGCAGCGCGCTGCGGCCGACCAGCAGGAGCATCAGCCAAAGGACCAGAAAGAGCCCGACTTCCACGCTGAACAGTCGCCGCACCATGGAAACGTCTCCTGGGCCGCCTTCTCGGGCTTCAGGGCGCCGCCCGACGGGCCGCGGGGAATTGCCCCCGCAGCGACCGGGCCCCGTCGACCTTCAGGCACCGATTCGTCCGCGGCCAATAGCGTATCTTGCGGGCGGTGAATTCCGAGAGCGGGCCGCCGATCTGCTGCTGGCGAAAGAGGCTGGCGTCGCTGTGACCGTCGCCTTCCAGGATCAGCAGGTCTTTGGCTTCGTCGTAGGTCATGCGGGCCGCCCGAGCCGTGAAGTTGCCGTCCTCGGTGATGCCCTCGACGACGACGCTCCCGACGGCTTCGAGTTCTCGGCTGGTGCCGGCCGGACCGCGCAGCTCGCTGACCGAGAGCTGGCGGCAGCGCATCACGGCCCCGCCCGGCCCCACTTCCTCGGGACGGTCGACATCGAGCGTCGCCTCCCAGGAATCGACCGGGGCGAAGGTCACGCGGACCTGCTCGTGAAAGGTCAACTGGCGATTCTTGACGTCGCCGGTAATGCGATCCTGGAATCGGACGTGCAGACCGAGGCGTTGGTTGCCGTCGCGGCGGGGGGCCGCGCCGGGCAACAAGCCGCCCGATTCGTGGCGGATGCTGCGGACCCAACCCGGGCCCCCGGCCGTCAGGGCCCCGCTGACGAGATTCACGGCCAGGTCGGCGACCTGCATCCGCTCGGTCGACGTCTGTACCCGTCCTGCGAATTCGCGGCTCTCCATCAACACGCCGCCGCGGCAGAGCAGTTGCTCGATCTCCGGCTTGAGGCCCTCTTGAATCTTGTTGGCCGAAAAGTCGATCGGCCGGGTCAATCGCACTTCGAGGGTCTCGGTCTGCAGGTGCTGGTTCGGGGTCGAGGCGGTTACCGCTTCCTCGAATTGCGCCGTGCGGCCGTCGAACTCCATGCCGCGCTGCCAAAGGAGCTCCAACAAGGTCGGCTCGTCCAGCGGGCGGCCTTCGAGGTCGGTTTTCACGGGCAGCTCCATCCGCCCGGCCCCGTCGACCCAAAGCCGGTTCGTACCGCGGTTGAGACTGACGTTTCGGGCCGAGAGCGACATGCCGCGGCCCTGGAAATGGGCCGGCTTGCCTACGACCGTCACGGCCGCGTGCGGCTGGTCGGCGTCGATGGCGTGCAGCCGGTCGCCGCGAATGAGCACCGGCAGCTCACCGGGCTTCCGCGTCCGCGATTCGACGAACTCGACGCCGTCCTCGACCGTCAGCTCCGATAGCTTCGCCTGCTCGCCCTCTGCGAGCCGCAGCTTGGCCCGCAATAGCCGCCCCACGATCTCGAAGTGCCCCTCGGCAGCCGGCGCATCGGCCGGCGGCAAGGCAGCGGGCGGCGGCGATCCGACAGGCGAGTCTGCCTGGCCGAGTGCTCCGGCGGCCGCGGCCGCTTCTGTCGGGTCCTGCTCGAACCAGACCTCCAACCGCTCGACGACCGCGGAAAGTTGTGGCGACTCGATCACGACGTTCGGTTCGGCAGGGGCCGTATCGTCGGGCCCCGCCGGCGGGAGACCCTGCCGGGCCGGCTGGCCGTTGTTCGGCTCGCCGCCGCCCAGCGCCAGCAGGCGATCGGGGCGCACGTCGTATCGACCGGGCCTCTCGGCCAACGGCACCTCCAACAGGTAGAAGTGGATCTCCGGTGCCTGAAGCCGCCCAATGTCGTGGGCCTCCAGCCTGGCCCCGCCGGTGAGCGAGATCACCTGGTTCTCTTCGTGCGGGCGGAGGTGGAGCAGTTGGCCCCAATGGGCTTCGAGCTGCCGATCCGGCCGATCGTCGGTCTGGCCGCGGAGCCAGCCCGGCCCGGTGGCCAGAACCTGGCCCAAACGGCCCGGCCCGGCCGACCGGTAGTCCAGGCTTTGAGCATGGAGCTGGTTGGGCCCGTGCTGCAACATCACCGGCAGCTCGCCGTCGAGCACGAGCCGCTCGGCCAGCAGGTCGTAGGACAGCCGCTGTCCCCGCGCTTGCAGAGACTCGCTCGGGGCCGAAACGACCACCGGATAGCCCCGGGCTTCGATCCGTTGCGGCTTCAAATCGAGCGTCGCACTGGACGGCTTCTTCGGCGTGACGCCGCCGGGCTGTTCACTGGCCGGTGCCGGCTCCGTCTTGTCGGTGAAAAAGATCGACAACAACTCGCACTGGAGCTGATCGGAGGGCCCCTCGGGATTCAGGTGCATCACGTCGACGCGGTCCTCGAACGTCGCCACTTTTTTGACGAAGTCGAACCGGAATCGGCCCCGGCAGGCGATCTCCAGGGGCAGACTCGTCTCGCCATCGCGTCGAAACAGGCTGCCGGAGAGTTTCTTCTCAGGTTTGGGCAAGCTGTCCTCGGCCGGCGCGGGAGTTGGACTGTTCTCCACCGGCCGGGCTGCCTGCCCCAGCTCGAGATGGAGCTGCTGGATGCGTTTCAGCTCGAACCAGGCGATGCCGGCGACGTTCGGGCCGTGCGTGCCGGTCTCTTCGCCGGGCAGCAGCTCGATGACCATGTGTTGGCCTCGGCCGTAGTGGGGCCCCCAACGAAACTCGACCGGATCGGGGGTCCAGATTTGCTGCTCGGTCAGACGGACGCCCCGGCTGGCGATCCAGAGGTCGTCCTCGGGGCCGGGCAGCTTGCCCTGGCCGTGGATGAGCACCTGGCCGCGCAACTCCCCGCCCACCAACCGGCCGATCTTCGCTCGGCGCAGATCGAACGGCTGATCGAACGTCAACAGCGCCCCCTCGGGCACCTGCAGGATCATGGCCCGGCGCTTGCGCATCGCCTCGTCGTCGACAGGTTCCTTCGGCATGAACACAATGGTCATCGGGCGGAGTTCGACCTGATACCCTGTCTCGTCGTTGCCGCCGAGGTTGCGGTAGTCCTGAAACAGGAGCCTGACCCGATCACTTTTGAGCACCTTGGGCTCGCCCAGCTCCCAGGCGTCGGGCAGAAACAGTCCCTGCAGCTCGCTGAGCTGGCGTTGGGCCGGGTCGCCGCCGGGGTTGCGGTCTTGATCCGAAATCGGCCCTTGGCGGCGGAGCTCGACCGACGGCTCGATCAGCGGCACGGCCACCAGGGCGTAGGTGCCGTAGGCCACCAGCACGATGGCAAGGCTGCCGCCTATGCGGAGGACGCGAGGTAGCGGAAGCGTGCGTGACATGGGGAACCGTCTGTCTCCTACAGGTACGGTTGGATCACCTCGTCCCAACGGCGTTGTGCCTTGAGGATCGTCTCCACGATCTCGCGCACCGCGCCGAATCCGCCCGCCGTGGCGGTGACGTGATGGGCGGCCTCACGCAGCTCCGCGCAGGCGTCGCTCACGGCCACACCCAGCCCCACCGCACGCACCACCGGCAGATCGGGCAGATCGTCGCCCAGGTAGCAGGTCTGTTGCGGCGCCAGACCCAGCTCGTCGAGCACCTGGTGCAGGGTCGGCAGCTTCTCCTCGGTTCCCTGCCGGACGATCTCAATGCCCAACTCGCCGGCGCGGATCCTGACCACCTGCGAGCTCCGCAGCGTAATCAGGCCGAACCGGTATCCGGCCTTCTGCCACAAACGCACGCCCAGCCCGTCGCGAATCGAAAAACGCTTCGTCTCCACCCCCTGGTTGTCGAACACGATGCGACCATCGGTCAGTACGCCGTCCACGTCGGAGAGAATCAGTTCGATCGGCTGGCAACGCTCTTCGAGATTCACGGGGAAATCGGGGTTTGGGGCCAGTGGAAAGCGATTGCGGAATGGAGTCGAGGGCCGAGGTGGTGCGGGGCGACGTCTGCAATAGTCTACGTTGCATCCCCCTCCTCTGGTTCGGGAAAAATCACGCGAGGCACCGAGGGCGCAGACAGCGGATCGCTGCGACTGGCCGTTTCGCCGAGCCCGTCCCAACCGCCGTCCTGGGGAAACAGACCGACCACGTCGGTCACGTCGATCAGTCCGACCGGCTTGCCGTCGGCGTCGACCACCGGCAGTTCGCTGATTTTGCGTCGGGCCATCAGGCCCACCGCCTCGGTCATCAGCGAGCCGCGTCGCGCCATCAGCGGATCGGCCGTCATGACGGCGCGGATCGGGGCGTCCAGGTCGGCGTCGCGACGGTCTTCGAACAGCCGGGCCAGATCGCTGTCGGTGAAAATGCCCGACAGCCGGCCCTGCCCGTCGGTCAGCATCGTGGCCCCCGTTCGCCGCCCCGGCAGCCGCACGCCCACCAACACCTGGCGAACCGTCTGGCCGTCGGAGGCCACGCGACACTGCGACAGCGGCCGCATGGAGTCTTCGACTTTGCTGAGCTTTCGGCCCAGGCTCCCGGCGGGATGGAATCGGGCGAAGTCCTCGCGGCCGAAGTTCCGCATGCGGCTGACCACCAAGGCCAAGGCGTCGCCGACGGCCAGCATGGCCGTGGTGCTCGTGCTGGGAGCCAGCCCCAGCGGGCACGCCTCTTCCAGCGGTCCCAACTCGATCGCGACCGCGGCCGCCCGCCCGAGCGTGCTCTCGGCCCGGCTGGTGATCGCCAGAATCGGCACCCCCAACTCGGCCAGCGAGGGCAGCAGCCGCACCACCTCCTCGGTCTCGCCGCTCTGCGAGAGGATCAGCATCAGGTCGTCGGCGTCGACGCGGCCCAGGTCGCCGTGGACCGCTTCGGCCGGGTGCAGGCAGTGACTGCGGGTCCCGGTCGATGCCAGCGTGGCCATGATCTTCTGGCCCACCAGACCCGCCTTGCCCATGCCAGAGACGATCACGTTCCCCCGGCACCGATACACGTATTCGACCGCTCGGCAAAACGAATCGCCCAGCCGTTTGGCCACCCGATCCAGGGAGCGGCTCTCGATCTGGATGATCTGCCGGGCGTAGCGAAGTTGTTCGAAGGGGCTTTGCGGGGCCGGCGCAGCAGCTTCCATGCTCATCGACTCGTCGTCCTTGACCGAAGCCGTTCGAGGAGAGACCAACCAAGTGGGCCCATTGTAGCGTTGCATCCCGGCCGCGGCAACGTAGAGTTCTGTGAGAAAGAGCGGTGTGCTGCCACCCACTGTGACCCCTGGCGGCCCCAACACCGCTCCGTTAGAATTACCCGATTGCCACCAGCGCAAATCGGTGTCCCTGTGGTCCATCTAGCGACGGACCCGGCCAATGTCGGGTCGGAGAGGTGAAGAAGCTGTCATGATCGTTACCACAAACGAGCTTTTCAGGCACGCCTATGGCAAGTATGCCGTGGGGGCCTACAACATCAACAACCTGGAGCAGACCGTCGGCCTGTTTCGCGGGAACCTGGGGAAGTCGAAGTCGAACGACGACCCGACCGACCCGGCCAAGAGTGCTCCGTTTATCCTCCAGATTTCCCGCGGTGCCCGGGGATACACCGACAAGCGCTTCCTGGAAGCCCTGATTCGCGCCGCCGATCAGATCTTTCCCGAGGTGATCTTCGCGGTGCATCTGGACCACGGCACCGAAGAGGCCTGCTACGACTGCATTGATAGCGGCTTCTACAGCTCGGTGATGATCGACGCCTCGCACGAGGAGTTGCCGAAGAACATCGAGATTACCAAGCGGGTGGTGGAGCGGGCCCATGCGAAGGGCATCGTGGTGGAGGCCGAATTGGGCCAGCTCGGCGGCGTTGAGGAAGACATCGTCGGCAGCGTCTGTCTGACCGAACCCGACCAGGCCGTCGAATTCGTCGAAAAGAGCGGCTGCGATTCGCTGGCCGTGGCCATCGGCACCTCGCACGGGGCCTACAAGTTTGCCGGCTCCCAGGGCCTGCACTTCGACGTCCTGGAGAAGATCCAGAATGTGCTGCCGGAGGCCTTCCCGCTGGTGATGCACGGCTCCAGCAGCGTGCCCAAGGAGTGGGTCGATCGGATCAACGCCGCCGGCGGCCAGATGAAAAGCACCAGCGGCGTGAACGAGGACCAGTACCTGCCGGCGGCCAAGCTGGGCGTCTGCAAGGTGAATATCGACACCGACGGCCGGCTCGTCTGGTGTGCCATCCACCGCGAGTCGTTCCGCGACGACCCGGAGAACTTCGATCTGCGGCCGCCCGGCAAGCTCTTCATGCCGGCCTACGCCGACTACATCGTCCACAAGAACGGCAAGCTCGGTTCAGCCGGCCAACTGGAGGGCGTACGCCGGATGCTCGCCGAGGGGAAATAGGCCGCGCGGTTGCGTGGGACCTCCTTGAGTCCACGGGTAGCTCTGCCCCCCCTCAGATGCCGCCCGTGGGCTCGCTTTTTGCGCTGCGCCGGGTGGCCTACTCTTCCAGTTGCAGCACTTCCGGCGGGCTGAACAGACCGTCTTGCTGCGTCTGGGCCAGCCTGATCAGCAACAGCTTCTGCTCAAGCCGGCCGTTGTCTTCGGTAAAGAAATGGTGGCCGAGGCTGCCGGGCAGATCCGGCAGGCTGCAAATCACCAGCATGTTGCCGGGCGCAAGCGTCGCCGAGACGCCCAACTCGTCGAATACGCGACGCGGCTTGCCCGGTTCCAGACGCCACATCCCTTGCCGGGCTACAAACGTCTGTCGCACTTCGTCGTGATGCAGCTCGGGCACCAGTTCCACCCGGACACGGCCGTCTTGCTGCGGAAAGCTCTTCAGCGCCAACATGGCCTGGGCCTGGCAGTAGGTCTGGCCACACAGCTCCCCCGGCTCTTTCAACAGCACGGGCAGTTGATCGTAGATGCCCGAGGCGACGATCTCGCCCCGTCGGCCCTTGCGGATTTGCAGGTGGCGCCGCAACACGCGCGGCTGGGGCTCGGTGTCGGTCAGATCGGTTTGTCCGGCCCCGGCGCCGGGCGACGGTTTGCCCTCCAGCTCGAGAAGTCTCGACAACAGCGTGGGGACATGGCCGTCGATCAGCCCGATGCGAAACCCGTTTCGCCACAGACGCTGCCGCAAGTCGACCGGAAAGTGTTGCTCATCCACCTCCTGCCACAGGGTGCCGTTGATCTCCGGGTCGCCGAAGGGGAAACGGGCGAAGAAGATCTCCAGCACGACGCTGTCGGCCGACATTTGCGAAGGCTCGAGGGGCGAGTTGCCCTTCTTTGCGGGGGCAGTGCATCCTGCCAAGCAGAGGGCGGATGCCAACAGCAACAGAGTTCGTCCCGGCGAGGGTGGCATACGACGCGTGCAGACGAGCGGGAAGTGGCGATCGATCGGCGTGCGGAGGGTAGTCGCCCGGACGCGGCATGTCAATGGCTACTGGACGGGAATCAGCTTCGGCGAGGGGAACTTTCGGCCGTGGACGTGGCCGTGCCGGGTGGTCAGCTCGCGAAAATCGTCGCGCAGAAACGCCCACACCGATTCCGCCGGTTCGTCGGCGAGCCACCGCCGCAAAAGCGTCTCGACCTGGGTGTCGTACCGCTTCTGCGACGCGCCATGGGCGAAACAGCGGCCGCCGAAGCGTCGCACGTCACCGTCGAATTGCGGCCCGATGTGCCACAACTCGTGGACGACCGTGGTCAGCTTCTCGCGAAGCGGAAGATCCAAGAACCGGGGGAGATAGAAATTCAGGATGTACAGCATCTCGCGGCCCGAGGCGTCGTAGAGCCGCTGGACGCCCCATTTCCGACCGCGGCGGACCGTGTGCAATGCTCCGCCGGCAAACCGCATCGGGGTCAGCGAGGCGTACATCCCGAAGGGGGACGCCTTGCGGGCTTGCGAGAAGCCGACGGCCACCCGATCCATATCGACGTGTCGCAGCCGGCCCACGCGAGTGACCATGTCGTCGCAGAGGCGACGCATGTGGAGGGTGAAATCGAATCCGGCCGGCCGTCCCTCGCCGGCCAGCGAGGGGCGGTTGCCGTGGCGGGAATTCCGTTGCCGGGCCAGACTCATGCAGGATCCCCTCCTGGGATCACAGCCATCGGCTTCGTCGGGGCCTTTCAAGAAACAAGCTGAACGTACACGAAAAAAGAAAGACGGACCGCAGCCTAGGGGCCGGCGACTACTTCTCGTCCTGCTCTTCATCCGCCCCCGCGGCCGCATCGGCTTCGGCGTTGTCGGGTTCGACTTCGCTGGTCTCGGCCGCGCCAGTCTCGACCTGCGGCGGTTGCGATTCGTTCTCGACGGTTGGTTCCGTCTCGGGCTCGAAGGCGGGCTTGGGGGCCTTCCTTCGCTTGCGGTCGTGGGTGCCGACGAATTCCAGCAGTGCTTGCGGACCGGCGTCGCCGAGCCGCGGCTGGGCCAGGCGGAGCACGCGGGTGTAACCGCCGTTGCGGTCCTCGAATCGCGGCGCGATCTCGTCGAAGAGGATTCGCACAGCCTGCTTGTCGCCGAGAAGCTTGAGTGCCCGACGCCGGGCAGCCACCACCGGAGCGATCGTCTGGTTCCACTCCCGCCATTGCTCGCTGCCGCGCCACGTGCGCCACTGCTGGCTGTTGCGTTCGGCGTCGGGTTCGAGGCGGTCGGCGGCCGCCTGGTGGGGCAACGCGCGGCGGGCGATCGTGATGCATCGCTCGACCAGCGGGCGCACCTCCTTGGCCTTCGCGAGCGTGGTGACGATCCGCCCCTTCACCTTGGGTGCATTCTCGTCGGTTTCCGCGTCGCGCTCGGTCAAGAACAGGGCACTGGCCAGGTTCCGCAACAGGGCTCGTTGGTGGTTCGGATTGCGGCCGAACTTACGGCCTCGTTTTCGATGTCGCATGGCTATCGTGTTTCGTTTCAGGAGGGCTTCGCCGTGCCGATCAGAACGAGCTGGCGGGAGTGGGCGGCAGCCGCATCCCCAAATGCAGCCCGATGTCGGACAGCTTCTCGCGCACCTCGGCAAGCGTCGTCTCGCCGAAATTACGGACTTCCAGCAACTGGTCTTCCGTGCGGATCACCAAGTCCCGGACCGTGTTAATGTGTTCCGACTCCAGGCAGTTGGTCGCCCGAACCGACAGGTCCAACTCCGCCAGACTCATCGCCAGCTTCGTTTCCGTGGCCTGGTCCAGGCCGGAACTGGCGCCGGTGCGGGATTCGGCGTGCACCATCGGACCCAACTCGGTGTATTGCACGAACGGGTTGAGGTGTTTCCGCAGGATCTTGGCCGATTCGACCAGGGCCAGTTCGGGCGATACCGAACCGTCGGTCCAGATCTCCAGGGTCAGCTTGTCGTAGTTGGTCTTCTGCCCCACCCGCGTCTCCTCGACCTCGTAGCGGACTCGCACCACCGGGCTGAAGGCCGCGTCGACCAGAATGATGCCGATTTCCTGGGGTTGGGGCGTGTGCTCGGTCGCCGGGACGTAACCCCGGCCGTTCTCCACCACCATCTCCAGCAGGAAAGACACGTCGCCGGTCAAGGTGGTGATCACGTGATCCTTGTTGATCACCTCCACCTGATCGTCGGTTTGCACATCGGCGCCGGTGACCACACCGGCGGCGTTCTTTTCGATCCGAACCACGCGGGTCTGGTCGCTGTGGTTCTTGACCACCAACGACTTGACGTTCAGCACGATGTCGGTCACGTCTTCCACCACGCCCGATAGCGTGCTGAACTCGTGCTGAGCCCCGTGCAGCTTGATCTGGGTCACAGCGCTGCCTTCCAGGCTGCTGAGCAAGATGCGGCGGAGACTGTTGCCGACCGTCACGCCGAACCCACGTTCGAACGGTTCGACGGTGAACCGGCCGTAGGTGGCCGACAGGGTGGACCGATCGGCGATGACTTGACTGGGCAACTCGAGTCCGCGCCAACGAATACGCATAGGAAGCCTCCGATTCCAATTGTCTTGCGGCTGAGGTAGCAGCTGACCGGTTCTACTTGGAACAAAGCTCCACGATCAGTTGGGTCTGAACGGGAATCGACACGTCTTCGGCTTCCGGCAACCGGAGCACGTGCCCTTCCGGCTGCGGCCCCTGGATCAGGGAAAGAAACTCGGGAACTTCGCGAGCAGACTCCTCCAGGCTGGCCTGGACCCACTGGAGGCTCTTCGGACGATCCTTTACCCCGATGACGTCGCCGGGCCGGGTCAAGCAGCTGGCCACGTCCACGCACCGCCCGTTGACGGTGATGTGTCCGTGGTTGACCATCATGCGGGCCTGGGCCCGCGACTGGCCGAAACCGAGCCGGCAGACGACGTTGTCGAGCCGGCGCTCCAACAGGCTCATCAACACCTCGCCCGTGTTGCCTTTGGCCCGCTCGGCCGCGTCGAAGTACTTGCGGAACTGGCGTTCCAGCACGCCGTAATATCGCTTCACCTTCTGCTTTTCGCGCAGATGGATGCCGTAGTCGGTCAGCTTGCCGCGCCGGAAAACGTTCATTCCCGGCGCCGATTCCCGGCGCTCGAAGGCGCACTTCGGCGTATCGCAGCGGACTCCCTTGAGGAACAGCTTGGCGCCCTCGCGGCGACACATCCGACAGACGGGTCCAGTTACACGAGCCATTCTCGGCCTCACTCCAAGCCAAATGTTTTGCTTCGGTACGAAAACGCTTCTTCCGGCGGCGTGGCAGGCGGGGTGACCGCGGCGGCGATCAGACGCGACGGCGCTTCTTCGGACGACAGCCGTTATGTGGCAACGGGGTCACGTCTTCGATCGACTTGATCTTCAACCCGGCCGATTGCAGCGCCGTGATCGCACTCTCCCGACCGCTCCCCGGTCCCTTCACTTTCACGTCGACCTCTTTCATGCCGTACTTGGCGGCCTTATCGGCGACCTGCTGCGCGGCCGACTGGCCGGCAAACGGCGTACTCTTGCGACTCCCCTTGAAGCCGCTTGTGCCGGCGCTGGCCCAGCAGAGCGTGTCTCCCTTGGTGTCGGTAATCGTGATCGTCGTGTTGTTGAACGTCGCCTTGACGTGGGCCACACCCACCGTCACGTTGCGACGGACCTTGCGTCGTTTCGCTTTGGCCACCGTATCTTCACTCCCTCAACAGGATGGTTTGGTCCGCTTAGCGCAGATCCTTCACGCCCTTCTTGCCGGCCACGGTCTTCTTGGGACCTTTGCGGGTTCGCGCGTTGGTGCGCGTCCGCTGACCGCGGACCGGCAGCCCACGGCGGTGGCGCAGCCCCCGATAGCAGCCGATATCCCGCAACCGGATGATGTTCTGGTTCCGTTGCCGCCGCAATTGCCCTTCGACCACGTAGTCCTTGTCCAAGAGGGCCGCCAACCGGGCCAATTCGTCCTCGCGCAAATCGCGCGCCCGAACCTGGGGGGCGATCCCCGCCTTGTGGCAGAGAATCCGGGCCGTCCTGGGACCCACACCATAGAGGTACGTCAGCGAGATCGCCGTCGGGCGGTCGTTGGGGATATCAACACCTAGCAAACGCGGCATGCTTACACTCTCCTACCGGCGAAACCAGCCCGAACACTCAGCCCTGACGCTGCTTGTGACGCGGGTTCGAACAGACCACGTACACCACGCCCCGACGGCGGACGATCTTGCAGTTCTCACAAATCCGCTTCACACTGGCACGAACTTTCATGGCACACTACGGGCTATTTTATTTTCGAGGGGCAAAGCACCTCAGTATAATGGCTCGGGCCTTGCCCCTACAAGACCCTCCCGGCAAATAATTATGAGTCGCAGACTCGGTTCGTTCAAGGGCAGAACGAATCGGGCTACTTCACTCGCTTCGCAGGGCACTGGAAATGCCCCATATCACCCAGGCTTTCTGGGCATCCAGGCCAGCCATCCCGGCGCCGCCAAAAACTGCGTGGCAGAGCGCCCTACCACCCCTCGCCATTCGGGCCGGCCGTCAGCACCAAGGGGCCGGAATCGGTAATCGCCACCGTGTGCTCGAAATGAGCACTGGGACGGCCGTCAGCCGTGACCTGTGTCCACTGATCCGGCAGGCCCCGCACCTGCTTGGTCCCCAAATTCACCATCGGCTCCACCGCGATCACCAACCCCTCGGCAAGGCGAAAGTCCCCACTGCGCCGGAAACCCCGGCCGGCAAAATTCGGGACCTGAGGATCCTCATGCATTTCGCGCCCGATTCCATGCCCCACGAACGCCTCGACCACCGACAGCTTGTGGGACTTGACGAATCGTTCCATTTCGGCGGCCACCTGGCTCCAGCGGCTCCGCTCGCCCATCAGCCGGATGGCCAGTTCCAACACCTGTTTGGTAACCTCCAGTAGCTGCTGAACCTCGGGCGGGACGGCCCCGACCGCGTGGGTCGTCGCCGCGTCGCCGCACCACCCGTCCAGCTTGCAGCCGATATCGACGCTGACGATGTCCCCTTCCTTCACACGACGGTTGCCCGGGATCCCGTGCACCACCTCCTCATTGATCGAGATGCACGTCACGGCGGGAAACGGCAGACCGCCGGGGTTGGAGTTGGGGAAATTCTTGAACAGCGACTCGGCGTCGTTCTCCCTGAGAAACTGATCGACCGCGGCCTCGATCTCGGCCGTGGCGATGCCCGGCCGAAGCATCGACGCAACCCGCTGGTGGGCTTCCCAAACCAGTAGGCCGGCCTGGCGCATTCGCTCGATTTCCCGGGGCGATTTCAGGATCTCCACGCCCAAGCCTCCTAGCGTCTGTGGCTGGCTAGCCGAAGCACTCAGCCGCTGATCTTGTCGAGCACGGCTCGGGCACGGGCGAAGATTTCGTCAACGGTGCCCAGACCGTCGATGCTTTGAAGCAGGTTGCGCTGTTGGTAGTATTGAAGCAGCGGTTCGGTCTGCTCGCGGTACGCTACCAGTCGCTGGCGGATCACCTCGGGGGTATCGTCGGCCCGGCCGCGGCCGGCCAGCCGCTGGAAGAGTTCTTCCTCGGGCACCTGCAACTCCAGCACGACGTCCAGGGGAGTCTCCTTTTCGGCGAGCATCTGATCCAGCGCTTCGGCCTGGGCGATGGTCCGCGGGAAACCGTCCAGCAGATAGCCCTGCTGACAGTCGGGCTCGGCCAGTCGTTCGGCGATGATGGCCACGATGATTTCGTCGGGCACCAACTCGCCGGCCGACATATACCGGTCGGCCTGTTGGCCGACTTCGGTTTTTGCGTCGCGCGCTGCGCGGAGCATGTCCCCGGTCGAGAGATGCGCCATTTGGTAGGTTTCGATCAGGCGTTCGGCCTGGGTGCCTTTGCCGGCGCCCGGGGGGCCGATGAAAACGATCCGCATGGTGCTTATCCTTCGGTCTGACGATTATTCCAGCAAGCCCCGGTAGTTGCGCATCACCAGATGGCTGTCGATCTTCTGCACGAGATCGAAGGCCACGCTGACGGCGATCAGCAACCCGGTGCCGCCGTAGAAGCTGGCCACCGTATAGGGGATTCCCATGGCGCCGCCGATGATCGTGGGAATGATGGCGACCAGGGCCAGGAACCCGGCGCCCACGTAGGTGATGCGCACCATCACCCTTTCCAGGTAATCGGCGGTGCGTTTGCCGGGGCGGTATCCGGGGATGAACGTGCCGTAGTTCTTCAAGTTATCCGACATATCCTTCGGGTTGAAGGTAATGGCCGTCCAGAAATAGCAGAAGAAGTAGATCATCACGACGTAGAGCACGTTGTAGACGAAGCCTGTGCCGCGCTGGAAGGTCTCGTTGAGCGTGTTGAGGAACGGCGAATCGGTGTATCGCAGCAGCAGGCCGAACAAGACCGTGGGGAACAGCAGCAGGCTGCTGGCGAAGATGATCGGCATCACGCCGGCCTGGTTGACCCGCAGGGGCAGGTATTGCCGCGTGCCGCCGAAAACCCGCCGGCCCCGCACGTGTTTGGCGCTTTGGGTGGGGATGCGGCGCTGGCCCTGGGTAATGAACACCACGCCCACGATCACTGCGACGAACAGCACCGCCAGAATCAGTAGTGTTTCGACACCGAACTTTCCCTTCGAGCCGGTCAGCTCGAGCTCGGTTTGCGTCAGCAGTTGGTAGCCGGCGCTGGGCATCCGGGCGAGAATACCGGCCATGATCAGCAGGCTGATGCCGTTGCCGATGCCGTACTCGTCGATCTGCTCGCCCAGCCACATCAGGAAGACGGTTCCGGCGGTCATGGTCAGCACGGCGGTCAATTGCCAACCGAACCCCAGGCTGCCGTCGGCGCTGAGCACGCTTTCTCGGATCAAGTCGCCTCCGCCGGCCCCGGCCACCCACCGCACGTAGAACCAGCTTTGGCCCAGGCAGAGCACAACGGTCGCATAGCGGGTGTACTCGTTGATTTTTTTGCGCCCGCTTTCGCCTTCCTTTTGCAGCCGCTCCAGGGGCGGATAAACGCTGCCGAGGAGCTGGAAAATAATCGAGGCGGAGATGTAGGGCATGATCCCCAGGCCGAAGATGGTGGCCTGGCTGAGCTGGCTGGCGCTGAAGACGGCCACCTGCTCAATCAATTGGCCCAGGCCACCGGCGCCCCCGCCGCCGAAGAAATCGGTCATCGCTTTCTGGTCGACGATCGGTAGCGGGATCTGCCAGCCGATTCGATAGATGGCCAGAAACAACAGCGTCAGCAGGATCTTCTGGCGCAGCTCAGGGATCGTGAAGACGACACGAATCTTTTCCCACATCGCTCGATCCGCTTGTTGGAGTAGTCTTCGTGGTGATCTACGTCTTGGCCCGGCTCTTGGTGCCCTGTTTGTTCTTGACCACCGGGGCCTTGGCCGGCAACACGACGACCTCGCCGCCCGCCTTCTCGATCTTCTCCACCGCCGACCGGCTGAACCGGTGGGCCGAGATCTTCAGCTGCTTGGTCAGTTCGCCGTCGCCGAGGACCTTCACCACGTCGTGGCGCCCCTTGGCGAGGTTCTTCTCTTTCAGCAGTTCAGGGGTCACCTCGGCGCCGTCGTCGAACCGTTTGTCCAAGTCGCCCAGGTTGACCACCGCGACGGTCAAGGCCCAGCGGTTGTTGAAGCCCCGCTTGGGGATGCGCCGCACCAGCGGCATCTGCCCACCTTCAAACGAGGGACGCATCGAATAGCCGGCCCGGCTCCGCTGGCCCTTGTGTCCGCGGCCACAGGTCTTGCCGTGGCCCGACCCTGTGCCGCGTCCCAGGCGCTTGCGGCGTTTGTGTTTGGTGATTCCGCGATGGACGTCGTTGAGATTCATGTCAAGGAGACTCCCCGCAGGCGCTCGACCTCGCTTTGAGTGCGGAGCGTTTGCAGTGCGCTGATGGTGGCTTTGACCAGGTTGATGGGATTGCTGGTGCCGAAGCTCTTGGTGAGGATATCGCGGATCCCGCAGGCTTCGCAGACGGCCCGCACGGCGGCGCCGGCGATCACGCCCGTTCCCGGACTGGCCGGCACGAGGATCACCCTGGCGGCCCCGAAGTGTCCCTTCACGACGTGCGGAACGGTGGTGCCGTCCAGCGAGATGGAGACCATGCTTCGCGAGCCGTCCTTGACGGCCTTCTCCACGGCGGGAGGAACCTCGTTGGCCTTGCCGTATCCCCAGCCGACCTTGCCCCGGCCGTCGCCGACGACCACCATCGCCGTGAAGCTGAATCGCCGGCCGCCTTTGACCACGGCGGCACAGCGCCGGATCTTGACGACCTTGTCGATCAGTTCACCATGTGTTGTTTCGGATGCCATTTGTCGTGGAAGGTATTAGGTTGAGTGGCTAAGGGTTTCCGGTCAAAACGCGAGCCCTGCTTCTCGCGCGGCGTCGGCCAGCGCGGCGATGCGGCCGTGATACTTGTACTCACGGCGGTCCAGGGCCACTTCCTTGATGCCGGCCTCCAGGGCCCGCTCGGCGATCGCTTTGCCTACCGCGGCGGCAGCGGTTTTGTTGCCGCCGTAAGGCACCACACCGTTGAGCTGCTCGTCTCGGGTGCTGGCCGACGCCAGGGTCCGTCCGGCCAGGTCGTCGATGATCTGGGCGTATACGTGCCTGTGGCTGCGGAACACGCTCAGGCGCGGCCGGGTCGAGTACTTTTTGACCCGGTTGCTGACGCGGTAGCAGCGCCGCTGCCGCTGGTTGCCGATTCGCTTCTCGTGTTTCACGTTTCTGTCTCGCTCACTGAGGTGACTACTTCACCATCGCCTTGCCCTGCTTGCGGCGGACCTGCTCGCCGTAGAAGCGGATCCCCTTGCCCTTGTAGGGCTCCGGCTTGCGCAGGGCACGGACCTCGGCCGCAAACTGGCCGACCATTTGCTTGTCGATCCCCTTGATGAGGATATGCTGTTGGTCGGGACAGGTGACGTCCAACCCGGGCGGGATGGGCACCTGCAACTCGTTGGCCAATCCGACCCGCAACTGCAATATTTGATTCTGCACCGCCGCCAGGTAGCCTACGCCGTGGATCTCCAGCCGCCTCTCGTATCCGTCGGTCACCCCCACCACCATGTTCTGGATCAGGGCCCGCGTCAGGCCGTGCAGGGCGCGGCTTTCGCGATGGTCATCCTGGCGGGCAACGCGGATCGTCTTGGCCTCGCCGTCGTAGGTCACGCTGATTTCCGGACGGTGCTGCCACTGGAGCTTGCCCAAGGGGCCTTCCACGGTCAGGTTGCGGTCGGCCAGGTGGACCTTGACCTTGTCGGGGATCTGCACCGGTTTGTTTCCGACCCGGGACATGTCAATCTGCCTTTGTAGTATGCTCGTACGGTTGATCGGGAATAGGTTTGGGCAGCATCCGGTTACCAGACCTCGCAGAGGACTTCGCCGCCGAGTTTGCGTTGTCGGGCTTCGCGATCGCTGATCACGCCGCGACTGGTGCTGATGATGCAGATTCCCAATCCGCCGAGGATGGGTTTCATCGCCGCCGCGCCGCTGTAGACGCGTCGCCCGGGCTTGCTGACCCGGCGCAGCCGCCGAATCACCCGCTCGCCGTTGGGGCCGTACTTCAAGTGCAGCCGCAGCGCATTGACGGGTCTCTGGTCTACTTCTTCCCAATCCCAGATGTAGCCCTCACGCTTGAGCACCTCGGCCAGGCCGCGTTTGACCTTCGACGCGGGCATCTCGACGTGGGGCCGTTCGACGCGCACCGCATTGCGGATACGGGTCAACATGTCGGCGATGGGGTCAGTCATCATGATGTTGGGTATCCCTTTACCAACTCGCCTTCTTGACGCCAGGAATCAGCCCTTCGTCCGCAAGGTTGCGGAAACAGATCCGGCAGATCCCAAACTTCCGGTACACGCTCCGCGGTCGCCCGCAGATCCGACACCGCCGCTCGTGGCGAGAGGAAAACTTCGGCGTTCGCAGCGCCTTGGCGATTTTCGATTTGCTTGCCATGCCGTTTGGTCCTTTGGTCGTTTCAGGCCCGGTGGCCGGCGGAAGCCGCGAACGCCTCCGCGCCGCCGCCGGTCGCGGTTTCATGCTGCCCGCATCGGCAGCCCGAATTTCCGCAACAACTCGCGGGCCTCGTCGTCTCGGTCGGTGCTGGTCACCAGCGTGATGTTCATGCCTTGGGGTCGGGTGTATTTGTCCGGATTCAACTCGGGAAAGACCAATTGCTCGGTCAGGCCCAGGCTGTAGTTGCCGCGGCCGTCGAAGGCCGTAGGGCTGAGGCCGCGGAAGTCGCGTACTCGGGGCAGGGCCACCGAAATCAGCCGGTCCAGGAATTCGTACATCCGCCGGTGCCGCAACGTCACCTTGCAGCCGATAGGCATCCCCTCGCGAAGGCGGAAGCCGGCGATCGACTTGCGGGCCAGCGCGACGACCGGCTTCTGGCCGGAAAGCATCTTCAGGGCGTCGACGGCCTCTTCCAGGTGCTTCTTCTCGCCGATCGCACTGCCCACCCCCATGTTGACCACGATCTTCTCCAGCCGCGGCAGCGCAAGGGCATTGGTGCGTCCCAACTCCTCGGCCAGCGCCGGGAGGATCTCTTCGGTGTATTTCTGGTACAGTCGAGGCGTGGGGATTTCCCGCGGCTGCTGGGGCGTTTGATCGTCCTGCTTCGACTTGTCCGACTTCTTCTGCTTGGCTGCCATCGTTCTGCTTTACGCTTGTTTCCTGGCGTGTCGGGCCCGGGCCGGGGCAATCTGTCCGTTGCCGGCCCCGCACTTCTTGCAAAAGCGCTCCTTGCTGCCGTCCTCCAGGTACCGCACGCCGAGCCGCGTGGCCGCGCCGCACTTCTCGCAGACCAGCAAGGCGTTGGAGATCGAGATAGGCATCTCGATCGACAACCGCCCGCCTTGCGGGTTGCGCTGGCTGCGACGCACGTGCTTGTATACCCGGTTGATCTGCTCGACGACCATCTTGCCGGCCTGGCGATCCACACGAAGCACCTTGCCCCGCGCGCCCCGGTCGTCGCCGGCAATGATCTCCACGGTGTCGCTAACTCGAATCCACATCAGACCACCTCGTTGGCGAGGCTGACAATCTTCATAAAGTTCCGTTCACGCAGTTCCCGGGCCACCGCACCGAAGATCCGGGTGCCGCGGGGGTTTTTCTCGTTGTCGATGATCACCGCCGCGTTGCTGTCAAAGCGAACGTAGCTGCCGTCGTTACGGCGGGTCGGCTGCTTGCAGCGGACGATCACCGCCCGAACCACCAGGCCTTTCTTCAGTTCGGCGCCGGGGATCACGCTTTTAATGCTGCAGATCACGATGTCGCCCACTCCGGCGGTTCGCCGGTGCGTACCGCCCAACACCTTGATGCACATCAGTTCCTTGGCCCCGCTGTTGTCGGCCACGGCGAGTCGGCTTTGCATCTGGATCATGATTACCGTCCAAATCGCAGTTGTTTCTATCCTCAGGCGTCAGGTCCCGGCCGGCGCTGCTTAAGCCTCGGCCGCTTCGGCCTTGGCCGCCGCACGCATCGCCGCCAGATCGATCAGTCGGCCCTTCTCCACGACCCGCACCAATTCCCAACGTTTCGTCTTCGACCGCGGGCGGCACTCGACGATCTCTACCATGTCGCCCTGGCCTGATTCATTCTTTTCGTCGTGGACCAGGCACACGGTCCGGCGGCGGATGTATTTCCCATATCGCGGGTGCCGGACCAGGCGAGGGATCTCTACGCGGCGCGTTCGGGTCGCCCGGTCGCTGGTCACCACGCCAATCGCCACTCTCTTAGGCATCGTTCGGTTCCTCTCCGGCAGCGGCCGCTCGCTCGCGCTCTCTCTGGATCGTTTTGATCCGGGCGATCAGCCGGCGGTTTTTGCGCAATTCGCTGGGGGCGTCGAGTCGTTCCGTCTGGGCCTGGAGCCGCAGATGGAAGAAGTTGTCGGTCGTCTCTTTCAGCGTAACCGCCAACTGTTCGTCGCTCATCTCTCGAAGTTCGGTGGCTTTGATCATCGTTTCGTTCTCGTGTTCGCCCCGTGGCGGCTAGAGCGGCCGGCGTCTCAGGAAGCGGACCCGCACGGGCATTTTGTGGGCCAGACGCGTGAAGCACATGCGCGCGGCCTCCTCGGAGACCCCGCCGATCTCGTACAACACCGTGCCCGGCTTTACCACCGCCGCCCAAAAATCGGGTTCGCCTTTCCCTTTTCCCATCCGGGTTTCCAGGGGGATCGAGGTGACGGACTTGTGCGGGAAGACGCGGATATAGAGCCGGCCCTCGGTGCGCAGGTATTGCTGCGCCGCGATACGCCCGGCCTCGATCGTCGCCGCACTGATCCAGCCACCCTGGACCGTTTGCAGGCCGAAGTCGCCGAAGACGACCCGGTGACCGCGCGAGGCGTTACCTTTTATACGTCCTCTTTGGCTTTTTCGGTGCTTGACCCGTTTTGGCATCAACGCCATCGATATCATCCTCGCTATACATGCCCTGATTGACCCACACCTGGATGCCGATGTGGCCTTGGGCGATTTTGGCTTCGGTGAAGCCGTAATCGATCTTGGCCCGCAACGTCGAAAGCGGAATGGAGCCGGAAATCTGTTTTTCGCGCCGCGCCATTTCGGCTCCACCCAGCCGGCCAGCCAGTTGGATCTTGATTCCCTTGGCCCCCGCTTCCATCGTCTGTTCCATCGCCCGCTTCATCGTTCGCCGGAAACCGGACCGCTTGGCCAGTTGCTCGGCGATGTCTTCCGCCACCAGTTGGGCAACGATTTCGGGGCGGCTGATCTCTTCGATCTTCAGGTTGATCCGCCGGCCCGTCTTCTCCTGCAACTCCTTCTGCAACTCCTCGACCCGCTCACCCTTGCGCCCGATGAGGATCCCCGGCCGCGCCGAGTGCAGGATCACCTTGACCTCGTCGCGGGTGCGCTCGATTTCGATCTTGGCAATCGCCGGATACATCGGCTTGCCGAACTTTTCTTTGCGGTGCTTGATGAAACTGCGGATCTTCTGGTCCTCGACCAACAGCTCGGCGAATTCCTGCTTCGACGCATACCAGCGGCTCTTCCATCCAACCATCACGCCGGTGCGGTATCCGGTCGGATTGACTTTTTGACCCATGCTTCGACTCCCAGGCCCTGCGACTGCGGGATTGACCCTTCGACTTCGGAACCCGTCTACTCCAAAGCCACGTGAATATGCGACATGCGTTTCTTGATAATCGCCGCCATTCCGCGGGCGCGAGGGCGCATCCGCCGGAACATCGGGCCGGAGTCCACCCGCACGTCCACCACCATCAGGTGATGCAGGTTGGGCGCCCGCCGGTCCTCGGCGTTCGCCAGGGCGCTGCGAAGCACCTTTTCCAGCAGCCGCGCCCCGCGGTTGGGCTGATACTTCAGCACGTCCAACGCCTCGTCGGCGTACTTTCCCCGGATCAGGTCGGCCAGGGGGCGAACCTTGCGGGGGCTGATCCGCGCGTATCGATGTACTGCCTCGTAAGCCATCTTATCGCTTACCCTTCCCGCCGTGGCCGCGGAACGTCCGCGTCGGGGCGAATTCCCCCAATTTGTGGCCGACCATCTCCTCGGTCACGAACACCTTGATGTGGTTCTTCCCGTTGTGGACCATGAAGGTGTGACCGACGAACTCAGGCACCACGGTACACGCCCGGGCCCACGTCTTGACCGGCTCCTTGGTTCCCTGCTCGTTGAGCTTCTCCACCTTCCGGTAGACGTTCGGATCAACGAACGGGCCCTTCTTTAGTGATCTGCTCATGATCTTGGTGATCCGTTGTCAGTCGTCGGTACTCGCTGAGATCAGAACTCGCCGAGAACCGACTGCTCCCTATATCTTCAACAGTCCATATCGTCGCGACCGCCGCCGCCGGACAATCGCCTTGTTCGACGCTTTTCGCTTCTTGCGCGTGGACCCGCCCTTGGTCGGCTTTCCGGTCGGAGAAACGGGATGGCGCCCGCCCTTGGTCCGACCCTCGCCGCCGCCGTGCGGGTGGTCGATGGGATTCATGGCGGTGCCGCGGACGTGAGGCCTGCGGCCCAGCCAACGCTTCCGTCCCGCCTTGCCCAGCACGATGCCCATGTGGTCGGAATTGCCGATCGTGCCGATCGTCGCCCGGCACGACGCCGGAACCCGGCGAATCTCGCCGCTGGGCAGGTTGATTTGCGCCCAACCCGCATCGCGGGCGGCCAAGGTCGCCTTCACACCGGCCGATCGGCACAACGTGCCACCGCGGCCGGGTTGTATCTCGATGCTGTGGATATCCGTGCCCAACGGAATTTTCGACAGCGGCAGGCAATTACCCAGCGTGGCCGGCGCGTCGTCGCCGCTATGCACCTGATCGCCGGCTTTGAGTCCTTCCGGCGCCAGGATGTATCGCTTCTCGCCGTCGGCGTAGAACAGCAGGGCAATGCGGGCACTGCGGTTCGGATCGTACTGAATCGAGTTGACCACGGCCGGAACGCCGTCCTTGTTCCGGCGGAAGTCGATCTGGCGGTACTGCCGCTTGTGTCCCCCACCGCGATGGCGGACCGTGATCTTGCCCTGATTGTTGCGGCCGCTGGAGCGACGCTTCGGCTTGAGCAGCTTCTTGACCGGCTTCGCTCCCGGCGTCAGCTCGGCGAAATCGCTGACCGTGGCCCCGCGGCGACCCGGCGTAATCGGTTTGTATCGGCGAATACCCATGGCTGTCAGTCGTCAGCTTTCGATGATCGGTTTCTGGTAATCGGCTTTCCGCGATCGGTCTTCGACCGTCATTTCTCGTACCCTCCGCCGACAACGGAAAACGGCCGGCGGACGACTCCTCCGTTAGAAGAAATCAATCCGGTGCTCCGGGTCCAGCGTCACGATCGCCTTCTTCCAGCCCTTGGTCGTTCCCCAACGGAACCGGGTGCGGCGAGGCTTTCCTCGGCGATTCTGCGTGTTGACCCGAATGACCTTCACGTCGAACAGCTCTTCGACCGCCCGGCGGATGTCCTCCTTACCCGCCAACTGATTCACCTCGAAAGCGTAGGCATTGTTGCGATTGGCCTTGTGCATGCCCTTCTCGGTAACCAACGGACGCAGAATGACCTGATGGGGGTCCAGGCTCAGCTTGGTTTTGGTGACGTCTCGGGCCATGGCTCTACTCCCCTTCGTTGGAGGCCTGCGTCGCGCCGATTGCCTTCTGGCGGAAGGCGTCCAGTGCAGCCGTCGTCATCAGCAGCCGCCGGGGGTGCAGCACGTTCAGCGCGTTGAGCTCTCCCACCGGCACCACCGAGACGTTCGCCAGGTTGCGGATGCTCTTGTATACGTTCACGTCGTAATCGGCGACCGCGACCAACAGGCTGACGCCGTCGATCTTCAGGGCCTTGAGGATGGCGGCCATTTCCCGCGTCTTCGGTTCGGCAAACCCCAGATCGTCGATCAACGTCACCTCGTCGTCGGCGATCTTCGCGGCCATTGCCATCCGCGCGGCCATCCGTAACGCCTTTTTCGGCAGCCGGTACGACCAGTCGCGGGGCCGCTTGGCGAAGATGTGGCCGCCCCCGGCGCGGATGCCGCTGCGCCGCGAGCCGGCCCGGGCGCGCCCGGTGCCCTTCTGCCGATACATCTTCTGAGTCGAGCCCCGCACTTCCGAACGGCCCTTGGTCTTGGCCGAGCCCTGACGCCGGTTGGTCTGATACATCACCACCGCGTCGTGCATCAGTTGCTTGCTGATGCGCGGAGCCAGCGCGGCCGGGTCGACCTCGTAGTTGCCGACCTCCGCTCCGGTCCGATCGTAAACAGGCAAACTGACCATGGTCTTCAATCCCTAACGTCGCGCAAGCGGCCTTCGGCCCCTCTTATTTAAGCTTATTGGTCTGTTGAATCGTCACGAACCCGCCGTTGGGCCCCGGAACGGCCCCGTAAACCAGCAGGAGATTATTCTCCAGGTCGACCTCGACCACCCTGAGGTTCCGCACCGTGCAGCGGGCGTTGCCATATTGGCCGGCCGCCTTCTTGCCCTTGAACATCCGCGCTGGCGAGGCGCTGCAACCGGTCCCCCCGACGTGCCGGTGGCACTTCTTCACGCCGTGGGTCGCCCGCTGGCCCCGAAAATTGTGCCGCTTCATGGCCCCGGCCGTGCCCCGGCCTTTGCTGGTGCCGACCACGTCGACCGCCTGGATGTCGGAGAAAACGCCGACGCTGAGTTCCTGACCCACCTCATAGCCGTCGACCGATCCGCGGAACTCGCGGACGAAGCGCTTTGGCTCGCAGTTGGGCTTGGGCGCCGGCTCCACTCCCGCCGCCGCCCGACGCCGCTGGCGCTTGCTGTCGAGCTTGGCAACGTGGCCGCGCTGACTGCGGCTGGCGAGACGTTTTGTCCGGCGCTGATGACCTGCAGCCGGACGGGGCTTGTCCAGATACCCCAATTGGACGGCTTCGTAGCCGTCCCGCTCCTCGGTTCTCAATTGCAGGACATGGCAAGGGCCGGCTTGAATGACAGTTACCGAGATGACCTTGCCGGTCGGATCGTAGATCTGCGTCATCCCGACCTTGCGGCCGAGTAGTCCAACTGCCATCGCTCTTGCCTCGCCATACATGGCCGGGGGGGGACAACCGGCTCGCGGCCGGGTCTGCCTCCCAGGCTTCCACTACATAGATATGGACCTGAGAAACCGGGCTGTGAATGCCTTCTTCGGAAATCCTAGCGCTGCCTGCTGGTCGCCTTGATCTTGATGTCGACGCCTGCCGGCAGGCTCAGCTTGTTCAGTGCCTCAATCGTCTTGGCCGTCGCCTGCAAAATGTCGATCAGCCGCTTGTGCGTGCGGATCTCGAACTGCTGGCGGGCCTTCTTGTCCACGTGCGGGCTGGACAAGACCGTATACCGTTCGATCCGGGTTGGCAGCGGAATCGGGCCGTGGACGATCGAGCCGGTCCGCTTTGCCGTATCCACAATCTCGATCGCACTTTGATCCAGAATCGCGTGATCATACGCCTCCATGCGGATGCGGATGATCTCATTGGTCTGACCAGCCACGGAAGTCCTCCGGGTTCCCAATTCCAAGTTGCCAAAGAATCACGCCACCTCAATGGTGGGAAACATCAGAGAATATCAGTTTCGGCAGTACCGGTCAACGGCCCCACGGCCGAAATTCCCGGATTCCGAGGTTTTCTCCGGCGGTGCCCGTACAACGGGCCGGAACAATCGGCACCGATCAGCCAGTTTGCCACCCCGATTCGCCTCCTGCCCCCGAAAGTCTCGCCCTCGATACCGTTTCGATAAAGCCTATGTCCCGCCCGACAAGAAGCCAATCGATCGCCGCCAATAAGCCGATTGATACCCGTCAGCAGAGGGGGCCTGTTCCCGCGAGAAGAACAGGCGAGCCGCAGGTCTATTCCCGCCTGAAGACCAAATCCTAACCCCGCGCAAAGGCTCCAAGCCGAGGGGCTTGCCAACCGGCGTGGTCCAGGTATCCTATCAAATTGGGTGGTTGTTGGCTGCCGGCCATCGAGGATATGTCTCTCGTCGGCCAGGCAATCGCCCAGGCGACGCTGAATTCCATGCAGGAAGTCCTCTTCGAATACGAGTTGAACCCGACGACCTGGGCCTACCTGTCGTCGCTGATGACGATCGGGATCTACTTCAAGTTCAGTCGTTTCTGGAGTGTGAGGAACCTCGATCTGGTCGGGCTGATCGCATTGGCGCCCGGCCTGCTGCTGCTTTTTCACGGATTGAAGAAATACGCAGCCGGGGTGGAGTCGTTGGGGCACACCCTGGAGCAGTTCGGCTATGTTTGGCTGTTCAGCGTGGGGGCCTTCTTCCTGATCCGTCTGCTGCTGGACCCCGTCATGGTCCGACGCCCCTTGCTGGAACCGAATCTCTCGGCCAGCGGGCTGACGTTCACGGCCGTCGCCCTGTTGGTCTTCCTGATGGGCAACGTCATCGCCGAAAAGCGGCCCCAGCGGCTGGAAGACGTCTTGCCCCAGTCGCCGACGCAGCCGGGGCCCGGCTATCCGGCGTTCTATCAGTTCGCTTGTCGCACCGGCGGGCCGACGGCTCGCGCCGCCCGGATCGCATCGCCGCCGAAGGTGAACCTTCGCCAGGCCACCTTGTCCTCGGAGGCCGAATCCGAAAGAGCCTCGCCACAGGCCGGCGGCGACCCGCTGCTGCAAAAGGCCACCCGGCGAACCGTGGCCATCCTCGCCCATCTGGCCGTGCTGATCGGTGTGGTCCTGATCGGCTACCGCCACTTCGACAACATCCATACGGGCCTGGCCGTGGCCTCCCTCTACCTACTGGTCTTCTATTCCAGCCAAATGGTGGGCCGTGTCGACCACGTGCTGCCAGCCGCCCTGCTGGTCTGGGCCGTCGAGGCCTATCGCCGGCCGGTGGTGGCCGGCATTCTGATTGGCCTGGCCGGCGGGCTGACCTTCTATCCGCTGTTCCTGCTGCCGCTCTGGTGCGGCTTTTACTGGCGGCGGGGACTGATCCGGTTCGCCATCGGCCTGGTGCCCGCGCTGGTTCTGCTGGTGGCCCTGCTGCCTCTGGGCCCCGGCGGGCCGGGCGAGATGCTGGAGGGCCTGAAGCTGATGTTCGGCTGGGTCAACCCATTGCGGGAAATTCGGGTCGGCTTCTGGGCCCATCACGAGCCGGCGTACCGGATTCCCGTGCTGGCGGCGTCGGTGGCGCTGTGCGGCAGCCTGGCGCTGTGGCCTGCGCAAAAGAACCTCGGCACGCTGCTGAGCTGTTCGGCGGCGGTGATGCTGGCCGTTCAATTCTGGCACCCCGACCACGGCGGTGTCTACATGGCCTGGTACCTGCCGCTGCTGTTGCTGACGGTCTTTCGCCCCAACCTGGAAGACCGCGTGGCCATCACCGCCCTGACGGAAGGCTGGTTCCGGCGACGCCCGGCATTTGGCTGAATTCCTGAAGGCCCCCTCACTGGTTCATCGAGACAGAACCATGAGCCCCAGCGTCATGAGTGCGCTGGCTACCGCTGCGCAACCCAATCCGATGGGCAGTTCAAGAACGCCTTGAGAGGCGACAAGGTGGTGTGAGACAAACATCGCCGGATAGACAAGAGCCGCTGATACAAGGCAGATAGCAATACGCCACCTCAACGGCGGCCACCGCTCCGAAAACCCGGGGGTAACCTGGAACGTGAGCCGAATGCCCCAAGCGGCTGCAAGCAGTGAGAAGAGAAATGCGATCGCGTACGCCACATACAACATTCGCTCCCGCCCCCTCTATCCGGCGGGCGCTCAATTGCCGCCCTTGTTCTCGAAGTGGACGAAATCGATCAGAAACACGGCGCCCAGGAAGATCGCCTTGGCTCGGATGTCCCACTCTGCCGGAAAGGTCACGCCGAAATTGTCGGCGTCTGTGAAACCTTCTTTCATCAGCCCGCTCCACTTCTTGGTGATCTTCCCAAACTCGTCGCCGCCGGCTTGGATCCTGAACGTCCAGGGGTGCAGCAGGGGGCCGAAGAGCTGGAATACCTCCTGGCCGGAGCTATCCAACACCGAGTAGATGCGGCGCAAGATCGAGAACCGTCGCTGAATTGTGCCCAGAAGGCGGCCCTGCGAATCGACGATCTCGGCCCGGTGGAAGTAGAATCGGAACGGCCGCACGACCCGCAAGATCACCTGGCCGTCGTCAGTCATCACGGCGATCGAAAACGGTCGCAACGCCTTGAGAAACCACCTCGCCAAGGTCGAGCCGCCCACCTCGGCGGCCAAGTACAGTTGGCGGCCCGACTCGTCCAACACGACGTACTTGTTGATGGTCTCGAACCCGGTAAGGATTTCGCCCCATTCCTTCTTCTGGCTTACCACGAGACTGCTGGTCGATGACAGTCTGTCCACGCTTGGCCTCCTGTGATGGCATGCGTTGCCCCATCCTTTATGGTATTCGCACGGTGGCTCCGGTTCTTATGGATGTTCGCATGGCGAATGATCAAGGCCATCCGCCGCATCTCTCGCTCACGCTTCGGGTTACTATCCTCGGTACGCAACCCCATTTCTTGGTCGTGACTTCTTAGTCGTGACAGAGCCTAGTGTTTCTGTCCCAACTTCCCGACGTCAGGGGAACCGCTACCTCTTCGGTTCCGAGGTCTGTGATGCTTTCACCGCGGTGCAGCCTATCACGCCCAGAGCATGGAGACCATCGCGAAGGCTGCGCATAGCGCACCCCAAACCCCGTGTCGCCCCCCTGCCCACCGAGTAACCGTTCACGGGTATATTCGACGTGACGTGCTTTGTTGGAAAGACAGGCCACGAGGCAGAGGGAACACTCGTGGCCATCCCGCGAAATCTTCCCAATTCGCGTTGCTACCGTTCGGACTACTACTTCCGACATCTCCACCACATCAGTGCGGCAACCAGCCCGCATGCCAGCAAGGTGATGCTACCGGGCTCAGGAACACTTGCCACGCGGAACCCTAGGCCGCCGGTCTCGAACGTCGGGTCGGTGCCGCCGTAGCGGGAGGAAGCGAGAAAGTGGGTGTAGCCGTCGTACAAGTCGCCGCCCCGCTGACCACGCGACGAACCGGCGCCGTAGCTTGGATCGTCGTGCGGACTCTCCAGCCACTCCCCGTTGTTGCCCATGATGTCGTAGGTGCCGTTGAGTTCTTCGCTCCCGCTGCCGACGTTCCAGGAGCCGTACGGATCAGTCGCGTAGTCATCGTCGTAGTAGTTCCAGCCCGTACCGCTGCCGTCACCTTGATGCAACGTGTCGCCAGGCTTCGTGGCGTAATCCTGGATGGTTTCGCTTGTAGCGTTCCAATAGGCCGCCTTGAACCATTCGTCCTCGTC
>JAFGRD010000140.1 GCA_016935315.1 Pirellulales bacterium
GAACGCTCAAGAAACTACGGAAAAACGGCTTCGTACTCACAAAACTGATCCGCTGCAAATGGCCCTGACCTAGCGCTGTAGTACTAGAACGTCGTTTCGAGGAAACAACCACCATGAGGATCGCATTGCAGGTCGCTCTCTGGCTACTGGTCCCGTTCGTTGGGGCGACATCGGTTCACGCCGCGTACACCGAGACCATGGACGCGAACGGCCTGGCGAAGAACCTCCAGTCGGATCGCAACGCAAAAGACAACTTCTCCGTCTACTGCGGCATTACGTTGACTCCGCTGCAAACGAACTCAGACACCAAAGATCGGCCGGTTTCTCGGGCGACCGCTGGAACGGTGCGTGACTGCCGCATCTTCAATGCCAGTCCGGGCTATGAAAGGTCGATGGGGTGGTTTCAAGGAGCAGCGCATATGCGGTCACCATGGGCAAGGGAGGTGTGAAGGAAGCACAGTTGAAACTTGAGCCGGACGCCACCGACGGCTGCTTTGCGGAAGGAAGGTACGTCAAGAACATTCATGCCGTCTTCGGCAAGCACGCTCAGGTCAAGACGCATGCCATGCTGGCGATGCCGGAGGAATACTACGATGACCTGAATCTGAAGTGGGAAGACAAGTGTTTTGAAGGCCCGTCGATCGGTGCTGTGAAAGATTCAACCGGCGGGCACTACCATGTCATCATCGACAACGTGACCATGGAGGGTTTCAAATACCACGTCGATAAACCGATCCTAACCGACGAAGACGAGAGACCGGGGGAATGGGGGGAGGAATTGCGCAAGTGGAAGGAAGATCGAGGGATCAGGTAGATCGCGGCATAGTCAGTGACGAGGAGGTTCTTGCGGCCCCGACCTCTGCAATCGGCAGGCCCTGGCTTTCGTCGACCAGCACAAAGACGAAGCGTTCTTTTTGTACTACCCGATGCTGCTGGTCCACGCCGAACACAAGCCGACGCCGGACACGCAGCCTCATTCGGTCTTCGATGACTTCGACGAGGATATCAAGCGCGGTGATGACCGCCGTTTCTTCGCCGATATGTTGGCCTACATGGATAGGCTGGTCGGCAAGGTTGTCGACAAACTGGACGAACGTGGCTTGCGGGATAACACGATCGTGATTGTGATGGGCGACAACGGCACCAAGGAACCGTTTACGCACGTCTTGCCGGACGGCACAGAATACCCCGGCGGCAAAGGAGGAAACCGGGACAACGGATTGCATGTGCCGTTGGTCCTCGCATGTCCCGAGACAATCCCCGCTGGCCAGTCGGGTGCGATACGGAGTTACGACGGCCTGGTCGATGTGACGGATATCTACCCGACGATCTGCGAAGCGGCCGACATCGAGATCCCCAATCCGGCAGCGATCGACGGAAACAGCAGAAAAGCCGAATATCATCATTCCCTCAAGGGGCTGGCGAACATACCGAAGGAACATCCGAGAGAACTGCGGTTCGACGAGAATGACCGCTCGCTGAAGCGTGTCCGGGGGCCTTCGATCGGCGTCGTGCTGAATCGCACGGCTGGAAGTTGGAAGCCGATCACCGAGAACGTCACCAGTGAAGGCTTCCAATACAACCGCCGGGATCATGACGATCGACGAGAAACAGCCTCGAAACTGGAGGGAACTGCTCAAAGGACTGCCGATTCTGGAGCAATTGTCCCGAGAAATGGACAACGGAGAGGAGTAGGATTATGGAAACAGCCGTTCGACGTTTCTTGTTGACTTCGCATCATGGGTGCAAACGAATTCTTCTGTTCAGGCACTTTCTAAGACAGAGTGGTATCCTGGCGGTGGCACTCTTGCTGTGTGGAGACGTTTTGGCGGCAGAGATTGCACCGATCCCATTGGAGCAGCGGGCCGCTGTCATGCGTCTGCCGGGTATGTGCAGCACGCAGCCGGCCGGCCGCTGGGACACCGGTCTGGTGACCGGAAACGGCGTTATGGGAGCGTCGGTCCTTGGACAGCCTTACGAAGAGAGAATCATCTTCAACCACGAACGTCTCTTTCGTCCGGTCTTGGACAAACGCCCGCTACCGCCAGTTATCGCCGACGCTGTGCCTGAAGTGCGCCGGTTGATAATGGAGGGAAATACCAACCAGGCCCTCGAGTATTGGCAGGAGGTCATGGCCGAGAAGGGCCACCCGAAGATCATCAACACGCCTCCCTACCACCCGGCGTATGCCGTGCAGATCAACCGTCCGGATGGCGGCGGTGTTTCAGAGTATCTGCGAACCGTCGATTTCATGACCGGCGAAGTGGTCGTTCGCTACAGGAATGATGAAGGCGAATGGCTCAACAAGACCTTCGTCTCCCGCGCAGACAACGTGATTGTCCAGTTGTTCAAATCGCCGGAAGGCAAGCCACTCAGTCTCGATCTCAGCCTGATCGATCAATGGATGGGCCTTCAAAAGGACATGGCTCGCATCACCACGGATCTTTCCGGGAGTTGGATGACCGCCCGCTGCAAATACAGGCTGACCGCCAGAGGCTACGAGGGCACGACGCGCGTCGTCTGCGAAGGGGGCAAGGCCGAGCGGTTGGAGGGTGTTGTACGTTGTTCGAACGCGAAGCATATCATTCTGCTGACTCGCATTACCGATCTGGACGACTTTGCCAAGTCCGAGATTGGCGCCATGCAGGCGAGCCTGACCAAGCTGCCTGCGGATTATAACGAGTTGATGGCCCGGCATGAAAAACTCCATCGCGCCGCCATGGAGCGGATGACCATAGACCTTGATCAGTCCGACGACCGTTACCTGTCGTCAGAAGAGCTCATCGAAAGGCAGTCCCAGACCGAGGAGATCATCCCGGCTTTCCTCCAGAAGATGTTCAACATGGGCCGCTATGCGCTGCTTTCCTCAAGTGGACGCTACCCTCCGCCGTTGACCGGCATCTGGAACGGATCCCATCGACCCGCCTGGTCGGGTGATTGGACGTTGGATACCAACATCAACCAGCAGATTGCCGGCGCTAATATCTGCGCACTGCCTGAGGCGCTGAAGGCTTACTTGAATCTGATTGAGGAGATTGCGCCAACGTGGGAGGTCAACGCGAAGCACATTTACGGCTGCAGGGGAATCATGTCCGGCGCCCGAACCGCCGGCCGTGAAAACTACCACACGCATTTTGGGAAATGGCCGGGGCACTGCTGGACGGCCGGCGCCGCCTGGCTGATCTACCCGCTCTATGAATATTACCTGGTGACGGGCGACAAGGAATACCTGCAGAAGCATGCCCTTCCGCTGATGGAAAAGGCGGTGCTATTCCATGAGGATTTCCTGACGGAATTCGATGCGAACGGGAAGTTCATGTTCGTTCCGTCCTATTCCCCGGAACTTCTGTCGGGCCAGCAGATCAATGCGGTACAGAACATAGCGGCTGCCAAACAGGTCATTCGCAATTTGATCGAAGCCTACGAGGACCTGGGAATCGAGCCCGACCGCGTAAGACACCTCGAAGGCATGCTGAAGGAGTTTCCGCCCTACCTGGTCAACGAACAGGGAGCGTTCAAGGAGTGGGCCTACGCCTCGTATCAGGATGGGTACGACCACCGCCACATGTCGCACAGCTATCCTGTCTGGCCGGCGCATGAGTTGACTTGGGAAGAACATCCGGAGTTGCTCGCAACGGTGCGGGTTGCGTTGGAATTGCGCCTGCCGCAGGATCATTCCGGCCACTGTTTCGCGGTGCGTGCGTTTTGTGCGGCCAGGACCAAGTATCCCCAGCTCTTTCTGCAGAACCTCTACACGCTGATGTGCTATGACTATATACAGCCCAACCTTATCACCATGCATAACCCCGGCTGGTGTCCGAATACGGACGTGCTTTGCGGGCTACCGGGCCTGATATCGGAAGCGCTGGTTTACTCCAAGCCGGGTGTGATCGAGCTGCTACCGGCGTGGTCGCCTGACCTCCCCAACGGTTCCGTGCAGGGGGTCCGCTGCCGTACGCAGACAACCGTGGATTCGCTCCAATGGGATTTGGACAAGAAACTGGTCGTGGCAACGATTTCATCGCTCAAGGACCAGTGGATCGCCTTGTACGCGCGCCAAGGCATCACATCTGTCAAGGCCGATACCGAGATAGAGCCCTCGGAGTGCGGCAGCATTGCGCGGAGGATTCTGCTGAAGCAAGAGAAACCCGTGCAGGTGACGATCGCGCTGGGCAGAGGCATCAATTCCTATCCGGTGAACACGCCTGCCTTCACCGCCAAAGACGCGGCAGAATACCACGCCGCGAGAATCGCCAAGAGAGAAGCCGCGGCGGAAGCGCGGAAGAAGAGTCCAGAGAAATGAAACGACTTTCGGGTATCCCTATCCCTTGCGCTGCCCGCGCTCCACCGTGTTGACCCTGCCGACGTAGGTCGTCTCGGCCGCGCCGAGCGCAGCGACGCGTGAAACGCCGCCCGAAGCCTTACGAGCTTCTGCAAAAACACCGGCGACTGCACACAATCCGACACGAAAGAAGCACTCCAGAGGAGGTCAAGTGCCATTCGCCCCCCCTTGCCCCCCTTGCAGCCGGCGGAGCTATCGAGATTCGGTCAGACGTAGCCTAGACGCGGCGGGCTGGGTTATCGCTCTTGCGATAGACGACGAACGAACTCGACCAGGGCTCGAACGTCGGCCGGGCTGAGGTGCGACGTCTTTCCGTGCTTGTCGTCGGGGTTGAATCGCGTGAAGACCTCTTCGAGCGTAGCGGCGCGGCCGTCGTGCAAGTAGGGCTCGGACCGGGCAAGATCCAAGAGCGAGGGCGTGTCGAGCCGCCGAGGCTTCGCGTCGCCGCTTGAAGTCCTCGTGCCTACGTTGTGTAGTACGAACCAGCCCCGTTCGTTTCGCTTGCCGCTATCGGTATACGACGGCGGCGGGTGGCAGTGGGAGCAGCCGGTCTTCTCGCTGAAGAATATCTCGCGGCCGCGCTGGATCGTGGGGACGAGGTCGGCCGGCGCCCCGTGCGGCGTGCGGAGCCTGAGCGAACCGATGTAGGCGGCCAAAGCATCGAGATCGCGGTCCAGCCCCGCGTTCGGCTCACCGAGCCACTCGTGCATCTCGTGTCGGGGCAGGAACCACCGCCCGCCCATGACCATACGGGTGAATTGGTACGTGTCCTGAATCTCGTCCAGGTGGGCGTCGAAGTGCAGCGGCGACGTGGCCAGACACCCGCGGAGCGACCGTGTATCGAGCGGGCCGTCACCGAAATCCCACTGCCGGCCGTCCTCTGCTCCGTCCGGGTGACACACGGCACACGACACCCACTGGTCCTTCGTAAGCCGGGCGTCAGCAGCCGTGCCGAAGAGGTAGCGGCCCCGGGCGACGTCGGGGGGCGTGGGGTCGTCGGTGAACCGCACCCGGCCCACGACACGGCCCGTCCTGGACTCCAACGTGACGATCGACTGGCCGGTGATCGTCAAGACGTGAAGCCGGCCCGTGGCCGAATCGAGCACAATACCGGCTGGCTCTCGGTCCACGTGAGGCGCGTGCCATCGGGCGAAGCCGGTGCTGCGGTCGATCGCCAGCACGTCGTCGCTGCCAGCCGAAGCGAGGTAGAGGGTATCCCGGTCCACGGCCACTTCCGTGGGCCGATGGGGAGGCACGACCAGCAGGTCGGGCGAGTACTCGACGGACACGCGGCCCGCTTCGCTGTCGGCGACGGCAACCACGGGGAACACGCTGCGGTCGAACATTTGCCCGCCGAGACGCGTGTCGGCCCGTGTCTGGGGGGCGTAGACGAGGCCGTCCGGCCCGACCGTCAGGTGGCGGCACTGGCCCAATCCCCTGGGCGCAGGCAGCCGCTGGAGCACGCGGCAACGGTCGTCCAGGACGACGATCTCGCCGGTGCGGAAGCTCGCGGTGTAGACCTCACCCCGTTGGGGCGACAACGCCAGAGATGCCGGACGGTTGATCGGCTCGCTCGCGGCCTCGACCCGGCCCGAGACGGCATTCACTCGGAGCACTCGGTCTCCGCGGAAGTCGGCAACGAAGACCGCCGAGCCGTCGGGTGAACACACCAACGCGCGAGGCTCGGCCGGCACATCGAAGAGCGTCACGGGGGTGAACGCATGGACGTCCAGGACGAGAATTCGTGAAGCCTCGGACAACGCCACGTAGACGCCCCGCCCGTCGGGCGAGAGGGCCACCGCCCTCGGTTCACCCCCGGCGGGGACCGTGGCCGTGACGCGGAGCCCGGCGGGTTCCGCGTCGAGACGCACGACCTCCCCGGACCACGGATGGGCGGCGATCAGTCCACTGCCGCCCGGTAGGAGCCCGAGGAGGGAGCTATGTGGGGCAGGCTGCCCGTGCGATGTACTGCTGCTGGGCGAGCCAGCAGTGGCACCCGAACGAACAACACTGCTGGGCAAGCCAGCGGTGGCACTCGGGCGAGGCCGGAGCCAATCCGGGCCGCGGGAGGCTGCGGGGGTTTCGGGCAGGGGACGCCCGGTTGCGGCTTGGGCGATCAACTGCTCGCCTTGAAGCAGCACGGTGCCGGCGGTGGTCCCGTCGCCATCGCCTGCCCAGAAGCTGAACGTCACCGTGTCGAACCAGGCCGGGGTGTGCTCGATGTTCAGAAAGGGGACCTCAATTCGCGTGTCGATGTTCGGGAACGCCCGGCGGAGTTGTTCGGGATCGTACACGTACTGGAACGTGCCATCGCGGACGTGCAGGGACCGGCGGTCCACGACCTGGCCCGGCAGGCTCACCACCACGTCGACGGTGTCGGCAGTGGCATGGGTGGGCAAACGTCCACGGAGCGCCAGGGGGGACGGCGGCGACGCCCGGGCGCCGGACGGGACGTCGAATCGGATGGGCTCGGCGTCTTGTCGGACGACGGGCACGCGGAACGTGTTCGCCTCCAGCCCGATGCCGCCCCCGCGGGGCCAGCGGTCGCGAGGCACGAGTTCGGTGATCGTGCCGGCGCTCGTCTTGCCGGAGCAGACGCCTTCGATCGTGACCTGCCACAGGCCCGGCTCGTCGGCCACCGGCCCTCCGGCGTCGAACAGGCCGACCGCGTCGGACGGGGCTTCGAGCGGGAACGTCCTGCCCGAGGGCGACACGATCCGGCCTTCCACGTGTCCGCTCACCGGGGGCCAGACGACGCCGGCCACGCGGAGCCGATCGCCCTGTTGGAGCACGGCTCCCGGTCCCACGGCCCCGAACGTGAGAAAGACGTCGTACCGCTTGCCCCCGATCTCCAGGAGCGGGCCCGAGCGTGGCGAGCCGGGCACGAGGCCGTCGAAGGGCGGAAGCACCCGGGCGCCGCGGCGATCGTCGCCGCCGACCAAAACCAGCATCGACGCATAGGCCCCGTAGTGCGTCGTGCCGGTGAACAGGTCGCGGAACACGCCGCCGCCGTAGTTCATCTTGACGTCCCCGGCCAGGTCGCCCTGGGGCCCGGTGCCGAACTGCCAGCCGTAGGGATCGTCGAAGAACCAGTAGCCGGTGGGCACCGTGTCCTCGGAAACCTGGGCGCGGACGCCCAGCCCGGGACGCCAGGACGTGGTGTAGAAATAGCCCCACTGGTCCACGTCCTTCGGGGCCATGCCGGGCGGCAGCCCGTTGAAGGTCATCGAGACGTAGGGCAGCTCTCCGATGGCCCGGCGGTCCTCGGGCAGGAGTTCGTAGGGGTAAAGACCCTCACGTCCCTCCCCCCGGCGGACGCCCGGCCACCTCCGCTCGATCAACCGCGCAACGGTCCCCTCGGGGTCCTCGAACGTCACGTTGGGAAAAAGCGAGAAGTTCCCGCGGTGGCCGAGCCAGGCCACGTCGCCCGATTCGTAGGGGTAGCAGGTATGGCCCAGATTGATCCCGAAGGTTCGCGGGACGTTTTCGGGCGGGGCGACGAAGCGGTTGTCGCCCGCCACGAACCACCGCGCCCTCCACCGGGCCGTGGGGCTCCGGTTGCCCCGCTCGCCGTGCACGACGATCTTCGAGTCGGGCGTGACGACCACCGACGCGCCCCGCCGGCTAGCCATCCAGAGCGTCCCGGCGTCGTCCCAATGCCGAACGGTCACGTCCGAGACGTACTCCCCGGGCTCGACGAACGAAACCGGCGGCTCCGAGGCGTCGGGGACGAACACGCCGAACCGGTTGGCCCTGCCCTGGATCGTCCGCTGGACCATGCGTCGCGCGTCGGAGTGGGGGTAGTGTCGCCAACGGATCTCGACCTCGGCCGGCACGGCAGGCTGCACGCGGACCTGCGGGGTCAGCCCGACACCGGGGCTCAGCGGGGTGCCGGGCTCCGGGAAGACGTCGACGTCGAGCGACCGGGCCACGAAGACGTCGTAGGTCCCGGCGATCCGGTAGGGATTTCCACCGAGGTCGCGAATCTCTCCGTCCAACTCGATCACGTGGCGGCCGTAGTGCTCGAAAGCGTGGTCGAACGTGCCGCGACCGGTCAAATGATAGATGTCTCCCAGGCTTGGGTTGCCGTAGGTGGGGGCCACCGGCGGAACCACGCGGCCGCGGACCACGTAGTCGGGCCGCAACACACTCAGGTCGTGCTGGCCCGCCACGAGAGGGCCGGGTCCCAGCTTGCGAGTCGTCCCGTCGGGCGCGGTGACGGTGACCGTGAGCCGGCTTTCCGAGAAATCGAACGGGATCCTCGGACTGCGGAGGACCGGCACCGGCCGTTCCGCTCGGGCGACCAGGGGGAGATAGGGGTCAAGAGGGTAGCGGATCGGCCGCGACGTGTAGGCGTCGTCGCGGGGGACGACGAGCGCGTCGGGATGCAGGACGTTGCGGGGGTTGATCGCATAGTGGCCGCGATCTTCTCGGGCAACGGTGCCTCGCGTTCCCCCCGTGCCGGACGATCCGAGCAGCAGGCACGCGAGCCGAGGTTCCGCGGGCCGGCCCACCTGGAGACAGCCCAGGTACCAGGGGCCGCCGTCGAATTCCACGACCTCGTAGCCTTCCTGGCCCAGGCCCACGATATGGGCGCCCACGCCGTACCAGCCGGACGGGAATTCATCGGGGACCTCGATGCGAAGGGCTTGCCGGGTCCGGACCACTCCGTACTCGCTGCGCCAGGGCTGCGACTCCTCGATTCGACACGGCACGGGGAGTCCGCTGTCGGCCGGAAGCCAGTGCCGGGGGCCGTGCGGGGCCGGCTCGACCACCATTTCGTTGTGCGCCTCGATGGGGAGCCCGGTCGGTGTGAGCAGATGACTCACCGAGAGCCGCATGCCGGCACACTGGCGTCCCTCTTCGTCAAAGAGGAGGTGGAGCGTCGGGTGCACGGCCGGCAGGCGCTCGGGCACGTCGAGCCCGGACTGCTCCCTGGCCGAGACGAACGACAACTCGACGGTGAACTGAACCTCCTCGCCGGGCTGTGCGCGCGACGGCGCGAGGGTCGCCTGGCCAAAGCACCACGCCTTGGGGCCGACTTTCTTGACGAATCCCGGCCACGCGCCCGGCGATTGGTGCTCGTTCGCCACGTGAATGATGGTCGCCGGCGAAGAACTCCAATGGCTGGAGATTGCATGAGCCAGCTCTTCGGCCCGCCCGGGGGCCAGTTCCGTGAGCCGGATTGTGCCGTCGGGCGACACGGCGGTCTGCAAGTGCGGCGGCAGTTCGTCGAGGCGAGGCATGCACGAATTGATCTGAAGCGGCGAGCCGGGCGGCGCGAACAGGCCGGCGATGAAGGCCCCGCCGGGACGGACCGGCACGAGTATTTCGTCGGCCGTGCGAAGATTCACCACGCGAACGGTCCGAGCCCGGTCGTCTTCCACCGCGCCGAGGGCCCCGATCACCCGGGCTCGACCCGCCCCGGCGGGAATGACGGCGATCGCCCGCGGATCGGGGGGAAGCTCGATCCGCGGGGCCCGCCCTTCACGCCAGTTGCTAACGTCTTGAGCCTTCGCTTCGCCGGCCGGCAGGATCGCCACGATCGCCGTGGTCAGCCAGCCGATGGTCGAAGCGTTCGGGCTCACTCTGGTCCCTCCACTTCCTGCAGAAGGACCTGGCAGCGGCCGGAGCCGTTGCGGATTTCGGCGCCGCTGCGGGCTGGCCGGGGGCGATAGCCGTCGGCCGTGACGATGACCTCGTACCGCTCCAACTCGTAGTTGTGGACCTGAAGCGGCAGTTGGACTTCCCCGTTGCGGCCGGTCGTTCCCTGGGCGACCTGGGTGCCGCCCCATCGGACGACGACCTGAGCGCCGGCGATTCCCCGGTCCGGCCTTTGCTGGTCGGCGACCTTGACGACGAGCCGGGCCTGGCGTGCTTCGGGCGGCTTGCCCGGCGGAGACGATTTGCCCGGTCCTTCCCGCCCTCGGAGATGAACCTGGACCGGCTCGGCCGGGTTCCAGTTCGGCGGAACGCCTCCCTGTCCCTGCAACTCGCCCATCCGCGCAACGATCGCGTAGCCCCGGCGCTCCAGGTTGCGGAAGACTGCGATGCCCTGGACCCTGGTCCGGGGCGTCCAATCGGGACGTGGGCGGGTGTCCGGGTCGATGCCGGAAACTGCACGGCCTACCACCTGGATCGGGTGGCGCCGTCCGTCGCCAAAGCGGACCTCGACCTGAGCCCCGTTGACGGGCCGCCCGGCGTGGAGGACTTGCACCTTGAGCGTCGCCCGGGGGGCTTCCGGCTCATGAGGCGGGTGCTGGTCTTGGCCGCCGGGCGGGTGTTCTCCGCCGGTCGGAATGACAATCACCACGTCGGCCTCGCCGGCACGCCTTCGGAACTGCCACCACCGGTGCGGCACTTCTTTCTCAGCCGAGGCGCGGCCTGTGGACGCTCGGAGCCAGTACTGCCAATCGTTGCGGGGCACGCGGAACTCGGCGATCCCGTTCCCGCCGACCCGTTGCGGCTCCTGCCCTCGCGCCGGACTTTCACCCAGGTTGAGCGTGACCACAGCGCCGGGCAGCGCCTGGCCGCGGTTGTTGACGACCTTGACCGTCAGGCCCACGAATTGTCCGCCGGGCATTTCATCTCCCGGCGGTTCCGGTTCGCCCGGCGGTTCCGGTTCGCCCGGCGGTGTCGAGCGGCCCAGCACGATGGTCACGTCGTTGCGCCCGCGGTCGGTGACGGCGAAATCCTTGCCCGCCCCGAACCTCAGGTTTTCGGCAATTGCGTGGTATTGGCCAGGGGCCGGCAGGTTATCGAACGC
>JAFGRD010000141.1 GCA_016935315.1 Pirellulales bacterium
CCCGCTGGGAAAGGTCGTGTCGACCAGATCGACCTGATCGGCCTGATCGAGAATCCGGAAGTCGATGCTGGTCGGGTCGATCAGCGTGTTGGCCCAGGAAAACTGGATCCGGTTGATCCCCTGCTTGACGGTCAGCAGCCGGTGCTCGCGGACCATCGTGATATCGTCGGAGTTGTAGACGGTAAGCTGCGTGCCTTCGCGGCGGGGGACGGTCACCAGGTCGACGTCGGCCATCGCCGTGGCGACCGGGACCAGCAACCAAAGGAACGTCCAGCCGTATCGATACCTGAGCATGGTCTTGTTTCCTTCTCTCCGAGTGACCGCCCCTCGTTCGGGGTAGACATTGGCCGAGATCCAGCCATTATCGAAACATACTCCACCCACCCGCAACGGGCGGGAACCACTGGGCCGGCACAGACTTCCGCCCGGCCGATGACCGCCCATCAACCCATCAGACGATGTTGACCGCCAAGAAGTTTCGTCGAACAGCGATCTGAAAGCAGGTATTCAGCAGTCCCCCAGAATCCGGCAGCCCATTTCGCCTCTTCGCCCTTTACTGCACACCGTGACCAGGCTAGAGTACTTTGTGCAGCAAAGCCTTGGCCCCGTCAATGAGGAGGCGAATTACCATGTGGCACTGGATTCAGGAGCTGGATCAGATCTTAAGGGGCGAGAAGACGAGTCTGCCGGCCCTGCGAGAAGGCAGGCTTGAAATTCCCGCGATCGGACTCTCGGCGGTCATCGTCATTCTGGGGTTGCTCTACGGGGTCTGCATGGGAACCTACGCCATCTTTCGTGACGGCGGGCCCTGCTACGACCAGACCCTGGCCAGCACCGTCAAGGTGCCCGCGTTGTTTGTGCTGACGCTGATCGTCACCTTTCCGTCGCTATACGTGTTCAACGCTCTGGTCGGCTCGCGGCTGACCATACTGCCCGTACTGCGACTGTTGATCGCGTCGCTGGCGGTGAACCTGGCCGTGCTCTCATCGCTGGGCCCGATCGTGGCGTTCTTCTCAGTCAACACAACGAGCTATCCGTTCATGGTTCTGCTGAACGTGGCGGTGTTCGCGCTGTCGGGCGTACTGGGATTGACGTTCCTGCTCCAGACGCTTCACCGACTGAGCATCGCGCAAGGCCGCCAGCCCCCCCTGCCCTTGCCGCCGGGGCCCGCCGACACCGGATCGAATGATGCCGAGCCCAACGCCGCAGTCGTCGCCGTGGCGGTCGAGGAACCCGGGGCCCTGGACCGCGCCACGGAGCACGTCCTCGGCAAGCATGTCAAGGCCGTGTTCGGGTGTTGGGTGGTGGTCTTCGGGCTGGTGGGAGCGCAGATGGGCTGGGTCTTGCGGCCGTTCATCGGCGACCCGAATCTCGGCTTTCAGTGGTTCCGCCCCCGGGGATCGAATTTCTTTGAGTCCGTATGGCAGAGTATGCTCAGCCTTATCTCGTGAGCCCCTCGACGGGAACCCGCCATGACCGGTTTTCTTCTGCGGACCGATGACGTGCTGCGGCGACGGCCTTGGACGACTCAGTCGGTCGGCGCCACGTCGGCCCTGCTGCGTCTGGCAGCGAATCTGGTCGTTTTCGGCATGGTCTACGGCGCCGTGCTCGGGAGTTTCGGGGGCATCTCCGGCGAGCGGTTCCGGCAAGTCGTTTATGCAGCGCTGAAGGTGCCGCTGTTGCTGCTGGCCACGTTTTTGATTGGACTGCCCAGCTTCTTCGTACTCAACACGCTGCTCGGTCTGCGGCGCGATTTCGGCCAGGCGGTTCGGGCGTTGGTAGCGACCCAGGCCGGGCTGGCAATCGTGCTGGCTTCGCTGGCCCCGGTGACCGCCTTCTGGTACGCCTCGTCGGCCGACTACGCGGCGGCGGTTCGATTCAACGTGTTGACGTTTTCCGTGGCCAGCCTGGCCGCCCAGGCGTTGTTGCGCGGCTACTACCGGCCGTTGATCGAACGGACCGGCAAACACCGCGCGATGTTGTGGACCTGGCTGTTTATCTATGCCTTTGTCGGCATCCAAATGGGCTGGATCTTGCGCCCGTTTGTGGGAGATCCACACGCTCCGGTCCAGTTTCTCCGCGAAGGTGCCTGGGGAAACGCCTACGTCGTTGTGGCCGAGCTGATTTGCCGGGCGTTCGCGAGATAGACCACGGGGCCCCCGACACCGCCGGGGACCCCGTTGCAGTGGCCGCTGCCGATGGTATGCTGAGGGCTCGCAGATAAACAAGTTGGGCATATTTGAACGAGGAGCGACGCGGCGCAATTCCGGTTCCCGACTTCGTTGGAAGTCCAGTTGGCACGATGCAGTACGAACATACTCAACACGGGCTGTGGCACCTTGTCGTCTTCGGCGCGGCAGGTGTTTTGTTCGCCGCTGCCTGGTTTGCGCGAGAAGACCCCCTCGCTTGGATCGCCTTGACGACCGCCGGCGGGCTCATGACGGTGCTGGCCTTCGCGTTCATGTGGCTGAGTGTGCGGGACGAGGTCGACTGCCTGGCCGTTCGATTCGGGCCGTTGCCCCTGTTGGGCAAGCGGCTCCGTTACGCCGACGTGACGGCCGCGGAACGCGACCGGACCACGTTGCTCGACGGCTGGGGGATTCATTGGGTGCCGGGCCGAGGCTGGATCTACAACATCTGGGGCTTCGATTGTGTCAAGCTGACCTTGGGCAGGAAAGTGATTCGCATCGGCACCGACGACGCCGACCGCTTGCTGGAGTTGCTTCGCAGCCGCGTAAGACTACCTCAACGACATGAAAGGACGTTCGCGTGAAACGACCACGTCGCCATTTATCGCCCACGGCGCCGCCGGCCGGAAGGTTCATCGGCGGCGTATTCGGCTTCGTTTTTTTCGGAATCGGGATGACCGTGCTGGTTTTTCTCTGGGGAGCGCCCTTTGGCGAGTTCGGCTCGCCGCCGTTGTTCTTCCGGATCTTTGGAAGCTTCATCGCATTGGCGTTCGTAGCCATGGGCGGCACGGTCTGCCTCGGTTCGATTCTGGGCAAGGGCCTGGGGCCCGGGCAAATTCCCCGCGACGCACTGCCGACGGCCGACGACTCACCTCCGCCGGTGTCAGAGTCCGGCTATCGCTGCCCGCATTGCGGGGCGCCGCTGGGCGATGGGATCGACATCTCGCCCCACGGCGACGCCAAGTGCGGCTACTGCAACTGCTGGTTCAACATCCACGGCAAGTAATCTCAGCGGCCCATCAGGACCTTTGCCGTTTGCACCCATTCGATGAACTCGCCGCGATAGCCGCTGGCGTCCTCGCCCTTGCCCGAGTTGGCCAGTGCCAGCGCCAGATCGAACGTCGCGTCGCCCTTGTATTCGCTCTCCCGCAACAGCATGCCGTAGCACGCCACCGCGGCGGCAAATCGGAAGTCGAGCGAGGCTTCCTCGATCGTCTGCCGGGAATCACTCCCCGGCAGCGATAGCTCCTGGCTCTCGGCGGCGTCGGGACACTTGAACCGCAGCCGCACGATCAGCAACTCGTCGCTCTGGGCGGTGGGCCGCTCTTGCTCGGAAAGCACCTGTCCCTTCAGCTCGATGCGCGCCAGCCGATGCCCCGGGTGCCAGGGACACGCGGCCACGTCCACGTGGACGGCCAACGGCACCTCGTCCGCCGGCAGACAGCGAATCAGTCGAACGCTACAACCTGGACACGCCAACGTGCAGGTCTATTCCCGGCAAGACTCCCACATCCTCGACGAATAACATACTGTTGAGGTTTGCACGGTCAATGGGCAAGGGCAGCCAACGGGAGCCCGATTCTCCCGGCCTCCCGTTGGTCGGCCTTGATCATTCGCAATGCAAGCATCAACATGGGCCTAGTGACAGGCTCCGCAACCGCCCACCCCCGGACCGAGAGAACCTCCCATATGTCCGTTTGCCCCAAGTGCCGGAAGCGACTGCTGCGGACGAAATCCAACGCGGGCTTCTTCTTTCGCTGTCCCGAATGCGATGGCCGGGCGGTGGGGCTGGCGGTGATGCGTCGGGCGGTGCCCCCGCAATACGTCCGCGCGCTGTGGACGCAGGCCCGGCACGGCAGCGGAACTCGCGGGCAGCCCTGCCCCGTCTGCTGCCGAAGGATGGCCGAAATCCCGTTGCCGATCGACGGGCGCGAGGTGCGGCTGGACGTGTGCGCCGGCTGCCAGTTCGTCTGGTTCGATCCGCACGAGTTCGAGCAGCTCCCGGCGCAGCCCCGCACTGCGGCGACATCCGACCGGCCGCCGCTGCCGAAAGAAGTTTGCGAGGCCATGGCCATGGTGGAGCTGGAACTCGACCAGGCCAGGCGGAACCAGGGCGACTTCGGCTCGGAGCCGCCGGATGACACCTGGAAGTGGATTCCCGCGCTGTTCGGCATGCCCGTCGAGCACGACGTCCACCCGGTCCGTGGCTGGCCCTGGGTCACCTGGGGGCTGGCCGTGCTGATGGCGTTGACCGTGGCCGCGACCGTGGCCAACCTGCACGAGGTGGCCGAGGCGTTCGGTCTGGTGCCGGCCATGGCGTGGCGGCATGGGGGAATGACGTTTGTTACGAGCTTCTTCCTGCACGCCGGGCTGATGCACCTGATCGGCAACGCGTATTTCCTGCTGATCTTCGGCGACAACGTCGAAGACCACCTCGGCCGATGGCGCTACGCGCTGTTGATCGCCGCCGCCGCGCTGGCCGGCGACCTGTTGCACATCATGGCCGACCCGCGGAGCATGACCCCGTGTATCGGCGCCAGCGGCAGCATCTCCGGCGTGATCGCCTTCTACGCCTTGAACTTCCCGCGCGCCCGACTGAGCTTCTTGTTTGGATGGTTCGTCTACTTTCGCTGGATCCATGTACCGGCCTGGTTCGCCCTGCTGGGCTGGGTGCTCTGGCAGATCGTCCTGGCCCAGCGGCAACTGGCCGGGCTGACCGACGTGTCGGCCTTGGCCCATCTCGGCGGTGCGGGCGTGGGAGTGCTCGCGTGGCTGTTGTGGCGAGAAGGCGGCGACGCTGCCGAACGCGAGTCCTTCCGGTCGCTGCGGCGCGATCCGAGAAGCCGCTGACCAAGGGACTTGGGCCTTGTCGGGTACGGTCCCATTTCTCTGGCAGCCAAGAGGGCAACGTCCCCCGCGACCCGACGTGCCGACTCTCGCCCCTTCCGCCTGGCGGCGGGTCTTGCTTGTTGCCGTGGTGGAAGTGTGTTAGGCTGGATGGTTTGGGGTCGCCTCGATTGCCTCGACTGTGCACCCGATGAACCGCAAAGCCCAGCAGAGCCGTCCCGACGAAGCCGAAACCATCCGGATCCGCGGGGCCCGAGTCCACAATCTACAGAACCTCGACGTGGACATCCCCCGCGATCGGCTAGTGGTCGTAACCGGCCCCAGCGGGTCGGGCAAGAGCTCGCTGGCCTTCGACACCCTCTATGCCGAGGGACAGCGGCAATACATCGAAAGCCTGTCGGTCTACGCCCGGCAGTTCCTGCACCAACTCGAGCGTCCCGACGTCGATCTGATCGAGGGGCTGCAGCCGACCATCTCGATCGACCAGCGGGCGGGCAGCCACAACCCGCGGAGCACGGTGGCCACGGTCACCGAAATCTACGACTATCTGCGGCTGCTGTTCGCCCGGCTGGGCGAGCCGACGTGCTACCAGTGTGGCGAGCCGATCCGCCAGCAAACGCCCGAGCAGATTCTCGACACCCTGCTGGCCCTGGCCCAAGGCACGCGGACGATGATCTTGGCGCCGCTGGTGCGCGGACGCAAGGGGGAACATCGAGAAGTGCTCGAAACGGTTCGCAAGTCGGGGCTGCTGCGGGTGCGGATCGACGGCAAGATCCACGACGTCGATGATCTGCCCGAGCTGACCCGCCAGAAGACCCACCATATCGAGGCCGTGGTTGATCGCGTGGTGATCCGCGAGGGCATCCGCGGACGGGTCGCGGAGTCGATCCAACTGGCGATCCGGCATGGCGACGGGCTGGTGCTGGCCAGCCACGAGGAGAAGTCGGGACGCGAAACCACGTGGCACGACCAGCTCTTCAGCACGCACTACGCCTGTCCCAACTGCCGGATCAGCTACGAGGAGCTCGAGCCGCGGACGTTCAGCTTCAACAGCCCGTATGGGGCGTGCCCGCGGTGCGAGGGGCTCGGCGCTCGCGAGGCCTTCGATCCCGAGCTGGTCATGCCCGACCCGGAGCTCTCCCTGGCCACCGGGGCGATCGCACCCTGGAAAGGCGCCACCCCGGCCGCAACACGCAAGTGGAAGGACCAGTTGCGGGAATTCATGGCCAAGGCCGGCTTCCGTTGGAGCACGCCGATCGCAGAGCTCAAGCCCAAGACCCGCCAACAGTTGCTGCACGGCTCCGGCAAACGCTTCCCCGGCGTGCTGACCATGCTGGAAAAGGAATACGCTACCACGACCAGCGAGGCCAAGCGGCAACGGCTGGCGACCTTCCGCGGCGCGGTCGTCTGTGGCGCCTGTGGCGGCTCGCGCCTCAGGGCCGAGGCCCGCTCGGTCCGCGTGGCCGGGCGGTCCATCGACCAGGTCACCGCCCTGACCGTGGCCGCCGCCCGAGTGTTCTTCGACCAGCTCCGATTCGACGAGGACGAGCAGCCCATCGCCGAGCCGATCCAGAGCGAGATCGCCGCCCGGCTCAAGTTTCTCGACGCCGTGGGCCTGGAATACCTGACGCTCGATCGACCGGCGGGCAGCTTAAGCGGCGGCGAGTTACAGCGGGTGCGGCTGGCCGCCGGGCTGGGCGCCGGGTTGGTCGGCGTCTGCTACGTGCTCGACGAGCCCTCCATCGGGCTGCATCCCCGCGATAACCAGCGGCTGATCGACGCCCTGCGCAACCTCCAGGTGCGCGGCAATACGGTCGTCGTCGTCGAACACGATGAAACCATCATGCGCCAGGCCGACTGGCTGATGGATCTCGGGCCCGGGGCCGGCCGCCATGGCGGGCGTATCGTCGTCGAGGGCACGCCCGCGCAGGTCGCCGCCGACGCTGATTCGCTGACCGGCCGCTACTTGTCGGGTACGGCCGCCATTCCGCTGCCTGATCGACGACGCCGCACCGCCAAAACCCGCTCGATCACCATCGAGGGCGTCACGACCAACAACCTCAAGAACGTCACCGTTCGCGTGCCGCTGTCGGCGCTGGTCTGCGTGACCGGGGTGAGCGGCTCGGGCAAGAGCTCGTTGCTCAGCGAGACCTTGGCCCGGGCGCTGGTACGCCGACTGGGGGGGATCGCCGCCCGGCCCGGCCCGCATACCAGCCTCCGCGGAGCAAGCCAGATCGACAAGGTGGTGCAAATTGACCAGTCGCCGATCGGCCGCACGCCGCGGAGCAACCCGGCCACCTACACCGGCGTCTTCGACGAAGTCCGCAAGGTCTTTGCCAACACCCGCGACGCCCGCCAGCGCGGCTACAAGGCGGGCCGCTTCAGCTTCAACGTCAAGGGCGGGCGCTGCGAAGAGTGCCAGGGGCAGGGACAGCAGAAGATCGAGATGAACTTTCTGCCCGACCTCTACGTCACGTGCCCCGTCTGCGAGGGCAAGCGGTTCAACCGCCAGACGCTCGAAATCCTCTATCGCGACCGCTCGATTGCCGACGTGCTCGAGATGCGGATCGACGACGCGGTCGAGTTCTTCCAGAACTTCCCGGCGATCGCCCGGCTGCTGGGCGGTCTGCAGGAGGTTGGCTTGGGGTACTTAACCCTGGGCCAGCCCTCCACGACCCTTTCCGGCGGCGAGGCCCAGCGGATCAAGCTGGCCACGGAGCTGGGTCGCGTCGAGACGGGCAAGACCCTCTACATCCTCGACGAGCCGACCACCGGGCTGCACTTCGACGACATCCAGAAGCTGCTGGTCGTGCTGGGCCGTCTGGTCGACCTGGGCAACACGGTCGTGGTCATCGAGCACCATCTCGACGTGATCAAGACGGCCGACTGGATTATCGACCTGGGCCCCGAAGGCGGCGAGGCCGGCGGCCAGGTCGTCGCCACCGGCACCCCCGAGCAGATCGCCCGGCTCGACGGCAACCACACCGGCCGTTTTCTGCGGAGCGTGCTGAAGCCCAACGGCCGGCCCTCGTAGGCCGTGGCCGCCGGGCCCCTTTCCCTGACGCCGCATGGCGGCGATTTCGTCCCGGGTCCGCTCGAAAACTATCTCCCGCTCGAACCGGGCGAACGACAACCGCACGTTGAGGATCAGCCGGTCTATCGACGTAGCCGTGTTGGACTGCTGTGTGACCGAAACGAACGAGACATTGTGTTCCGTCGCGCTATGGCAAGGCAAGCAACGCATCAACTGCCGCGACAGCCAGCTTGTGGCGCTGGGGCGGCTGAGTCACGCTCTTCGTCACCTGGTTCGCCTGCAGAAGGTATCCCAACTCGTCGGAGCCAAAAGATCTTGGGGTGATCTGATCCAGCAAAGTGGGTGAAGAAATGGCTTCCGCAATGGGAACTCCGCCGTCCCAATCGCCGGCCAGCGGCTTCCAGCCCGCGCCGGGTGCACCATAGGCGAAATGCGCGTCGGCGAAGCCGGAATCGTTGGAGTTCCTGAGAAGAAACGTAGACATATCGGGAACGTATAATCCGATTGTATCGACGCCGTCCATATTGAAATCGCCGGCGAGAGGTTGCCATCCTGCCAGAGCCGCACCGTAGGCGAAAACCGTGTCCGCAAACCCGGTTCTGTTCGAGTTGCGCAGCAGGAAGACCGAACCGGCGGGATCGTAGAGGCCGACGGTATCCCCCGCGACGCCGTCCCAATTCCCGACGATCGGCTGCCAATCGGCTCTCGGAAGACCGTAGAAGAAATCCCAGTTGGCGACGCCCGAGTCGTTCGAGTTTCGTAGCAAGAACCTTGAGCGATCCGGATCGTAAAGGCCAATCGTGTCTGCGCCATCATTGTCCCAGTCGCCCACGAGCGGCGTCCAACCAGAACCGGCCGGACCATAGTCAAGAACCATGTCGGCGACACCGCTGGTGTTGGAATTGCGCAGGTAGAATCGCGACTGGTCCGGATCATAGAACCCGGGAGTGACAACGCCGTCGCCGTCCCAATCGCCCACGAGCGGTTGCCAGCCGGCAGACGGACCGTAGACGAATGTTGTGTCCGCAACGCCGCCGTCGTTCGAATTGCGCAGCATGAACGTCGAGTCTGCGGGCCGGTACAGCCCGGGCGTTGCTTGCCGGGAATTGAGCACCCCGGAGACGATCGCGAAGAGTACCTCGTACCAGCGGACCGCGTGCAAGTACCGAGTGGGCGGGGTTTCCTGCAGGAAGTGCATCGCCTGCGGGTTGTAGAGCATGCTGATGCCGTTGCCTGGCCTGGGCAGGTAGATGGACACGCCGCCAAGATCGGTGGTCTGCACGACGACCTGTGTCAGTGCATTCAGAACGTCCTGTACGGCGGCAAGCTGCTGAGAGTCCAAACCTGCTTGCGTCTGTTGGAGTTGTAGCGATTCCATAAAGGACCGCAGATCGCGAAGCTGTCCCTGTTCCGATGGTGCTCCTCCGCCGGGGTCGCCAATCGCATCGGAGGTGGCAACGATCTGGGCCACCGTTGCCCAGTCGACCTGACTCGCCGGATCCAGCATCGCCTCCGCAAAGGCCTCCACGGAGTCGACCAATTCGTCGAGCCGCTCCAGGCGAACCAGCGATCGGATGACAGGCCCGCTTGAAGATGGTCTGTAGCAGCCCAGCATGATCTCGCCGAGCGTTTGTGGCGCGATGGCCCCGCTGGCTGCTTGCTGCACAACGCTGGTCAACAGACGCTGATAGGTCATCTGGGAGCCCGTGCCACTGATAATCCTGTCTCTGAAGTACGTATAGGTCTGTGCGCCAACCACGTAGTCCACCTTGTCGTAGAGTTCGGCCAGCACTTCAAGGGTCTGCATCCGGCAAGCGGCGAACGTCACCAGGTCCAGGTCTCCCTGGATTCGATCCAGTTCACGTCCCAGCTCGGCAGGCCAAATGCGGTCGTAGTCTGTTAGCGGGCCGGTCTGATACCAGTTACCCGGCGCGGTCTCTGTGTGGGATTCGTCCAGACCGACTCCCTCGCAACCACCACCGTGGTCTTCGATGATCAGCGCGTAATGGTCTGCAGGCCGTTGCTCCATGGCCCAGTTGACGAAGTCCGAGAGCGCTCCGGCCGCTGCAGAATTCAGGTCGTTTCCCCCGGACTGGCCAGCGACCGACTTCAGGCATGTGGCATACTGGGTATCGTCGCCGTCGTAGGTCACCCAGCCGCGGCGGGCGTCGTGCCAGTTGCCCCAACTGGCATTCGAAGGGACTTCTTGGTCGGCGTAGTCTACGTGCCGGTCAATCTGAATCGCCAGATTGATGTTGGTCCCGGACAGATTGACCATTTCCATGAACTGCAGGCCGGCCAGAATCGGTGCCTCCAAATCGTTGTCGCCCATCGCATAGACCATGATCGTCCAGTCGTCCGGCTCGTCGAGCCGCTGCGGCATGGTGACGCCCGCACCGGTCGGATGCGTTCCCACCGGGGTCGAGTCGCCCGTTGGTCCGGGTTCACCGGGAGGGTCTCCATCCCCCGGCTCTCCGCCCGGCCCCGGTTCCGGCGCAAGGATCGGCGGGTCGGTGTCTCGCGGAGGCGGCGATCCAGAAAGACCGGGACTGCCGCCTGCGCCGCCATCGCCACCGGGTCCGTAGGAATCAATGGGAGGCACGTTCCATCCGTGGATGGTTCGGATACTCCCGTCGTTGCCGTCCCCGCCGTGGCCGCCCCGGCCGCCGTAGTCGTACCATTGCCCCATGCTGGTAACCTGAACGTAGCCGCCGGCTCCCCCGTTGCCGCCTCGGCCACCGTCGCCGCCCTTGATGTCGCCCTCGTCCCAATCAACTTGCCCGACCGACCAACCTGTGCCTCCCCATCCGCCGCCGCCGCCAATGGCGTAGGTGAACACATCGGAATTGTCAGCGTTCACCTTGATCACACCTCCAGAACCGCCGTCTCCCCCGGGAAACCCGTCAGGATAAGCAGGTCCCTCGAACCAAGACCCGCTTCCCCAACTGCCGCTGCCGCCAACCGCGTTGAGCGCCCCGTGGCATTCTGCCGCCGAGACCCGAATGATGCCTCCGCTGCCCCCATCACCGCCGCGCTGATGCTGTTCGTCGCGGGAACTTCCCCCGTAGCTACCACTGGCGCTGATGCTCGGGGCGTGTACCGCGAAGCCGCCGCCTACCTCGACGGTGACCGTACCCCCGCGTCCCCCCGCGCCGCCGTCCCGTCCCGGGGCACCGTTGGCATGCAGGTCGACGCGAATGTCTCCGGAGGCCGTCGTCTTGAAAGTGAAGCTGCCGCCGCGCAACGACCGCTGCTCCGCGTCGGCGTCAACCTCGCGGGGTGTCAGGTCAATAATGGACGTATGCGCGTGCGGCTTGACCTGCTCGGCGGGATCCGTTGCCGCCGCATCGATCCACAGAGGTTCGCCGGCATGCACGGTCAGGCTTGGGGGCTCGTGTTCGTAGCCGATGCCGAACACTCGCGTTGGACAGAAGACGTATTGCGTGTAAATGGTAACAGCGCCTTGGATATGAAGCGTGAGCTCGGCATCGGCCGAAGCAGGAGCGACCTGGCAGTATTCGTACAGACCGCCTGAGAGCGTCAGTTCGCCCTCGCTGTTGGGCTGCGGGATGCCGTCGTGACCGTCGCCAGTGTCGACGTTGACGCCGGCGGCAATGGCGATTTCTCCGCCTTGAACGCCGTCGACGGGACGAATCGTAGTGCTGTCTACGCTCGGACTGGTTGCGTCGGCATCGACCGTCAATGAAGCCACGAAGGGTAAACCCCAGGCACTTAGGACCAGTCGTGGTTCTAATGCTTCTACTCGCAGCCTAATACCAGACTCCTTTGTTCGCCGGCGACGCCGGGCACTATGCACTGCGTCTCGTTTCAGGTCGCGCGAAAACAGCATGGATGGGCTCCTTCAGAGTAAGATGACCCCAGCGCCCCCCCATAGGCGTGGCCACCACGCCCTGGGAAAAATCAACGATCTGAATCAGAGCATAATCAGGCAATCAAGTCGCTGCAAGTTTCTCCCGGCTGTTGCCGAGGCCTGGACTATCGAAATCAACGGAGGGCCCATATCGAGAAACGGCAGGGGCGCTCCCTTTTCGGCCAGCCTCCGATTCTCGAGCCTATTCTCCACCCACGATTCTCGCGACGAATAGTTGCCGCGTGCCGTCGGTAGCGATGGCGGGAAACAGAAAGGCGTCGCTCGTGCGGTTCCAGCACGGCGAACCGTCAACCCGCAGGTCGCCCGAAGTGTAGCCTGGATGTGGAAAGCCGCGAGTCTGCACGCGAGCCCGGTCGGCGCGACGGAGGATCACGTAGAAATTCTCGACGTCCTTGCGGTCGCCGACGACCAGCCACTTGCTGTCGGGCGATAGCGCGACGTCCCCGCCCACCTTGGGGAACGTTTCCGAACCTCCCAGCGTCTCGACGATCTTCTTGGCATCCACGTCGTAGACCACCATCTTGTTGCCCGCTGAGCCGATGAGCCGGGTTCCGTCGAGCCATTCCGGGTGCCCGCCGATCTGCCGGTGCGCGGTGAGACGGGCTCCGTCGGGCGAGACGGACACCGGAATGTCGATGCGCCGATCGCGGTTTCCAAACTCCCCCCGAACGTAGAAATAGATGCGGCTGTCGTCGCGGCTCCACAGGGTGTGGTTGATGAAGAGGTCGCGGCCCTTGGTGTCCATCGTGCGCGCCAGGTCGGCGAAGGAGACGAGCAGGCGCTTCTCGCCGGTGGCCATGTCCACGAGGAACACGCCGTCGTTGGCGGGCGCCGCCTCGGCCGAATTCCAGTCGAAGGCGCCGGGATAGCCCGTAACCGGGCGAAGCCGCGCCAAACGTCCATAATTGACCCCGAGGAAATAACCGCCGCACTGGGCGACGCCGGAGTTGCCCAAGGGCGTGTCGTCGAATCGGTATTCGCGGACACGCTTGCGGGCAACGACGTCGTAAACAACGGTGAAGATCTTGTGCGTCTCGGGGTCGCGGTCATTGAAGATCAACTCCCGCGAGGCGGCCGCGGGATTCCAGTAGAACATCGTGCCCTGCTGAGAATTCCACGCACGCGACTCGTCGACCTTTTCGATGCGGTTGCCGTTTTGCGTGTCGATGAGAACGACATCGGCCGGCTCGGCGGGATTCGGCATGCGGTCTTGAAATGAAGTACGCAGGGCGACGATGTAACGGCAATCCCCGCTCCACGGGATGTTCTGCACGTGGCCGATGTAGCCGAAGAAGTGGTGGCTGGGGCCGTGCGTAAGCTGGCGGATTTGCACATGGAACTCGGCTGCCGCGGCGGGAGGCCGACAGAACCGGGCTCCCGTTGGTCGCCCTCGCGCATTGACTGTGCAAGCGTCCATGGAGCCCTGCGCACGTTGCAGGCTGAGGGTTTTTGAAAGGCGTTTGACCACGTCCGGGTGCCGTGCGGAGACGTCCTCGGTTTCGCCGAGGTCGTTTTGAAGGTTGTACAGTTGCGGTTTGAACTGATTCGCTCTGGGGCCTTGATTTCCAGGGGGCTTCCTTCCGGGCCGTGCGAGTGGCACACCCTCGATCCATTTCCACGGCCCACTGCGGATGGCGTAAACGCCGTTGGCACTCTGAAACAGCAGGTCTGTGCGCACCGGCTGGTCCGGCGTGCCGATGAAGGTGGACAAGACATTGACGCTGTCCGGCGCGGTGGTGGTGCGGTCGAGATGGGTTTCCCCGACTGCGGCCGCCACCGTCGCAAAGATGTCCACCACGCCGATCATCTGGTCGCTGGTGCTGCCGGCGGGGATTCTGTCGGGCCACCGCGCGATGAACGGCACACGGAAACCGCCGTCCCACACGTCGTGTTTTCCGCCACGCAGCGCGCCGTTGATCTTCAGCCCGGCGTCCATGGCCTGCTTCTGCGTGTTGCTCTTGCTGCGCTCGGCGACCACGCCGCCGTTGTCGCTGGTGAAGATGACCAGCGTGTTCTCGACAGCCTCGATGTTCTCCAGCGCGCCCAGGATGCGGCCGACGCTGAGATCGAGGTCATGGATGAAATCACCGTAGGGGCCGGCTGGACTGGTGCCGCTGGTCCGTGCCGACGGCGTGACAAGTTCATGCACCGCCACCGGAGCAAAGTAGAGAAAGAACGGCGCACTTTGCCCCTGCTGCTTCTCCAGCCACGCCACGGCGCGATCGGTCAGCTGTTCCATTGTCTTCGGGTCGTCGCGCTCGGGTGCATCGAGGCCGAGCTTGCCGGGGGACGGCGTGAGTTTATCCGACCGCAGGCCGAAGACCTTGTGATTCTCGACGAACACGCGCGTGATGTCGTTGTGGTTTTGCGGCACGGCGAACTGATAGTCGAAACCGAGTTCCAACGGGCCTGGCTTCAGTTCCTTGGTATAATCCACGCGGCTTTCCGTCCCGTATCCGAGGTGCCACTTGCCCACCATCGCCGTGGCGTAGCCATGTTTCCCAAGCAGCGAGGCAATCGTCGGGCGGCTGGTCTCGATCAGCAGCGGGTCCATTGTGTTCGCCACGCCGCCGTGATTCAGCCGGGTCCGCCAGCAGTAGCGGCCGGTCAACAGGGCATAACGCGTCGGCGTGCAGACCGACGACGGCGTGCTGGCGTCCGTGAACCGGCGGCCTTCGCGGGCAAGGCGGTCAAGGTTCGGCGTGCGGATGAGCCCCGGGGCCGCGCCGTAACAGCCGGCGCTGCCGTAGCCGTAGTCGTCGCTGAGGATGATCACAATGTTGGGCTTGGACGAGTCCGCAGTGGCAGGCGATGTCGCAGATCCGGCCCACACCGCGACGATCGCGAGACAACTGGCGATTCGTAGAACGGTCTTCATTTGGCTGCTTTCCTTTTGCGGAGTTTTTTCTTCGACTGCACTTTCTGAAGGCGGTGCCAGTGTTTCTCCGGGCGTTTTTCATCCCCGAGGCCCGCCCGGCCGTCGAGAATGTCGCCCGGCGACCGCAACCGGCCGTCTGCAGACAATCCATCAAGCGTCCGAAGTCGCGTCCACGTGATTGCACCATCGGTACTCGCGTGCTGCATGATCGTGAACATCCGGTTTGTTCGGCAAGTGCGTCACCGATACGCTCTGCACCGGAAACGCTAGACCAAGTGGCGCTGTCCCATTACTTCTCGTCCGGCAGAACCGCCGAGAGTGGCGCGTCGCTAAGTGTGCTGCATGGCGGCATCACGAAGCCCGGCATGTCGGCTCGGGGCCGGTCTCTGAGCAAGTTCTGTACCGGTACGAACACCGAGAGGAGCTTCTGATAGTCGTCGTCGCCTTTGTCGGCGAAGACGGCCTTGCCGCACGCCTCGGTGCCACCGGCCGACTTGGCAAGCGGGGCTAACATGAAGTTGTTTCTCTCGGGCTTGAGCATCCGCGTGTAGAACTTTCGGGGCACGCCATTCTCGTGGCACTCGACACAACGGCCGGAGGCGATTTCGTTGAGAGTCGCATCGAGATCCTCGGGCATCATTCGCCGGCTGCCGAGGTGGCGTTTGTGGTTCGAGGACGAGGTGCCGTAGTAGGGCACGTTCAAATCGAGCCAGTTGTAGACGCGGCGGCGATCGGCGTCGGGCACGTTGACCCGGGGCTTGCCGTCTTGGTCCGGATGCCCGGTGCGAATGATGTCGGCCAGCAGGCTCGCGGGCGAACCCCAGCGGCGCGGGGCGATCTCCAGCACGTTATGCCCGGAGCCATTGATCGTCCAGATCCACTCGGCATAAGGGCTCATGCCGCGCACGGCGTCGCCGCCCGGCCCAACCGGGCTGCCGTGGTGGATCCAGCCGTTCTCGGATTGTGTGCCGGTTCGTGCCAGAACGTCGTACGAGACGTTGAAGAAGTCCGTCTTATCGCCGGTCAGATCGACGCCGTTGGGCTGGGTGCGCTCGTTGTGGCACTCGATACAATTCCGGTCCAGCACCGGTTGTACCACGGCGGGGTAGCTGAACCCGACAACCCCCCACTCGGGCGGAATCAGTTCCTGGGGAGTGCCACGCATCCCCGCCCGACTGGCGGGGCGCGACACGGCCGCGTTGCGGTCGGCGTGGCAACCGACGCAGCCCTGCACTTCGCCCGGCATCATGTGCGTGAAGCTTCTCATCCGCTGCAGGGCCCGGCCCTCGGCATCAAGCGCCATGAAATAGATCGGGACCTCGGCGGGGACCTTGAAAGCGGCGGCCCCGTTCTCGTCCACGTCGGCGAAGCCCCAGAGCTTCTTTGGTGCGTAAGTCGCTCCACACGAGACGACAGGAAACTGGAATCCGAACACCGCGACATTCCGCATGCGTTTCCCGTCGGGTGTCAGGTTGTTTTGCGGCGAGTGCGTGCTCTTCTCAAGTTCTTGCACCACGGCAATCTGCTTGATCTCGCCCCGCTTCACGTGCGGTTCGAGCCCGTGGTAAACGTCCCGCATGAAGACCGTGGCCCAGGCCCCCGAAACGCTGCCGTCCTCGGGCAGCACGGCCAACCGATCCATCGTGGCGCCGGCAACCACCGGGGGCGGCGGCGTCTTGCGAATCGGCTGCGCGCTGTAATAGCCCATGCCGTCTTGCGGAAACAAGAGCGTAATGGCGGTGGTGTCGAAGCCGCGCAGTTGAACGGCTCCGTTGTTGGCCACGAGGAACTTGTTGTTCCCCACGGCGAACGGTTTTTCGTACGGACCGCGTAGCCCGTTGCCGTAGACCCCGGAAATCCCATAGAGTTCGATCTCGGGTGTCAGGTTGGTTATGGCCTCCTTGGAGTTGGCACCCTTGGTCGGATCGATCAGGACGATTCCACCCCGACACGGCCCGTTGTGGTTGGTCGCCGTGGCGACGATCTTGTTCGTCCCGGGAACCGGCTGGGCGTCCATGAACGTACCAGGCGCCAAGACGCGATTGCCAAAGAACCCCGACAGGCCCGTGCCGTCGGGGTTGATCGCCCAAAGGCTCTGGATGGGGCAGGCGGCCCGATCGACGTATTCCCAGCGGGTAAAGACGATGCGGCCGTCGTTTAGGACCGACGGCGTGAAGTCCATCAGGTAATTGGCCGAGAGCCGTTTCTGGTCGGTCCCGTCGGCCTTCATGCGATAAACGACCGGCGAGGTGACGACGTAACAATAGGCGTAGGCGGGTTTGCGGTCGGAGATAAACGCGATGCCGCCATCCGGCAACCAACACGGATCGAGGTTGTTAAACGTGCCTCGCGTCAGTTGCTTCAGGCCGGTGCCGTCGATGTTGATCGTGAAGACGTGGTAGTTGCTGGCTTCGTCCGCGTAGCGCGAGATGTCTTCGATATGGGCGACCGGGTTGGAACCGACGTGCCCGCCTCGTCGCATGGCAAAAACCACTTCCTTGCCGTCGTACGACAGATCGGCTGTGGTGATCATGCCTTCGCCGGCGTCGAAGATGCACTTCAACTGGCCGCCGGATTCGTTGGGCGAAAAGACGTACAACCCTCCACCGGGGCGAAACCCCTCGACGTGGTAGACGTAAACGTGCGAGATGTCCAGTGGCTTGCGCTTCACCAGCAGGATGTCCGTGAATCCCAACTTGCCGTCGAGCAATTCGCGCCGCAGCGCCCGAGCCTCGAGCGTCTTCTCCTGCGGCGGAATCCGCATCGCGGCCAACTGCTTCTCCGTCACCGGCGAGGCGAACACGGCAATCTCCGCTGCTCCCGGGTTCGGCGAGGTGGGATGCGAGGAGAGGAATTCAATGCGAATCTTGGTGACCTGCCGTTTCGGGAAATCGATCCTCTGCGGTCCTCGCCGATGCTCCAGGGCGCCCCGCACGGTCGGTTTCTCTTCGTCGTTCAGGTAGACCTCGTAGTCCTTGAAGGACTCCAGTAACGCGCTGGTCCGGCGGGCGTAGTAGATGATCTGGGCCGCCTCGACCGGTTTGTCCCATTCAAGTGTGAACCACCCCGTCTGCGTCGCCTTGACCGCCCAGTCGTCGTCCTGAAGGAACTCCGACGGGACGGCGCCGCCGATAGCCATTTCCGCACGAAACTCATTGCTGAACTCGCTGCTGGCCGAAACCGTCGCCCTAGGCGCCAGGTTGATCGGCTCTGCGGCGTGAATTGCCGTTGTCGCGAGCACGACGATGGCACCATAGAGCGCGCGTGCCGTCCGCGTCTCGGTCATTTGTTCGGCTCCCGTCACCATGAAGTTGTGTTGCGGCAGGAAACGGCGGTAGCTACGCTTTGTGCGACACACCCTCCGCACTTGCAGGCGGCAAGACGCACCCATTCCGCCTCTTCCGTTCCGCTCAAGAACCGCGCACACGCGGAACATGACCTTCAGTATAGTCGTTTATTGACGCTTGCACAATCAATGCGCGAGGGCGATCACTTGAACGTCAATCTGATGCCACCAGTCGTCACCGTAGTCGAACCAATAGCCGAAGGGCTGGTCGACCTCGAAGATAACGTGGTGCCGATCTCCAAGCGTCTGATCGCTGCGGATCTGGATCGTCCGGCTGGTCTCCTTGCCGGCGAACTTCTGCGGCACCGGCCCGCCGATTCGAGACACCTCAAACGTGTACAGCCGGGTCTCTGTTGTCCAGCCGGCTCGCTGCGGATCGAAGACCGCCGCTGCCTCGCATTCGTCATCTCATTTTCCGCGAGATGCACATTCCCCAGCGCGACGCATCCACAAAAGCCGTCTCCAGGCTCGGATTCGATGTGATTGCCTGGAAGTAGTCGTGCATCATGTGAGCTTGGCCCGAGGAATCGTGGGCGATAATCAGCCCGCCGGTACGTACCAGCGGCAAGAGTCTGTCGAGATAGTCCGTGAAGCCTTCCTTCTCGGCGTCGAGCAGCAGCAGGTCGATCGGGCCGGCCAATTTCTTGATGGTCTGGTGTGCGTCTCCCTCGACCAACGTCACCAGGTCTTCGACCTCCGCGCGCTTGAAGTTATCCTTGGCCAAGGCGATTCGCGTCGGATTGATCTCATGACTCGTGAGCGTGCCGCCCGTGGACCGCAACGCCAAGGCGAACCACATTGCTGAATAGCCGTTGGCTGTGCCGACTTCCACGACCTGCTTTGCCCCCAGAGTCTCGGTTAGCATCCTCATCAGCCGGCCATCCTCCGGCAGAATGTTGCCCATCCCGCGCGACTGATTCGCGTACATGCCTTCCATGACGGCAATGATCTTCTCTTCGGCTGCATCCCTGGGCTTTGGATGGCGCGAAAGGAATTGGCGCGACACTTCCTCCGCCGTCGGGTGCCTCGCTTGCGCCGTCTTCGCAGGGGCTTGGGCCAGAAGCGACGGAACAAGAAGTCCGAAGGTAACAAGCGTTCCGGTTCCACATGACAACCATCGTGGTACTTGCATGATTTGCTCCTGTGTTCAAGAATCGATAGCCTCCATCGACGAAGGCACACGACGACGCCTTGGCCCGTAAGACCGCACGCCATCGAGTGTCTACCCAGCGCCGACAACGCGTCCTTCGTCATTCGCCACTCGCCGTTTCTCCTGGGTCCGCAGCCTCACTCGCTGCGGCCCTCAATGATGTCTATGAGCTCGAAGGGCTGGTCGTAGCCGTTGATCTCCTCTGTATCGACCTCCAGGAAATCGACCAGTGCCTCCTGTTGCTCGTCGTCAAGAAGCTGCAAAACGTTGGCCAAGGTCGGTGGGTCGAAAATGGAGAATCTCTGCTTCTCTCGGTCGGTATTGGGCATGATATGCCCCGGCTACACGAACGACCCGTTGTGCGGTTGGCAATCGTCGTAAGAACCTGGAGCCCGCCTCTCGCATACACCACACTAATACCACAGCCGCCGCCAATCTGCAACCAGGGCCGGCTGACGATTGACAGGAATCGGTAACCAAGGGTGATCCAACTCGAATCGGTGCCTCGCATTGGTGTTCGGCCGACCTTCCTAGCCTTACGGGATTCGGAAGGCGCGGGCCGGCCCTCTCGCTGTATCATGTCCGTTGACGTCTGCTCGTTGCCAACTTGGGGACAGGGCGGCCTGGTTTGGCTCGGCGCAAAGCATCTCAGCATTGTCATCAGGCCAACCCATTGCCAAGGCAGTAAGCTCAGCGGCGAACGCGCTTTGGCCCTCACGGATCGCGCGCGGCAGCGGATCGCCAAAGGCGTTAACCGCGAGTGCGAAGTGATCCCGAAGATTGGGCGTCAGAAGAAGGTCAACGCCTAGTTGCAGGCTTTCTGGATGGATCACGGCTACCCGAGAGCATGTCGATTGCCGGGCGGGCAGCCTTGCTGTTGCGGGGGCCAACGTGTACAGTGGCCTTGGACATCACTGGATCCTCCTTGTTCTCTCGATGGCCGGAGACTCGCCATTGGTGACAACGATTCGTGCGGCCGGAAGCCGGGCGGGCTGGGACTGTTGGCCGGGAGCCGGCACAACCGGCTCACCATCAGCCAATAGGGGCCCGAACCCCGAAATGATCCTGCCGCCTCTCTGTACCAGCCCCAGGATCTGCCGCCGGACCGTCTCTGGCAGTGTTGCCCACACCTCGATGACAGCCCGCAGATCGGCCTCGATCCGGCCCGCTTTGTGCGCCAACTGTGCCGGATTCTGCGCCGCCCGTTTCAGAAGGTGCTGTTTTTCCCGAGGCTTTCCGGCTTTCTTCGAGTCCTGCCTCGGCTACCGAGCGGGTCGGAACGTGGAGCATTCTCGTGGGTCGAGGGGCGCCGCCTGATCCTGCAACGCAAAACTCGCATACCCTTGATGACAGACTTTTTCCGGGAGATCTAGCCAGATGAGTCAGCACTTTCAGGTGTTAATCGCCGATTTTCTCAACGACGAGCTCGAGCCGGAGCGGCGTGTGCTTGAGGGTGTGGCCGACGTGGCGGCGCTGGGGGCCCGGAGCGAGGACGCCCTTCTCGGCCGTATCGACCGGGCCGACGCGATCATTCTCTACCACGAGGTGTCGCTCTCACGCAGGTCGATCGAGCGTCTGAAACGCTGCAAGCTGATCGTTCGCGGCGGCGTGGGAGTCGACAACGTCGACGGCCCGTTCGCCCGGACGCAAGGAATCCCTGTGGCCAACGTGCCCGACTATGGGTCGGAAGAGGTGGCCGATTCGGCAATCGCCTTGGCGCTCTCGTTGGCGAGGGGGCTTCACTACGTCAACTCGCGCCTCAGGGCGGGGCAGGGGAACTGGTCGTATCGGCAGGTCGTTCCGCTCGCCCGGTTGCGGGGGAGCACGTTCGGTGTCGTCGGCTTGGGACGCATCGGCACAGCCGTGGCCCTGCGGGCGAAGGCCTTGGGAATGGACGTGGCTTTCTACGACCCCTACAAGCCCGACGGCTACGACAAGGCCTTGGGAATCCGTCGCGTCGAGACGTTGGCCGAACTGCTGGACCGGTCGCTGATCGTCAGCCTGCACTGCCCGCTCACCGACGAGACGCGGCACTTGATCGACGCCGCGGCGATTGCCCGAATGCGCCGGGGCTCGTACCTGGTCAACACGGCCCGGGGTGGCGTGGTCGACGTGGCGGCGCTGCCGGAGGCCTTGGCGTCGGGGCATCTGGGCGGCGCGGGCATCGACGTGCTGGAGCACGAGCCCCCGCCCCAGGATCACCCGCTGCTGGTCGCCTGGCGAGACCCGAACCATCCGGCCCACCACCGGTTGATCCTCAACCCACACGTGGCCTTCTACAGCGAAGCGGGACTGATGGACATCCGCTTGAAGACGGCCGAGGCCTGCCGGCGGGCGCTGGTCGGCTTGCCGCTGAGGAACGTGGTCAACGATTGATGCCCAACTTCCATGGGCGAGCCGCTACGCCCAATCGAGACCGGTTTCCCTCTTGATCCGCTCTTCGAAGTTGCCGAGCAGCCCGCCGATAACGTCCCAGCTTGCGGCCCGGCGGATCTCGATGTCGCCTTGGCGATTGACCCGTACCACGCTGTCGTCGGCCAGTCCCACGCTGGCCAGGTCTTCCGCGGTCAGTTCGTTGTCGCTGACCACCCGCCGCAGGGTCTTGCCCGACATCTCGATGAATCTCATGATCTTTTGCCCACCGCGGTGGGTTCCTCCGGGACGCGTCTCCGCCAACCCCCATTGTAGTCACCGATCGGCAACGGGGTCAATCGCCTAGCTGGGCCCGGACGACCTCGCACAACTCCAGCATCTTTTCGACGTCAAGCTGCTCGGCTCGAGCCGTCGGCTCCAGGGCTGCTTGGACAAGAATCGCGTCGACCTCCGGCTTGCCCAGCCGCTTTTTGAAGGCGCTGAGTAACTCGCTGCGGAGGAATTTGCGGCGGTGGAAGAACATCGAGCGGACGAAGGTGTGGAAGAAGGAGCGGTCCGGGATGCGGCCGCTGAGGACCTCGTCGAACGTGATGCGGAGAATTGCCGAGGAGACCTTCGGCCGGGGCCAGAAAACGGTCGGCGGCAGAATCCGCACCGTTTCCACCCGACACTGGCTCTGGACCCAGATACTCAGCGCCCCGTAGTCTCTGCATCGCGGCGGGGCCGCGATCCGGTCGGCCAGCTCCTTCTGGATAGTCACGGTCATGCAGTGGGGAGGGCGATCCAAGGCCAGCAGATTGGTCAGGATTGGCGTGGCCACGTTGTAGGGCAGGTTGGCCACCAGCTTCAGCCGCCGGTTGGGGGCGACGTCGAGCTGCCGGGCGATCGCCTCGAGGAGTTCGGAATTCAACCGGTTCTTATTCTTCAGCGCATCCAACTCGAGCATCATCACGTTGTCGAGCTGGAACAGCTCTTCGCCGGCCAACTGGAACAACCGGTGGTCGATTTCCACGGTGACCACGACGGCGGCCTTTTGGGCCATGAGCGCCGTCAACGATCCGGTGCCGGTACCCACTTCCAGCACCACGTCGTCTGCACCCAGCTCGGCGGCGTCCAGCAGCACACGTTGAAGATTCAGGTCGATCAGGAAGTTCTGCCCGAAACGCGTATGGGGCCGGATGCCCGACTCCTCGAAGCGCCGCATCAGGAATGAGAGCGTCTGGTTGGTCGAGGAACCGGTCATGGCAGCAGCGGTGTGGGAGGCCTTGTGGTTTAACCCCAGTTTTCCGCTTCCGCCAGCCGCTGGACGTATTTTGCCAGCATATCGGTTTCCAGATTCACCGTGTCGCCGACCTTCAGCGGCCCCAGGGTCGTCACGGCGAGCGTGTAGGGGATCAGCGCCACGCTGAACCGGTCGGGCTCGCTGTCGACAATCGTCAGGCTCACTCCGTCCACGGCAATCGAGGCCTTGGAGGCCATCTGCGCGGCCAGTTCGCGGGGGACCGAGAACCAGAAATTGGACCACTCGCCCATGTCCTCGCGTTTCAGCAGCTTGCCGGTGCCGTCGATGTGGCCGCTGACAAAGTGGCCCCCAAGCCGGTCGCCCACCGCCAACGCCCGCTCCAGGTTCACCGGACTTTCCGGCCGAAGCTCGCCGAGATTCGTCCGCTTCAGCGTCTCCGGACCGGCCTCGAAATGCATGGTCTGGTCGTCGGTCTCGACGACGGTCAGACAGCAGCCGTTGACCGAGATGCTGTCGGCGACGGCCGTCTCGCGGGCGATCTTCGGCTCGCGGATGATCAACCGGCAGCCGGGCGGCTCATTGCGGAGTTCCGCGACGCGGCCCAACGCTTCCACGATTCCAGAAAACATGGCTTCTGCCTCTTACTTCCTTAGGGCCTTTCTAACGATCTGTTTTAGAACAGCGGATCTTCCTGATGCCGCCGCTGGATCACCTTGGCCCAACCCAGACGCACCGGGCCGCAGAGTGCGAAAACGCAGCAGATGATCGGCACCGAGTATCCGCGAATGACCATCACCGCCACCAACGCAAACACCACACCCACCACGTGCCCGAAGCTGCGCTGTCCGCGGAAGATCTGGTTGACCACGTGCGGATAGGGAATCCGGGAAACCATCAACAGGGCCACCATCACGGCAAAACAGGGCAAGGCCGTTTGCAGCACAACCTCGATCTGATGCGCGTATCGCAACGGCATTTCCGCGTTGCGCAGCGTGTGGAACATGATGCCAAAGCCGGCGATGGCGGCGGCGGCAGCCGGAGCGGGCAAGCCGCTGAACGAAAGATGCTCGTCTTCGTCGCTGGTCTCCACGGTAAATCGGGCCAGCCGCAACGCCGCACATGCCGCGAACGCCGCGGCAATCACCCACACCGCTTCCTTGTGCAGGTACGTGAACCGCGGGCACATCTTCACCAGCAGAAAGCCCGGAGCGACGCCAAAGGTCACCAGATCGCAGAGACTGTCGAGCTGGGCGCCGAAATCGCTGGCCGTGCCCGAGAGCCGGGCAACGTAGCCGTCCAACGCGTCGAAGACCATGGCCAGGAAGATCAACCATCCGCTGAGCATCACGTTCTCGATGTCCACCAGATTCATCAGTGCTGAATCGGGCTTGTCGACCCGGGCCGCCACCACGATGGCGAAAAACCCGCAAACCAGGTTCCCCAGCGTGAGCATGGTCGGAAAAACGGCGATCGTTCGAGCCGGCCGCATAGGTTGTGTCTTCCGATCAGGATCCTTGATAACTGGCCATTGTCGTGGCTCCCGCTCTGACGCGCTGCCCCAGCTTCACCTCGATCTTCAGATCGGCGGTCTCGGGCAGAATCAACTCGGTACGGGAACCCAGTTTAATCATGCCGAACTTGTGCCCCCGGACAACCACCTCGCCGGGCCGTAGGTTACAGACGATCCGTCGCGCAATGGCGCCGGAAATCTGCCGGACCACCAGCTTCCGGTGCGGCGGGGCCTCTTCTTCCAGGCCGATCCACGTGTTCTCGTTCCGCAGCGCGCTCTGCGGGTTCAGCGCGTTGAGAAACTCCCCGGGCGAGTAGCGCAAGCCGATCACCCGCGACCGGGACGGAGCCCGATTCAGATGCACGTTGAAGATCGACAGGAAGATCCCGATGCGCACGGCCGGCCCGCCGATGAATTCGTCGTGCTCCAGGCGGGTGATCTCGGCGATCTTCCCGTCGGCCGGCGAAACCAGCAGGCCCGGCCCCTGCGGCACCCGCCGGGGCGGATCGCGGAAGAAATAGACGATCAGCCCCAGCACGATCCCGGGGACTACCGCCAGATACGACCACGGGGCTGGAAGCAGCCACGCCGGCAACACGGTCAGCCCCAGCAACGGCCAACCCATCAACTGCAGCTCGGCCAGCCCCCATCGGGCAAAGGGCAATCGCTCGCGCCAACGGAACGGATCGCAATCCTCGTCCCACCCACAAGAACATCGGTTTCGGCAGTACTTCAGATCGCGGGGATCGAGGACTTCGTGGGGCGCGGCCTCCGGTTCACCCCGGCGCAGTTCGGCCATCCGTCGCACGTAGCCCGGCCGAAACCGCTTCAGCCACCATCGTCGCCACCTACCCCAGGCAAGCTCGATCCGATAGCAGACCCCGCCGCCGGGCTGGACGCTGACAAACCCCTCCGGAAGGGGTCGTGGTTGGGATCTACTCTGGGAGGCCTCGGCAGTGCTCATGGTCGGGGTCAAAAGTCTGGCGGCGGCTGGCAAACCTTCAATTTAGCTCGTCCGGCTCGAATTGAGAAGGAAGGGCCTGTTTGCGATGGCGGAAAATCCAGGCGGGTCTAACACCACAACTCTACACTTTGTGGCTGCTCACTGCCGTGCCGTCGCCTTGCCATGGCCTTGCTGACGCGCTGTCCGGCGATTCCGCCGCGTTGCGGCCCCCGGCTGGTCAATCGGACGTTGATCGGGCACAATGGGCTGCTTCGGATTCCTCATGGCCGATCCGGAACGTAAGGCCATCGCGGCCGGCCGCCGCCATGGCAGAGATATCCCCCCGTGTGGACCCTTTTTCAACGGAAAGACGAGACATGAGTTCAACGATTGTAGACATCCGCGCCCGGCAGATCCTCGACAGCCGAGGCAACCCGACCATCGAGGTCGATGTAGAAACGGCCGACGGCTCGTTCGGCCGTGCCGCCGTACCCAGCGGCGCCAGCACCGGCGTGCACGAGGCCTGGGAGCTGCGCGACGACGACAAGGACAAATACCTCGGAAAAGGGGTTACTCAGGCGGTCGGCAACGTCAACGAGAAGCTCGCCGACGAGTTATGCGGCATGGATGCCCTGGACCAGGTGGCCCTGGACCAGCGGATGATCGAGCTGGACGGCACCGAGAACAAGAAGAAGTTCGGGGCCAACGCCATTCTGGGCATCTCGTTGGCCGCTGCCCACGCGGCAGCCGATCACTGTGGGCTTCCCTTGTTCCGATACCTCGGCGGGGTGGGCGCCCGGCTGCTGCCGGCGCCGATGATGAACGTCGTCAACGGCGGCGAGCACGCCGATAACGACGTCGACGTGCAGGAATTCATGATCATGCCGCTGGGCGTAGACAGCTTTACCGACGCCATCCGCTGCGGCTGCGAGATCTTCCACAACCTCAAGAAGGTGTTGCAGTCGAAGAAGCTGGCCACCAACGTCGGCGACGAAGGCGGATTCGCCCCCGATCTGAAGAGCAACAAGGAGGCCCTGGACCTGCTGATGGAGGCCGCCGAGAAGGCCGGCTACGAGATGGGCAAGCAAGTCTTCATCGCCATGGACGTAGCCGCCACCGAGTTGTACGACGCCAAGAAAAAAGTCTACTCGATGGACGGCAAGACGATCGACGCCGCCGCGATGGTCGACCTGCTGGCCGACTGGGTGGCCAAGTATCCCATCTGTTCGATCGAAGACGGCTGCTCGGAAGACGATTGGGACGGCTGGAAGCTGATGACCGAGAAGCTCGGCGGGAAGATCCAACTGGTGGGCGATGACCTGTTCGTGACCAACACGAAGCGGTTGCAGCGGGGCATCGACGAGGGCGTGGCCAACAGCATCCTGATCAAGGTGAACCAGATCGGCACGCTGACCGAGACCATCGAGGCCATCGAGCTGGCCCGGCTGCACGGCTACACCAGCGTGACCAGCCACCGCAGTGGCGAGACCGAAGACTCCACGATCGCCGATCTGGCCGTGGCCTTGGGAACCGGCCAGATCAAGACCGGCTCGGCCTCGCGGACCGACCGCATGGCCAAGTACAACCAGTTGCTGCGGATCGAAGAGATCCTCGGCGCCGCGGCCCTTTACGGCGGACCGATCTTCCCGATGAAGGGCTGAGTGTTTCGCGGAGACCACGCAAGTCTCGGACCGAGGGTAGGCCCCGGCCGCCCTCGGCCCTGCTTGGGCAGGCCTCGCCTCGGCCGAGCCGAGAGAGAGCCGCAGAACATCCTGAAGAACCCTTTGCTGTGCCGCTTTGCGGAGTCGCTTTCCAATGACCACGCTCCTGGAAACCCCCATGCCCATCATCCTCTTCGGCATCGTCGCCGAAGCCGTGTTGGGTATTCTCCTGCTACGCACCGGGCGCGGCGTGCTGCTGGCCGCGATGCTCGGCGTGCTGGTGCTGGTGCTGGCCGGCGTGGGACTGGAATGGCTGGTGGTGACCGAGACCGAACGCATCGAGCAGACGCTCTTCGAGGCCGCCGCCGCCGTCGAGGCAAACCGGCAAGAGGACGTGCTGCGGTTGATCGACCCAGCGAACACGGAAAGCCAAAGGCTCATCCGTTGGGCCCTTGGGCGGTTCACCTTCACCAAGGCCAAGATCACGCACCTGGAAGTCAAGAACATCAATCGCCTGACCAGCCCGCCCACGGCCGAGGTGGAACTGGTCGGGTCAGTCTCCGTCCGGGGCGGCCCAAGCGACATCCCCTACGAGAGCCGCCCGATCAAGTTCGACGTCAAGCTGCGGCGGCAGCAGGATCGTTGGGTGATTTCCGGGCACGTCTGGCACGACGCCCCGGGCATTCGCTGACGCTCTCAGGGCTCCGCTGTCTGCGCCGGCGACGGATCGCCGGGCGGTCCTTGGGGCGCCTGGCCGGAGAAGCCGTGCGGCGAGTAGCCGGGAGCCTGTTGCGGCGGACGCGTGACACCCGGCGGCCGGCTCGGCAGCGGCGAGGACTCGGGATAGGGCGGATAGCCGGGCCGGCTTCCAGGGCCATTTCCGGGTGGATAGGATGGCGGCAGATATCCGGGGCCCCACGGGTAATAGGGCGGAAAGGGAAGCTGCCCCAGGCCGTACGGGTTCGACCACGACTGGAACGGCATCGTCCACGGTCCTTGCGGATTTCCCCAAGGGCCGTAGGGCGTGGCCCCCGCGCGGTACGGATAGAGCCATTCGCCATAGGGCCGGATCGAGTCGCCCGCTCCCCACGTCTGCACCACGTGCAGATGATCGGCACCGCTTCCCTTGGCGCGAATCGTCGAGCGGACGTGGCGGTAGCCGCTTTGCATATACGTCGGGTCGGAGGGGGCGTACGCCGGGGCCTTGGCGGCGAATTGGTCCACCCGGGCGCCGGTCGCCGGATCGTGGCTGTAGGTCGAGCGCTGGAAGATCCAACTGGCCGCGGGCGAGGCCCCGCCGGTCTCCGCCCGGGCGGTCAAGGCCGCCGCCAAGATGGCGATCGCAAGTGCAAGCTGCCGTTTCATGGGGAGTTCAATCTGCTGCCGGCAAGGCCGCCACGCCGCCGAATCGCGACGCGGTGCAGCGTTGCCTGATTCACGATGCGCACAATCCGTCCCAACTGCTCCTTTCCACAGCCCCAATGCTGACCGCCCAGCGTCGGTCCTACTGGGCCGATTCCACCATCAGCACTCCCTTTTCCGGATCGTAGACGTACCGGTCGTCTTGTCGGAAGAGTTCGGGAAGCCTGATGGAGTTGGCCTCGATGACTTTTTCCATGAACTCTTCGTGCGATTTCGGCCCCCGGCCGTGCTCGGCCTTGAACATCTTCAGGCTGTCCTCGACCTGCAGCATCACGATCCGATCCTTCACGGTGAAATAGGTCGAGATGGGCTGGGTGATGATTCCTCCGCCGTAACCGCGCCCCTTCCGCCCGACGTTGTCACCCACCACGGCCTCTCTACGCTCGCCCTGGTCGGCCGGCGCCGCGGCCGGCTTGGCCCCGCCCGGCTCCTGGGTCTTGGACGGCGGAGGGGGAGGCGGCGGTGGCGGAACTCCTTGCTTGTCGGCCTGCGAATTTCCGTCGGCAGTCGCTGGCGGTGGCGGTGGCGGCGCCTTGCCGCCCATGCCGTTGTCCGTCTGCATTTCGACCGGGGCCAATCCCGCCACGCCGTCGGCGACGTTTCGCCGAGGCTTGTTGGGATCGAACGGGTCGTTCTCGCCGCAACCGGCCAGCGTCACGCCAGCCAGCAACGCGGCGCTCAAGAGGGTCTCCACTGTCCATCGCATGATTCGCCCCTCCTTACTCAATCCTGATGAGATGACTCCGGATCGCCCGCGAGGCAGTCGTCCTGGTCGCTGGGAACCACCTGCTGCATCCGCCGTTGGGTCCTCACGACCGTCCCCCGCGCTCGATCATCCTCCGAATCGTCTTCCGACTGCAAACCGCCAAGGTCAAACTGCCATGGCTGCATGGCCGCCAGGACCGGTGTTCGGGTCATATTGTAATCCAACGGCGTCAGCGTCACGTGGCCCTTGGCCAAGGCCGACAGGTCGGTTTCGTGTCCTTCGGTCGCCACCGGCGGGGCGCCGGTGATCCAATAGTATTCACGCCCCCAGGGATCAATCCGTTTCTCGTACCGATCGCCGTAACGGGTCACGTCCATCGGCACCACGCTCACCGCCGGCGTCTCGCCCAGTGCCGTGGTGGGAATGTTCATGTTGTACAGTTGCGGTTCGGGTCCCTTCCGGTCGAGGATTTGTTCGATGATTCTGCGGACCAGCCGGGCGGCCTTGTCGAAGCGGGCGTGCTCGTCGAACTGCAGCGACACGGCCACGCTGGTGACGCCGAAGAACGCGCCCTCGATCGCCGCCGCCACCGTGCCCGAGTACAGCACGTTGATGCCGGCGTTCAGCCCGCCGTTGATGCCGCTGACGATCAGGTCCGGCTGCCGGGGACACAACTCGGTGATGCCGATTTTCACGCAGTCGGCCGGACTTCCTTCGACCGCCCAGCCCCAACGCGTCTCACCTTGGTACACCTCTTTGACAATCAGGGGGGTGAGGTACGTGATCGAGTGGCCCACACCACTCTGCTCGGTGGCGGGCGCCACGACACAGACCTCACCGAGCCGTCGCAATTCTCGCTCGATGGCCGCCAGCCCGGGGGCGTACACGCCATCGTCGTTTGTCAGCAGAATCAGCATAAGAGATGGTGGATCGCAAAAACGGTTCCTTCCGCCGTGCATTATAGTCGAAGCTGCCAACCACCGCAACGATCTGTGATGCAAACTTTTGCGACAAAATGGGTTGCGAGAATTCCAGACGGCCTCCGCTGCATTACTCCCCGGTTTCTCGCCCGGAGAGGCATACCTCCGGGTGTTGGCTTTTCGCCACGTCCAGGCCACGGCCGTGTTGATCGGAGGCACCGTCGGCCTTACAGGCGACCGCTGACATTCAGCGAGCCACGAGGCCTGCCCGCGCCCAAGACCGGCCATCAACAGCCCCCAGCCCCCTCTGCGGAGTAGTAAACGTCCCACCCACAACGCCGCCCTTGCACCACATGCCAAGTACTGGTGGGACTGGCGGCCCGTTCCTATAATCCAAGGTTTCCCTCAGGGAGGATCTCGATGAGCAAGATCGCCGATGAGAAGGTGCTGGTACTGGATTTCGGCTCCCAGTATGCGCAACTGATCGCACGCCGCGTCCGGCAGCAGCACGTCTATTGCGAGATCGTCCGCCACGACCTTACGGCCGAGCGGATCCGCGAGTTGGCCCCGATGGGTTTGATTCTCTCCGGCGGTCCGTCCAGCGTTTACCAGGAAGGGGCGCCGAAGTGCGACCCCGGGATCTTCGACCTCGGGCTGCCTGTGCTGGGGATCTGTTACGGCATGCAATTGGCCTGCGAGGCGATGGGCGGCGAAGTGGAAAACACCCCCGCCCGCGAGTATGGCCGGGCCCAATGCCGGATCACCCGCCCGGACCGCCTCTTTGCCGACCTGCCTGAGCAGACGCAGGTCTGGATGAGTCACGGCGATCGGGTGTCCCGGGTCTCCGAGGATTTCCTCCCGTTGGCCGCCACCGACTCCTGTCCGTTCGCCGCGGTCAAGCACCGCCGGGTGCCCGTCTATGGTCTGCAATTCCATCCCGAAGTGACCCACACGCCGCTAGGCACGAGGATTCTGGGCAATTTCCTGCAGTCGATCTGCCGGTGTTCCCGCACCTGGAAGCTGGGCGATTTCGCTCGCGAAACAATCGAGGCCGTGCGGCAGCGGGTGGGCAGCGGTCGCGTGATTTGCGGGCTTTCCGGCGGGGTCGATTCGTCGGTTGTCGCGGCGTTGCTCGCGCAGGCCATCGGCGAGCAGCTTTCCTGCATCCTGGTCGACAACGGGCTGCTGCGCAAGGGCGAAACGGAATCGGTCATCGGCGAGTTCACCAACCACTTTCAGACCGATCTGCACGTGATCCACGCCGAGGCCAAGTTCTTGGATGCGCTGGCCGGAGTGATTGATCCCCAGGAGAAGCGGCGCCGCATCGGTCATGCGTTCATCGAGTGTTTTTCCGAAGAGGCCGCGCGGATCAAGGGGGCCCGATTTCTGGCCCAGGGAACGCTCTACCCCGACGTGATCGAAAGCGGCGGCTCGATCGACGGCCCGGCGGCGACGATCAAGCTGCACCACAACGTCGGCGGGCTGCCCAAGGACCTGGACTTCGAGCTGATCGAACCGCTGCGCGACCTGTTCAAGGACGAGGTCCGCAGCCTCGGCCTCCAGTTGGGACTGCCGGAAGACATCGTCTGGCGCCACCCGTTCCCCGGTCCGGGGCTGGCCGTGCGGTGCCTGGGCGAGGTGACCAGAGAGCGGCTGGCCAAGCTCCGCGAGGCGGACGCCCTGGTCGTCGAGGAGATCAAGGCGGCCGGGTTGTATCGGAAGACGGCCCAGTCGTTCGCCGTGCTACTGCCGGTGCAGAGCGTCGGCGTGATGGGCGACGCGAGGACCTACGAAGACGTGGTCGCCGTCCGGTCAATCGACACCGAGGACTTCATGACGGCCGATTGGAGCCAATTGCCCCACGAGTTGCTCGGCCGCATCGCCACGCGGATGATCAACGAGGTGCCCGGCGTGAACCGAGTCGTCTACGACATCAGCTCCAAGCCGCCGGCGACAATCGAGTGGGAGTAGGTCTTTTCGTCTGCCGCCCCCCTGCTTGACACAAGGTCTCGCCCTGCGGTAAAATGGCGACGATCACCGTGGCTGCCGTCGTGGGCCCGTCGGGGCCCTCCTCTCGGGCGAGGTAGCGTTTGCAGAAGCCGCTAACCGTCGCGGTCCGCCATGTTGCCAGCAGCAGCGCCCAACGCGATGTGTGACGCCCCGACCGCCGCGCCGCCGAGAGCGCCCCGACACGAAGTCGCCGATTGGCGCGATCATCTTCGCCGCTGTCGTCGGGAACCCCTTTGGACCGGCTGGAGCATTTCGGCCGTGCTCCATTTGGCATTGGTGTTGGTTCTAGCCGCCTTGTTGATGCCGATGCACCTCGGCGAGTTCGGATTGCTGGAATTCCAAACGGAGCTTCAGCCGGAGCAAGCACCGTTGGAGACGTTCAGCATGGCGGCCGAGGAAGGAGACGACCCGTTGGTCTCGGACCTGGACGAGGCCATTCTGGAGCTCGCCGACCAAACGCTCTTGGCGGTCGCCGAACCGGGCGCCGGCGGAAGGCGGGGGACCGGCTCCAACGGATCGCAGGAGGCATCGGCCGGTCGGCGCGGCCAGGGCCGGGGACGCTCGGGAGGCCACGCCGAGTTCTTCGGCACCGTCGCCCCGGGCGACCGGTTCGTCTATGTGCTGGATATCTCCGGCAGCATGAACAACGGCGCCCGAGGCAGGCCGATCAAGGGCTGTCGCTTCCAGCGGGCGTGCGCCGAGCTGCTCGAATCGATCGATCAACTCCGGGAGGATCAGTACTTCTACGTGGTCCTTTTCTCGTTCAAGACCTTGCGGATGTTTGACGATGATTCGCCGCTGCCGCAATTGGCTCCGGCCACCTACGAGAACAAGCAGAGGCTCAAAGACTGGCTCGCGGACGTCGTGCTGGGCGGCGGAACCGATCCCCGAGAGGCCTTGCGGCTGGGATTGCAGCTGGAACCCAGTGCGATCTTCCTGCTTTCCGATGGCGAGTTCAACGGACAGAAGGAGCCCAGCCGCAACGGCGTATTCACGGGGAACCAGGACGTGTTTGAAGTCGTCCAGCAGAACAATGCCGCCCGGATGCCGATCCACACCTTCGCCTACGAAGACCCCCAAGGTTGTGACAACATGTACGATCTCTCGACGCAGACTGACGGGCTGTACCGCTTCATTCCGCGAGGGGCCGGCAGCACCTCGGGAACGCGCCGCGACCGCGCGACCGGACGGGCGACTCCAATCGTGTTGCGGACGTCGCCCGAGGAGCGGGCGGAGTCCCTGTACCGCCTGGCCCGAGTTCTGGAAACCAGCGGCCATCGCCAAGAGGCGATCGCGCGATACGAGAAGATTCTCCGGGATTATCCCAATACCGACGCGGCCGACGAAGCACGCCAACGGATCGAGCGCCGCGAATGACGCGCGAGGGGCCCAGCGCGCAGTGACCCGGCTGGCCGGCTCATCGGCAAAGGTATCGACGGTATCGATGGCCGCAGACAACAGCGACAACATCCTGACGACGGCTTCGTCGCGCGGCGTGCTCTACCTCCTGCTGGCGGTCCACGTGCTGGTGGATCTCGTCCTGGTACTCGTTCCCTGGCAATTTACGCACCGGCTGACGACCGTGGTGGTCGCCTTTCCGATGAGCCAAAACGGCCTGGTGGCACTCGGGGCGGCCGGAGGCAGGGTATCGGCTTGGCTGCGGTTTGTGGTGGCCGTGGTGGGGTTTTCGGGAACCAGCCTGGTGGCGATCGCCGTGATCCCCGATATCAACATCCATAGCCGCGAAGCCGCGGGCTGGGCTGCCGCGTTTGCCAGCCAGTCGGTGCTGATCCTCCTGGTCGTTCCGCTCTGCCGATCGTTGCGGCGCCGGATTCACCGGCCCAATCGCGGCACGGTCGGCGCCCGGCGCCTGCAATTCGGCATCGGGATCATGTTGCTCTGGACGGCCCTGATTGCCGCAGTACTCGGGCTGGGCAAGACCAGCTTTCAGCAGTTCGGCTGGACCGAGAACGTAGTCCAGTGGGAATTCTTCGCCTGCATGCCCCTGATCGGCACCTGCAACGCGGTCTACGCGCTGGTGGTCTTCTTCTCGCTGGCCGGCGGTCGGTGGTTGCCGGGGCGGGTGGCCGCGGCAGTCGCAGCCAATGGGTTGCTCGCCTATTTCCAGCCGTCCATGCTGCAATGGGTCTCCGCACGGCCGGGGCTCTCGGTAACCGAAGCTGTGGTCATGGCCGGATCGCAAACGGCCTATCTGTACGGGGCACTGTTGCCGTTGTATCTCGTGTGGCCCGGGAGGCGAACAGGGGGCCCCGGCGGGCGAGCTGCCACCGAGCACGACACCGAGCAGCCCGCGTCCGCAACTCGATGAGCCCGAGAAGAGAGGCTCCCCGAAACGTGAGTCGCGTTGGACGGCAAGGCACAGTGCCGGGAACCCCGGGTGTCTGGTGTGCCCGGGTGTCTGGTATGCCCGCGTGTCTGGTATGATGGTCTCGTGCGGGCGGCGGCTTGTGTGTGCTGATTCCGTCTCCCCCGAGCCCGGCAAACTGACGGAGACCGACCATTGGCCAAGAAAGCACCGAAAGAGAAAGCTCCAGACCAGCCGACTTTTGAAGAGGCCCTCGCCAGACTGGAGGGGATCGTCTACCTTCTGGAGGATGGTGACATCGGGCTCAACGAGTCCCTGACCCGATACGAGGAGGGCGTACGGATTCTCAGGCAGGCGTACGAGTTGCTACAGCACGTCGAACGGCGGATCGAGTTGCTCAGCGGTGTGGACGCGGATGGCAACCCCATCGTCCGGCCCTTTGCGACCGACAATGCGGAATTGCCGGACCAACCGCCCCGGCCCCCGCTCCGGTCGGGACTTCCCCCCAGAGACATCGAGGGTTCCCAGGAAGGACGGAAAGATCGGCAGCCCGGGAATAACGGCGTGGACTCGCCCGGGGGGCTATTATAGAATAGGTTTTCGGTTCATCGACCAAGCTGGGCAGAGTGGCAAAACCCCTTGAACCTGAACACCTTCTGCGAATCGCCAAGCCGGCGTGCCCATGGTAGAAACCTCTTCGCCCCCGTTCACCGAGCACACCGAGCAACTCCGGCGGGATATCGACACAGCACTGGAGGCATGCGTCAGGCAGCCCGACGGATGCCCGTCGCATCTCGCCCAGGCCATCGCCTACAGCCTGCTGGCCCGCGGCAAACGTCTCCGGCCGCTGCTGGTGCTGATGGCCGCCGAGGCGTGTGGCGGAACGGCCAAAGCGGCCATGCCCGCTGCTTGTGCCGTGGAAATGGTCCACGCCTATTCGCTGGTCCATGACGATTTGCCGGCGATGGACGATGACGATCTGCGACGGGGTCGGCCGACCTGCCACAAGGCCTTCGGCGAGGCGACGGCGATTCTGGCTGGCGACGCTCTGTTGACGATGGCGTTCGAGACGATGGCCACCGGCGTGCATCCGCCACAGGTGGCGGCCCAGTGTTGTGCTGCACTTGCGAGGGCAGCAGGACCTGCTAACATGGTGGGAGGCCAGGCCGACGATATTGCCGCACAAGAAGGTCCGTCGCGGGGCGGCCGGCAGACGCTGGCGGCGCTGGAGTCGATCCACAACCGGAAAACCGGGGCCATGATCCGCGTATCGCTCGAACTGGGAGCGTTGGTCGCCGGCGCCGATCGTGTCCAGCAGGATGCTCTGGACCGGTATGGACGGCGACTCGGCCTGGCGTTCCAGATTACCGACGATCTGCTCGACGTGTGCAGCCACGAGGCCACCGCCGGAAAGCGGGTGGGCAAAGACGCGGAGCGCGGGAAACTCACCTTTCCCGGTCTGATGGGCGTCGATCCAAGCACCCGTCGAGTCGAACAGTTGATCCAAGAAGCGTGCGAGGCGTTGAACCCCTTGGCCACACCCACCGACCATCTGGAAACGCTCGCCCGATACGTCCTCGAAAGGAATCGATAATGGACGCATTGCTTTCGACCATTCACTCGCCTCGCGACTTGCGAACCCTCTCGGCCGGACAACTGAAGCAGTTGGCCGGCGAGATGCGCGAGGCCCTTTGCCGGTTGGCGGGCAGAAGGACCGCTCATTTTGCGTCGAACCTGGGCGTGATCGAGTTGACCTTGGCCCTGCACACCACCTTCGATTTCAGCCGCGACCGCCTGATCTGGGACACCGGCCACCAAGTCTATCCGCACAAAATGATCACCGGCCGGTATGACGAGTTCACCACGATGCGGACCAAGGGCGGCCTGATGGGCTATCCCAATCCGGCCGAAAGCGAGTACGACCTGTTCATGACCGGGCACGCGGGGTGCAGCGTGGCCACGGCGCTGGGGCTGAAATGCGGCGACGACCTGCTCCGGCCCGACGACCCCCGGCAGGTGGTGGCCGTGGTCGGCGACGGCGCATTCGTCTCGGGCGTCGTGTTCGAGGCCATGAACAACGCCGGCGGGCTGAAGAAGAATATGACCGTCGTGCTCAACGACAACAAAATGTCGATCTGCCCCCGCGTGGGCGGATTGGCCGATTCGCTCGACGGGCTGCGCATGGCCCCGTTTTACACGGGCCTGAAGGTCGAGGTCCAGAGGCTGCTGAACAAACTCCCCGTGATCGGCGACCCGGTCGAACGCTTCCTCACCCAGGTGAAGGACGCCGTGAAAGCCGGTCTGCTGGGCGGCATGCTCTTCGAGGATCTGGGTTTCCGCTACATCGGACCGGTCGACGGGCACAATATCGCCCAGTTGCAGAAGTACCTGACGATGGTGCAGAAATTCGACGGCCCGGTGCTTCTGCACGTGGTCTCGGAGAAAGGCCACGGCTTTCAGCCCGCCGCCGAAGATCCCGCTTCGTTCCACGCCCCGGCGCCCTTCTCGCACGCCAACGGGTCGGTCGTCTCGTTCAAGATCAGCTCCTCGCGGCCGTATACACAGGTCGTCCGCGACGAGATCCTTAAGCAGATGCGATCGGATCGGCGCGTGGTGGCCATTACGGCAGCCATGTGCCAGGGAAACATGCTGGAGCCGGTGCGCGACGCGTTTCCCGACCGCTTTTTCGACGTGGGCATTTGCGAGTCGCACGCGGTGGCCTTTGCGGCCGGACTGGCCAAGGCCGGCTTGCGACCGATCGTCGACATCTATAGCACGTTCCTGCAGCGGAGCTACGATCAGATCTTCCAGGAAGTGGCCCTGCAAAACCTGCCGGTTACGATGCTGCTGGATCGGGCCGGGTTGGTCGGGCCCGACGGACCGACCCACCACGGCGTCTTCGACCTGACCTACCTGCGGCCGCTTCCCAACGTGGTGGTCATGGCCCCGGGCGACGAGCTGGACGTGGCGCCGATGCTCGAGCTGGCGATGGCACACGACGGCCCGACCGCCATCCGCTATCCCAAAACCCACGCCGAGACGGTCCCACGCGATCCGGCCCCCGTAAAGCTGGGAGTCGCCGAGGTGGTGCGGACCGGCGGCGACGGAATGATCGTCGCTTGCGGCGGCGTGCTCAGCGCCTGCATGGAAGCGGCGGAACGGTTGACCGACGACGGTCTGGAAATCGGCGTGATCAACGCCCGGTTCGTCAAGCCGCTCGATAAGGCCACCTTGCTCGGGGCGATTCGACAGCACCCGTTCGTGGTCACGGTGGAAGAGGGTGCCTTGATGGGCGGGTTCGGCAGCGCGGTGTTGGAGGCCGCCTGCGACGCCGGCGTGGACGCCAGCCGGCTGCGCCGCCTCGGGATCCCCGACCGGTTCATCGAGCACGCCAGCCGCAAGGAACTGCTGGCCGACTTGGGACTTGACGGCCAGGGTATCGCCGCCACCTGCCGCCAATTGGTCGCGGAATTGCCGCGAAACGAGGGAGTGGATCGGTTGCAGGCGAGCTAAACGAGGTTGCGTAATCCTCGGCGACATGAGCGAGAAACCTCAGGACGATCCGGCCGGCGCGACGTTGCGCGCCATCCTGCTCGGTTCCGGCGACCGGCCCGATGTGCTGGCCGCCGCCGAGCAACTGCGACCGCTGGTCGAGCGCTACGCCCGCATCGTCGTCTCCGATTTCGACTTCTCCGAGGATCTCTCGGCCATTCAGGCGGATCTGGCGATCGTGTTTGGGGGCGACGGGTCGATTCTCCGGGCAGCCCATCAGATGGGAAGCCGTCAACTGCCCGTGATTGCAGTGAACCTGGGAAAGCTGGGGTTCCTGGCGGATCTGAATCCCGCAGAACTGGGCCACGTGCTGCGAGATTTCCGGGCGGGAGAGTTGCCGGTGATCGAGCACCTGATGTTCGAGTGCTGCGTGTTGCGTCAGGGTCAGGTCCACTGCCGCCAACTCGGACTCAATGAAGTAGCCGTCCAGGCCGGCCCGCCGTTTGCCATCATGGGCGTCGATCTTTACGTTGACTCGGAGCTGGTAACTACCTATAGTTGCGACGGTCTGATTGTCAGCACGCCGGTGGGTTCCACGGCACACAGCCTTTCGGCGGGCGGACCGATCCTGCGGAAGGCCTTGCAGGCGTTCGTCATTTTGCCGATCAGCCCCCACACGTTGACCAATCGCCCGGTGGTCGATTCGGCCGATCGCGTGTACGAGTTGGTGGTCGCGAGGCCCAACGCCGGCACTTCGGTGGTGGTCGATGGTCGAGTGACCTGTGCGCTGAAGCCGGGCGACCGCGTCCGCGTGGAGAAGGCCGCCGCCCGTTTCAAGCTGGTGGCTGCGCCCGGCCACAGCTACTACCGCACGTTGCGCGAGAAGCTCGGTTGGGGCGGGCGGCTGCAACGGAACGACGGATCGTAGCCGCCGCAATTTCTCCGAACAAACTCGAAAGGAAGCGAGTATGAGAAAAGCCGTTTCTTGCCTGTTGGCTGGGCTGAGCATTTGGGCAGCCGGTGCTGCAACCCGGGCCGACGACGCCTCGACGTATACGCTCCGCTATCGGTTCCATCCCGGCGAGACGCTTCGCTGGGCCGTGGAGCACCGCTCGATGATCGACACGACGGTCTCGGGCAGCTCGCAGACGGCCGAGACGTTCAGCAGGTCGCTCAAGGCGTGGCGCGTGCAAGACGTGCAGCCCGACGGTTCGGCGACCTTCGTCCATTCCGTCGAAAGCGTCGAGATGCGTCAGAAGCTGGCCGGCTGCGAGGAGGTCCGCTACAACAGCCGCACCGATCCGCAGCCGCCGGTCGGATTTCGGCAGGTCGCCCGGTCGGTCGGCGTGCCGTTGTCCACGGTCACCCTGGACGCCCGCGGCAACATCCTCCGCCGCACTCGAGAGCAAGTCAAGGCCGCCGCCAGCGAAGGCCAGATTACCGTGCCCTTGCCCCAGCAGCCCGTCCCCGTCGGCTACACCTGGTCCTTCCCCCACGAAATCGACGTGAAGACCAACACCGGACTGATTCGCAAGGTAAAGGCGAGGCAGACGTTCACGCTGCAGAGCGTCAAGACGGGCGTGGCCACCATCGGCGTGGCGACGCAGATCCTCACGCCGGTGGATGATCCGGCAATCGAGTCCCAACTGATCGAACGGGCGTCTTCCGGAACGGTGCGGTTTGACATCGACGCCGGCCGGGTCATCGCCCAGCAGATGGACCTCGACAAGCGCCTGGTGGGATATCCCAACCCGGCCAGCAGCATCCACTATCTCACCCGGTTCACCGAAAAGCTGCTGCCGGCCGAGGTCGAAACGGCAAGCCGCTCGGAAGAGTTGCGTTAGGCTGCGCCGGTTGGCCTGGTCCAATCGCGACGATCCTCCGTCCTGCAAGCGATGCACCTGTTGGGTAGTCTGCGTCGGCAGCTTTCGACGGTGGCAAGCCGGGCGGCCGGCGTTGCCGATGCTTGTCGACGGCCCCAGGGATCTCAGAGGAACCTGCCATGTTCTCGAAGCTTCTGTCCGGCAAGATGGCACTGCGGGCGTTGATCCTCGCAGCCGCAATCGGCGGCCCGATCGCCTATTTCTCGCCCCCCGAGTCCTGGAAAGACCTTGCCACCAGGTGGTTTGCCTCCGGGAGCAAGGCCATTGCGGGCGACGCCGGCGCGACGGCTTCCGACGCCGAACAGCCCGTCGACCCCGGAACCCCGACGGGAGTAGAAGGGCCCCGAGTGCAGGATCTCGCCGAAGTCCTGCGGTTCGACGTGACCTCCGACTGGATCTTGCGGCGATGGCCTCGCGTATCCACGGGCCTGGCCCATCTGCGATATCAGGGCTATCGCGTGCCGCTGGTGACGGGCACGCAGGCAACCGACCTGGCCGGATCGCTGACCTACTACTTCGATCCGCAGCAGAAAGTACAGCGGATCACGTTCTACGGAACGACCGGCGACGCGCGCCAACTGGTCAATCTGCTGACGACCCGCTATCGGTTCACGCACCGGCTGGCCAACGACCCGGGGCTGGCGCTCTACGAGGCCAAGTCAGCCAGCGGCCGTCCGAGCGGCGTCTTGTCGGTCACCTCGGCCGGGATCATCAAGGCGAGCGATCCCCACCGGAAATTTGAGGTCGAGCTGGTGATCGAGCGGCCGTCGTAGCCGGCAAGCCGGCCCGGTCTTCCGCGGGCGGTCTGAGGACTACCCGCCGTCGCCTTTCGCCTTCCCTTTGCCCTCGACGGCAGGCGGTTCGTATTCGAACTCCTTCCACACCATGGGGCGCCGCAGGTAGGGTTCGATCCGCAACACGACTTCGCCGCTCTGGAAGATCCGTACCGTGCCGTTGGTCTGGCTAACGGTAACGGCCACCGCATTGGTCGCCCGGCTGACGGCGGCGGCGGCCCAGTGGCGGGCCCCCAGCCCTTTCGAGAGCGTTACCTCGGCGGCCGAGCAGTCCAGGTATCGACAGGCCGCTTCCACCGTGCCGTCGGCCGAGACGATGATCGCCCCATCCATCTGGGCGATCTCCTTAACGCCCTCCCGCACCCGGACGTCAGCCAGGGTCCGTTCCTTGCGGTTGTAGCCCTTAACCGGGTCGAAACCGGCTGGACGGCTGCAGGCCAGGACCTTTCGGGCGTCGCCGACGACGAACAGCGTGCCGACCGGCTTGCCCTCGCGACCCTCGCGGCCGATCTCCACGGCCAGATCGACCACCATCTTCAGCGTATCCAGGGGCACGCGGGTCTCCAACTGCCGCAGATCGCGCCCGGTGAGCCGGTTGAGGTGTTCGTCGAGGCTGATCAGGCTGACCGAATCGAGTGAATCGGCGTCGAACCCGCTGTAAAGGGCCACCACGCACGCGCCCGGGGCCAAGAGATCGTCGGCCACCGCCTCCAGCACCGACTGGGTCAGCCGCTCGTAGATGGGGCTGCCCGGCATGTCGATCTCGACCGTCTCCAATCCGGCTTGCCTGGCGCCTTCGAGCTCGTCGGCCGCGCCGCCGGATACCAGCACTTTTTCGTCGCCACTGAGCTTCTTCAACCGCTGCCAATCGGCCGGCCCCTCCAGCAGCAAGAGAATCACGTCGGCCCCGGCCGATTCCGTCAACCCGACCGCCAGATTGAAGAGGGTCTTGAATTGTTCGGTGAATCGTAACGGCTGCATCCGCGTTCGGCCTGTCGGTTGCCGGGTGTCCTCTTCAGGTTGATGGTGGCGGGGTTGAATGCCAGAACCGCGATGCAGTTTGTGCCAGCGCTTTCCCGCCGAGGCCGTGCGAGCAGCCCCCGATCCGTCTGAATGTGCTCGCGCGGCACTCACGCCGGAACCACCCCCTTCGGCAACGCGTCTGCCCCACTCGCGTAACAACCCACATATCCACTGTATATTACGGTTTTTTCCGTGCCAGAGCAACGCTAAATAACGCTGCGCGATGGTGGGAACTGGCCGGTTTCCGGGAGCCGCCTCCCGGAGGGTGGCAGCGGCGCTGGAGATTTCCCGAATCGTGCAGGCCTGTCCATTGGCGTTTGTACGGTCAATGCGCGAGGGCGACCAACGGGGGCCCGATTCTTCCGGGCCCCCGTTGGTCGGCCTTGATCATTCCCGATGCAGACATCAATAGAACATTTGTCGCAGACGTTCGGCGATCGAAAGCGACCTGGCCGGCTCGGGCGTCTCGCCCCCAACATACTGTTGCCAGCGATTCACGTCGTTGCCGAGATCCTTGCCTGTGATCTGACGCAGGGATTTCATCGCCCGAACCTGCATCGCCGGATCCTCATCGCCGAGGACCTCCCCCAAGGCCGCCACGGCGGACGGGTCTTTCGACCGGCCCAGCGCTCGGGCGGCGGCCAACCGCACGTCGATATCGACGTCGCCACCCAGAGTTCTGCCCAACAGGGCGGCCGACTGCGGACCGTCACGTTTCCCCCACGCCTCGCAGGCGGTCATCCGTACCTCCGGGTCCAGGTCCTCCAGCGCGGCGCGCAGCACGTCCTCGGCCTGTTGGCAGCGATACGCGCCCAGAGTGCGGACAATCTCCGCCCGGATCAAAGGGTCGCCCTCGTTCTCGAATCCTTGGGCCAGCCGGGCTGCGACTTGTTGTTGCGAAGCAGAATCGCCGCTCGATCCCTTCTTCGCCAACTCCTTCAACTCGGCAATTCTTTCGCATGGAGCTTGCACCCCCTTTACCATGGGCTTCTTAGAGCTACCAAATAGACCCCAAGAGGGTGCCATGTCCATTTCGGCGCAACCCGCCAGCCAAAAGGCCAACAGCCAACCGAGCCAACCCCAACGCCGTGATCCGTTCGCGCTGTCCATAGATGGTCTTTGCCTTGCAGTGGCCCGCGGGCGGAGTGCATCGCACAGATGAGAGGCGAGACTATAGCAGGGGTGCCCTTCAATGCCAAGATGAGTCGTGGCAAGCGGCAGAAGGTCTGTACACGTTTCATAAAGCTACACAAACGGCGCAGATCAGGAAATAATCTCGGCCCGTTGATCGACGATTTGCGGCCTCAGGCGGCAATAGCCGCAGCCCGCCGACGAATAGCCATTGGCGGAAGCCGGCGGCCGGCGGAAGCCTGCCCGAGGGGCGGAGGCTCTCACGACGCCCGGCCAGAGGCGTCCCCAGCCGCCCGTATCCCACGCCGTCGGCTTCCGCCCTCGTCCATCTCTGGCTATGATGCACGAAACGACCCCACCGCCCTAACAGGGAGGCCCAGATGCCCGAGCCACGAGACCATACCGAGGATCGTAACTGGATCGAAACCATCTTGCGGTATATTCCCGGTTTTCGGGGCTACCTCGAGAAGGAATACCGCCGCGAAAGCGACGACCTGCAGCGGGACTGGCTGGCCGATCGCCTGCAGCGGTCGAAACGGGCGATCGACGATTTGAGCCGGCCGTTGGCCGACGCGGGGCAGATCGACCTGTTGCCCCAGGTCGACCGGTTGCGTGGAAGGCTCGACAAGCTGATTGGGCGCATCCGCGGCGCGATGCAAGGCTACAGCGGCTTTTTCGACCTGGTCCGGGTCCGCGAGGACCTGTTGGACCGCGTCTACGAGCACGACGTGGCGTTGATGAGGCAAGTCGACACCTTGGCCGAGGCCATCGAAGACCTGCCCAATCAGCAGGAACAACTCGTCGGCGCGCTCTCCGAACTGCTCCGCCAGACCGACGACCTGGACGACGCGTGGGACCAGCGTGAAGACATGCTCAAGGGGCTTCAATAGATGGACTCGCACGATTCAGGCAGTTTCCAACTCCGCCGCCATCGTTCCGAAGGCGGCTTTATTGACGCTTGCACACTCAATGCGCGAGGGCGACTAACTTGGAGCCCGACTTGTCCGGCCTCCCATTGGTCGGCCTGGGTTATTCACAATGCGAACATCAGTAAGGCACAGGATCCCTCTCAGAATCACGCGACCCCATTTGGCTGGCGCATCCCATCGGTAATTCAATTCTCCAAGCAGACCAAAGGACCCCATCATGGCCATCCGTTTGGAAGTCATCAAGTTTTTCGATGAGACGAACCGGTCGATCGTCCATCGCGAGCCGCCACAGGGCTCGGCCGACATCAAGCTCGGCGCCCAGTTGATCGTCCAGGAGAACCAGGAGGCGATCTTCTTCCGCGACGGCAAGGCGATGGACTCCTTCAGCCCCGGCCGGCATACGCTGACCACCCAGAACGTCCCGATCCTCACGCGCCTGCTGACGATCCCCTGGCAGGAATCTCCCTTCCAGGCCCAGGTCTACTTCATCGGGAAGCAGACGTTTCTCGACCAGAAATGGGGCACCCGGCAGCCGATCACCTTCCGCGACGCCGAGTTTGGCATGGTGCGGCTGCGGAGTTTCGGCAAATACTCCTTCCGCGTGATCGACAGCCCGCTGCTGTTGAACACGCTGGTGGGGACACAGGGCAAATACACTACCGATGAAATCAGCTCGTACCTGAAGGACCTGATCGTCTCCCGGCTGACCGACCTGCTGGGCACGTTGGGGACCAGCCTGCTGGACTTGCCGGCGAAGTACGACGAAGTGGCCGCCGGGACCCGGGCCAAAGTAAGCGAGGAGTTCGGCAAGTACGGCCTCGAGCTGGTCGACTTCTTCATCAACGCGATCACCCCGCCCGAGGAAGTGCAAAAGGCCATCGACGCCCGAAGCGCCATGGGGGCGGTGGGCGATCTGAACGCTTTCATGAAGTTCCAGGCCGCCAACAGCATGGCCAAGCTGGCCGAGCAGGGCGGCGGCGGGGCAGGGGCCGGCATGGGGGCCGGTGCCATGGGTATGGGTATGGGGGCCGGCTTCGGCATGATGATGCCCGGCATGATCCAACAGGCCATGGCCGGAGGCGCACATCCCGCCCCCGGCGCTCCCCGACCCGCGACCCCGGCGCCCGGCGCGGCCGCGGTCGCGGGCGCTGCGGCCGGCGCCGCTGCCGCGGGCCCCGACTTCGCCAACCTGGCCCCCGTCACCACCGACCCGAAAGCCATGGTCCGCTCCGTGGCCGGCGCGGCCGGCCACGCGATTGCCGAATCGGGCGACACCCTGCAGATTACAGTCCCCATCGGCGAACTGCGAAAACAGCTGGTCACCGTCGAGTTCGGCAAGACCGACAAATCGGGCCATTCGATGGTCAACTACTGGTCGATCTGTGGTCCGGTGACCGAGCAAAACGCCATGAACCTGTTGCGCTACAACACCGAGATGGTCCACGGTGCCTTCGCCGCCAGGAATATCGGCGGCACCGAGATGCTGGTCATCCAGGCCAACCAAATGGCCGAAATGCTCGACCCTCTGGAAGTCAGCCGCGTGCTCTCGGCGGTCGCCTGGCAGGCCGACCAAGTGGAGCAGAAGCTGGTCGGCAGCGACGAGTACTGACATGGACGAGACGAACCCTTATCGGTCGCCGAGGTACGGCGGTTACGCGTCCGCCGGCGACCGTTTTGATCGCACACCGGCAGAGCGCGCGGGGGGATACCGTCCGGCGATCTGCTGGGCGGTCGTGCAACAGGCCGTGATCCTGGGTTTTACCGGCCTGCTGCTGGACGGTGGGGCCACGTTTCGGCTATTCCTGTTGCCCGCCATCGGGTTCTGGCCGATCGTCTTGATGTTTGTGCTCCGGCGTCCCGAGTCGCCCACCCGCACGGATCTCGACTTCGTGAAGTTGGGCTATTGGCTGATCGCGGCACCGCTGGTGTTCGTGCGGGTGCTGGGCATCGCCTGATTGGCCCCTCGGACGCGGTTTCCTTTCGGAACCAAGGACCTGACAGCAGACAAGTTGAGCACCTTTCCCGATCCGAAGCCCTGTGGATACGCGGACACTGACGCTGCTGCTGAACACCCTGCTGCTCTGCGGGGCCGCCTGCGGGATCAGCCTGCCGCTGGGGACCGCGCTGGCTTGGCTGCTGGTGCGGACCGACCTTCCGGGCCGCCGCGTCGGGCTGATTCTGCTGGGCCTGATGCTCTTCGTGCCGCTCTATTTGCAGACGGCCGCCTGGCAGGCCGGCTTCGGCATTCAGGGGTGGTACACGCTGGTGGCCGACGCCCCGGCCTGGCTCGACGGCTTCCGGGGAGCCGTCTGGGTCCACGCCATGGCGGCCGTGCCCTGGGTCGTGCTGATCGTGGGCGTCGGGCTGTGGCTGGTCGAGCCCGAGTTGGAGGAACAGACGCTGCTGGACGGCTCTTCGCGTCAGGTTTTCCTGCGGGTGACGCTTCGCGGCGCGGCGCCGGCCGTGGGCGTGGCCGCGCTCTGGGTGGCGATCGTCGCGGCCGGGGAAATGACAGTCACCGACCTGTTCATGGTGCGAACCTACGCCGAGGAACTCTACACCCAGTTCGCCATCGGACCGGACGTGGACGCCGCGCCGCTGGGGGTTTGGCCCGGCGTCGTGCTGACCGTGCTGCTGGTCGCAGCCGGCCTGACGGTCTGCTCGGAACTGGCCCCGCGCAACCGTCCGCTCACTCTCCGCCGCCGTTGGGTGTTCCCGCTGGGACCCTGGAAGATTCCGGCGGCCGTTCTTGCGGCCGCGGTTCTGGCGTTGCTGGTGGGCCTGCCGCTGCTGAACCTCTGCTACAAGGCCGGCGTGCAGGTCACGCAGCTCGATGTCGAACGGGTGCGGACCTTCTCACCGGGCAAATGCTTCTCAATCGTGATCACCAGCCCCTGGCAGTACCGGCGGGAGCTCGGCTGGTCGCTGGCCATCGGCACGTTGGCGGCCACGGCCGCAGTCGGGGCGGCGACCCCCCTGGCCTGGTTCGCCCGAAGCGGGAAGCGCCGCGGCGTGCCCGTGTTAGTGGTTATGGCCGTTTGTCTGGCGCTGCCCGGGCCGCTGGTCGCCTTGGGGTTGATCCGGCTGCTGAATCGGCCGGAGTTTCCGCTACTGGTCTTTCTCTACGACCGATCGGTTTTGGCCCCTTGGCTAGCGCTTCTGGTGCGCAGCCTTCCACTGGCCACACTGGTGATGTGGCACGCGCTGAGGACCGTGCCCGAAGAGATGCTCGATAGCGCGGCCGTCGACGGGGCCGGCCCGCTGGGACGGCTGTGCCGGGTCGCGCTGCCGTGTCGCCTCTCGGCGGTGGCGCTGGCCTGGGTCGTGGCGTTGGCGGTTGCCCTGGGCGACCTGGCCGCCAGTATCCTGGTCGTTCCGCCCGGGGTGACGACGCTGTCGATCCAGATCTTCGACCTGCTGCACTCGGGCGTGGAGGACCAGGTTGCCGGCATCTCGTTGGCCCTGGTCGTTCTGTTTGCCGTCTCGGCCGCCGTGGCAGCAGGCCTGGTGCGTCGCCTGAGCCGGCAGCCGCACCCCGCGATAAAGGGATGACGCCATGCTATAATCAAAGCATACAGCCAGTCGCGGCCTTGTGAAGGAGAAACGATGCCGACGGAGCAAACCCGCGTCTACAGCCTGCTGATTCTCATCGCATTGTGCTCGGCTGTGGCCGGTCCGGCCTCGGCCCTGGACCACGTGACGTTGCGCCGCGATGGCCGGGAGATCCAGGTCGATGGACGGCTGCTGGTCACTGCCCAGGACGGAGGGTTGCTGATGCTGGCCGCCGACGGCGTGCTCTGGGCCGTCCCACCGGAAGAGCAGATCCACCACACGGCCGACGACACGCCGTTTGAGCCGCTTTCGCCCGAGGCCATGGCCGAGCGGCTGCTGGACGAGTTGCCCGACGGGTTCGACGTCCACCACACGGCCCACTATGTGATCGGTCACGACACTTCGCGGGTCTACGCGCAGTGGTGCGGGGCGTTGTTCGAGCGGCTGTATCGGGGATTCACCAACTACTGGAGCCGCAGAGGATTCAAGCTCCACGAGCCCGAGTTTCCCCTGGTGGCCATCGTGTTTGCCGACCGCAACGCCTACGCGAAGTTCTCGCAACCGGAATTGGGCGACGCGGCCGGTTCAATCATCGGTTACTTCAGTCTCCGCACCAACCGAATGACGATGTACGACCTGACGGGCATCGAGACGTTGAACCGCTACGGCACCGCCCGCGGCACGACCGCCCAAATCAGCCAGATCCTCGCTCAGCCCGACGCCCAGCGAACCGTTGCGACCGTGGTGCACGAGGCCACGCACCAGATTGCGTTCAACTGCGGGCTGCACACGCGCTACAGCGATTGTCCGGTGTGGTTCAGCGAAGGGATCGCCGTCTATTTCGAGACGCCCGACCTGGGGAGCACCAAGGGCTGGCGGAGCATCGGCACGGTGAACGGACCGCGGCTGCTGCGTTTTCACCAGTACCTTGCCGGCCGGCCGGCGAACTCGCTGGAGACGCTGATCGCCGACGACAAGCGGTTCCGCGACCCCGACCAGGCCCAGGACGCCTACGCCGAGGCCTGGGCACTGACCTACTTCCTCATCCGGCAGCGCCCCTCGCAGTACGTAGCCTATCTTGAGCTGCTCTCGCAGAAGAAACCGTTACTCAACGACGGTCCGCAGGGCCGGCTGAAGGAGTTCCAGAAGACCTTCGGCGACTGGAGGAAGCTGGACGCCGAGTTCCTGCGGTACATGACGCGGGTCCGCTGATCCCGCACCCCGGCCGCTTGCTCCCCCAGCGGGCTTCGGCTATGCTGTACAGGACGGCTTCAGGGTCGCGACCGACGGCGCCCGCACCGGGCGGGACCCCGTGACGCGTGTTGAAGACGCCTCCCGCAATCGGTGCCTGATTGGCGTTTGCACAGTCGATGCGCGAGGGTGACCAACAAGAGCCCGATTCTTCCGGCCTCCCGTTGGTCGGCCTTGATCACCAGCACTGCAGACATCAATAGCGCCTATCCCGGAACGTTCTCCCCTAGCCCTGCTTGCGGGGAAAGGAACCGGGGGGAGGGGTTTTGGAACAGGCTCTTTCGCCACCGCCACCAAAAGCACACTCCCACCTGCCCCAGTTTCAAGGAGCCCACCATGTCGCAGAACGATCCCTCGCAAGCTTCCTCGCAGTCTTCCCGACGCCAGTTCCTCAAGGCCTCGACGGCGGTGGCCGCCGGTGCGCTGGCCGGCGGTCTGGCGATCGGCCGCAGCGCCCACGCCGCAGGCGACGACACGCTGAAAGTCGGCCTGGTCGGCTGTGGCGGTCGCGGAACCGGTGCGGCGGTCAACGCGTTGAGCGCCGACAAGAACTGCAAGCTGACGGCCATGGCCGATGCCTTCGAGGACCGGCTGCAAGGCAGTCTCAACAGCCTGAGGAATTCCGCGGTCGGCGCCCAGGTGGCGGTGGCCGACGAACAGTGTTTTGTGGGATTCGACGCCTACCAGAAGCTGATCGACAGCGGCGTCGACGTGGTGTTGCTCTGCACGACGCCTCACTTCCGCCCGAGGCAACTGAAGGCCTGCATCGACGCCGGCAAGCACGTCTTCTGCGAGAAGCCCGTCGCGGTCGACGCCCCCGGCATCCGCAGCATCCTCGCCTCCAGCGAAGCGGCCAAGCAGAAGAACCTGTGCATCGTATCCGGGTTGTGCTGGCGCTACCACTACGGCGTTCGCGAGACGATGCAACGGGTCCTCGACGGCGCCATCGGCGACATCCTGGCCATGCAGGAAACCTACTTGACCGGTGCGCTCTGGACCCGCCCGCGCCGGCCGGAACAGACCGAAATGGAGTACCAGATGCGCAACTGGTACAACTACACCTGGCTCTCCGGCGACCACAACGTCGAGCAGCACGTCCACAGCCTGGACAAGGCCTCGTGGGCCATGGGCGACCAGCCGCCCGTGAGGGCCTGGGGCCTGGGCGGACGCCAGGCACGCGACCGGGATCCCCAATACGGCACGATCTTCGACCATCACGCCGTGGTCTACGAGTACGCCAACGGCGTGAAGTTCTCCGCGTTCTGCCGCCAACAGCGGGAATGCTACAACGACACGTCCGATCAGTTCGTCGGAACCAAGGGCCGGGCCGACATCCTCAAGCACCGCATCGATGGGGAAAACGAGTGGCGCTTCCGCGGCAACGGCGGCAACATGTACGACATCGAGCACCACGAGCTGTTCGCGGCGATCCGTTCCGGCAAGCCGATCAACAACGGTCGCTACATGGCCGTCAGCACGATGCTGGCGATTCTCGGCCGCATGGTCACCTACACCGGCCAGACGATCACCTGGGACGCGGCGATCAATTCCAAGGAAGACCTCTCGCCCTCCAGCTACGCCTGGGACGCCGATCCGCCGACGCTGCCCGACGAGCAGGGACATTACGAAGTCGCCGTGCCGGGTGTGACGACGTTCGTGTAGACGACGTTCGACACAAGGGAAACGTTATGGGTAGCAAGGCGTCTGCGCCGCCTTTACGCCCATAAGAATGCCCAAACTGTTCTTCTGCGAGTACCTAGGGAGTCATCGCGGCGTCGAGCATGCCGGTCAAACCGCTCTTCGACGTGGAGCCGACGATTCGATCGACAACCTGACCGTCCTTAAAGACAAGGAACGTGGGAATGGAAGCGATGCCGTACCGATCGGCGATCGACGGATTCTGGTCCACGTCCAACTGGCCCACGACGGCCCGGCCTTCGTAGTCGCCGGCCACATCGGCCACCACCGGCGCCATCGTCTGGCACGGCCCGCACCAGGTGGCGTAGAAGTCGACCAGCACCGGCTGGTCGCTGTCGAGCACCTCGGTCTGGAAGTTGGCGTCGGTCAACACGAAGTGGGCGGCGGCCGTCCCGCCGACCTGCCCCGCCGGGCCGCCACAACCGGCCAGCAGCAAGAGAACCACACAGGTTGCGATGAGCCTGCCTTGCACGGCTTGGATTCTCCTGGAAGCGAATACTGACTTCAACCAAGGTTCCCGTCGAAGAAAGCCCCCCCGAAAGGAAGCCTCGGAATTATACGCCGGCCCCACACGGGGGCAAGTCGATTCAACGCCTGTCGGTGGGAAACGCCCGTCTATCCGGCCCGCAACTGCCGCTCGACCTGCCGGATCGCTTCATCCACGTCCAACGTGCCCGCGGCCAATCGGAGCGGTTGCCCGCCGGCCATCCAGCCGTCGACCCGCTTCTGGGCCGAAATCACGGTGCTGTGGCTGCGGCGCCCGAAGAACCGACCGATCTCGCTCAGCGCGGCCCGCGTGTGCTTCCGGGCGAGCCACATCGCCAACATCCGCGGATGGCTGACCCGCTTCGCCTTGCCGCCCGTCTGCAAACTGGCCGGCTCCAGCCCGAACACGTCGCAAACCGCCTTCTCGATATCCGGCAGCCGCACCGGGCGGGCGCTCTGGCGGATCATTTCGGCCAGCGCCTCCTCGGCCAGCGAAACCGTGATCGGGCGGCCCAGGGCTTCGCTGGTCGCCTGGAGGCGGCACAACGCCCCGGCCAGCTCCCGGGCGTGATTCGTCAAACGCGAGGCGACGAAATTTCGCACGTCCTCCGACAGGCTCATCTCTCGCCGCTGGGCCATCTGGCCGACAATTTGCAGCCGGGTCTCGTAGTCGGGCGGTTCGATCCGGCAAACCATGCCGCTTTGCAGTCGCGTGACCAACTCGGGCCCGAGCTCGACCAGTTCGGCGGGCGGGCGATCGGACGCAAACACCAATTGCCGCCCGTCGCGAAGCAACGCTTCGGCCGTGTGCAACAGTTCGACCTGCGTGGCCCGTTTGCCCGCAAGGAACTGGAGATCGTCGAGAATCAACAAGCCCACGCCCCGGCAGCGGCGACGAAACATCGGCAGCCCGCTGCCGCGGAGGGCCTCGAGAAACTCGGTCGTGAACTGCTCGGCCGAGAGATAGATCGCCGAGGTTTGACGGTGCAAACGTCGCGACGCCGTGAAAACGCCCTCCAGCAAATGGGTCTTGCCGACGCTGGTGGGGCCATAGATCAACAGCGGGTTCATCTCCCCCGGCCGCCGCGCCACCATGGCGGCCGAAGCAGCCGCCAAGGCGTTGCTCGGCCCCGACACGAACGAGTTGAGCGTGGCAAACTTGCGCCGCGACGTGCCGTTGACGGCCGCCGGCGAGGAGGATTGCGCCGGGCGTTGCTGCGGCCCGATGCGCTGGGCGCCCGCACGCGGCTTGGCCGTTCCGTTCGACCCGTTCTTGGCGGCCGTGGGACCTGGAGCACTAGCCAAGGTGGCATCGATGCGAAACTCCAACTCGACGCTGGCTCCCAGCGTGTCGAGACACGCCTGCTGGATCTGCTGGCGGAAGTTCGCGCGGATCCAGTCGAGAAAGAAGCGGTTTGGTACGCCGATGCGCAGCACATCACCGCCGAAATCGAGCCGCGTGCTGGCGCCGAACCAGAGTTCGAATCGCTCCTTGCCGACCCTTTCGGCCAATGCGTCACGCATTGCCGAAACGACTTCCATATCGTCCGTGGTCACGTCCGATCCATCCCCGGCGCGCACCTTCCCCGCCAGTATCTGCCGTCTTGGTCAAATCTTGTCGGCTCCGGAAGAGTCCGCAGCCCTATGGCGAAAAAGGGACGCCTGCTTCGACGGCCGACGCCGCCTTGGTCCTTGGTTGTGTCACCCGGTTAGACCTGATTTTAGCGTTGCTGGCTGTGCTGTCAAACCGGGTCCCGGCCGGGCGTGAAAGATTTCTCGATTCCGGCGGCAACGCCTGTGGAATCATCGGAAAATCTCACGCACCCGGCCGCGGCAACGCAGTGGATTCCCCGCCGACGCTACCGACCTGAAGTGGAAAAACTGTTCAGATTCGGTTGGGCGATCTGCCGACGCCGCACGCCTAACTGGAACGACCAAACACCTTTAGATAGACGCCGCGCCGTTCCCACGCCCGAAACCCGACGGCCGCGTACATCCGAGTCGCCGGCTCGTTCTCGGCGTCAACCGCCAACACCAGCCGCCGCCGCCCCGCCTGACGGGTGAGCCATTGGGCATGCCGGGCGATGTCCAGCCCCCAACCGTGACCTCGATGCGCCGCCGCCACGCCCATATAAACCAGCTCCCAGTTGTCGTGTTCCGCATGGTCGGCCAACAGCAAACAGCCCACGTCCTCGTCCGCGTGGCGGGCAATCAACCAGCGGGCGGGGTCAAACTGTCCAGTGGCCCGATAGCCGGCCAACACGTCTTCGGTTTCGCGCACACCATCGAGCTCCGGACAGTCGCGAGTCTGTTCATAGGTGGCCTCTACCATGCGAGCCAGCCGCTGGTGATTGGCCACACTGTAGGCCTCGAACTGAAGCGGTGATGTCGGCAAATGCGAAGGGAACTGGTCTTCTGCGCAGGCCAGGTAAAGCAGGTCGGTCAGGCGGTCGAATCCCCCGGCACGCAACAACCCGTCGTCCGCATGGCGCTCCGACGGCAAATGAACCTGCGCCACGCAGACACGGTGGTTGGCCAGCCAGTCGGCCGCGGCGTCCAGAAGCTGCCTCGCAATCGTGGCCGCCTCGTCGGGCACAACTCGTGGGACCCAGACCGTGGCCGTCCGCCCAGGCTGCAACTGTGCAAGCACCGCCCCCACCAGTCGTCCGGACTGATAGGCCCCCAACAACCCCTGCCGCGAGAGTTCGCCGGAGGCAACCGCCGCCAGCCACGCCGCAACCTGCTGCTGCCGTTGGGCAACCGGCAACCTGGAGCACACCAATGCGAAGGCGTCGGCGCGTCGGTCGGCAGAAACGGCACGAATCTCCGTAGGCTGATCGTCGGTCACACTCATAAGACAGAAGATACACCAATTGCGAAGAACCGGTTAGGTCGATTTGTCACCGCCCGGGGGGCAACGGCTATCGTGCGAGACGCGGGGTGAATTCGGCCCTGATCTGCCGCGTGGCGGCAAAGTCGATTCGGCCGGCGTCCAGATCGGGCAGGCCCTGGTGCTGGAAGATGACGCGGTGCGTTTCTGCCGAGACGTTTTCGATCGTGCAGGGCGTGGTGCAGGGTGTTCCGTCGGGTCGCAGTTGCCGTACGCCGTCCAGCAGAATCGTGGCCTCGTACGGCTCGGTGATGAAATTGACCTGCACCCGCGGCGGATTGCCGGGCCAGAAGCAGACGGCGGCCAACGCGGCCGCGGCGGCCAACGCTGCGATCGAAACCGCGATCCAGCGCCGCCGGCCATGGCTTTCCGCCGCCGGCTTGCGGGGCTCCGCAATCTCGCGGAGCATCGCGTCGGCATCGGCGAATCGCTGCTGGGGATCCGGCTGGCAGGCCCCCAGGGCCAATCGCACCAGCAGGCACAGGGTCGGGTCGGCCGCTACGTCGGCGGCCCTCTCGCCCAGCCGCGGAAAACTGTCGGCCGGCAGCCCCGTAACCATCTCGTAAATGGCCAATCCGGCCGCGTACACGTCGGCCCGGGCGTCCATCCGCCCGTCGGGAGGCATGTATTTTTGGGTACCCACGCGGGAAATCTGCGGATTGGCCTCGGTCAGCAGGCCGAAGTCGGCCAGCTTCAATTGCCCGTCGACAAACAGGCAGTTGGCCGGCTTCACGTCGCGGTGGACCATGCCGGCCTCGTGCAGCGATGCCAGGCCGGCCAACAATTGGCGGGCACAGCGGAGGCAGTCATTGACGGGCAAGGGACCGTCGCCCAAGCGGTTCAGCAGAGTGGCCGCTCGATAATCGGCGTCGGGCGACGCCGGCCTTCCGGTCGCATCGTCGGCCAGATCCATCACGTAAAACAGATGCTCGGCCGTTTGGCCCACGTGGTGAATGGTCAGCAGATTCGCGTGTTGGCGGCGGAGGTTGGCTTCCAGCCGCGTGATCGACGTGATTTCCCGTCCGGCCGGATCGGTGGTGCCCCGGCGGCGCAGCGAGATCACCTTCACGGCGCGCAGATGCCCCGTGGTCCGATTCGTGGCCAGCCAAACCCGACCGAACCCCCCCTGTCCGATCGGCCGAATCAACTCGAAGTCGGGCACTTCCGGAACGGTCTCGTCGTCGTCCAGCCGGAATGGTACTGTGGGATCGCACACGGGGCGGAGTCCTAGCGTGAACGCATGGTTTTCTCGATTCGGGTGGCGACCGACCGCTGAACGGCGGCCGAGGGCTGCAACCGCACGGCCTGTTTGACGCGTTGGTCGAGCCGCCCTTCGTCGGCGTAGCTTCCGCCGAGCTCCTGCAGCCGCCGAAGCACGCGCCGCCGCGCCTTGTAGGCCGCGTTGCGCGAGAGCCCTGTGATCCTGGCGACCTCGAAGCCCGACAGCTCGTGGAGCGTCAGCAGCTCGAACGCCAAATACGCTTCGGGACTCGTCTCGCGGCGGACGACGTCCAGCAGCGACATCAGCAAAACGCTCTCGAAGGCCTGTTCCCAGGCAGCTTCGGGCGCGGGATCGTCGGCAGGCGGCTCGGGCGGCCGATCGTCGCTGTTGCCGCCGCGCGGCCGCACCCGTTCCGACGGCCGGCGGCGATACTCGGCCACCTTGTTGCGGACCACCATGCCCAGCCAATCGCGAAAACGGCCCCGCTGCGGGTCGTAGCGAAACACGTCGCGGTGCTCGAAGATCCGGAGCATCACGTCTTGAACCACCTCCTCGGCGGTGTGGTCCGAGCAGCCGCGGTGCCGGGCATAGGCATGAATCAGCGGCCAATAGCGGTGGAAAAACTCGTCCCACGCCAGCGCGTCGGCTCCGTCGCGGAGTCGTTGAATCAGGGTCACCCTCGTTTTGCCGCTCATCACGTCGGGATTCTACCGCAGATCGGATGGTTTTCAAGAAAGCCGGGCCGATTTTCCCGCTTCGGCGCATATCTCTATCGGCGGCGGACGGTCCGCCGCACCATCGCAACGGAGTAGCCGCCTCTCAAACAACTACGCAGACGCCGGCAACTACGCAGACGCCGGCAACTACGCAGACGCCGCCTCTCCTTCCATGGTAAACTGAAACGTCACCGCCTGATAGCCGCTTCGCCTCGCGCACAACGATCTTGGAGCCCGTCGGAAACAAGACGGGCGCGCGGGAAAGATAGCGGCGCGATGCGACCGTGCCGGGAAACCCCCGTCGCGGCGGCCGGACGATGCATCGCCGGCCGGCGTACCGCATCAGGCGGGCAGAAAACAGACAGCAAAGGTTAAAACGATGAAAGCCGCCTTCTGGTCGTGGGTCCTCTGGTGCGCCGTCGCTCCCCAGGTGCAAACATCCCAGACGCCCGAAACCCTGCTCTATATCCGCACCACGCCCTCCGGGGCCGAAATCTCCCTGGACGGCAAGCCGCTGGGCACGTCCGACGGGCTGTTTCCAGTCAAGCCGGGAACCTACAAGATCGTCGTCGACTTGCAGGACCACCAGCCCAAGCAGCAAAGCATCACTCTCCGCGACGGGCAAATCACGCGGATCGAGTTGGAATTGCAGGCCACAGCCGGACGGCGCCGCGCGACGGCGCGCCCGCTGATTCCACGGCCTGCCTTCGGCCGCTTCGACGTTCGCCTCGAGCTGCGGGTCGCCCCGGCAGCGCCCGGATGCGAGTTCGCCACACTTGCCAAGGAACACGTCGCCCGGTACCGGAAGGACCTCCAAACAAAGGGGCCGCTTGCCGGCCGCGTGCCCGAGGCGCTTTACGCCTGGTTCGAGCTGCGGGTCGAGCCGTCGCCGGAACTGATCACCGCCGAGTATCAGGGGGCGACCTACGTCCTGCTGTCGAACCGCCCCGACGAGGTCATGCTGGCCTCGCGCGACGGTGCCGACGCCTGGGGACTGACGTCGGTCGACGTGACGGCCGACGGTCGCGGAGCGCCGGCCATCGGCGCAGAGATGGACGAGGCCGGCGCGAGGCTTCTGGCGGCCTTGAGCGGGTCGCACCTCGGCCAGCGCGTGGCGATACTGCTGTGCGACCAGGTACTGGCAGCGCCGGTCGTCCGCGGCAAGATCTCCGAGAGGATTGCGATCACCGGACAGTTCGAGCGCCGCGAGGTCGAAGAGCTGGTCGCGGCGTTGAGGGCCAGCCTGGCCCGGCCCGGCGCCGGTGCGCCGACCGCCACAGTCGAGAGCCGCGTGTTGGCCGACGCCTGTGCCCAAATGTTGGGCGACTTTGTCGCTGCGCGGAAGCAGGCCGGCGGCAAGATCCCCGACGATTGGGATTCTCCGCAGTTCGTTCCCCGAACGATCGAGCAGTGTAAGCGGCAGTATCCCGGCCCGTTTGCCGTGACGCCGGAAGAGGAACGCCGGTTCACCGCGGGCGAGTTTGATGACGCGGCTGCTTCGCGACGCGCCGGCGAGGCCATCCAATCGTTGACCAAGGACAAGGTCGAGTTGCCCGCCGGAGCCCAGTACCTCATCGACGAATTCCAGACGGGAAGGCTCCAAGGGGCCCGGCTGGAACTGGCCGCGCGGTTACTTGCGGCACAGCTCCAGGACACCGCTCAAATGCAGCACCGCTCTGTCCAGACGGCCCTCAAGCTCCTTGAGACCTCCTTGGCGTGCTATCAGCTCGACCTGGGAGTGTATCCGACGACTGACGAGGGCTTGGCCGCGCTGACCAGCAAGCCGGCCACCGCCGGGACCCAAGAGAAATGGCAAGGTCCCTATGCCAGCGAGTTGCCCCGAGATCCTTGGGGCCACGACTATCGATACCGCCGGCCCGGCAAGCACCAGCCGGATTCGTTCGACCTCTGGTCGGTCGGCCCGGACGGCCTCGACGGCACGGCGGACGACGTGGGCAATTGGCCCGAGCACGACGATGCCGCGGACGACAACCGGCCGGCCGACCCGAACCGCCGCCCGCGATACTTCGTGCGTCTGGTGTTGGGCGACGACACCATGACCTTGGAAGGTGCCACGACCACGTGGGAGGAGTTGCCCGAGTTGCTGGAGCGAGTCCCCAACCGCGGACAGACCGTGTTGGAGATTGCGGTCGCGGCGGAGAAGCCAAGCGACAAGCAGCGTGCCGACGCGATGCGTCGGGCCAGCGGCCTGGCCCGGCGTTTCGGGTTTGAATACCCCAGTATCGTCGGTGTGCATCCCCTGGGGTCAAGGGGGGCGCCGCCCCAGACCGACTCCCCCAAAGCGGCCCCAGCGCCGGAGACGTCGGACGGAGCGGCCAAGGAGGTCTTGCGGCGCTACAGCCAGGCCGTTTGGGCCGAGGCATTGCCCCGGCTCGAATCCGCGTCGGGGCCCGAGGCCACGGAGATGATCCAACAGGTCGCCATGGAGGCGGCGCAGCGCCACATTCTACCGCAGAAAGACCTCGTTGCCCGATACGCCCTGAGTCGAATGCCCGACGCCGAGCCGGTCGATGCTTCGCAATGGACGGAGAAAGTGGTGTTCCGCCCCGAGGACGATGCGGCCGATTCCCCGCGGCAACCGACGGCCTTCTGGCATCCGATCGTGGTGGCAGCCGGACTGCAGCAACAGGTGATGGTCAAGGACATGTCGGCGAAGCGTTTCGGCACGTTTGCCATGTCGCGCTTCTACGCCCCTGCGCCGACCACCGTCTTGGATCGCAACCTGGACCATCCGGTGATCGCGACGGCCTTCGGCGACCAGTTGCTGGTGGCTCATCTGCGCCGGGCCGACGACGGTCTTTACCACGGCGAGCAGGTCCGCTGGCTGACAAAGCGGCCCGCGGCCACGCAGGATTACTTCCTGCTGCCGGTCGGCGCCACGCCGGCGCAGCGGCTCGTTCACACCTTCAGCAAGATCGTCTGGAACGACTTGCTGCCACGGTTGGCCGGGCAGGAGCCGGAAGTCCTCGCAAAGGAATTGGGGAGGTTTTCCCGTCGCTTTTTCGTCAAACACCACGAGCTGCTGAAGGCCGAAGGCGAGCGGCTCCTGGCCGAATTGCCGAAGTCGGAACCCATCGACTTCTCGCAATGGACATCCCGCTTCCCGGAAACCACCGACGAAATGTCTGAGGCGATGCGGCACGCGATGGCCTCGGAGCGGGCTGATATCGGTATCGGCGATGTGCACCTGTGCTTCAACCCGGTCCAGATGGCGGCCATGATGCAGCAAACCACGCTGGCCAGGCTGGCCGGCCCGGGAATGCTCGGGCTGCGTTCGATGGTGCGGGCGGCGGCCGTGTATCCCTTGGACGCGATCCTCGACGGCGATCCCCAACGGCCCGCCATTGCCACACGGATGGGCGACGAGCTGTCCATCGTCCGCTTGCGTCGCCAGCCCAACGGTGCCTACGAATTCGACCGGATTGAGTGGCTGGTCCGTGCGAAGGCCGATTCGAAAGCGACTAAGGCGGCGCCCCGTCGCAAGTGATGTCCGCATTGCGAATGATCCAGGCCGGCCCACGGGAGGCCGGGAAAGTCGGGCTCCCGTGGGTCGCCGTCGCGCATTGACGGTGCCCACGTCAATAAGATGCCGGCTACGGCTGTTGCTTGATGGCAATCAAGTGACTTCGCGTGGCGATGTAGAGCACGTCGTCGACCACCACGCCGGCACTGTAGATCGAATCGCCCACGCTGTTCTCGGCCAGCAGCTTCATTTGGGGCGAGAGCTCGAAGACCGCCACGTCGCCGTCCTCGTCGCCGATGTAGACCTTCCCGTCAACGACCAGCGGCGAGCCCCACATGGTCGCCAGCATGTCATAGGTCCAGTGGACCTTGCCGGTCCTGGCGTCCAGACAGTGGAACAACCCGGCCAGGTCGGCGATCACCAGCAAGTTGTCCCGGATTGCCGCCATGCCCAACGTGCGGTGCATCGTCTCCTCGAAATCAAACCGGCCGTCGCCGTTGGCGTCGTGGCCCGTGTAGTGCCAGATGGCCGCCGATTTGGGGTTCGGCCGGACTACGTCGCCGGCCTCCTTGTCGGCCGCCAGAATCCGCCGCGGCGGGATCGGCTTGCCATCTTCGTCAAAGACGAGCTCCGGGCTGACGTCGCCCCGCTTGGTGGGGTCGATGCACCAAAGGTGCCCTTGCCCTTCGCCGTGCTCGGGATCCTGACCGGTGGCGATGTACACCTTGCCCTCGCAGACCACCGGCGTGGCGATCAGGTTGCTCCGGTCGCCCGCTCCGGCTTCCCTCCACTTCGACTCCTTGGGATTGCAGTCGAACTTCCAGAGCAGTTCCGGCTTGCCGGTGTCGGTTCGCTCGGCGCGGAAGCTGTAGAGCCAGCCGTCGCCGCCGGGGAAAATCGCCTGGGGTACGTCGCCGAGGACGGCAAACGCCGGCGAGCCCCACTGCCCGTGCAAGAGGTTGCGGCCCGGCGAGTTGTCGGCCCAAACCAGCTCGCCGGTCTTCTTGTCCAGCGCGATAAAGCTGGGGGCGTCCGGGGCCGGGATCCTCTTGTGCGACTCGTCTACGCCGTTGGACGTATTGACCAGCAGCAGGTCGCCCGCCGCCGTGACCGAGCAACTGGCCATGTTGTGTTGCACGCTGCCGAGCTGCCTCATCATGTCGAACAGCCAGACGACATCGGCCTCGTTGTGGGCGTTGTTCGGTTCGGAGGTGTACGGCCCGTCGTTCTCGCCGTCGTAGAACCCGTCGGCGTCCAGACAGGCCACCTCGCCGCGGTTGGTCACCACCCAGAGCCGCTCGTCCTCGACCACCGGGGAACAGCAGATACCCTGGTCGGGCCAATCGACCGCACGCCCGGCCTCGAGCTTCTCGCGGGAAAGCTGCCAACCGAACCGCCCGTCGCGCTGGCGGAAACAGAGCAGACAGCCCAGATCAACGTCGCTGGGATATCGCGGCAGGTATCCGGCACCGTTGTTGGTAGCGCAATAAACGCGGCCGCCGGCGATCACGGGGCTGCCGTAGCTCTGCGAGCCGAGCTGGGCGACCCACAGAATGTTCTTCGCCCCTTCGGGCAGCCATTTCCCGGTCCGGTAGTCGAAATCGCCGACATTCCACTCCACCGGAATGTCCTTTCCGTCGGGCGTGTTGTTGCGTGCGGGTGATCCGCCCCATTGGGGCCAGTCGGCGGCTCGCCCCAAACAGGTACAACCGAGCAAAACCGTCAACAACAGGGCGCGAACCATCCACTCGGATCGGGGAGCAATACGTTTCATTATGTCTCGTTCCTGGGTCGTCTTGTTCTGGAGGTAGAAAGCCAACGGCGGGCTGCTACTGGTGCACGATTACTTCGTCCTGCGGGTCGAACTTCGGCAGGACGACAATCAGCACGGTCATGCGACCGACGGCACGGTGCCGAACGCCGGGGGGAATGTAGATGCACGTGCCGGGGCGAATCGGCACCAACTCGTCGTCGAGTTGCATCTTGGCCTCCGGCGTGCACTGAAGCACATAGTACGTCTCGCTAAGCCGCCGGTGGTAGTGCAATTGGGCGTCGGTGCTGATTTCGGTCCGATGGATCGTTCCCGGAAACTCCGCCACGTCGGCCAGCGCCCGCCGGGCGGTGCCGCAAGGGCAGGAAACGCCGGGGAGCCGGTCAAAGTCGACGATCCGATAGCGTCGGGGGCCGCAGTCCATCCGGGAGGTCCTTGAGGCGAGTATGCACGTCCGGCCATCTTAACAGATTGTGCCGCCGGTGGCCACAACGGGCCACTTGGACAAGGTAGGGATCGCCGGTAGGTTCCGTGGGTGCAGCCATGGGCTGTTAACCTTGGCAGGGTCTGCCGATTACTGCAACCTACACGGCCTCAAGCAGGCTGCGGGACCGCCGGATAATCGGCAAACCTTCGCTGCCTTACGCGCGCGCAAATGTTTGCGCATCAAGAGCGGTAAACCTTTTGCTGAAAATGGTTTCCGTACACTCAAGCGCCCTTCCCGGGCCGACCGATATCGTATGCTGACCCTTAGCGAATACCGCGTGCCTCGGTGGCACGCTCCCTAGGGCGCGTCAGGTAACCGGATCGGCATTAATCGAGTCAAGGAATGGCTCGACGGTCCTGGCGCAGTACACCGTGCGAACTGCGGGCACCGACCCACCCTGCCCGCCCGCAGCCAAAGACCCCGCCTTGGCCGGTTCTTGCCCATGGGAGAACCCGCGGGCGCCGCGCCCTGACAACGCGTTGATCGGGCGTTCGGGAATCTGGCTGCGGCAGCGAGAGTCGCGTTGACCGCAGTTGATTGTAAAGGAGTTGTTGCTCAATGAAAGGGAAGACCATTTTTGGGGCGCTCCTGGTGAGCGTCGCCCTATGCAGCCAGGGGTTCGGTTTCGAGCTTCTGGACCGGATGCTAGGGCTGAACTGCGGTGGCTGCGGCAGTTGTGCTACCTGCTGCGAGCCCGCATGCTGCGAGGCGCCGAAGTGCTGCGCGCCGGAACCCGCTTGCTGCGAAGAGCCTGCTTGCTGCGAGCCCTCGTGTTGCGATCCGTGCTGCAAGCCGAAGTGCGACCTGTTCGGCGGACTTAAGGGACTGCTCGCCTGCAAGAGTTGCTGCGATCCGTGCTGCCAACCGAGTTGTTGCGAGCAACCCACGTGCTGTGCAGAGCCTGCTTGCTGCGAGGAACCGGCTTGCTGTGAGAAGCCGGCCTGCTGCGACCCGTGCTGCAAGCCGAAGCTCAGGGACCTGCTGGGTATCTGCAAGCCGAAATGCTGCCAGCCCACGTGCTGTGCAGAGCCGGCTTGCTGCGAGGAACCGGCTTGCTGTGAGAAGCCGGCCTGCTGCGACCCGTGCTGCAAGCCGAAGTGCAACCTGCTGGGGCTGCTCGACGGCCTGTTCTGCTGCAAGAAGAAGTGCTGCCAGCCCGCTTGCTGTGAACCGGCCTGCTGCGAGGCGGCATGCACCTCGTGCAGCGGCTGCGGCGGCGGTACGGTTGAGCAAGCCGCGCCTGCGGCGGCCCCCGCGGCCGGCGAAGAGGCCCCCGTGCCCGATCCCCCGGCTCCGCCCGATCAGTCGGCTTCGGTGAGGCCCAGCCGCAGCATCCTGCAGGCTAGCCGCATCATCGTCCGGCGCTAAACCCCGCCGGCATTGTGGAAACGCAAGACGGGCCTGTCCATCCTCATGGGACGGACAGGCCCGTTGTCTTTTCTTGCCTGTGGCTTTTCTCGCGTCCGGTGTCGGCCCCTGGACAAATCGGCCGTCATCCGGCATCATCACGAGTTCAGGGATTCGCAATGGGACGAGTTCTCCCCTCGTTGCCGTTGCCATCTCCACCCCAAACGCGAGACGCCCCTCCCATGACCGCCCCGCCCCCGCCGTGGCATGACGGCCCGCTGATGAAGGCCACCCGCCGCGAGCCGGCCGATCGCGTGCCGATCTGGCTGATGCGCCAGGCCGGCCGCTACCTGGCCGAGTATCGAGAACTCCGCCGGCAGACCGGCTTCCTCGAGCTGTGCAAGAACCCGGACCTCTGTGCCGAGGTGATGCTGACGACCGTCGAGCGATTGGGGGTCGACGCGGCGATCATCTTCTCCGATCTGCTGTTGATCCTGGAGCCGCTGGGGCTCGATCTGGAATACACCCCGGGCGGAGGCCCCGTGTTGCACAACCCCGTTTGCGAGCCGCGCGACGTCGACCGGCTCGGCGAATTGGAGAATATCGAGCCGTTGGACTACGTGGTGCAAACGGTCCGCAAGACCCGGGCGGGCCTGGCGCCGGAGTTGCCGGTGATCGGTTTTGCCGGCGCCCCGTTCACCTTGGCCGCCTATGCCGTCGAGGGAGGCTCCAGCCGCCACTACCGGCGGGTCAAGTCGCTGATGTATCGCGACGCCGGCGCGTGGCACGCGTTGATGGGGCGGCTGTGCAGGGCGATTACCCTTTATCTAAACGCCCAGATCGACGCGGGTGCCCAGGTCGTGCAGCTTTTCGACAGTTGGGTCGGCTGCCTGGGCGTGGATGACTATCGCCGCTACGTGCTGCCGCATACGCGGTCGATCTTTGAGGGCCTCCGGTCCGGCGTGCCGGCGATCCACTTCGGCACCGGCAACCCGGCCCTGCTGCCGCTGCAGCGCGAGGCGGGCGGCGATGTGATCGGCGTCGATTGGCGCATTCGGCTCGACGACGCCTGGGACGCGATTGGCCCCGACCGGGCGATTCAAGGAAACCTCGACCCGGTCGTGCTGCTGGGCCAGCCGGCCGAGATCCGTCGCCGGGCCAAGGAGCTTCTCGACCAGGCGGCCGGACGGCCTGGCCACATCTTTAACCTCGGCCACGGCGTGCTGCCGCAGACACCAGTCGAAAACGTCATTGCCCTGATCGACGCCGTGCACGAAATGGGAAGTCGCTAGCCGGGCGAAGCAACGGAGATTCTGCCGGCGGCGGTCAGAGTCTCACGCGTCGTCGCCAGATCAGCCGGTAGCCCGCCAGGCGAACTGCCCACAACGATGCCGTGATCCAGACCACCTGGGCAATACAGAACACGGAGAGGGCGTACATCTCGCCGGAGCCAAGTGCCAGGAACATCAACGCGACGGCGACCACCGCGGCCGCCGCCCAACCCGCGTATCGCGCCCGCGACCAGCGGGTGCCCAACGTGATCCAGATCGCCCCCAGGCCGATCAGTGCGTTGCCGCCGAGGATCGCTGCCAGCACGCCGAGGGCTTCAACGCTGGAGATGAGATCGCCAATCGCGTCGGAGGGCAGGTAGTGGAGCGATCCCAGCACGATTGCGGTTGCCGCCGTCCAAGAGAGCAGGCTTCGCAGCGAGAACTGCTCCCAGCGCCCTTCGACCGGCGACTCCCGGGTGGCGCCCTCGGTGGCATCGCCTGTCAGCTCCGCGCCGAGAAACCGCACGGTCATCAGCAGGATGCTTCCCAGACACGTAGCCACAAAAAGCAGGAACGTCAAAGCCAAGGAGCCGGGTCCTGGCCGTTGCAGACTGGCCGATAGCCGGACCCAGGCTACCAGCCCAACCACGGCGACCACCAGCCGCCACGGATTCGCTCTTCCTCCCAGCGAGGCCCAAACGGCCAGCAGGATTCCGTGAGCGGGAAAGACGGCAAGTAACGAGTAATGAATCCACTCCGCCTGTCCGTGAATCCGCTCGATCACACAAAGACAGCACAGCAGCTGGGCCGCCACGTTGACCGCGACCATGCATCCGATCGGCACCCAGCGTCGCTGCATCTGCTGCGCTTTCTTCGTTCTCTCGCGAGACAGACCTCGATCCAAGCCCATTGGATTATGCCCGGTCGATCTGCTATGATCAAGGGCCTGCGGTTTTCTGCCCGGAAGCCGAGAGCAAGCATTGGCGGTGGAACCGGGAACAGACGCGTCGTCGCGGGAGTCGCCAGACTCCAACGTGGTCGCCAAAGCACTGCGAAGGACGACGACCGCAGGAAAACCGGCTTGCCCAGGAGCCCTATGATGCCACGCAGTAGCCTGCTTCCTCTCCTGCTTTCGGCCATCCTCTCAGCCGCGGCGTTCTCTCGCCCGAGTGCCGTTGCCGACGACGCGCGCGAATCCGGGGCGTTTACGCTCCATACCCGCAGCCGGCCGGAGATGAACAAGGGAACGTTCCATTTCCCGCTGGTCTACCAGACCGTGCAGTGGGACCCGCGGAAGACGGCCGTGGTGATCTGCGACATGTGGGACCAGCACTGGTGCAAGTCGGCGACCGCGCGGGTGGCCGAGATGGCGCCGCGGATGAACGCTCTGATCTCGGTGGCTCGCGAGCAGGGCGCGCTGATCGTCCATTGCCCCAGCGGCACGCTCGATTTCTACAAGGACACGCCCGGCCGAAAGCTGGCCCGGCAGGCCCCTGCGGTCGAGCCGAGGGTGCCGCTGCAGGGCTGGTGCTCCCTGGATGTGCAGCGCGAGGGCCAGCGTCTGCCGATCGACGATTCCGACGGCGGCTGCCCCTGCCAACCGCCGTGCCCCGGCGGACACCCGTGGACCCGTCAGATCGCAACGATCGAGATCAAGCCGGGCGACGCGATCACCGACAACGCCGAGGCTTATTACCTGATGCAGCAGCGCGGCATCGAGAACGTGATCGTGATGGGCGTGCATACCAACATGTGCGTGCTGGGCCGGCCGTTCTCCATCCGCCAGATGGTCTACCAGGGCAAGAACGTCGTGCTGGTCCGCGACCTGACCGACAGTATGTACAACCCCCGCCGCGAACCGTTCGTCAGCCACTTCCGCGGCACGGAGATGGTCGTCGAGCACATCGAGAAGTACTGGTGCCCCACGATCACCAGCAGCGATTTCCTGGGCGGGCCGGCCTTCCGGTTCCGCGAGGACACGCGGGCGCACGTCGTCTTGCTGGCCAACGAGGACGAGTATGGGGCCAGGCAGACGCTGCCGGATTTCGCCCAACTGCTGCGAGACTGCTTCGGCTATCGCTGCACGGTGATCCAGGGATACGCCCCGCACGATCTGTCGGGCATCGAGGCCCTCGAATCGGCCGACGTGGCGGTGCTGTTCGTGCGTCGCCGGGCCTTGCCGCAGCAGCAAATGGCCGTGCTGCGGAAGTACCTGGAGGCCGGCAAGCCGCTGGTGGCGCTGCGGACCGCGTGCCACGCCTTCGACGTCCGCGGCGACGCCCCGGCCGGCTCGCAGCAATGGCCGGCGTTCGACCGCGAGGTGCTCGGCTGCAACTACCGTGGGCACGGCCCGAACCAGTTGGGCACCGACGTGGCGTTGGTGCCGGAGATGGCCGATCACCCGATTCTCTCCGGCGTCAAGCCGGCGCAGTGGCACAGCCCCGGCTCGATCTACCTGGTCAGGCCGGTCGACGAGGAGGCCGAGGTGCTGGCGGTCGGCACGGCGTTGAATCTGACCGAGCCGATCGCTTGGGCCCGCCGCTACCGGGGCGGCCGCGTATTCTACACGTCGCTGGGACACCGCAGCGACTTCATGCAGCCGCAGTTTCGGGTGCTGTTGATCAACGCCGTGCACTGGGCGATGGGCCGGCCGGTGCCGCCGCTACCGGGCGACGCCTCGCCCGACTTCTCCGCCGGGTGGCACACCCTGGCCGTGCCCGGCACCTGGGACGCCCGCTCCGGCGGTTACCTGATCGGCTACGACGGCTACGCCTGGTACCGTTGCCTGGTCACCGTGCCCGAGGCCTGGCGCGACAACGACCTCACACTTTCGGTGCCCGAGGTGGATAATTGCCACGAGGTGTTTTTCAACGGCTTGAAGGTCGGTTCCGCCGGCTCGATGCCGCCGGACTACGTCAACGGGCTCGGCAGCGAGAAGCCTTGCACGGTGCCGGCGTCGCGCGTGCGTTCTGGGCAAAAGAACCTCGTGGCACTGCGCGTCTACGACCACGACGGCCGTGGCGGCTTCAAAGGCAAGGCCCCGAGTCTCGGCTTCGGCCAGCAGGTCATTTCCCTGGAAGGCAAGTGGCAATTTCGCACGGGCGACGACGCGAGGTGGGCGCAGCCCGACGAAGAGACACCGCCCGCGGAGGCATTTTCCTATTGACGCTTGCACACTCAATGCGCGAGGGCGGCCAATGCGAGCCCGACTTGTCCGGCCTCCCGTTGGTCGGCCTGGGTCATTCACAATGCAAGCATCAATAGGCGACCCACCACCGCGTAGCCAGCGACCGGGTAGCGAGCCGGCGGCGTCCCGGCGCACATGGCGAGTCGCCGAGTTCCGCCCGGTGCGGCTACTGAATCCACCCACCGCCGACCACGCGCTGGCCCCGGTAACACACGGCCGCCTGTCCGGGAGCCACGCCGTAACAGGGCTCGGCAAACCTGACGCGAAACCGGCCGCCCGGCAGGGGCTCGACTGTCGCTTCCGCCGGGCGGCTGCGATAGCGAATCTTCACCCGGCACGGCAGCGGTCCGGCCGGCTCGTCGATCAGCCAGTTGGCTTCGGCCGCGGTCAGTTCCGTCCGGGCCAGCTCGTCGTGGGTGCCGACCACAACGCGACGCGTCGTCGGCTCGATCCGCACGACGTAGCGCGGCTCGCCAAAGGCAATGCCCAGGCCTTTCCGCTGACCGATCGTGAAACGTTCATAGCCGTCGTGGCGGCCCACCACGGTCCCGTCCGTGGCGACGATCTTGCCGGAGGTCTGCCGGGGATCGCGATGCTCGCGGACGAACCGTGCATGATCCTGGTCGGGCACGAAGCAGATCTCCTGGCTGTCGCGCTTCTCGGCCACTTTCAAACCCAACCGGCCGGCGATTCGGCGGATCTCCGCCTTGTGGTGGTCGCCGATGGGAAACATCAACCGCGGTAGCAAATGCCGCTCGATGCCGAACAGCACGTACGACTGGTCCTTCGACGCGTCCAGCCCCTGGCAGAGGGCAATCTCATCGGTGCACAAGGCCCCGGGTTCGCCCGGCGGCACGGAAACCAGCCGGGCGTAATGGCCGGTGGCCACGAATTCGGCCCCCACGCTGTCGGCGTACTCGAACAGCTTGCCGAACTTCAGCCACGTGTTGCAAACGATGCACGGATTGGGCGTGCGCCCGGCCGTGTAGGTCTCGACGAAGTACTCGACGATCCGGCCGAACTCCCGCTCGAAGTTCAGCACGTAGCAGGGCACGCCCAGCCGCTCGGCCACCCGGCGGGCGTCGGCCGCGTCGGCCTCGCTGCAACAGCCCTGCTTGTGTCGGGCCGCCTCGCCGCCGGGCAGCGTGCAGGCCGGCTGAAGCGCTTGCCCGTGCCGCATGAACAGCCCTACAATTTCATGACCGGACTCGCGCAGCAGCCAGGCGGCCACGCTGCTATCGACTCCGCCGGACATCGCCAGGACGACACGTGCCACGAACCTCACCTTTTCTGAATCGCGGGATAGGATATAATAGAAGGTTTGCGTTGTTCCACCCCACCGTTGGAGGAATGCCATGGACAGAGAACTCATCGACCGGGCCGAAGTGATCCAGCAGCGGATCCTCCAGCTAAGGGACTCCCTTTGACTACCCCGCCAAGTTGGTGCGGGCGCAGGCCATCGAAAAAAACATGGCATCCGCCGGCTTCTGGGACAACCAAGAGAAGGCGCAGCAGACCGTCGCCGAGCTGAAAGGCCTTAAGTCACTCATTAGGCCGCTGGAGGACCTCACCGGAGCGTGCGAGGACCTCTCGGCCATGGTCGAGATGGCCGCCGAGGACGCCGGTTTTGCGGCGGAGGTGCCCCACGAGTTGAAGCGGCTCGAAGCGGCCACCGAAGAGCTGGAAACCAAGGCCCTGCTCAGCGGCCCGCTGGACGCCAACGCGGCCATTCTGACGATCAACGCCCGCGACGGCGGCACCGATGCCAACGATTGGGCGGAGATGCTGCTGCGGATGTACGTGAGTTGGGCGCAGAAGAGCGACTACGATACGGAGTTGCTCGACCGCCAGGACAACGAGGAGGCCGGCATCAACAGCGCGTCGATCGCGGTCCGCGGGCCGATGGCCTACGGCTACCTCAAGGGCGAGACCGGCACGCACCGGCTGATCCGTATCAGCCCCTTCAACGCCGAAGGCAAGCGCCAGACCAGCTTCGCCTCGGTCGACGTGACGCCGGAAGTCAACGACACGATCGACATCGAGATCGACTGGGAGCGGGACGTTCGCGAAGACACGTTTCGGGCCAGCGGCGCCGGCGGCCAGCACGTCAACAAGACATCCAGCGCCATCCGTCTGACCCACGTGCCCACCAGCACGGTCGTGCAATGCCAGAACGAGCGGAGCCAGCACAAGAACCGGGCGACAGCGCGGAAAATGCTCTTGGCCCAACTGGCCCGGCGGGAGGAACAGCGCCGCGAGGCCGAGCAGGCCGCCCGCTACGGCCAGAAACCCAAGGTCGGCTTCGGCTCACAGATCCGCAGCTACTTCCTCCACCCCGACCAGCGCGTCAAGGACGCCCGAACCGGCTACTTGATGGGCAATTTCCATAGCGTGCTCGACGGAAACATCCAGGGGTTTCTGGATGCCTACCTGCACTCGCGAGCGGAGAAGTAGCGGGCCGCGCTCCGAGCAGAGGGAAACGACGGCAATCCCGATGGCTTCTGTGCGGTTTGGGCAGGTTACTCTGACTTCCGACGCAGCGCAAAGGCCGTGTAGTGAAGGCCGGTCTCGTCGTCAATGACCAGCGCCCCGCCGGGGGCAAGGTATTGGCGCAACACCTCGAACGGCGGCAGCGGGTTCTCGTTCAAGGCCGTGTTGACCGATCGAAAGAACGGGTTGTTCTCGGCCTGTTGCTGCAGATTCTGTCGGGTCCGCTCCGCGTTGACCAGATCGTAGAGGAACCGCATGATCTCCTCCGGGCGATCGAAACTGATCATGGCCGCCTCCCGGCTACCGCAGACTCGGCGGATTTTGCTGGCGATCAGCTTGTAGTCCAACTCGTCGGCCAAGGACTCGGTCCCGTCGGCCCACGTGGTAACGGCCTTCTGATAGAGGGCCTGGCTGTTGCCCACCAGCAGGTAATCGTCCAACACGCCGAAGCACGGCAGCGGCGGGCGCTCTTCCGGCGGCCGCTCCTCCAGTTGCGGCACGCGGACCCGGTAATACTGCTTCCCGGCAAACGACTCCTTGGCCAGCGGCGCCCTTTCCAGCTTGGCAAGCTTCTCCAGGGCCGCCTCCAGCGCCGCAGGGTCCTTCAACTTGAACCCCAGCATGGAACGTTGGCTCTGGATGCCGATCGGGCGCTCGATCCAAACGACCAGGCTCACACGACCCTCGAGCGACTTGATGACTTCCGCTTCCAGATCGATGCCCGTCGGCCCGAGAATGCGGCGCTGCAGCGCCTTGGCCAGCGCCCCTTCGCCCCGGAACCCGTCGTACACCGTCGCCAGGCTGGAATAGGTCTTCTCGACGTTCCAGTGCAGGGTCATGTAGCTGGCCGTGTCGATCGGAACCCAGCGCTCGGGCGTCACGTCGCCCGACTCGAACGCAATCATCTTGAGGATGCCCGCCCGAGGATTGTCCAGGAGCAAATGGGCGTGCATCACCGAGTCGAACTGCGGCGTGTCGAAGGTCATGCTTCCGCCGACGCCCAACAACCCGTCGAGCCCCAACACGGGCAACAGCGCCAGCGCCACCCGGGCACTGGCGTTCTGCTGGCTGACCGCGTGGACGATGCCGATCGGGTCGACGTACCAGAACGCATGGGGCCGCTCGTTCTTGGCGCCGCGACAGCGCTGCATGATGGCGGCGAAATTCGGATTGTCGACCAGTGTCTTCCCTTCGCCGCCGTTCCACGCGGAGAGAATCTGCTTCAGCACGTTGGGATCCGAGCCGAGCACGATCGTGTTGTCCTTCTCGAAATAGACTCCCTTCCGGCCCCGGGGACCCAGGCCTTCGTAGATCACCAGCTTCGTGCCCGCGACGGTCTCCTCCTTCTTGGAACTCGCCTGCCGCTCGAGCTCGACCGTGGCCCGCTCCAGCAGTTTCCGGGCGTTGGAGAGTTGGTTGCCGGCGTCCAAGAGGGCCACCACCGCCGGGTCGCCCTCTTCCGGCAAGACCAGCGCTACGGTCAACTCGCCCTGGGGAATCGCCAGGATCTCCGGCAGCGACAGTCCAATTTCGTCCTTCAACTGCGAAGTGGCTTCCAGCACCGAACCGTACAATTGACCAATCAGTGGTTTCAGTTGCGGGTCCTGCCCCATCCGCCCCACCGACGTGTTCATGAATCGCTCGGCCAACTCCGGGGCGCTGGGCACCGAGATGACGGCCAGGGTCTTCGTGGGAAGCAGCCGGGGTGCGGACGGCCGCTGGGCCCACACGGCCGGTGTCGAACCGGCCAGACAAAGCAGCACGGCGAACAGGGCGAGACATCCAGAGACGGGTCTTCGAGGCAGGACCATGGCAGGACTCCTGTCAGAAAAAAAGTCTTGGTTTTGGGCGTGCTGCGTTATCCGCAGCCTCGATGCTATTCGCCGGCAGGCCGCACTTCTTTTTGCCGACGGACAGCGATCTGACCGCCGATCGGCCAGAGATCCGGAGATTGCCTTTTGCGGCCGGTTCCGACAAACTAGACTATTACACAATACACGATGGCAGCCGGTTTGGATACCACTGCGAAAGGGGGGAGGAACGATGCCGATCGAGACTCGCTGTGGAAAGTGTGGTGGAAGGTTTCGCGTGGCCGACAAGTATGCCGGCAAGCGGATCAAATGCCCCAAGTGCCAGCAGGGAACGATCGAGGTCCCGGCCACGGCGGAATCGAAACCCGCGCCCCCCGGCGAGCCGGCCAAGGCGTCCATGACTCCCCAGCGGCCCATGGCCGCCGAGAAGCCGTCTTCACCTGCACCGCCCACGACACCGTCCGTGCCCTCCGCGCCGTCCGTGGTGCCCTCCGCGCCGTCGGAGCCTTCCGCGCCGTTGGTGGCCGCCGCACCGCCCACGTCCTCTCCGTCGTCCGTGGGCTCGCCGTCGAAATGGTATCTCCAGACCGAAGAGGGCGACCAGTACGGGCCCGTTTCCCGGGAAGAGCTGGACGAGTGGCTCGGCGAAGGACGCATCGACGCTTCCTGCCAACTGCTCCGGGAAGACTGGAGCCAGTGGAAGTGGGCCGAAGATGTCTTTGCCGAGTTGGGCGGGGCGGCCGCCGAACCGCAACAGGCGGCTGCGGCCCAAGGGCAACCGTTTGCAGGCATCGGCAAGACCACGCCGCAGGAAAGCGAACCTGGCCCCTATGCCTCTCCCCAGGTCTCCACCGGCGACGCGACGCCCGTCGGAGGAGGTCCAGCAGGAGGGCTCGGCGTTCGCGGGCGTCGGGCGCTGAGCGAAACGAAGCCGTGGGTGGTCTTTCTGGCCATCCTCGGGTTTGTGATTGGCGGGATCGGGGTGCTTACCGGTCTGCTCTTTTTGGCGGCAAGTGCAGTCGGTGCAGGCCTGCCCGGTATCCTCATAGGGCTCTGTGCGTTCGTCGGGCCGGTCATCACGCTGGTGCTGGCCTACTACCTTTTCTCATACGGCCAGCGCATTGCCGCCTATCTGCGGACCGATCGGCCCGCCGACCTCGAGGCCGCCCTGACGGCGCAGAAGTCGTTCTGGAAACTGGCGGGCCTCGTAACGGCGGTCTACCTGGGCTTCTGCGTGCTGGTGATGGTGGCCGTGATGGCTCTGGGCGGTCTGGGGGCCATCCTTCTACAGAATGCCGCCGGTGGGCCACCGGGGCCATAGCCCGGTGCGACCGCGCTTGCCCGCCTTGCACGACTCCCCCAGGCGTTAAAACCGGGCCGCCGACTCGCGGAAGCCCTCTGATTCCGTGAGTCGATCGGTCGAAAACGGCCGAATTCAAATTATAGTGAGTTTTTAGCAGACTCTGTCCCGGGTGGCAGCTTGCGCGAACCACGTGACCCGCAGCACCCGTATCCACCTATAGGGTGATGGCGGCATTGGCGGCAGGTGTCCTATAATTGACCTCGATGGGCAAATCAGATCTCGAAGCACGACTATGGTAAAGCATCGCTCTTGCCGAGGCCGGCAACCTTCACTCGGCCTCCTTCGGTCCCCCGGCTCGCAACGTCTTTTCCGCAACGCCCGATTTGAACCGCTCGAGGAGCGTCGTCTGCTGGCGGCCCCGCAGTTGGTCGTGGAGCAGGACGTAGTCCTGTACGCCGGCGCCGCCTTGCACATCACGTTGGATGGCTTCGACGCCGACGGCGACGCCCTGACCTACTCGGTCGTGAGCGACAACCCGGACCTGACCGCCACGATCCCCCAGGGCAACCAGAGCCTGCGGCTTTCGGTGCAGGACCACGGCGACATGGTGTTCGAGCTGTTCGAGGACCGTGTGCCCCACACCACGGCGCGGATCATCGAGCTGGTCGATTCCGGGTATTACGACGGCAAGACCTTCCACCGGATCATCGACGATTTCATGATCCAGGGCGGCAGCTCCGACGGCCAAGGCTACGAAGGCTCGGGCGTGACGTTCGACGACGAGTTCCACCTCGACCTGCAGCACACCAACGCCGGCGTGCTGTCGATGGCCAACAGCGGCCCCGACACCAACGACGCCCAATTCTTCATTACCGACGCGGCCACGCGCTGGCTGGATTTCGAGCACACGATCTTCGGCCACCTGACCGACGGGGACGACGTGCGGCAGGCGATCACCCAGGTGCCGACCACCGACAACACGCCCGACACGCCGGTAGTGATCGACTCGGCCGAGGTTTTCACCGACACCGAGAACGCCGTGCTGATGCTCTCGGCGCCCGAGGGAACCTTCGACCAGGCCACTGTCACGGTGACGGTCAGCGACGGCCAGAACACGGTCCAGCGCCATCTCCAGGTTTCCATTCTGCCCGACACGTTCAACACCGACTACGGCAACAGCGAGCCCTTCTTGCTGCCGATCGAGGACATCCACACGACGGTCGATACACCGATTACGGTCAACTTGCCCGCGGCCGACGCCGAGGGCGATCCGATCTTCTACCGGGGCACGCCGAGCCCCTGGGACCCCGAGGTGGCGATCGAGGTTTCCCAGAGCACCGGGGTGGCCACGATCACGCCCAGCGGCGGCCTGGTGGGCGTGTACGAGGTCTACATCGAGGTCTTCGCCAGCGCCGACGACCTGGCCTCCGATCTGGCGTCCGACTCGCAAGTGGTGCCCGTGATGATCCACCCGGCCGCGCCTACCGGCCTCGAGCTGCTCGCCAGCTCCGATACCGGCCCCAAGTACCCCAACGAAACCGACGGGATCACCAATCCGGCGAACACCGACGCAGAGGCCCTGAAGTTCCGCGTCTACGGCGTCCTGGAGGATGCGGTGGTAACGCTCTACGCCAACGGCGCGGCGATCGGCGAGGGAACCGTCACGGGCGACGCCGTTCCCGCCGACTCGATCGTGATTACCGCAAGCGGGGCCGCCGATCTGGCCGACGGACTCTACTCGATCACGGCCGTCCAGACCTTGTCCGATCAGGCGGTCGACGTCGGCAATCGCAACGATACCGTCGACTTGGCCAGCGAGGCCTCCGGCGCGATCCAGATCACGCTCGACACGGTCGCGCCGCAGTTCCTTTCCGATCCGGTCGAAACGGCCCAGTTGGGCATGCCATACGTCTACGACGTGCAGACGTCCGAAGAGGCCGGCGGCCGCGTGACCTATAGCCTGACGGGGTCTCCATCGCCGACCGGCATGCAGATCAACGCGACCACGGGCAGGATCACGTGGACGCCGCAGTCCGGCCAGGGCCCCTCGCAGACGATCACCGTGCTGGCCGTCGATGCGGCCGGAAACGAGGCCCGGCAAGAGCTGACGATCCAGGTCAAGAGTGCCCCCATCTTCGATCCGATCGGCAACCAAACGGTCCAGGAGGGCTCGTGGCTGGCCTTCACCGTCTCGGCGACCGATCCGGCCGATCCCACCGCGGTGCTGCAATACGGCGTCGCGCCGCCCGCTCCCGAAGGTTCCTGGATCGACCCGGCCACGGGTGTTTTCCAATGGAAGCCCGCCGAAGCACAGGGCCCCGGCACCTACCCGGTCACGTTGCAGGTCACCAACCCCGACACCGACACCCAGACGACCAAGACGATCCAGATCACCGTGGAGGAAGTCAACACGGCGCCGGTTCTCGATCCGATCGCCGATCGCGAAGTCTCCGAAGGGGAATTGCTGCAGTTCACGGTCGGCGTCACCGATCCGGACGTTCCCGAGAATCAGCTTACGTTCAGCCTGCACGGCAACGTACCTGCCGGCGCGGTGATCGATCCGGCCACCGGCCGTTTCACCTTCACACCCAGTGAGTTGCAGGGCGGTGAGAGTTACAGCCTGATGGTCCGAGTGACCGATGCGGCCGACTCGGGCGACCCGAACTCGTTCGACGAGCAAACCTTCGCGATCACCGTCAAGGAAGTCGACCACCCGCCGGTCTTCGACGCCATCGGCAAACAGTTCCTCGCTCCCGGCGACGAGCTGCGTCTGGAAATTCGGGCGTTCGATCCCGACGTGCCGACCCATCCGGTCGTGCTCAGCCTCGATCCCGGTGCTCCGGAAGGGGCGGCCCTCGATCCGCAGACCAACGTGCTGACCTGGCATGTGCCCGAAGACATCGCCATGGGCAACTTCCGGCTGGTCGTCCACGCCACGGAACTGATCGACGGCCAACCGGGGCTGTCCAGCGAGACGGCGATCGAGGTGTCGGTGTTCGACGCCCGGGCGGTGGCCGTGGTCGAGGACCTGTTCACTCCCGCAACAGCGGCCCGCTCGACGCCCTCGGCGACCGACGTCCTGCTGGCCTCCTTGGACGCGCCGGTCGAGCGGCCGGCGGAGACACCCCGGCCCAACGTCGCCTCGCCGACCGGTTCGGCCGACATCCTGGGCGAGGGCGAGCTGTTCGGCGTCCACATCGGTCCCTGGACCGGTCTGGGCGGAGGTCTGCGGCAGCCGCAGGAAAATCAGGACGGCGGCAACTCGGACAGAAACGAGAAGGCCAACGACCGGCAGAACGACGAGAGGGGGGGACAGTCTCATCGCCGGGCGCCCGCCGCCAACGATGCCGTGCTGGCGTCGCTTGTGCCCTCGCGGGGACGACAGTGAACAGTAGCCAGGCGTCTGCGACGCCTGGCTGCCCGGGAGAATGCCCGGCTTGTTCTTCCGCAAGTCCTAAAGGATGAACTTGCTGAGATCTTCGTCCTGCGACACCTCGGCCAGGCGTTGGCGGACGTAGGCCGCGTTGATCTGGACGCGTCCCGTTTTCATCTCCGGGGCCTCGAAGCTCAACTCCTCCAACATCCGCTCCATGATCGTATAGAGCCGCCGGGCCCCAATGTTCTGGGTCGTCTGGTTCACCCGGAAGGCAAAGTCCGCCAGCGATTCCACGGCGTCGTCCTCGAACACCAGCTCCACGCCTTCGGTCCGCAACAGGGCCTGATACTGCTTGGTCAGCGCCCCCTTCGGTTCCGTGAGTATCCGCACGAAGTCGTCCTTGGTCAGGTCGTTGAGCTCGACGCGGATGGGGAACCGGCCCTGGAGCTCGGGCATCAGGTCGCTGGGCTTGGCGCGGTGGAACGCCCCGGCGGCGATGAACAGAATGTGGTCCGTCTTGACGAACCCGTATCGCGTCTGCACCGTGGTCCCTTCGACAATCGGCAGCAGATCGCGCTGCACGCCCTGGCGGGAAACGTCGGCCCCGTGTGCGTGCTCACTGGCCACCACCTTGTCCAACTCGTCGACGAAGATGATCCCCAGGTTCTCGGCGAGCTCGATCGCCGTGCTCTGCACCTTCTCCTGATTGACCAGGTTGTCGCACTCGTGCTCGAACAGCACTCGGCGGGCCTCGCTGACGGTCATCTCGCGGCGGGTGGTGCTGCGCGGGAGAATCTTCTCAAACATCCCCTGCAAGTCCACGTCCATCTGCTCCATGCCGATCCCGGTAAACATCATCGGCGTGGCCTTCTGCTCCAACTGGATCTCGACCTTTCGCTGGTCCATCTCGCCGGAAGCCAGCATCGCCCGCATCTTGTCCCGCGTGCGCTCGAAACGCTCGGGCGAATCGGGGCTCTCGGGCGAGGCGTCGAAGGCCGGCGGCGTGGGCAGCAGCAGATCCAGCAGCCGTTGCTCTACGCGACGGCGGGCTTCCTCCTCCACCTTGGCCCGCTCCTGCTCGTGAACCAGCCCGATCCCGTTCTCCACGAGTTCGCGAACCATGCTCTCCACGTCCCGCCCAAAATAGCCGACTTCCGTGTACTTCGTGGCCTCGACCTTGATGAACGGGGCCTCGGTCAGGTGGGCCAGGCGCCGGGCGATCTCCGTCTTGCCCACCCCCGTGGGGCCAATCATCAGGATGTTCTTCGGTGCCACCTCTTGCCGCATCTCGTCGTCTAGCTGCTGTCGCCGCCACCGGTTGCGCACGGCGATGGCCACCGCCCGCTTGGCGTCGTCTTGACCGACGATGTGACGGTCCAGCTCCGCGACAATCTGCCGAGGGGTCAACTCTCGCACGCCAGCTCCTCCACCACGATGTTCGTGTTCGTATAGACGTCGATGCCGGCGGCGATCTCCAGCGCCGCGCGAACGATCTCGGCCGCTCCCAGAGTGCTGTGGGCACAAAGGGCCCGGCCGGCGGCCACTGCGTAGTTGCCGCCGGAGCCGATCCCCAGAACACCGTCGGTCGGCTGAATCACATCGCCGTTGCCGGTGACCAGCAGGGTGTGTCGGGCGTCGACCACCGCCAGAAGGGCCTCCAGTCGCCGCAGCACGCGGTCGGTTCGCCATTCCTTGGCCAGTTCGGTCGCCGCGCGGGGAACGTTCGACGGATAGTCCTTCAACTTGGCCTCGAATCGCTCGAGCAGGGCAAACGCGTCGGCGCTGGAGCCGGCGAAACCCGTCATGACCTTGCCGTCCATCAGCCGGCGGATCTTGTTCGAGTCGGCCTTCATGATCGACTCGCCGACGGTCACTTGGCCATCGCCTCCCATGGCGACGACCCCCTGGTGCCGCACGGTCAGAATGGTTGTCGAGTGCGTCCTCATCGCGTCCCACCGCCTGATTCTTGGTTGACGTTTGCCCCGTCGATGCGCCAAGGCGGCCCAACGGGAGCCCGTTTTCTTCCGGCCCGCCGTTGGTTGGCCTCGGTCACCTGCAATGCAAACATCAATAGCTTCGGTCAAAACCGACCAATATCGCGGAAAACGACGCAAAGCACCAGAGGCTGCCCTCGAATCGCCGTCGGCCGAGCCTTCGTGGCCGCAGGCCGCAGCCCGATTCCCTGCTTCCGTGCTGCAACTGCCCACTTCAAAGAACTAGCTTTTTCCCACGTTATGGCCCAGACGCGGGCTAGGTTTTCCCGGTTCCCTGCCTGATTTCTACTCGTGCTACGCTCCTCCCCCTTTCTGCAGGCCAAGGCCTGCGAGGAAAAATCGGGGGAAGTGGAGTGAATGGCTAAAATACCCAGCTTAAGGAGATGCACTGATTGAAATCGGCCGCGCGATGGGCTAAGATAGGCGGTCGATTGATGGTGTTTCTCGATCCTTGCTCAAAAGGAGGACGTTCGAATGGGACGACGAGGTACTGTGATGTTGGCCGTCTTGGTTGCGGCATTGTTCGTGGCGACCGACTCGGCCTGGGCCTGCAAGTTTCTGGACAATCTATTCAGCCGTTGTTGTGTCCGCCGTTGCTGCCGGGTGACCTGTTGCACTTATTGCGAGCCGGCGTGCTGCGAGCCGGCAGATGCGACAGCCGTCGAAGCAGCGGTGCCGGAGGAGTCAGCGCCGGTCGAAGAGCCGGCTAAAGAACCTACCGAGGAACCAGCGGTGGAGCCTCAGCCACCGGTAGTCCCGCCCGCGGAGCCGGCGCCGCCTGCCGAACCTGCGCCACCTGCCGAGCCTCCCGCGGAGCCAGCACCGCCTGCCGAACCTGCGCCACCTGCCGAGCCTCCCGCAGAGCCAGCGCCGCCTGCGGAACCTGCGCCACCGGTCGCGCCGCCTGCGCCGCCCGCCGAGCCCGCCCCACCGGCCGAACCGCTTGTGGAGCCTGCCCCGCCGGCCGAACCGCCCGCAGACATGGCCCCGCCCGCTGAGCCCGCCCCCGCTCCGGCCGAGCCCGATCCGCTCGCCGACCCATTTTCTCACCACAAGCCGAGTGAGACGAGAACGTGGACCGACCTCAGCGGCAAGTATCAGGTGGAGGCCGAACTGGTCAGCTTCAATGACGGGGTGGTCCGGCTGAAGCGGTCCGATGGCCGCTGCTGCCGCATCCTGTTGGGGCAGCTCAGCCTGGCCGACCAGAGCGTTGTCCGGGGGCACGTCGAGTCGATCGCCCAGGTCCGATAGCCGGGGCGAAGCCGGGGCGTCGTGAAAACCGGGTTTGCCGAAGCCATGGCTCCGGCGCGGAGAGATTCTGCGCCGGAGTCGTCCCGGCTGCCGGTCCCAGGGACTCGCGAAAGAGCACGTCATCTCGTGCTTCCGGGAGTCCTTGGCAGCCGCTCTGCTTTGGTGTACGTTGTCTCGCATGAACGAGCACGATGCCCTCCTGCGTAGCCCCGAAATGATGTCTGTCGGCGACACGGCGCTGCTGGTCGTCGACGTGCAAGAGCGGCTGGTGCCGGCGATCGCGGATCACCAGCGGGTCGTTTGGAACTGCCGGCGACTGATCGACGGGGCCGGCGTGCTGGGGATGCCGGTGGTAGCCACCGAGCAATACCCCAAGGGCCTGGGCCCGACGGTGCCCGAGTTGGCACAGCGCCTCGGTGAAATCCCCTCAAAGCTGACCTTCAGCTGCGGCGGGTGTCCGGAAATCTTCCGGGCGCTGGAGAGCCGCGGGCTCGGCAAGCTGTTGGTCTGCGGGGTCGAGGCCCACGTGTGTGTGCAACAGACCGTGCTGGACTTGCTGAGCCACGGCTGGCGCGTCTACGTGGCGGTCGACGCGGTCGGCTCGCGATTCGACATCGACTATCGCACGGCGCTGCGGCGCATGGACTCCGCCGGAGCCACGCTGACCACGACCGAGGCCGCGCTGTTCGAGTGGTGCCAGGTGGCCGGAACGCCCGAGTTCAAGCAGATCAGCCGGTTGGTGCAGGAAGCGAAACCGCAGGTCTCGTCTTGACGAGTTCCGAGGGCCTGCCGCTTGCCGCTGCCCTGGTTCACTTCGCCGCCGTGATGCGCAGCGCCACGTCCTCGGCATACGGCGGGACGGCCAAGACCCGCTTGCCATCGGAGTGCGTGAACGACTCGCGCTGGTCCACGGCGCCGGTCTTGGTATTGGTCCATTCGGCGCGATACCGGCCGGCGGGCAGCTTCAGTTCGAGTTGTCTCGCGCCGCTGCCGCGCAGGTAGACCGCGTACTGGCGGCCCGGTTCGACCAAGGCACGGGCGGTAACTTTCTCGGGCAGCTTGCCCTGAATCACGCTGTCGTCGGGGGCCATGTTGACGAAATCGAAACCCTCGATGAACTGCTTGAGGATGGCGAGCTGCCCGCGGAGCGTGGCGCCGCCGCCGCCCGGGGCGTTCGGTTTCGCCGTGCCGGCTTCGTGGTCGGGAGTGAAGGAGTAGTCGAGGTTGTCGTATACGGCCCCGCCGGCAAGAAGGAAGTCCCAGCCCTCGGCCCGATAGACGAAATCGGAGCTGCCCTTGAAGCCCGTTTCATCGTCGCCGAGGACCTTCCCCAGGCCGAAGTTCATCGCCACGGTAACCGGCGGCGTGGCATAGTGGAAGTTGAAGACCGAGACGGCCGGGTTGGGGTCTTCAATCTTCCGGGAGCCGTTTGCGATGTTCTGGGCGATCAGGTGCTTCTGCGCAAAGCCCGCCTCCGTCTCGACAATCGTGGCGATGATCCGATCCTGCCAGGGCCGGGTGACACCGCCGAAGTAGGGCTCGTTACAGACCTCGTAATAGACGTTGTCGAAGTCCTTCAGCTCGGAGACGATCTTGCGCGTGACCGCCTGGTGGACGGCAACCAGGTCCTCGTGCTGCAGCGTGTAGACCTCGGTCCGCGCGACCTTGCCCACGCCATTGACGTTGTTCTCCGCCTTCATCGGGCTGAGGTTCCACATACCGTCTTCGTAAAACGGACAAAACAGCACGAACTCGACGACCACCCCGCGCCGGCCAGCCTGGGCCAGAAAGTCCTTCAGACGCGCGAAGTAGGCGTCGTCCCACCGGCTCAGGTCGTACTTGTGGCCTCCGCCGGCATATCCCGGCTCGCGGCTGCGGGCCCAAGGGCAACTCAGCCGGCCGGCGGCCGGCGCCAGCGGATTGCCCCGGATGCCGAACGAGTTGCGGTCTTCGCAGTACACGCCCGAAAAGGTGCGCGTGAGGTTCAGACCCCTCGCCTTCAGCTCGTCGAGATAGGGTTCGTAGTCGAAATCCAGGTTCAGCACGGCGCCGTAGTGCTCGCCGGAAGTGATCAGAACCGTGGGCCGGTCGCGAAACAGGAAGTAATGAGGATTGTCCGGGTTCAGCGCAATCGGTTTGGGCGACTGGGCCTTGGCCGGGGAAACAGCCGCCGGGGGCGCGGACGCCGCCATCAGGACCAGCAGACCGAGTGTGGACGACAGCAGGCGTGCAGCGGGAAGGCGCGGGCAGTTGCAGTGCGAGGCGTGCATGGCAGGAGCTCCCAGGTTTCTTGATGTGTGCATTGACAACGATCAAGGCCGATCGGCGGGAGGCCGGAAGAGCCGGGCCCCCGTTGGTCACCCTCGCGCATTGACTGTGCAAACGTCGATAGGAGATTCCCCTCCAGCGTATGCGGCCGTGTGCGAGGCTGCAAGGGACGATGGGATGCGAAGCCGGCATCTTTGCCGGCGCGTGCAGCCTCCGGCGGCTACCTGCCCCGCCCTCCGCCGCCTCGCCCTCCGCCGCCGGGTCCCCCGCCGCCGGGTCCCCCGCCGCCGCCTTCCATCCGCCGCCGCATCATATCCATGAAGAACGCCCGGCGGTCGTCGGTCGCCGAGGAGCCGCCTCGCGTAGATCCGCTCGTCGGCCCGCGATAAGAGGAGGTCGTCGACGAGCCGGATCCGCCACTTCGGCCTGACGACCTGTTGAACTGGACGGCATCGCCCATCATCGAGTTCAGTGCGCGCTGCACCGCCTCGGGGCTTGCCGTGCGGAGCGTAACCACCTGCATCGCCTGGCTGGTTTCGGTCGCCGCGACGTCGAGTCGCGTGATCAGTTGCTCGACCTCCGTCAGCAGGGGTTCGGGTGCCGCGACAATGAGTGAATTGCTCCGGACGTCGATGCCGATCGACATCTTCTGCTGCTCTTCACGCTGGCTGCGGGTGTTGCCGCTGCCGCCCCGGTTGCCGCGAAGCAACCGCATCAGGTCCTCCGGTGACGGCGCCCGGCCGCCACCGCCGCCTTGCGAGCTGGCGACCATCCGGTCTTGGTACACCTGCCTGAGGATGCCGGCGATTTCGTCGGCCTGGGTATTGAACACGGGGATCATCTTGGCCTTCGGCACGACCAACACGTCCTCGGGGCTCCCCTTCTGATCGAGGATCTTCAAGACCTGCTCGATCATGTCGAGGTCGATCGGATTGGCCTGGACGACCAACGCATTGAGGCGCGAGTCGGGCGTGATCTTGATGGCGCCGGTCGGCGCGATCGTGCTGCCGCCACCCAACCCCAACAACGCGCCCATGATGCCGTCGCCCAGCGCGGCGCCGGCAAGATCTCCGATCAATCCGCCCCCGCCGCCTTGTTCCGTGGCGATGGTCCCGCCGCCGAGGATCTGGTCCAGCGTCTGAGCCACCACGGCCGCCGTGGCGTGTTTGAGATAGAAGATCGTCAGCTCCGGACCGGCACTAGTCAGATTCTCGGTCAGCGTCGTCAGCAACCGCTCAAACTCGTTGAGAACCTCGACATCCTGACAGGCGATCATCACGCCGCCGGGCCCGGGCGCCACGATGATCGGAGGCGGTTCCGAAGAATCGGCGAAACTCTGCGGCGAGTCCGCCGACGGCTCCGCCGTGGTCCCAACCGACGGGCCTTCCTCCCCCCATGGATCGACCATCGGCGGTGCATCGCCCCACGGTTCTTGCGACGGCGGCGCGACGGCTGGCCGCGAGGGCGGCGTGGGGGCTGGCGGCTCAAGAACCGGTGGCTCGACCGCCATCGGCTCGGCGTCCGCTGGCTCGCCCGCCGGCGGTTCATCGGAGGGCGTTTCGCTCGGCCGCGGCGCTACGGGCTGCGGCTCGGTCGGCGGTGGTTCCATCGGCTGCGATTCGGCCGGCACTGCCGGAGATTCGATCGACTGCGACGCGAGAAACACACGCGCGCCCCAGACGGCCCTGGTCGAACGGTCGCCCCGGGAACGGTCGTCACCGCGTTCCCACGGCGGTCGGCCGAAAGACGGAGGGCCGCGGCGCTGCTCCGACTCGTCGCGACGGCCTTCGTTCGATGGCTGGCGGCCGCCCGTCGCTCCCGGCGTGGACCTCCACATCGCAGGCAGGCGCGGGCTGATCGCCGGGTCGGTCATGGGCGCCGCCGGCAACATGCCGGAAGAATCGCCGGGTTCGCCGTTTCGCAGGATGGGGGATACGGCCGACGGGGTCACGACACGGATGGGATTGCCGCGCATGGTCGGCCAGAGCTTCTGGATTCGATCCAGTGCCGATTGCGCGGCCCGACCCGTCAACGGCAGCATGCGGACGTTACCGGTCCCGGTCGCGGTGATCGCTGCTTCGCCGGACTCGCCCATTTTTTCCAACAGGTCGCGGATCTGCTGGATCTGGGCCTCCGTCCCGCGGACCAAAAGCTGTCGGCTGGTCGGATCGGCGTCGACCTTCGGGGCGTTCTTGGCCGCCTTCTCGCCGCTGGCCTCGAACAGCTTGTTGATCGACAGCACGGCCAGTTGGGGATCGATCGTCGTCAGATGAATCACCTCGACCTGTTGCGCTTCGCGCTGCATCTGGTCCAGCGTCGCCCGGATCGTGGCGTGCTCGTAGGGCCGGGCCAAGGCGACCAGATTGTCGGTCTTCGGATCGAGCGACAGCCGCACGTCAGGCTGGCCCGCCAAGAGCGTCTGTATTACCGCCAGCACCGACGCCGGATCGGCTGAGGTGATGCTGTAGACCTCCAGTTGCGGCACCTGGTCGATCTGGGGAACGTTGCTCACCCCACCCTGTGGCGGCACGTCGACCAGCTTGAGGATGTCTTCCAGCCGCTTGATCGCTTCCGGCTTGCCGGTGACCAGCAGGCGGTTGCCCATGGGATCGAGTGCAAAACGGAGCGAGCCGTCGCCGGTGGCGTTGCCGTCTTCGGGAATATCGAGCAATCGGCGGACTACGGTGAGGACTTCATCCGGCGTGGCATACTTGATGTCGACCGCTTGCATCTGCTCTTCGCCGTGTCCTTCCGGGTCTTCGATCCGCCGAATAACCGCGCGGATAGCACGCAGTCTGCCGGCCGTTTCGGTTACCAGCACCTGCCGGGACATCGGCAAGGTGACCACGGAGCCCTGCGGCCCGACGAGTTTGCGAATCTCGTCCTCCACCTCCTCGGAAGTGACGTTTTCGAGTTGGAACAGCACGCTTACCAACTCATACTCGCCCCGGTCGTCGAGATCCTCCAGCGCAATGGTGGTGACGAAATTCGGCGGAATCCCGTCTTCGAGGTTGATCAGCATTAACATCCGATTGCGGCGGACGAGCGTGTAACCCTTGGTCAGCAGGACGCTGTTGAGCAAGTCGATGGCCTCGGCGGCCGTGTACTCGCGGCTGTCGGTGTAGTTGAACGTGCCTTGCGGGGCCATGTCGCCCACGTACGACAAGTCGGCCTGCTCGGCAAACCAGTCGATCACGTCTTTCCAGGGCTGGTACCGGAAGTTGAACCGAAGCATGACCGGCTTGTCCGGCGGCTGGTTGGCCGACGTGCCTTGTTCAGCGCGGTCAGCTGGTTCCGCCACAGTGCCCGGTTCCGCCACCACACCCGGTTCAGATACATCGGTTGGTGGGCCAACAGCAGGTGCGGAGGATTGGCCCTCGCCAGGCTCGGCAACGGCTGTGTCCGCAGGAACCGCGTCGCCGGGAGCGACGTCAGCCGGCATCGTGTCGCCAGGAACGGTGTCGGCTGGCGCAGTGTCGGCGGGCTGGGCAGGTTCGCTATCGGCACCGCCGGTGGGAGGGGGCAGAATCCGATCGGCCGCCGGCGGCTCGGCCGGCCCGGTCGCCTCGCCGCGCACCATGCCCTCCCAGGCCGCTCGCTGTTGACTGGAAAGCACGGTAGAGAGTTTGCGTTCTGCATCGGCGCGGATCACGTGCACGGTCTGCTCGTCGGCCACACGGAGTTGCTCATCCCGCTGTCTGAGGATTCCTGCAACCTGGGTTTGCTGTTCGGGAGTCAGCTTCAGCCGGTCGGACACGGCCGGTTCGGCCGCCGAGGCGAGGCCCAAGCGGCGGATACGGATCCGTTCCAGCAAGGCACGTTGCTGAGCGTCGAGCAGCGCCAGCCCCTTGGCCTCCGACTCGCGGCGGAAGGCGACCAGCTTCTGGGCCTGTTCCTCCGGTGTGAGATAAAGCAACTCGACGGCTTCATCCTCACGCTGATCGACCAGTTCCAGCAGCTTCTGCTTCTGCTCGGCGGCCAGTCCAAGCTCTCGCGCCACGCCTTCATCCTCGACAACGATCGCCAGAACACCGACGAATTCAGACTCAGCGGCGACAGCGGACAGCGACCCGAGGGCGGACAGAATCGCGGCCACCCCAAGGGCAGCCGGCACACGAAATCGACGGATTCGGCGGATGGTATTCAACTTCCCTGGCTCCAAAATGATGACACCTGTTTGGGCGGCGTCGCGCGTCGCTCCGGTTCTTATCTATCGTACTTGGGGACCACATCTCCCGCCAGCCGAATGCCCCACAGGTCTCCCCAGCCGAGGGGTCTCGGGGCGGCTGTCTGCGCGGCCCGAAGTTTCCGTCGGCCAGCGGCACTCTCGCACCCAAGAGGCGTACGACCGCCGCGCGATCGGTGGGCTCCCGTGGCCCCTGGGAGTGGTTCGCGTGCGCGCCAGCAGAGCGCCCCCTTTACTTAACCCCACGCCGAGCGTTTCGGACCGCGTTGCGTCCCGACTTCTCGCCGCCCCCTTGGGCAAGGCCCGGACCTGCTCAGAACTCCAACCGGCGAAACGCCCGAAAACCGATGCGCAAGGGAATCCAGGTGGCCAGCACCCCCAGCGCGACGCTGCCGGCAGCTCCCGCGATCAGCCAGAAATGCAGCCACCACTGCAGGTTCGGCCGCCGGCTGAGGGCGCGGGCGGCCTCGCCGAATTGGGCCATCAGATAGAAATGGCAGGGCAAGGCCGTCAGCAACACGACAGCCAGAATGTACAGCGTGCTGAGCATCAGGTTCAGCGTGCCCCCGAAGCCCGCCGCGATCCGCGACGGCGACTGCTCACGAAGGTTCGGCAACCGGGCCCCCAAACCGGCGGCAATCCCCGAGAGGCCGAAACATAGCAGCACGCAGGTCAGTTGGTGACTGGCCAGCACCATCGGCGAGACCTGCAGCATCACGTCGCTGAGAAGGATCAGTGCCGAACAGGGCAGAATCGAGCCGCCCACGGCGAACACGAACTTCTCCCAGAGGATCATCTCGCGCCGCACCGGCAACAGCCCGAGAATCCAGAACCGCCGGCCTTCCAGGCTGATCATTGGGAAGATGAATCGGGTGGTGAAGGTCGACATCAGCAGCCCCACGACCGAGAGGTTCAGGAAGCTGATCATGTGGACCCAGCCGACCTGTTTCGTGTCGTACTGGAGGCTGCGGATGTTCAGGAAGTAGAGGCACAGCAGCCCGAAGAAGATCAGGAACTGGGTCCACTGGGCCGGATCGCGCCGGAACAGTCGCAAGTCCTTGATCATCAGCAGCCGCATCTGCCGCGGCAGGAAGGGGCTTGTCGCCAGCAGCCCCCGATCGATCCAGGCCGCGCCGGCGCGTCGGTGCCTGGCACCTCCGGCCGACAGCCTGCTGTAAGCCGGCCGAAAGATGCGCGCGGCGGTCCAAATGGCAAGCTGGCGACAGAACAGTGCGTTGGCCGTCAGCACCGCCAAAAAGAGCACGCTTTCCGACCACACGTCTCGGGCGGCCTCCAACAGGCCCGAGCTGAGCCACCAGCTTGGCAGCAACCGCTTTTCGCTGAATCGCAGCCGTCCCAACAGTTCCTGGAACCACCCTGGGGTCAACATGTCGCTGTCCGGTCCCGTCAGTACGGACCAGCCGTACCAACCTGCCGTCAGCACCAGACCCACCGCGGCAAGGGCCACCAGGTGCAGCCGGCCGCCCGGCATAAAACGCACGATCAGCAGGCACAGGATGGTTCCCAGCGCGGCCGGAATGTAGATAAACGCCACCATGAAAGGCGGCAGCATGGCGAAGTAGTACCAGGGCGCCGGGGCCGTCACTCCATAGGCCAGCAGCATGGGGCTCCCCAGCAGCAGGAACCCCCAACTGCTCAGCAAAATCGCTTCCTGAAACTTGTGGACGAAGACCCGTTCCACTCGAGCCGGCAACGTCAGCAGAAACCTCATCTCGCGGGAACGGAACAGCAGACCGTACATGATGATGCCCGAGGAAAACGTCAGCATCACCATCAACGCCGCAAAAAACATCCCGAACACCGCCCGTACCGTCTGGTCGAGCGTTTCGGGGTGCAGGATGCCGAATTTTCTCAACAAGCGGAACCCGTCGGCAAAGAGCCAGAACAGCCCAAGCCAAAGCAACAAGCTCAACGCCAGGATCAACGTCAACCGGAGTCTGGCCACCGCGAAGGTCTGCCGCAAACCGTTCGCCGCCAGCCGGTATCGCAATCGCCAGAATGCCCGGGCTTCGTCCTGGGGCAAGAGGAAATCCGAGGCAGCCGCGGCGGACGGCTCCGCCGAGAATCTCTCCCACGGTGGGTCGGAAGACAAGGCGTCAGTCACGGGACGGACCCTGGGGAAGTTCAGGTTGCGCCGGCGGAGCCGCGGCCGCCGAATCGTGATTGCCGTCGGTCAGCTTCAGAAAAAGGGACTCCAGCGAGGTGTGTTGCGCGGGCGACGCCTGCCGCAATTCCTCCATCGTTCCCAGGAAGTGCAATCGGCCGTTGTTGAGAATGCCGATCCGGTCGGCAATCTCCTCGGCCACGGCCAAGGTGTGGGTCGACATGAAGATCGTCGTGCCAGAGGCGACCCGCGCGCGCAACAGGTCCTTGACCATCCGAACGCTGCGCGGATCGAGGCCCACCATCGGCTCGTCGATGATCAGCACCTCAGGATCGTGCAGCAGCGCGGAGGCAAACACCAGCCGCTGCTTCATGCCGTGCGAATACGTCTCGATCAGCCGGTCCAGAAAACCGGTCAACTCGAAGTTCGCGCTCTCTCGGGCGATCCTCGCGGCCGAGGCGCCGCGGTCCATCCCGCGCATCTCGGCGACAAACTCCAGCAACTCCCGGCCGGAGAGCTTGTCGTAAAGAAACGGTTCGTCCGGCACGTACCCGAGCACGCGAACGGCCTCGCGCGGGTCGGCCGTCACGTCACGGCCACACAGGCGGACCGTTCCCGAGTCGGCCCGCAGCAAGCCGACCGCCACCTTGATCGTGGTGGTCTTGCCCGCTCCGTTCGGTCCCAACAGGGCGAACAGTTCCCCCGGCCTGACGGCCAGGGAAAGCCCATCGACCGCCACGTGGCGAGCATAGGTTCGCGTGATGTTGTCGAATTCGATCATCTTCGTCGCATCGTGTCTTCGCCCGTACCCACCCGCTCCGCCAGCGCCGCGGCCTCGTTTTCCGGAAGCCGATAGAAAGTCATTCGCGAGTTGAAAATCACGACCTGCTGCTTCAGCACCGTGCCGTCTTGGCGGACCCAGAGCTTGGCACGCGGTTTCTCGTCGTTTCCCAGGCCGTATCCACGGTCGGTCCGATAAACGACGAGCCAGGCCGTTTCGGTTCTGCCGTCCCAAGAGATGCGGTCGCGGCTCTCCACCGTGGCCTGGAGCACCTCGATCGGGCTGTTGGGGGGGCGCAAGGGGCTGTAGACCGGCACCGTCCAGCTCTGGCCCATCCGAAGGCCGGGAAGCTGCGTCTGGGGCGAAAGCGCATCGCCCAGCAAAGCGTTCGGGGGAAGGTAGACGTCGGTCGTGTACGTGAGGCCGCCGGTCCCCACGATTAGCTTCAGACGGTTGCCGTCGACGTTTCCTTGCAGCTTGATCGCATCGTGCAACGGGTTGATTCGCAGCGTAGAGCGGAACGACGCCAGCCGCCCCAGCGGGTCGATGGACAGCGCGCTGTGGGCCTCCATTCCCAGATGAGCCACCGGTTCGTCGACCAACTGGCCAAGCCAGCCGGGTGCCATTTCCCTAAGCGGAAGCTCGTCGAAGTGGACGTGGCTGTGGATCTCCGTGATCTCGGTGGGCAGTTGTGCCATCGTGCTCAGTGCCCAGCCCAACGGACGACCGTTGAACGTCATCCTCCAACCGACCGGCGGCTCTCGCCCTTGGGCGGCAAGGATGCTTCCGTAGCTGGGCGGATGGCCGATCTGCAACGGCGGCAGCACCTTCTCGACCATCAGCCAACTCATGGCCGCCAGCCACAGCAGAACCACGGCGACATTGTACCAGCGACTATACATGAATTCAGTTCGATTCTCGCCGAAGTCGGAAATCGCTGCAAGAGACGAGCCCACCGAAAGTTGATCTGAAATCCGGCCCCATTCTATCACATTTTTGCCCGAAAATCGGCGGAACACGAATCCCCACTCCGCCCATGCTTCCCGCCTTCCCTAAATCAGCCCGCCTTCCCTAAATCAGCCCGCCTTCCCTAAATCAGGCAGAACCGATGTTGCACCAAACGGCCATTCTACGGATGATACGACCCCTACGGTGATGGCACGCGTCGCCGGCAGCAGCCAATCAAACATCGCACCCGTCGGAAAACCAGGCCATTCGGCAAAGACCCTACTTTCGGTGGGTGCTGACATCCCAGCCACGGAGGCAGTGTAGTGCGATTCCACTTCTCACGCAGTGTATCATGTTTGGCCGTTCTTTCACTGCTGGTTGCGGCAGGCTGCGGCAGCGGCGAAGAGGCCGGCAATGCCGCGGCGGGACCTGCGGCCATTAACGGCTCCGCCGGCACGTCGGCTTCTCCAACCGACCCAACCGGCCTCTCTCCGTCTGGACCGATCTCCGGCCAACCGACCGCCACCTCGCCGCATCCGGTGGTTGCGATCGAGACTTCCATGGGCAACATCACGGTTGAACTCGATGCCGAGAGAGCCCCGCTGACGGTCGACAATTTTCTCTCCTACGTCGCCAAGGGGCACTATGACGGAACGATCTTCCATCAGGTGTACCGCGACCAGGGCATTGTCGGCGGTGTCTATAGCGTCGACATGACCGAGAAGCCGCAAGATCCTGCGATCTACAACGAAGCCTACAACGGCCTGAAGAACCTCCGCGGCACGCTGGCCATGGCTCGACAGCCCGACATGATCCACAGCGCAACCTGCCACTTCTTCATCAACGTCGCCGACAACCCCGAGCTCGATCACAGGGACCGAAACACGCCGGAGAACTACGGCTACTGCGTTTTCGGCAAGGTGACCGAGGGGATGGACGTCGTGTTGCAGATCGCCGCAGTCGAGGTGGAAGACACGGAACTCCTCGATCGGACTCCCGTCCAGAAGCTCGTGATCAAGTCGGTCCGGCAAATCCGCTAGGACTCGCCAGAGAACAGGTCGGGTGTTCTCTCCGGCCGAAGGGCGACAAAGTGTCTACGTGCCGCGATCGGCGGCAGCTTTCTCCTCCGCCTCCCTGGCCTTGGCGTAGCCTTCCTCAAGGCGGTCTAAAAGCATCTCTGCCGTGTAGATGCGGCCGGTCGGCTTGTTGTAGTCGGGGCTGGTCGGTTTCTCGCCCATCAATCGTTCGGCCCGCTTCCCGTCCTCCGTCGTCCGCAAATACTTGATCACGTCGCCGCCGCGATCGCTTTGATGAATCAGGTTGTAGACGGTGCGTTGACCGTTGGGAAGCCAACGCATCCGGTCCAGGCTGTCGTAGGCGCCCGGATACGGAGAGATCTGGCGCATGAATTTGCGCCCCTCGGGAGTACGGAGCTGGCGAACCAGGAAGTCGCCGTCGGGCGGCACCCGGTTCACAAGCGTCTTGCTATCGGCCACGGACCAGCCCATCCGGTCCAGTTGGACGAACAGCGGCTCCACTTCGCTCTGGGCAAGGATGTCGCCCGGCTGATAGTCGGGCAACATACTGAAATGCCGCGAGACGGTCTCTCGGATGTCTTCAAACGGCGGCAGCGGCTTTTCCTCGTTCGCATCGCAGGCACCGGCCGCACACCATGCCGCGGCCAATGCGAGCGTGACTCTGCCAATCGTACGGGATTTGGGGCCCCGATGATTCATCGCCAAAGCTCCTTCGCGCCGGCCATCGCTCCAGCGCCTTTCGCGTCCGTCCTTGCGGCGCCCCGCGCCCGGGGCCAACCGCCTCCTACCCATGCAAGTATAGGCCATTCGACGCCCCGTACCCCAAGCGGCCAGTCGCTCCCCCGGCGGGGCATCAAACGGCCAGTACTTGGTATCGTCCAATGGCGGGGTTCAATCCGAGCCCCAATTGTCCCGACACAACCAGCGCATTCACATTCCTCGCAGCCCCCCCACTTGCCGCACCTCTCCCAAGCGTCGGATCTGGGACGCCGGACCTGTTTCCCCAACCGGTTGTTGTTGACAGGGCCCGGCGTTGCTGTACGATAATCGGTTGCTTATGGATGGTCGCTTGGTTGCAGGAGGTACCGTCATGTCGAACTCCACCTACTTCGTTCAGGAGTGCCCGACGTGTGGTCGGCGGCTGCAGATTCGGGTTGAGTATTTGGGCAGGAGCGTGGTCTGCCAGCATTGCCAGGGGCGGCTGGTGGCACGTGACCCGGCCAACACGCATCAGGAACACGGCGAGCTTGCTAAGTCGCTGTTGCACCGCGCCGAGGAGTTGCTCGAGTCGTCTGCCCGGCGTGAAACGGCTCTGCGCTTGCCCTATCCACGCTGAAGGCGAGATCACCTTGGGGGTAACGGCCTGCCTTCCTCGAAACGGCGGGACGCCGGACACGCGAGAGAGACACATGGCTCTGTGCTTGAGCCGGAGGACTCGGCGCCCCACCATATCGGGCCGTGCCCGCGCGCCGGTTCGCCGCGATGCCCCTTGACGCAACAGATTACGGGAGAGAGACTTACGGATGAGGTAGCCGGGCGCTCTTGCCGTCCCACCGACGCCGGGTTGCCACTGGGCCAGTTTCTGGTAGACTTGTGTGTTTGCCCAGGGCTGACGACAACGGGACGTTCAGTTACGACAATTTCGATTGCAGGACAGGTAATCAGGATCCCCCCATGGCAAGGCGACTCCAATTCAACAGGGTCAGTAAGAGGCGAGCAAAGGCAAAGGTCCGCGGTAAGAAGAAGGACCCCATGTCCGTTGATGGGCAGCGCCCCCGGCCGATGTATGTCGACTACAAGGACCTGGACCTGTTGAAGAAGCTGACCAACCGCCAGGGCAAGATCATCGGGCGCCGCAAGAGCGGCTGCACGGCGGTCGGCCAACACGCGGTGACCCGGGCCGTCAAACGGGCCCGATTCATGGCCCTGCTTCCCTACACCGGCGAATAGCCCTCCGGCTGGCGGTCCTCCGCCGAGCCTCGGAAGCGCTCGACGAAGCGGACGCCAACCTCGAAACACCGCGGCTGAATCTGTCGGCAACGCGCGACCTCGATCAGCGACTCTTTCCCGTCGGGCAGCACCAGCCGCATCTGTTCCCGCGGGAATAGCTGCTCGCTGTGCAGAAAGGCCAGGCCGCATCGCGAGATGTCTCGCGCGAACACCCTGTGCCAGGCTTCGGCACGCGGCAGCGCCGGCAGCGATTGGCGGTATCGCAGTGCACCGCACACGCGAATCTGGAACCGGGGGAAACGCCGCTGGTCGAAGCTGCTGCCCAGAAGCATCTTGCCCTCCAGCGGCGATTCGGACCACGAATCGGGCAGGTCGACTTCGCACCGCAGTGGCCCGAACGTCCGGATCAGTTCTTCGAGTGGATCATCGTCTTGAAGCATCGAACCATCTCCGTGTCGAAGCTCGTTCCGGCCTGTTGTTCGAGCCGAACGAGAACCTCGGCGATCGAATCGCCTTTGCGGTACGGGCGATCCGTGCTCAGCGCGTCGAAAACGTCGGCGATGGCACAGATGCGGGCCCAAGGGTGGACTGCGTCGCCTTGCAGGCCGGCGGGATAACCTCGCCCGTCCAACCGTTCATGGTGCTGATACACCATCATCAACTGCCCCCACGTGAGGTCCTCGCGGAGACAAAGCTCCTCGAACCCGGTCCGTGAATGCTCCTGCACCAGTTTTCGCTCGTCCGGGCTGAGACCGCCGGGCTTGTTGAGGATCGACGGAGGGATGTGCCGCTTCCCGATGTCGTGCAGCAGAGCGCCCGAGGCAATCGCCACCAACTCCGTCTCGCGATCGACGCCCAGCTCGCTGGCCAACGCCACGCAGCACGTACACACGTTCGTCACATGCGTGTACGTGTAGTAGTCGTGCTCCATCAAGCTGAAGAGATCGGCCAGCACCATCTCCTTGCTGCAAATCACCTCCGTCATCCGCTTTCCGATGTCTTCGGCGAACTCGACCAGGTGGTCGGGATTCACGCTGCGGAAGGCCGAGTTGAAGGCGGACCGGGCCACCTTCTTGAGGATCTGATACCGCCGCACCGGCTCCAGCCGCTCGTTGTGGATCACCGTATCGAGCAAGTAGCTTCGATACTCCTCATGGGCGCCCGAGCGGATATACAGCGTGTGCAGACCCTGCTGCAGCAGCCTGCCGATGTCCTTCTCCTCCAACGGGTACTTCCGCTCCCGGTAGAGGATCGGCTCGCCATCGTCGTCCGGACGAATGTACAAGTCGAAGTTCAGGGCGGGAGTGGGGGCGAGCGTATCGCAGGAGATCGGCAAGAACCCTCGGCTCGCGGATTCCGGAGTCTTCTCTTGTGCAGGGGCCGACATGGTCGTCATTCCAGCGTCGGTGCAGCCTGTCGGGTAGTCGTGCTGCGCGGATTGCCCGCTTCGCCAAAGGCGACACTCCTCCGAGTAAAAGGCTAGGTTGTCGCACTGCAGCTGTCAAAGGAATAGGCACACCACGCACGACGGGAATCGCCCGATATATCGCATACGGCCTATTGGGGGGGCACCTCACACTCCGGTCGCCCAGGTTGCCAGCCTCCCGAGCCCCGCCGGAACGCACAACGGTGCCACGATCGAGCACAGCCGCCATCGAAGCGAAGACGCCGGGTCTACCGAATCTGCAGCCGATACGGCATCCAGAGCAGCGCCGGCTCGGCCAGCAGACGCCGCAGCACCCCGGCTTGCTGCAGCGGCACCAGGGCCTCCGGCGCCGAGGCTCGCACCGCGGCCGACACCGAAGCGTCGCCGAGGAGCTGTTCGAAGATCGTCTTCGCTCGGGGTAGGATCAACAGCTCAACCTTCGCCTCCGGCTCCAGCCCAGCCGCCTGTTTGGCCTCGGCCACAGCGTCGCGCAGCGTGCCCAGACAATCGACCAGTCCGTTGGCCTCGGCCATCCGTCCACTGTACACGCGACCCTGGGCCAACTCCTCGAGCCGCTCGGGCGGGATTTGGCGCCCCTCGGCGGCCTTGCCCACGAACTGACGGTAGATCTCCTCCAGCAGCGTCGTCCACACCTTGCGTTCGTCTTCGGTGAAACGCGCCGTGGAGGAGAACGATCCGCTGTTGGCGCCGCGACTGATCACCTCCGTCGTGATGCCGACCTTGTCGTACAACCCGCCCAGCACGATCTTGCCGCCGACCACGCCGATCGAACCGGTGAGCGTGCCGGGCTCGGCGAAGATCTTGTCGGCCCCCATGGCAATGTAGTATCCGCCGCTGCCGGCCACGTCGCCCATACTGGCGATGATCGGCTTCTCGATCCTCACGGTCTCGCGCCAGATCAGATCGCTGGCGGTTGCCGATCCCCCCGGGCTGTCGATCCGCAGCACGATCGCCACCACCTTCGGATCGTCGGCCGCTTTACGCAAGGTCTCGACCAGCGTGGTCGCCCCGACGGTCGTTTCCCCGAACACGTCGGTCGTGCTCTTGCCCAGCAGGATCGGCCCGACGGCATAGACGACGGCGATCTTCGGGTCTCGGCCGACCGACCGCGACGGCTTGCCGCCCATCAACAGCTCCATCATCCTCATCATGCCGCTGATGCCCGAAAAGTCCGTGTCGACCTTCCGCTTCTTGTAGTCGGTGACCACGTCGACCGCGTCCGCTTGGAGCTTCTCGGGCAGCAACTCCTCAAACTGGTCGGCGTAGACGACCTGGTCCACAAGGCCCGCCTCCCGGGCGGCCGTTGCCGTGAACAGGCCCCGGTCCAATAGCTTCTTCACGTTGCCGGGCTCCAGCTTGCGCCCGGCCGCAATTGCGCCGACCAGATCGTCGTAGGCGTCGTCGGTCAGCGCTTCGAGGCTCTCTCTCAGGGGAGGGCTCAGGGTAGTGCGGGTGAAGGGCTCGGCGGCGCCTTTGTATTTGCCCATTTGCAGCATGTCGAACTCAATACCCAGCTTGTCCAACAGACCCTTGTAGAATGTGACCTCCGCCCGCACACCCGGCACGATCAGCGTCCCGACCGGAGGCATCACAATCTCGTCGCAGGCGGTCGCCAGCAGGTATTGCGACGCCATGGCGCTGGACAGCTCGGCGTAGACCGGTTTGCCCGTCTTCCGAAATCCGGCGATCGCCGTCCGCAATTCGTGGAGCTTTCCGCGCCCGACGGCCAGACCTTCGATCCGCAGCCACAGCGCGGCGACGTCCTCGTCCTCCGACGCCTGGTCGATCCGCTGGATCACGGTGGCCAGCGACTGCTGCAACTCGCCGAAGAGCCCCAGCGACGTGGGGCCTTCCGGATAGCTGCCCTTGATCGCCAGCCGGACCACGTTCACGCGCTTCGCCGGCCGAGGCTTCTCGGTCTCCGACTTGTCCGACGTGCCGTCGGTCTTCGCTTCGGCCTGGCTCGAATCGTCCTTTTCGGCGACCGGTATCGCCCAGGTGGCGGAGGCGGGAAAACAGAGCGCAGCAATCAACCAGGCGAACAGGATCGCGCGTTGCATGGTTCGGTTCCTTCGGAAACGGGAGAGGCCTGTAGGTCTGCCAGGGTCGGCAACATCTTCTTCAGTGTAGCCCAACCGCGGGACGTTGTCTGCACCCGAATTCGGCACCGACGGCGGTCTCGGCCTTGCGGAAACACGCCGGCGGTCGGCCCCTATTTCCGCTTGGGGCGGTAGAGATCGGTTGCCGTGCCCAGGCAGACTTCGGCGGCGCCGCCCAAGGTTTCGCTGAAGGTGGGGTGGGGGTGGATCGTGTCGATAAGGTCCTGGACCTTCGCACCCGTCTCGATCGCCAGCACGGCCTCGGCGATCAGCTCGCCCGCGGCGGCGCCGACGATGCCGCATCCCAGCAGCCGATGGCTCTGCGGCTCGACCAGCCACTTGGTCATCCCCTCGGTTTGCCCGACGGCCTGGGCGCGACCGCTGGCCGCCCAGGGGAACTTGGCCACTTCGACCGCGCGGCCTCCGGCCCCTGCCTCGGTTTCCGACAGCCCGGCCCAGGCGATTTCCGGATCGGTGAATACCACGGCGGGAACGGCCGCCGGCTCGAACACGGCCGGCTCGCCCGCCAGCGCCTCCGCGGCCACCTTGCCTTCGTGCGTGGCCTTGTGCGCGAGCATCGGAGGGCCGGCCACGTCGCCGATCGCCCACACGTGCGGGTCCGCCGTGCGCCGTCGGGCATCGACCCGAATGAACCCCTCGGAGTCCACCTCGACCCGGGTGTTCTCCAGCCCCAAACCGCCGCTGTTCGGGCGGCGTCCGACGCAGACCAACACGCGGTCGAATCGCTGGACCGTCGGCTGCACGTCGCCCTCGAAGACGACTTCGATCGCGTCGCCCCGATCGGCCAACGCGGCGGCCTTGGCGCTGAGATAGATCGCCTCGAACTCGCGCTCGAGCTTTCGCTGCAACGGACGAACCAGGTCGCGATCCACCCCCGGCAACAGCCCGTCGGTCAGCTCGACGACCGACACCCGGGTTCCCAACGCGGCATACACGGTGCCCATTTCCAGGCCGATATAGCCGCCGCCGACGACCAGCATCGAATCGGGCACGTCCGGCAGCTCCAACGCGCCGCTGGAGTCCATCACCCGCGGCGTCGGCAGCTCGAAGGCCGCCGGCCTGACGGCGCGGGAGCCGGTGGCCACGATGCAGTGTTCGAAGCACAGCCGATCGTCGTCGAGCCCGGCGTCGCCGGCCGGTGCCAGCCGCAATGTCCGCGAATCCTCGAAGGTCCCGAGGGCGTGCACCACCCGGACCTTGCGCCGGGCGGCAAGCTGGCGGAGCCCGCCGGTCAACGTCGCGATCCCCTTCTGCTTGCGCGCTCGCAGGGCGTCGACGTCGATCGCCGGCTCGCCGAACTCAACGCCCCAGTCGGCCAGCCGCCGGGCCTCGGCCACGGCCTTGGCCACGTGCAGCAAGGCCTTCGAGGGAATACACCCCCGCAGCAGACAAATGCCGCCGAGCTGCGCTTGCTGCTCGACCAGCGTCACCTGCATGCCGAGGTCGGCGGCCCGAAACGCGGCCGCATAGCCACCCGGTCCGGCGCCGAGGATCGCCAGTTGCGTGTCCACCGGAAACTCCGCTGCTGTCGCGTTGATTCGGGACTTCCGCGAAACGGCGGGACAAGCAGGCGGCGCGGAAGCCCGGTCGATTCACAAGACGTACCGCCCGATGTCCACGGCGGTAGTGTACACGACCAGGCCCAGAATGAACACCAGCCCCAGCACCGACAGCGGCACATACAGCCGCGTGGCGGCCGGGTGGAGCTTTTCGAGCAGGTGCAGCACGATCTTACCCCCGTCGAGCATCGGAATCGGCAGCATGTTCAACACGGCCAGATTCAGGCTCAAGAGCACGGCGAACTGCAGTGCCCTGACGGGGTCCGACCCGATGAAACCTCCCCCTTCCACCACGATGCCGACCACACCGGAAACCGCCTCGGGCCGGGCGAACAACTGCGGGATCGACGCCACCAACCGGCCCAGCATCTCGCCCGTCTGCAACACCGGCGCCACGAGAACTCCCCCCGCCGAGAGCCCGCCGCCGAGCACGTTCATGGCGGCAAACAACGGCACGGGCAACAACAGGTTCGCCAGTGGGCCGCCGGCCGCAAACGCCAGCCGCTTGCGCAGCGGAATGCGGAAATACTCGTGCTCGTCCTCGACGGCCGGCAGCACGTAGCCGCCCAGCGGGATCGCCGACAGCCAGTACTCGGTCTCCGCCCGCTTCATCCCCCACACCCGCGGACCGAAACCGACCGAAAATCGACGCACCGGGATTCCCACCCACCGGGCAGCCAAAAAATGGCCCAGCTCATGGATCAGAATCAGCAGGCCCAACAGCATCGTGATCAGCAGATAGTTCACCCAAGGCTCCTCGTGCCGAATGTGGTCGGTTCAGGCGTTTGCCGTCGCAGAGCAGTCGGCCGGCGGCCAACGGCCGCGCTACGGGGTCTCGGCCGCCGCCAGCGCGCCGAGCCGGGCCTCGATTTGCCGGCGCAGGGCGTCGGAGGCCCGCCCGGCGGCCATCTTGTAGTAGGTCTTCGCCACGTTGGACTTGCCCGCCTCCTCGGCCGTCTGCCCGCGCTCGAACAGCACCAGGGCCTCCTTGTCCTGGGCCGCCTGTTCCAGCTTCCGCAGCCGCCGGGCCTCGTCCACGCTGGGAACCGCCCGGCCCGCCGAGCTCAACCGCGCGTCGGCCAACCGCCCGGCCGCACGGTCGCCCGGCGGTGGAACCGCGGCCGGCTCGATCGCCTTGGCGGCGCCGGCCGCCATCGGCTGGGCCGGAGGCGCCGCGCCGCCGCCGGCGGCCTCCCGCTGCTGGGCCAACTGCTGACGCATCGCCTCGACCCGATGGTTCACCGCCGGCTGCGGCGCCACAAACGGCCCGCCCGTGTATCCCGGGTAGGTCATTTGCAGATACGGATACGGGGCCACCGGAAAGCCGCCGACGATGGGGATGTAGCCCATCACGAACGGGCTTTGCGAGGTGTCGGAGATGGAGCCTGGCATGCCGTTGGTCAGCGTGACGCTCGGCGTCTGCGAGACGAAGCTCTGCCGATAGCCTTGCCCGGCCGCCCAGTTCAGCGCTCCGTTGAACCCCCCGCCGCGCATGGCGAAGCCGCTGCTGAGGCCTGCGCTGGGGTCGTAGCCCCCAAACTGCGGAACGCCCAGCCCGAAGCTGTTCTGGGTAAAGGGAACGGCCGCGCCCGGAGCGAAGACGCCGGGCGCCTGCATGCCGAACACGCCGCTGCGGCCGTCGTCCACGTCGAGCGTGTTGCGCATCATGGCCCCCGGGTCGTTGCCCACCCCGGGGATCGGCCGGCCGAACACCATCGACGGCCCGCCGGCGGCGTTGCCGAAGTTGAAGTTCCAGTTGACGCCGGTCCGCTCGAAGAAGCTGTCGTTGAGGCTGTGGTAGGGGGTCGAGACCGTGACCTGTTGCGCCGCGGCCTCCCGGGCGCCCAGCCACAACCCGACCCCTGCCGCCAGAACCGCCGTGAGCATACCGCGGCACATCGCAAGACCTCCTCGATCCCTGGTCCCTGCGTCTCGCCTCAGACCCCCTTATTCTATCGGCCTTTCCGCCGTCCCGTCAAGCAGTCTTCACCCTCTCCCCCCAAACGGCTACAATCATCGGCGTGGTCCCACTCCATCGACGCAGGTGCAACCGCATGACACCCCAAGAGTTCATCGCCAAGTGGCAGCGTGCGAACCTCTCGGAGCGGAGCGCCTGCCAGCAGCACTTTCTCGATCTCTGCGACGTGCTCGACCAGCGCAAGCCCGCGGCGGCCGACCCCGACGGGGCCTGGTATACCTTCGAGCGCGGCGTCCGCAAGACGACCGGCGAGAAAGGCTGGGCCGACGTCTGGATGCGCGGCCATTTCGGTTGGGAATACAAGGGAAAACACAAAGACCTTGACGCCGCCTACCAGCAGCTCCTGCTCTACCGCGAGGACCTGGAGAACCCGCCGCTTCTGGTCGTTTGCGATCTGGACCGCTTCGAGATCCACACCAACTTCACCGGCACGGCCAAACAGGTCCACCGCTTCGACCTGGCCGGACTGGCCGATCCCGACAACCTCGACCTGCTGCGCCGCCTCTTCACCGAGCCCGAGTCGCTGCGCCCCGGGCTGACCACCGAGGGCATCACCCGTCAGGCCGCCGAGCAGTTCGGGCTGCTGGCCGACGGCATGCGCGTCCGCGGCGTCGAGGCCCACACGGCCGCCCACTTCCTGATGAAGCTGATGTTCTGCATGTTCGCCGAGGACATCCGCCTGCTGCCCGAAAAAATCTTCTCCCGCATCCTCACCGCCTGCAAAAACGACCCCCAAAGGCTGTCGCGACGCCTGACCGCCCTGTTTCGCGCGATGTCCGCCGGCGGCGATTTCGGCGCCGATCCGATCCTCCACTTCAACGGCGGGTTGTTTGCCGACGGCGATGTGGTCGAGCTTCGCGACCGCGAGATCGAAGCCCTGATCCGCGTCAACGACTACGACTGGGGCAACGTCGAGCCCTCGATCTTCGGCACGCTCTTCGAGCGGACCCTCGACCCGGCCAAGCGGTCCCAGATCGGCGCCCACTACACTAGCCGGGCCGACATCCTCACGCTTCTGGAGCCCGTGGTGATGGCCCCGCTCCGGCGCCAGTGGGGCGAGATCCGGGCCCGGTGCGAGAAGCAATGGGAGAAGGTCCGCAAAACGGCCCGCGAGGCCAAATCCCGCAAGACGACCCGCCGCCGCGCCAAGGCGCCCAAGGTCGTGCAGGACTTCGAGCGGATGCTGCTGGATTTCGACGAGCACCTGGCCCACGTGCGGATCCTCGACCCGGCCTGCGGCTCGGGCAACTTCCTCTACGTGGGCATCAATCTGCTGTTGGACCTGGAGAAGGAGGTGATTGCCTACGCGGCCGGCCACGGCGTGAGCATGTTGCCCCAGGTGCGCCCCACGCAGCTTGCCGGCATCGAGATCAACCCCTATGCCCAGCAGCTTGCCCAGGTGGTGATCTGGATCGGCTACTTGCAGTGGATGCACCACAACGGCTTCAGCCCGCCCCGCGACCCCGTGCTCGAGCCGATCGAGTCGATCCGCCTCCAAGACGCCATCCTCGACCTCTCCGACCCCGAAACCCCCAAAGAGCCCCAGTGGCCCGAAGCCGATTTCATCGTCGGCAACCCGCCGTTCCTGGGTGGCAAATTGCTGCGAACCGGCCTGGGCGATGAATACGTGGACAAGGTATTCCGCCTATGGAAAGGGCGCGTGCCGCACGAAGCGGACCTCTGCTGCTACTGGTTCGAGAAAGCCAGAGCGCACATAGTCGGCGGGAGCTGCAACCGTGCCGGCTTGCTGGCAACCCAGGGGATTCGCGGCGGCGCCAATCGTAAGGTTCTCGCGAGGATTAAGAACACAGGCGACATCTTCTGGGCCGAGAGCGATCGCCCGTGGATTCTCGATGGAGCCGCCGTCCACGTGTCGATGGTCGGTTTCGACGCAGGCACCGAGTCGCATCGTGTTCTCGACGGCACGCCTGTCACGCAGATCAACCCGAATTTGTCGGCCGATGCGGACACGACTGCAGCGAGGCCGCTCGCGCCAAACCTCAACATGTGTTACATGGCGGACACGAAAGGGGGTGCGTTTGACATCACTGACGCATATGCCCTCCAGATGCTCCGCAATCCCAACCCTCATGGGAAGCCAAACTCGGACGTGGTCGTCCCTTGGGCAAATGGGTTGGACGTGGCCCGGCGATGGCGAGACATGTGGATCATCGATTTCGGACTCGGCACTCCTCTGGACGTCGCGGCGCAGTACGAATTGCCGTTTCAACACGTCGAACAGAAGGTTCGACCGCTTCGCGCGAACAATAAGCGTAAGTCGTATCGAGAGCGATGGTGGATTCATGTTGAGCCCCGCCCCGCGATGAGGAGCGTGCTCCATGGCTTGAGTCGTTTTCTCGTAACAATAAGTCTGGGAAAATATCGCCTATTTGTCTGGCTCCTTGCACCAACACTGCCTGATCATCAACTTTTCGCGTTTGCCCAGGCGGAAGATTCCTTCGCTGGCACGCTGAATTCACGCATGCACGAAGTCTGGGCTCTTCGGATGGGAACACAGTTGGAGACACGTCCGAGGTACACACCGACAACGTGTTTCGAGACGTTTCCCTTCCCCGAACCCACGGACGACCAGCAAGGGGCGATTGCCGCGGCGGCGAAGGAACTGGACGCGCTTCGCAACAACTGGCTCAATCCGCCGGAGTGGACGCGGCAGGAGGTGCTCGAGTTTCCCGGCTCGGTCGACGGGCCGTGGGCCCGCTACCTGCACGACCCGGACGACCGGGGCATCGGTACCGTCCGCTATCCGCGGACCGTCCCGCGCGACGAGGACTGTGCCGCGAAGCTCAAAAAACGCACGCTGACGAACCTCTACAACCAGCGGCCCACCTGGCTGGAGCTGGCCCAACGGCGGCTCGACGAGGCCGTCCTGGCCGCCTACGGCTGGGAGCCGGACCTGCCCGACGAAGAAATCCTCGCGAAGCTGCTGGAGTTAAACCGCCAGCGGGCAGGCCAACAGGCCTGAGCCTCCCCAGGTCGTTAGTGTAAATGCCCTGGGCGTTTCGCAACCCCTCGCCCGATCGACGGCAGAGGGAGCCAGGCCTCGCCCCGGCTGTTATCCCGCAGGCGGGAGCCGGCGCGGCAGCGGGAATCGACACGGTCCGGAAAGGCGTCTGCGCCGGCTTTCCAGCCATGAGAATGCCCAACTTGTTCTTGTACGAGTCCTAGCGCGGGCTAAGCCCGCATCCCAAAAGGACCTGCAAACATGTGCGCACGCTGCGCGCATCTTGCGACGTACGACTCTAACGCCGCACGACCATGCCGATGCCGACCAGCTCGGGCGAGGCCAGCGGCAGCAGCGTGATGTCGCCGTCGGCGTACTCGGTCTCGTTGACCGCCCGGCAGGCCAAATAGCCCATCCACCAGCCCAGGCACGCCTGGGAAAGGTAGTGGTCGTCGTCGTTGACCCGGGACCAGGCGGTGAAGGTCGAGCAGACATACAACGCGCCCTTCGCCCAGGGGTCTTCGACCATTTGCGCGGCCGTGATGAAGGGGACCGAGCCCATGAAGGCGTGGCCGCTGACGGCGTTGCTGTCGTCGAAAGGCTTCCAGCGGGAGCCCACGTCGACCTCGCCGGGCCGCGAGCCGCCCAGACAGAACTGCATCGCCAGCATCGGCGGCGCGCCGACCAGATAGCCGCGGGTAACCCGGCCGCCATAGTCGCCGGCGGTGCCCAGCAACGGAACGTCCTCGAACCAGTGGCCCACCAGCCCCAGCCCGGCAAAGGCCGGAATGAAGATCTGTCCCTCGCCAAACGTCTTCCAAAACGCGGCGTAGTCGTCGCTGCCCGAGCTGCGAACGTCGTCCTGGTACCAGCCCCGGAAGTCTTCGTCCAGCGAGGTATTGGCCAGCACCGAGCCGAAGGCGATGCCGTAGCCTAGATCGCGGACCGTCCGCCACGAGTAGTAATTGGCGTGGTCGCAGCGGATCTCACACCAGGACCGCTGCCAGTGGGAGCGGAAGCCCAGGCCGGCGTGGGCCGGCTCGGCGGCGTAGCCGGCGGCGCCGAAGGGCTCGTCGGGCGCGAAAGCCGGGTCCTGCAAGAGCAACGATCTCGAAGGGTCGAACACCTGTTGCGGCAACGGCCGGAACCCGGCGTCGGCCAGCGGCGGGCCGCCCGCAAAAACGGTGGCCGACGGGGCAGCGGGCTGATGCCAGGCCGCCGCGGGCCGCGGGCCCGCCGTCGGCTCGGACGCGGCGTCGGCAAGCGAAGCGGACGCGGCCGGCGGCTCGTGTGCCAGCGAGGCGTCGGAGTGGGCAAGCTGCCAGCTCTGGCTGCACGCGGCGCAGGGAAAGAGCATGACGACGAGCCCCAGGGCCCGTCTGCGATTGGCGTAGGTCATCGTCCGGCGGTTTCCCCCGAAGGCGCGTACCTCGGGCGCAACGGTCAGCAGAAGCGTGGCGCCGTATGATAGGCGGGCGGTGAGATCTGGGTCGTTGAGCTCGACGGGTCTCGGGCCGCTGAGCTCAATCGTGCAAGGGACACGCCGCGGGAGGCGTGCATCCGGTCGTTGGGTTTCATCGGAGCCGGCAGGGGCGGAACATGAGTCACGACCGATACAGCGGGCAGGGTCGCCGGAACCGAAAGAATGGGGAGAATCGGCACGACCGGATCAATCGAAACAGTCGCGGCCAGAGTCTCCAGATTAACGTCGGGACGGCGGGCGGCTTACGGCGTGGGCCGCTATTTCCGCCGCGGCGCCTGGTCGGCCAGGGAGTAGCGTCGGATCTTGCGGTCGAGAGTCGACCGCTCGATGCCGAGCAGGCCTGCCGTGCGGCTCTTGTTCCAGCCGGTGTGCTGGAGCGTGGCGAGGATGTGGTGCCGCTCGATATCGGCCAGGGAGACGGGCGCGAAGCGGCTGTCGCCCGCCATGGGGTCGCCCGTGTCGCCCGCGGTGGCCAGCTTGGTCAGCAGCAGATCCTCGGGGCCGATTTCCTGGCCGCGACAGAGGACCACCGCCCGTTCGATCACGTTCTTCAATTCTCGGACGTTTCCCGGCCATCGGTAGTTGCGCAACTGCTCGGTGGCCTCGGGCGTGAAGCCGCGGATTCTGCGTCCGGTTTCGGCGACGAACTTCTGCAGGAAGTACTCGGCCAGGATGGGGATGTCTTCGGGCCGTTTTCGCAGGGCCGGGACAATGATTTCGAGCACGTGGAGACGGAAGTAGAGGTCGCGGCGGAAGAGCCCTTCGGCGACGTCCTTTTCCAGGTCTCGGTTGGTTGCCGCGATGACCCGGACGTCGACGCTGATCGGCTTGTTGCCGCCGACCCGCTCGAACGAATGCCCTTCGAGGACACGGAGGAACTTGGCCTGGATGCCGGGGCTCATTTCGCCGATTTCGTCGAGCATCAGGGTTCCCTTGTGGGCGGCCTCGAACTTGCCGATCTTTCGATCGGTGGCGCCGGTGAAGGCTCCCCGCTCGTGTCCGAAGAGCTCGCTGGCCAGGAGGTCCTCGGCCAAGGCGGCGCAGTTGAGGCAGACGAAGACGCTTTCTCGCCGGGGGCTGGAGAAGTGGACGGCCCGGGCGACCAGTTCCTTGCCGACCCCGCTTTCGCCGCGAATCAGGATGGTGGAATTGGCCGCCGCCGCCTGGGCGATCTCCTCGGTGACTTCGCGGATGGCGGCGCTGCGTCCGATGATCTCGCTGTGAACGCCGAGGCGTTCGCGGAGTTGGACGTTTTCGGTGCGAACCTGGGTCAGGTTGTCGGCCAGCTCCTGGCGGCGGTTGAGATTGACCAGGGCCACGGCCACCGTGTCGGCCACCGCGAGAGTGAATTCGAGGTCGTCGGGGTCGGGAACCAGATCGACGTTGGTGGAATAGAGGTGGACCAGGCCGAACACCCTGCGCCCGCGACGGACCGGAGCACAGATGACGCTGGTGGTGTGGATTTCGCCTTTGCTGTCGCGGCTGCCCAAGGTGCTGTCGCCCATCACGTTGCGGGCCAACACGGCCTCGCCTTCCCGCATCACGGTGGAGGCCAGTACGTTGGACACGCGGTGATAGCGCTTTTCGGAGGCGCTCTGCGACGCGACGACTTCGAGGTCGTCGCCGCCGGGCTGCCCCCGGAAATCGCGGGGCAGCAACAGCAAGGCCGCGGCGTCGGTGTGGGTGGCCTCGGAAAGCCCGTCCAAAGCCAGCCCGGCCATGGTTGCCACATCGGGCGCCTTGGCCAATTCAAAGGCCATGCGGCAGAGCTTGGCCGCGGCGCGACCCATTTTCGAGACCCCGCTGGCATCCTCTTCGCCCGGCAGGAGGAATTTCGTCTGGCCGCGCCGGTGGGTGATGGTGGTCGGCTCGCACGCCGCCAGCACGCTGGAATCGTCGCTGGATCCCGGAGCGCCCAGCCTGCTGCCGTCCTGGTTCGACCGGCGAACCAGGGTGCTGGACTCGGAGAAGGCTTCGGCCAATCGATAGACGAACACCAGTTGCGAGCGACCGATTCGGATCACGTCGCCGGCCCGCAACGTCCAGTCGCCCGTGATCCGTTGATCGCCCACCTTCGTGCCGTTGCGGCTATCCAGATCGCGGAGCGTCCACTGGCCGGCAGACATGAAGATTTCGACGTGCGTGCGGCTGCAGCGTTCGTCCTTGATCACGACCTGGTTCGTCGGCGCGCGGCCGATGGTGACCGACTGTCCCGGCACCAGCCGGAAGACGTCGCTCCACTTCGACCCTTCGCGAATCACCAAATAGGCCAGTTCGGACACGGCCCTCCCCTCGTCAGGCTGCCCCCCAGACACGCGAATCCACAGGATCGGGAATCCGGCTCGTCTGAGAACGATCCTCCTTCATTCTAGTCTATCCGCGAACCGGGGGACTCCGCAACGAGCACCCCACTGGGCCGCTCAACACGGGGGGTTTCAGTGGATATTTGCTTGCAATTTTCCACGGTCCGGATTAGTCTTAAGGTTACTTGGGGTTATGCTCCGAGGGTGCGCAATCGGCGTCACGCCTTGGGCGTAACCCATGTGCCGTTGGCCCCGGTCGTTTGCCCTACCGAACAGAGGCAGAGGTATCTCGGTGAAAGGCCAAGACGCTTTCTCGCATTCTGCCCGACACCACCATCCGGAGGATTCTCATGTTGACCGCTAGCCACGTTGCGGCCGGCCATCTGCGCCGCGCCCTGGTTTCGATGCTTGCGTTGGCTATGGCCGCGGCCATATGCCCGAGGCTAAGCGCTCAAGTGTTCAGCAATTATCGCTCGGTGGGGGGAGTCTCCATCGACGCCGATGGCCTGCTGCAGAATGCCACCGTGGACCAGTTGGGGGCGCTCAGCCAACTGAGAGCCCGGGCCATGCAGGAGATTCCCGATGAGCTTAACGGGGCCACGGAGCTGCGCAAGGTATCTCTGCGGCGGCTGGAAGCAGCCATCGAAACGGCCCTCAGGAGCGGCAAGCCTCTGCCCGACGAGATCACCTGCCTGGCCGGGTTGCAGCAGATCCGCTACGTCCTCGTCTATCCCGAGCAGCAAGATATCGTGTTGGTGGGCCCGGGCGAAGGCTGGAAGGTTGACAAGGGCGGCAACGTGGTGGGCGTGACGACCGGACGGCCGGTGATGCTTCTGGACGATCTGTTGGTGGCCCTGCGGACGGCTCGGCAGGCAGCCGACGGTGGTATCAGCTGCTCGATCGATCCCACCGAACAGGGGCTGACCCGGCTGCGACAACACGTCAGCACGCTGCGGACCATCGGCAACCCGCAGACAACCGCCGCCGGCATCGAGCAGACGCTCGGCCCGCAGGAGATCTCAGTACACGGCGTGCCCGCCACAAGCCATTTTGCCCGGGTGCTGGTGGCCGCCGACTATCGGATGAAACGGCTGGCGATGAATTTCGAGGAATCGCCGGTTCGCGGGTTGCCCAGTTTTCTGACGATGATCCGAGCCAGCGGGCGTGGGATGGGGAACCTGCTGCCGCGATGGTGGCTGGAACCCAATTATCAGCCGCTGTTGCGCAGTCCCGACGGGCTGGCGTGGGAGCTGCGAGGTGCTTCGGTCAAGGCAATGACCGAGGAAGACTTTTTGACGGCCACCGGCAACCGCCAACACACGGGCCAAGCTAATCCGGCGGCGCAGCGTTGGGCCGACAACATGAGCGAGAAATATGAGGAGCTGGCCGTCGCCGAACCGATTTTCGGCCAGTTGCGTAACTGCATGGAACTGGCGATCGTCGGCGCGCTGGTGGTCAAAGAGCGTCTCGGCGAGAGGGCTGGTTACAGCATGCCGGTGCTGCTCGATCCGGCCGATGTAAAGACGGTGGAGCTTCCTGCTCCCAAGCAGGTTGGCAGCATCGCCAGCCTGATGAAGAAAGGCCGCAACTGGATCATTAGCGCCTCAGGCGGAGTATCCGTGAACTCTTGGGGCATCGCCGACAACGTGCGCCAGGGTGAAACGCCCGTGCAGCTCCGCGAGACTGCGGCCCCGAAAGAAAACACCCATTGGTGGTGGAACTAAGGGCATTCTTACCACCCTAATTCCTCGGGAAGCGGCCGAGCGTAGCGAAATCGCTCGGCTGTTTCCTTGCGCCGGCACGCGAGATCGCGCCGAGCCGACCTCGGTCCCAGGACCTGTCGGATGGGCCGGCCCGGGGTCCACACAGTCGCATCACACTTCACGGCCCGCACATTTCAAACCGGCACCCCGATTCACCATCCAAGCGGCAATCGGTCATTTCGACCTTCTCGCCGAGCAACGTCGATAGCAGCAGCTTCTCCATGGCGCAGACGCTGCGATCTTTCTCGGCCAGTTTCGGATAGGGGCACGCGTGGATCCTCATCACGAGTTTCGAGCCCAAACTCTCGATCGAAGCGGGTATCCGCCGTTGGGCGAGCAGTTCGCTCAACGATTGCATGCGTTCTAAGACCGTAGCGCCGCGAATTTCACCCGCATATTGCTGGCTCAACGCATGGGCGATCCGTTTCAGCACGTCGTCCCGAGCGCCTCGGTCGGTACTCCGCGTGATTTCCGTCCAAAGGGCCGTCGCCAAATCGGTGAAATTCGATCCGGTCAGCCGCAGGCCTTTCTCGGTGAGGCCATAGCGATGTTTCGGCCGCCCCCTGCCGGATCGAATGGCCACGCGTTGGACCAGACCATCCGCCATGAGCCGCATCAGGCGCTGTCGAACGGCCGTGGCGGTGACCTCCGTGGCGACGGCCAGATCGGCCACACCCATGTACGTCTCGACCCGCAGCAAATCTAACAGGTCGGCGTCGGAAGTGGGCGCCTGGAGATTCAACTTGACTGGTTCGGGTGCTGGCGTTTCGGACATGGTTTCTCATGCAATCTTATCCGCTTCCGCTGTTTTTGTCAAATTGGTTTGTCAAAATGGACGCATGCCCCCCGGTGTAGGTGTTCCCCGTTGACAGCCTGCAGCTATTTGGGTTAGAAGAACGTATGGCCCGCGATGAACCAGCCGGTTGGGCTACGTGGGGTGGACTAGGCATATTTGCACTTCCCGGAAACCTAACTCGATTGGGCAGCAAAGAAGGCACATGAGAAACCGATTTTGGCCTCCGGAAGCTTGTCTTACGATCCTTGTGACGGTCGTCTTGGTGCTGTTGCCCTGGCCTCCGGTTGCCCAGGCCGGCGAGATGCCCGGGCCAACCAAGAGCGACCAGCCAGCCGGGAATAAGGATTGGATGGCCAGGGTAGACCGCTGCTTCGGCGAATATCTGGTTGCACCGTTGGAGCGGTTTCTGTTCTTCGACTTCTGGACGAAAAGGTGGCTTCGCGCCAATGTCCCAGGCGGGGTCGAATGCACTGCAAAAGCCTCCCCCCACAAGTATGCGTTTGCCGAGACTTGGCCCGACAGACAGGCCGTCATCCTGCTGCAGATCGCGGACGCCAGCACCGGATTGCACGCCGACGCTGGCCGCAAGATCCAAGGGGCTTCCGAGGCGGCCGAGATCTTGCCGGGCGAAGGGGCCTCGGTCACGATTCGACTGCGTGGCAGCGGAGTCATGGCCAGCATCCCCAACCGCATGGCTAAGAACGTTTCTTTCGTCGCCGACAATGGTCGTACGTTCGTTGCCGCGGCCGCATGGCCCGCTGACGAGGTGCCCATTGTCATCCCCTGCCCGCTCTGCGCGGCCGAGATTGAAACCGGCCAGAGTGTCCCCTTGGTGGTATTCTGGCTGCTTACCGGTGCATTGTTCTTCACCATCCGAATGGGGTTCATCAACGTCCGCGGCTTCTGGCACGCCATTCGAGTGACGAAAGGCGACTATGACGACCCGAACGACACGGGGGAGGTCTCCCACTTCCAGGCCCTGGCTTCTGCGCTGTCTGCAACGGTGGGATTGGGCAACATCGCCGGCGTGGCCATTGCCGTCAGTTGGGGCGGTCCCGGCGCGATCTTCTGGCTGATCGTCGCGGGGCTGCTCGGAATGAGCACCAAGTTCTCCGAATGCACTGCCGGGCAGCTCTATCGGAAGGTCGATCCGGACGGGACCGTCTCCGGCGGCCCGATGCACTACTTGCGCGACGGCCTTGCCGAACTTGGCCTCAGACCCTTGGGCGTCGTGTTGGCCACGCTCTTTGCCGTAGTGTGCATGGGAGGGTCCTTTGGAGGCGGCTGCATTTTCCAGGTGGGCCAATCACTGGAAGCGCTGCGGGCTCAAGTTCCCTTTCTCGAGAAATACCCGTGGGTCTACGGCATCGTGATGGTCATCGGCGTGGGAGTCGTGATTATCGGGGGCATTCGGAGGATCGCCGCGACGGCAGAGAAGATCGTGCCGCTGATGTGCAGCATCTATGTGCTCGCATCGCTCTACATTCTGGTGGTCAACTACACTCACGTGCTGCCTGCCTTTCGTCTGATCTTCGAGAGCGCCTTCACGCTCGAAGCCGGCTACGGGGGCTTCATCGGCGTGATGGTGATAGGGATCCGCCGGGCGGCCTTTTCCAACGAAGCGGGCCTGGGCTCGGCGTCCATCGCTCACGCCGCAGCGAGAACGGACGAGCCGGTCAGTGAGGGAATCGTCGCCCTGCTGGAGCCGTTCATCGACACCGTGGTCGTGTGCACGATGACGGGGTTGGTCATCGTCGTCACCGGCGTGTATGATCCCAATGGCGCCTTTTCCGAGCTAATCGAGTCCGGCAAGGGGGCCCCCCTGACCGCCGAGGCTTTTCGCACGGCCATCTGGTGGTTCCCCTACGTGCTCACCCTGGCCGTCGTGCTGTTTGCCTATTCCACGCTGATCTCTTGGTCGTACTACGGTGAACGGTGCTGGTCGCACCTGTTCGGCCGCAAGACCGCGATGGTCTACAAAGCGCTGTTCCTCACCTTCGTGATGTTGGGTTCCATTGTCACGGCCAGGCATATCATCGACTTCTCCGACCTGATGATTCTCTCGATGGCATTCCCCAACATCCTGGGGGTCATGCTGCTCAGCGGCAAGATCCGCCGTGCGCTGAAGGACTACTGGCGGCGTCTGAAGCAGGGTGAATTGGAGCGGAAGCCAGGCAGCTAGGGATTCGTGCATCCATCCCCTTGTTTAGTACTACAGCGCTAGGTCAGGGCCATTTGCAGCGGATCAGTTTTGTGAGTACGAAGCCGTTTTTCCGTAGTTTCTTGAGCGTTC